>NZ_CYIG01000005.1:0-217500 GCF_001298675.1 Paenacidovorax caeni
CATGATGAGCATGGAGACCACCAAACGGGTGTGGCAAGCCCGGCTTGATCCTCGGCGCAACACACCTTCCATTGGAATCTACTCCCATGTAAAAGACCGGTGGGGCATCTTCCATGCGCAGCCCTTTGTGCTCAATGAGCGCCAGGCGGGCGTGGCCATTGAAGGTGTCATCCGCCAAGAAAAGCTGGAGACCAGCCAGCTTGCTGTGGATACCCATGGCTACACCGACTTTGCCATGTCACATGCCCGTTTGCTTGGTTTTGATCTTTGCCCGCGGTTGAAGGAACTCAAACAGCGCCACCTCTTTGTGCCACGCGGCACCAAAGTGCCCGCAGAAATCGCTGCGGTGTGCGAAGCCAATGTCGACGTCGCTTTGATCGAAAAGCATTGGGATAGTCTGGTGCACCTGGCAGCCTCGGTCATGAGCGGACATGCCAGTGCGGTGGCAGCTCTTGCGCGGTTCGGTTCTGCCGCCCAGGGCGATCCAATCTATGAGGCTGGCGTGCAATTGGGGCGGTTGCTGCGTACGGCGTTTTTGGCTGACTACTTTGTCAAGGACGCTTTCAGGAACGAGTTGCGCCGGGTGCTCAATCGGGGCGAGGCTGTTAACGCCCTCAAGCGCGCCATTTATACCGGCCGGATCAGCCCGGCGCAGGCCAAACGTGTCGATGAAATGCAGGCTGTGGCCGATGCGTTGAGCCTGATGGCCAACATCGTGATGGCGTGGAATACCTCACAGATGCAGGCGGTCCTGGATCGCTGGTCGAACCGCCGCCAGGTCATTCCACCGGAACTGATCGGGAAGATTGCGCCCACCAGGCTGGAGAGCATCAACTTGCGGGGTGTGTTTCGCTTCCCGGTTGACCGCTATGCTGACCAAATCCTGCCTTCGCGGCCAAATGCATCGATAACTGGCACCAATGGATGAAACCGACCACGGTTTGACGCCACGAATCGCAGATTTGAAAGTGAACAGGAAAGTCAATGAAATCAACGATCTACCAACACCACCTCCGCGCCAGTGCTAGCTTTTCGTACCGTCACTTATTGCACTGAAAACGAGGAGACCCCACGATGCACCCGTGACCATGAAAAATTCTGCCGCCGCCTCCGGCATGCCCGCCGCTGGTGATCGCGTAAATCATGTTCAGCCCTTTGCTATCAAGCGCCAGCAGCTCCATTAAAGAGAGCAAAGTCAGAACTTCGGGATGCGGATGCGGCTGATCATCAGCGCACCCGAGAGCGCGAACAGCAGCACCAGCGGGTGCAGCGTGAAGCCGCCGAGCATCACCTTGCCCAGCCAGAGCTGCTCGCGCACCGCGCCCGTGCCGGCGGCGAGCGCCAGCAGCCCCACCAGCACGATGGAGGTGGGGATGGGCGTGCCCTCGAAGTACTTGACCTTGCCGCTGTCGTCGGACAGGGTTTCGGCGGTGACGTTGAAGCGCGCCAGGCGCGATACGCCGCAGGCCACGAAGAAGGCCAGCACCACGCGGTCGTACAGCCCCTGCATGCCGCAGCCGTAGGCGATGACGGCGGGCGCCACGCCGAACGAGATCACGTCGGCCAGCGAGTCCAGCTCGCGCCCCATGGCCGAGCTTTTCTGGCGCCAGCGCGCGATGCGACCGTCGAGCACGTCGAACACCAGCGCCGCCAGCACCAGCGCGCAGGCGTAGAAAACGTGGCGCACGTCATGGTGCTCGATGTAGCTGAGGGTGGAAAACAGCGCCCCCACGCCGCACACCGCGTTGCCGAGCGTGAACCAGTCCGCGAGGTGGAACTCGCGGATCATCGAAAAGCGTTTCGGGGCGGGACTCATCCAGCCATTATGGAACTGTGCTCCTGGCGGTGCCCCCGGCGGCGCGGCGCGCGGCGAAGTCCACGTACCACGGCAGGCAGCCGGGGTTGGCCATGGCGTCGCGGTTGACCACTTTCTCCAGCGGCTGGCCCAGCAGCAGCTTCTTGATGGGCAGCTCCTGCTTCTTGCCGCTGAGGGTGCGTGGCACTTCGGGCACCTGCAGGATGTCGTCGGGCACGAAGCGTGGGCTGAGTGCCGTGCGGATGGCGCTGGCGATGCGCGCGCGCAGCGCGTCGTCGAACAGCACGCCCGGGCGCAGCACCACGAACAGCGGCATGTAGCTTTCGCGCCCGAGGTATTCCAGATCGACCACCAGGCTGTCGAGCACCTCGGGCAGGCCCTCCACGGCGCTGTAAATCTCGCTCGTGCCCATGCGCAGGCCGTGGCGGTTGATGGTGGCATCGCTGCGGCCATAGATGGTGCAGCCGCCCTGCGTGCCAATCTTCAGCCAGTCGCCGTGGCGCCACACCGCGCCCATCTCCGCCGGGCCGTCGCCGCCCCCAGGCTGGCGGCCGTGGCCTGGGGGGTACATGTCGAAGTAACTCGCCAGGTAGCGGCTGCCGTCCGTGTCGCCCCACAGGTACAGCGGCATGGATGGAATAGGCTGCGTGCACACCAGTTCGCCCACGGCGTCGTGCACGGGGCGGCCCTGTTCGTCCCAGGATTCGACGGCGGCGCCGAGCATGCGGCACTGCATTTCGCCCGGCACCATGGGCAGTTCGCGGTGGCCGCCGATGAAGGCGCCGCAAAAGTCGGTGCCGCCCGAGAGGTTGTTCCACCAGATATCTGGCGTGCCCAACGTGGCGAACTGCGCCGTGCCCCACGCCTGCACCTCGGGTGCCAGCGGCGAGCCGGTGCTGCCGAGCCAGCGCACGCGGCCCAGGTCGCCGCAGTCGGCCAGCTGCAGCCCGGCCTTCATGCAGTTGGCGTAAAAGGCCGCACCCGCGCCGAAGCAGGTCACGCCGGTCTCGGCGGCGAAGCGCCAGAGTACGCCCCAATCCGGGTGCTCCTTGCTGCCACCGGGGTTGCCGTCGTAGATCACGCAGGTGGTGCCGCCCAGCAGGCCGGCGACCTGGGCGTTCCACATCACCCAGCCGGTGGAGCTGTACCAGTGGTAGCGTTCGCCGAAGGAGTTGGGGGCATAGCTGGCGCCCACGTCGTTGTGCAGGGACTTGAGCTGCAGCGCCACCAGGATCATGCCGCCGTGGCCGTGCACGATGGGCTTGGGCAACCCGGTGGTGCCGCTGGAGTAGACGATCCACAGCGGGTGGTCGAACGGCAACCACAGCGGCTCAAAGGCTGCGACTTCGGCATCGTTTCGGGCTGTAGCGCTTGCGTAGCTTGCGCCATCAGCTATTTTTTTAGAAGCATCCAGGTTGTTCACCAGCAGCACGTGCTGTACCGTGGGCAGGGCTGCGCGCAGCTCGGCCAGCACGTCCATGCGGTCGATGTCGCGCCCGCCGTAGGTCACGCCATCGGCTGCGATCAGCACCTTGGGCGCAATCTGGCGGAAGCGGTCGAGCACGGCGTGCGTGCCCATGTCGGGGGCGCACACGCTCCACACCGCGCCCAGGCTGACCGTGGCCAGGAAGGCGACGACGGTCTCGGGAATGTTGGGCAGGTAGGCCGCCACGCGGTCGCCCGGCTGCACGCCTTGCGCGCGCAGGTGCAGCGCCAGCGCCGCCACCTGGCGGCGCAGCTCGGGCCACGCCAGTTCGCGCTGCAGGCCCTTTTCGTTGCGGCTGACCAGCGCGGGCTGGCCCGCCGCATGGGCCGGTGCCACATGGCGCAGCACCTGGCGCGCGTAGTTCACCTGCGCGCCGGGAAACCACTCGGCGCCCGGCATGCGGTTGCGCGCCAGCACGGCGCGGTGCGGGGTCGGGGATTCGATGGCGAAGTAGTCCCACACGCTTTGCCAGAAGGCATCGAGCTCGGTCACCGACCAGCGCCACAGCGCGTCATAGCTGGCGAATTCGAGCCCGTGGCGCTGGCGCAGCCAGTCCTGGTACAGGCGCAGTTGGGGAACGTAAGGGGGTGTTGTGCTTGTCTCCATGGGGCGCAGCGTAGCGCGCACGTCCCCATGGCGACGTCACCCGGTTGACAGGGCGCGCGCCGCGCGCAGCGGGCGGCGTGCGCGGACAGGGCGGGCGGGCCGAGGCCCGCCATGGCGCCTACCGTGCCGGGCGTGTGAAGATCTTCCCGGGGTTCAGAATGTTCTGCGGGTCCAGCGCCTGCTTGATGGCCCGCATCATGGCCACGGCCCCTTCCCCGGCCTCTTCCTGCAGGAAGTCCATCTTGTGGATGCCCACGCCGTGCTCGCCGGTGCAGGTGCCTTGCATGCGCAGCGCGCGCGCCACGAGCTGGTGGTTGAGCTGCTCGGCGCGTGTGCGCTCGTCGGGGCTGTCGGGGTCGATCAGGTAGCCGAAGTGGAAGTTGCCGTCGCCCACGTGGCCCACCAGGAAGTACGGGATGCCGCTGGCATCGGCTTCGGCCACCGAGTCCAGCAGGCAGTCGGCCAGGCGGCTGATGGGTACGCAGGTGTCGGTGCTGATGGCCTTGCAGCCGGGGCGGCTCTGCACCGCGGCGAAGTAGGCGTTGTGCCGCGCGGTCCACAGGCGCGTGCGCTCCTCGGGCGTGGTGGCCCACTCGAAGGCATTGCCGCCCCATTCGCGGGCGATGTCCTGCACCACTTCCGCCTGTTCCTGCACGCCCGTGGGCGAACCGTGGAATTCCATCAGCAGCAGCGGCTCTTCGCGCAGGTGCAGCTTGCTGTGCGCGTTGACCATGCGCACCGCGTTCACGTCGATCAGCTCCACGCGCGCAATCGGCACGCCGAGCTGGATGGTCTGGATCACGGTGCGCACGGCGGCCTCGATGCTGGGGAACGAGCAGATCGCCGCGCTCACCGCCTCGGGCAGCGGGTACAGGCGCACGGTCACTTCGGTGAACAGGCCCAGCGTGCCCTCGCTGCCCACCATCAGGCGCGTGAGGTCGTAGCCGGCGCTGCTTTTCTTGGCGCGCGTGCCGGTGCGAATGACGTCGCCGCTGGCCGTCACTACCTCCAGCGCCAGCACGTTTTCGCGCATGGTGCCGTAGCGCACGGCGTTGGTGCCGCTGGCGCGCGTGGCGGCCATGCCGCCGATGCTGGCGTCGGCCCCGGGGTCGATGGGGAAGAACAGGCCCGTGTCCTTGATGGCATCGTTCAAGGCCTTGCGCGTGATGCCGGGCTGCACCGTGACGGTGAGGTCGTCGGCGTTGACGGACAACACGCGGTTCATGCGTCCCAGGTCGATGCTGATGCCGCCCTGCACGGCCAGCAGATGCCCTTCGAGCGACGAGCCCGCGCCGTAGGGGATCACCGGCACGCCGTACTGCGCGGCCAGGCGCACGGCGTCCTGCACGTCCTGCGTGCTTTCGGCGAACACCACGGCGGCGGGCGGCGGCGCCTGGAGCGAGCCTTCGTCGCGCCCGTGCTGCGCACACACCGCGGCGGCCATGCTGCACTGCGCGCCAAAGCGTGCGGACAGCGCTGCCAGGAAGGCCGGCGGCACATCGCGTGCGGGAGAGGGCGTGGGGGCGTGGCTGTCCATGGCGAGAGGGGGTGGTGGGGCGGCGAAAAAGAATACCACCGCCAACGTGCGACGCCGTGGCCGGCGGCAAGCCGCGCCACGGCGTCGCTAAGGGGGCGGAATGTGCGGGTCAGGCGCGGGTCAGGCGCGGGTCAGGCCGAGGGGATGGGCGCGTCGTCGTCGTCAGAGCGATGGCGCTGCGGCGCTGGGCGGGTGTCGGGCTGCCAGGCGCGCAGCACCTGGGCCTTGCGGCCGGGCTCGGCAGAGTAGGCCCAGGCCGCTGTGCCCTGGCCCAGCGAGAGGGCGGCGAACAACAGCAGGCTCGCGGTTTCGAACGGGAACTGGGGACGTGGTGTGGCCTTCATCGGGGAGAGACTCCGTAGGAAAGTGGAACACGCACCCATTGCACCGCAGCGTGGAGGTGTCGGGCCAGTCTTTTTGCCTGCTGTTTCCCGCGCCAACATTTGCGAGCGTTATGTAAAGCCCTGGGCGCGCAGGGGCAATGGCGGCCCTCCGGGACAATTCGGCCCCCCCCTGCATTTCTGGAGACGACCCCATGGGCAACCGCCTGACACAGATCGCCACGCGCACCGGAGACGACGGCACCACCGGCCTGGGCGACAACACGCGCGTGTCGAAGAACAGCCGCCGCCCGCATGCCATGGGCGACGTGGACGAACTGAACTCGCACATTGGCCTGTTGCTGTGCGAGCCGCTGCCGTCCAGCGTGCGCGAGCTGCTGATCGACGTGCAGCACCAGCTGTTCAACCTGGGCGGCGAGCTGTCGATTCCGGGCTTTGCGCTGCTCAAGGACGATGCGCTGCTGCAGCTTGACCAGGCGCTGGCGCACTACAACGCGCAGCTGCCGCGCCTGCAGGAGTTCATCCTGCCCGCGGGCACGCGCGCCGCCGCGCAGGCCCATGTGTGCCGCACGGTGGCACGCCGCGCCGAGCGCGCCGTGGTGGCCTTGCAGGAGGCCGAGCCCATGCGGCCCGCGCCGCGCCAGTACCTCAACCGCCTGTCGGACCTGCTGTTCGTGCTGGCGCGCGTGCTCAACCGCATGGAGGGCGGCGACGACGTGTACTGGAAAAGCGAACGCCTGGCCCGCCAGGATGCTACTGAATGAATAGCTGCCAGCGCTTACCAGACAAGGGCCAGGAGCACATTGGGCTTGAAACCGGCGCGCCCCAGCCCAGCAGACGCCGCGCAAGGGCCGCCCCGCCGCGCTGGCGTCGTCCCCCTTCCCGTAGCGCGCAGCGCGTAGAGAGAAGGGGGAAGCGACGAAGTCGCTCAGGCGGTTGGTCTCAGGATCGCCATGGTGATGCGTGACACGCAGGTCAGTTCGCCGGCCTCGTTGACCATGTCGATCTGCCACACATGCGTGGTCTTGCCGATGTGTACCGGCCGCGCCGTGCCAGTGACCCAGCCTTGTGTGGCCGCGCGCAGGTGGTTGGCGTTGATGTCCAGGCCCACGGCGCGGTGGCCTGCGGGGCAGGCGCAGGCGGCGCCGACCGACCCCAGCGTTTCGGCCAGCACCACGCTCACGCCGCCGTGCAGCAGGCCGTAGGGCTGCTTGGTGCGCGCGTCCACGGGCACGCGCGCGCGCAGGAAATCGTCGCCGATCTCGGTGAATTCGATGCCCAGGTGCGATACCGCGCAGCCCTGGTTCCAGGCGTTGAGTTTGTCGAGGGTGAGGGGTTCGGTCCAAATGGCCATAGGGTCTCCGGGTCTTTTGCGAGGGACAGTTTCGCGTAATAGGGGCTTCCTAGAATCGCGCGCTTGTGTGGCCATTATTGGCCGCCAGGGGCCGCCCGCTGTTGCGCAGGCGACAGCGCGCCAGGCCCTTTCTGCCTGTTTTTGTGATTGTCCTGTCCATGCATCGCCGCCAGTTCGTATCCCTTGCCGCCCTTGCCGCACCCGCCTTCGTCCGCCAGGCCCTGGCCCAGGAGGCCGGCCTGACCGCCAAGACCCTCACCATCGGTTGCTCCGCTGCCACCACCGGGCCCCTGGCCAGCTCCGGCCTCGACATCCAGCGCGGCACCGAGGCCGCCATGGCCCAGATCAACGCGCGCGGCGGTATCCATGGCCGCGCACTGCAGCTGCTGATGATGGACGACGCGTACGAGCCCGAGCGCACCGCCGCCAACGTGCGGCAGATGCTCGCGCAAGGCCAGGTGTTCGCGCTGCTGTCGTGCTTTGGTACGCCGAACAACCAGGCCATCCTGCCGCTGGTGGAGGAGTCCGGCATTCCCTACGTGGCGCCGCTGTCGGGCGCGATGTCGCTGCGCAAGGGCACGCGCAACGTGTTCCACGTGCGCGCGAGCTACACCGACGAGATCGTGCGCCTGGTGCAGCGCCTGACCGGCATGGGCCTCAAGGGCATCGCCGTGGTTTACCAGGACAACGCCTACGGCCGCGAAATGCTGGACGACGCCACGCGTTCCCTGGCCGCACAGGGGCAGAAGCCGGCGCTGCAAGTGGCCGTGGCCACCGACGGCAAGAACCTGGCGGGCGCTGTGGCCCAGGTGGCCGCTGCCCGCCCCGCGGCGGTGCTGCTGGCCACGGCGGGCACGGTGTCGGTGGGGCTGGTGCGTGGCCTGCGCAAGAGCGCGCCGGGGGTGCTGCTCACCGGCCTGAGCCCGACGCTGCCCAGTGACAGCCTGCGCCAGCTGGGCGAGGACGGCAGCGGCATTGCGCTGTCGATGGTTGTGCCCGACCCGCACCGCGCCAAGCTGCAACTGGTGCGCGACTACCAGTCCGCCATGCGCGCGCAGGGGCACCAGGAATTCACCCCGGGCAGCCTGGAGGCCTACGTGAACACGCGCGTGCTGGCCGAGGGGCTGGAGCGCACCGGGCGCGACCCGTTGCAGGTGCGCCTGAACGCCGCGCTGGCCGCCATCCGTAATCTGAACCTGGGCGGTTTCATGGTGGACTACAGCGGCCAGACGCCGTTCGTCGGCTCGCGCTACCTTGATCTGGGGGTGCTGGGCAGCGCGGGGCGCTTCGTCTAGCGCGCTTCTTCTTTGATAGCTGCCAGCGCTTTTCCCCAAAGGGCTGGCAGCCTTTTCCCTTCTTATTTGCGCATGTCGCCTGTGTCCAGGCAGCGCTGGTGCCAGCTCAGCGCCTCGCCCAGCAGGTGCGGCGTGTGCTGCGCGCCTTGCTGGCGTGCGCGATCAAAATAATCTTGCAGCATGGGGCGGTAGTCCGGGTGGGCGCAGTGGTCAATGATGGCCTGCGCACGCTGGCGTGGTGACAGCCCGCGCAAATCGGCCAGGCCCTGCTCGGTGACGATGATCTGCGTGTCGTGCTCGGTGTGGTCCACGTGCGAGCACATGGGCACGATGCAGCTGATCTTGCCGTCCTTGGCCACCGAGGGCGTGACGAAGAACGACAGGTAGCCGTTGCGTGCGAAGTCGCCCGAGCCGCCGATGCCGTTCATCATGCTCGACCCCATGAGGTGGGTGGAGTTGACGTTGCCGTAGATGTCGGCCTCGATCATCGAGTTCATGGCGATGATCCCCAGGCGGCGCACCAGCTCGGGGTGGTTGCTGATCTCCTGCGGGCGCAGGATGATGCGCTCGCGGTAGAAGTCGATGTTCTTCTCGAAATCTTCATAGGCGCTGCGCGACAGCGAGATGGCTGTGGCCGAGGCGCGCTTCATCTTGCCGGCGCGCAGCAGGTCCAGCATGCCGTCCTGCAGCACCTCGGTGAAGCCCAGCAGGTTGTCGAACGGGCCGTGCAGCAGCCCTGCCAGCACGGCATTGGCCACGTTGCCCACGCCCGACTGGATGGGCAGCATCTGCTGCGGCAGGCGGCCGTGCTTCATCTCGTGCGCCAGGAAGTCGATGATGTACTCGGCGATGCGCTGCGAGTTGGCGTCGGGCTGCGAGAACACGTTGTCGCGGTCGCCGCTGTGCGTCTCCACCACGGCCACCACCTTGCGCGGGTCCACCTGCAGGTAGGGCTCGCCGATGCGGTTGTCGGCATGCGTCAGGCTGATGGGCACGCGCCGCGGCGGCAGGGCGGTGCCGTAGTAGATGTCGTGCATGCCTTCCAGGCGCAGCGGCAGCTTGGTGTTGACCTCCAGGATCACCTTGTCGGCAATCTCCAGCCAGGTCTTGTTGTTGCCCACGGCGGTGGAGGGAATCAAGAGCCCGTCGGCCGTGACGCCGACGATCTCGATGATGGCCACGTCCAGGCGCCCGAGGAAGCCGAACCACGCGTGCTGCGCCACGTGCGACAGGTGCATGTCGATGTAATCGATCTCGCCCGCATTGATCTTCTTGCGCGCCATGGCGTCGGAGTTGAAGGGCAGGCGCTGCGCCATCGCGTCGGCCGCGGCCAGCAGGCCATCGACCTCGGGCGCCGTGGAGGCGCCGGTCCACACGTTGATGCGGTAGGGCCGCCCGGCCTTGTGCTCGCTCTGCGCGTGCGCCGCGATGGCCTGGGGCAGCGCCTTGGGGTAGCCCGCGCCGGTGAAACCGCTCAGGCCCACGGTGGCGCCGTGCGCCACGTGCTGCGCGGCCTGCTCGGCCGTCATGCTGCGGGAAAGAAAGTCTGCGTGGCGCACGCGCTCAGCCAAGGCCATGGGAAGCATCTCCAGTCACGATGAAAAAAAGCCACCCTTCAAACGAAGGGCGGCTGCGGGCCCGGCCCGCGCCGCGCGATGGTAACGCGCGCGGCGCGCAAGGTTAGGGGTAAACCCTGAAATCCCGATGGCCGGACTCACACGTCAGGCCCACGTAATCCAGCGGGTTATGGGGCGCGCCGCAGCAGTGCGTGCAGCAGGATGGCGCCGAAGGTGGCGGTGCCGATGCCGCCGAGGGCGAAGTCACCGAACTTCAGCGTGAACTCGCCCGTGCCCAGGATGATGGTGATGGCGGCGACGATCAGGTTGGTGTTCTGCGAGAAGTCCACGCGGTTGTCCACCCAGATCTTGGCGCCGGCGATGGCGATCAGGCCGAACACGACGATGGAGACCCCGCCCATCACCGGCAGCGGAATGGCCTGGATCAGCGCGCCGAACTTGGGAGAAAAGCCCAGCAGCACGGCAATCAGCGCCGCCACCAGGAACACTGCGGTGGAGTAGATGCGCGTGGCCGCCATCACGCCGATGTTTTCGGCATAGGTGGTCACGCCCGTGCCGCCGGCCGCGCCGCTGACCATGGTGGCCACGCCGTCGCCGATGAAGGCCCGGCCCATGTACTGGTCCAGGTTCTTGCCGGTCATGGCTGTCACGGCCTTGATGTGGCCCAGGTTCTCGGCCACCAGGATGATGACCACCGGCACGATCAGCAGCATGGCCGGCGCGCTGAACACGGGCGCGTGAAACTGCGGCAGGCCGAACCAGGGCGCTGCGGCGATGCCCGACACGTCGATCGGCTTGCCCAGGCCCAGCCCGTTGGTCAGCACGGCGTAGGCGATGCTGGCCACGATCAGCCCGACCAGGATCAGCAGGCGCTGCACCATGCCCTTGGTGAACACGGCCACCAGCGCCACGCAGACGAAGGTGAGCGCCTGCATCCAGCTCTCGAAGTTGTTGGCGGCCATGTTCTTCACGGGGATGGCCGCCAGGTTCAGTCCGATCACCGCCACCACCGCGCCCGTGACCACGGGGGGCATGAAGCGCTCAATCCAGCCCGTGCCCACGGCCTGCACCACCAGGCCCACGGCGGTGTATACCGCGCCGCAGGCGATGATGCCGCCCAGCGCCACGCCGATGTTGGCGTTCGGCCCCTTGCCCGCGTAGGCCGTGGCGGCGATCACCACGCCGATGAAGGCGAACGACGACCCCAGGTAGCTGGGTACCTTGCCACCGGTGATGAGGAAGAAGATCAGCGTGCCGATGCCGCTCATGAAAACGGCCAGGTTGGGGTCGAACCCCATGAGGATGGGCGCCAGCACCGTGGAGCCGAACATGGCGATGACGTGCTGTATGCCCATCAGCCCGGTCTGCGCCCAGGGCAGCCGCTCATCCGGTCCGATCACGCCGCCACCCTGCAGCACCTGCGCCGGGCGCTCATTCCATTGCAAAAGGGCCATGGGGCTCTCCTTGTGTGAAAGCGCTGATTTTAGAGGTTAGATGGGCCTCTGGCGCTTGTGTAGCAAGCGCAAACAGCTATCAAATCAGGAGTGTGCCGGTGTGCGCTATCACCCAGGGGGGGCCAGACGGGCCCATCGCCGCCGGCCTGCCGAGCGTGGCGGGGCCGTTTTCTGCCGTCACGGGGCCCAGGTTTGCCAGGCCCTCAGCGCCCCGGCTTGCCGGTCTCGAGCGCGTGCAGCTCCTGCACCACGTCAACCACCTTGTGCGCGTCCTCGCGGATGCGCTCGATGGCGTCGCGCGCCTGGCGTGACAGCTGGGCGCCCTGCTCCACCGCCGCCACACCGCCCTGGATGTGGTCGATCATGGCCCGCATCTCCTGCAGCACGGCCTGGATGGTCTGGTGGATGTCGTTGGTGGCGGTGCGGCTGTCGCCGGCGAGTTTGCGCACCTCCTCGGCCACCACGGCAAAGCCGCGCCCGGCCACGCCGGCGCGCGCGGCCTCCACCGCCGCGTTGAGGGCCAGCAGGTTGGTCTGGTCGGCCACGCGGCGTATGCCCTGCACGCTGGCGGCGATGCTCTCGGTCTTGCGCCCGAGTTCGTGCACGCGGGCTGCGGTGTCCTCGAACAGCTGGGCGATCGACTGGATGCGCGCCGTGGCGTCGACGATGGTTTGCGTGCCTTCTTCGGAGAGCTGCTGCGTCTCCTGCGCCACGGCAAACGCCGTGTTCACGCCCTGCTCGCGCGCCTGCGCCTGCTGCACACGCGCGGTGATGTCGGTGGCGAACTTGACGATGTGGCTCACCACGCCGTCAGGGTCGAGCACCGGGTTGTACGTTGCCTCCAGCCACACCGTGCGCCCCCTCGCATCGACGCGCTCGATCTTGCCCTTGGAATACACGCCCGCGCGCAAATCGTCCCAAAAGCGTGGGTAGTCGCTGCTTTGCGCGAATGCGGGCGGGCACAAGATGCGGTGGTGCTGGCCCACCAGGTTCTGGCGGGTGTAGCCCATGGTGTGCAGAAAGTTGTCGTTGGCGCGCAGCACATGGCCTTGCAGGTCGAACTCGATCACTGCCATGGAGCGTTCGATGGCCTCCAGGATGGCATGGGCGCGCTGCGTCTGCTCCTGCGTGGCGGTCACGTCGTAAACCAGCCCCACGATGCGCTCCACCCGGCCGTGGGCATCGCGCACGGGGTAGAACATGCCCTGCACCCAGACCACGGTGCCGTTTTTGCAGCGGCGCTGCGCCATGCCTTGCACGAATTCGCCGCCGCACAGGCGCCGCCAATTGGCCTGAAAGGCAGGGCTGGCAACGTATTCCGGCGGATAGAAAATCGTTTGGGGCTGGCCGATCAATTCGGCACGCTGGTACCCCAGCAGGTCACAAAAACGCGCGTTCACTTCGCGCACCACGCCTTGGACATCCACTTCGACCACGGCTGCCTGCTCTGCAATGGCCTGCCAGCGCCCTTGTGCCGAAAAACGTTGCTGCTGCCACCACATAGGACACCTCGTTGCTCAGAAATACCGGGCGCCTAGTGTACGCGCGGTGAGCGCAAAGCATTGTGGGGAAAGCGCGACAAGCTATTAAAACAATAGCTAACGCGCCGCCAGGGCGCGCGCGATGCGGCCTGGCCGCACCGTGGTCTTGGGCACGTGGAAGGGGAACCACATGCGCACGTCCTGCTCCAGCCCGATGCCGTGCATGTAGTTGTAGATGGCCTTCTTCAGCCCGGCGCCCAGCGCGTCGTGGTCCACCCCCGTGGGGTCGATGAACGCCACATCGTTCTTGGCAAAACCGCCCGGCGGCAGCGGGGCCAGGGTCACGCCGTATTCCTCGGGGTTCTGTCCCACGGGCGAATGCACGGTGCAGGCAAAGCGGTGGAAGAAGCCGCTCTGGATGCAGCCGTTCTCGAACAGCTGGCGCACGTATTCCAGCGCGTCCACCGTGTCCTGCACGGTCTGCGTGGGAAAGCCGTACATCAGGTAGGCGTGCACCAGGATGCCGGCGTCGCTGAAGGCGCGGGTCACACGGGCCACCTGCTCTACCGAGACGCCCTTTTTCATCAGCGCCAGCAGCCGATCCGAGGCCACCTCCAACCCGCCCGAGATGGCGATGCAGCCGCTGTCGGCCAGCAACTCGGCCAGATCGGGCGTGAAGGTTTTCTCAAAGCGCACATTGCCCCACCAGCTGATGCCGGTGCCGCGCGCGATGAGCTCGGTGGCCAGGGCTTTGAGCGCCTTCGGCGGCGCGGCTTCATCGACGAAGTGAAAGCCCGTCTGCCCGGTCTCGGCCACGATGGCCTCGATGCGGTCAGCCAGCACCTGGGCGCTGGCGCCCTCGTAGCGGCCGATGTAGTCCAGGTTCACGTCGCAGAAGCTGCACTTCTTCCAGTAGCAGCCATGCGCCACGGTGAGCTTGTTCCAGCGCCCGTCGCTCCACAGGCGGTGCATGGGGTTGAGCATGTCCAGCAGCGACAGGTAGCTTTGCAGCGGCAGGCCGTCCCATGTCGGCGTGCCGACTTCGGCGAAGGCCACGTCGGCTTCCATCAGGTTTACGTAGCGCACTTCTCCACCAGCGTTGCTGCCCTCGCGTACGAAGGTGCGTACCAGCCGCTGGCGGCTACGCGCGCCGCGCAGGTGCTCCAGCAGCGCGAGCAAGGGCCGCTCGCCCGCGTCCAGCGTCACGTAGTCGAAGAAGTCGAACACGCGCGGGTCGCTGAGTTCGCGCAGCTCGGTGTTCACGAAGCCGCCGCCGAGCACGGTGACGATGTGCGGGTGCTGTGCCTTGATGGCCTGCGCGATGCGGAAGGCCCCGTAGACCGAGCCAGGAAAGGGCACCGAGAGCAGCACCACGTCGGGCGCATGGCGCGCCACGGCCTCGTGCGTGAGCGCGGCCAGGGCTTCATCCACCAGCGTGGGCGGCTGGGCCAGCGCATCGGCCAGCGGGTCGAACGTGGGCTGGCTGCCGGCCAGCTGCTCGGCGTAGCGCACGAACTCGAAGCGCGCGTCCACCGCATCGCGCAGTACGTCGGCCAGGTCGTTGAGGTACAGCGTTGCCAGGTGCTTGGCCTTGTCCGCCAGGCCCAGGGCGCCAAAGGCCCAGCCCAGCGGGTCGCCGCTGCCGTCGTCCTCGTACACGTCCAGGGCGGCAAAACGCGGCCCCTCGGGCAGCCAGGCGCGGCCCGCGATGCGGTGGGCCAGCGTGCCGTCGCGCCCCTGCAGGAAGGCGATCACCGGGCCGATGGTGGCCAGGTAGCGGTCCTGCTGCGCGAGGAACGACTGCACGGCGGGGCTGCGCCGTCTTTCTGGCAGCGCCTGCGCGCGTTCCCCGGTGCGTGCCAGCCCGTCGCGCGAGAGCAGCCGCAGCACCAGCGCGATCGCCAGGTCCTCCTGGAAGGCGGCCACGCCGCGCGAGCGCAGGAAGCCCGTGAGGTAGGCGGTGGAGGGGTAGGGCGTGTTGAGCTGCGTCATCGGCGGAATGACGGACAGCACGCGGGGCGTGGCAGCGGGCATGGAAAAAGCGCGGGGGGCAGGATTATTCCGGCACGGCGCGCGCGCAGCGCGCCTGCTTGACGGCGTACATGGCCTGGTCGGCCTGGCGCAGCGCCTCATCCGCGTCCAGGCCCTGGGCGGCGATCACGCCAACGCTGGCGCCGGGGTAGTCGATGGCGAAACCCGGCCAGGCAAAGTGGCCGCGCGTGGCCTCGGCCAGGCGCTGGCCGAAGGCCTGGCACGCGGGCTCCATGGGGGTGCCGGCAGCCGGGCCTGGGCCGATCACCACGAACTCGTCACCGCCGTGGCGCGCCGCGAAGTCCTGCTGGCGCAGCGTTTCGCGCAGGCGTGCGGCGATCTCGGCCAGGAAATGGTCGCCCGCGTCGTGGCCATGGGTGTCGTTGATGGCCTTGAAGCCATCCAGGTCGATGAAGGCCACGAGCACGAACGTGCCCTGGCGCTGGCCCTGTGCCAGCTGACGCTGCAGCACTTCGCGCAGTGCCCGGCGGTTGGGCAGTCCGGTGAGCTGGTCGGTGTGGGCGTAGGTGGCCAATTGGGCGTTGGCGTCCACCAGCTGCTGCACCAGCCGTTCGCGCTCCACCTGGTGGCCGATGAGGTAGGCAAACAGCGCCAGCGCCTTGGGCACGGCCTCGGCCAGCGGGTGCTGCTGTGCGCTGGCGGCGCACAGCGTGCCGTAGAGCGCCCCGTCCGTCATGCGCACGGGGGTGCTGATGTAGGTCTGGATACCCAGCGCGGCCGCGGCCTGCGAGTCGCCCCAGCAGGCGCCCACGTCGGCGGTGAAGGGGCGCCCTTCGTCGAGCGCGCGCTTGCACAGCGTGTCGCCCCAGGGCACGGCCAGGCCTTCGGGAATGCACATCCGGTGCGTGTTGCGCGCGTACAGGACGCGCTGCACACCGTGCTCCAGGTCGATCACCGTCAGGTAGGTCGACTCCATCCCGGTCACGGCCTCCAGCAGCTCCAGCAGCGGCCGGGTCAGCTCTTCGGTGGTGCGGGCTTGCGTGACGCAGCGGGAGAGCTGATCGAACAGGAGATCCATGCCTCGGCCCTCGCTATGGTGCAACGGTGGGCCACGCCGGGCGCCGCCCGGTGAGCTGGCTGACGATGGCGGCCTTCAGCGGCGGCAGGCGGCTGGAGCCCGCCAGGATGGCCTGGCGCAGCAGCTTGGGCAGGGGCCGGTCGTCGGTGTACAGGCGCACGATGGCGTTGGTGCCCTGGAACAGCGGCCAGGCGTGGCGGTGGTGGGCGCTGGCGTAGCGCTGCAGCACGCTGGCTGCGCCCAGGTCAGCGCCGTCGGCCTGGGCCGCAACCAGCGCCTGCGTCAAGCTCTCCACACCCGACAGGCCCAGGTTGTAGCCGTGCGCCGTGACTGGATGCATGCCCACGGCGGCGTCGCCCAGCAGCGCGCAGCGCGCCCCGGCGAAGCGGTGCGCGTACACGGCCACCAGCGGGTAGGCGTGGCGCTCGCCCACCAGGTGCATCTGCCCCAGGCGGTTCTGGAACTGCGCCTGCACGCGCGCAGTGAATTCCTCGGGTGGCAGCGCCAGCAGGGCCTGGGCCTGTTCGGCGCTGGCCGTGACCACGGCCGAGCACATGGGTGTGCCGTCGATCCAGTCGTTGGGCAGCGGCAGGATGGCCAGCGTGCGGTCATAGCCAAAGCACTCGTGCGCCGTCTCGTGGTGCGGCAGCTCGTGGCGCATGCGGCAGACGATGACCGTGCGGCCGAAGTCGGTCATGGCGGCGCCGATGCCGAGCTGGCGGCGCGTGGCGGAAAAGCGGCTGTCGGCAGCTACCACCAGCGGTGCCTCCAGTTGCTGGGCGTCGCCAGCGGCGTCGGTGTATTCCAGTGCGGCGTGGGTGGCGCTCACGGCCACGCGCGTGACTTTGGCGCTGCTGACGATCTGCACGCCCGCGGTGCGCGCGGCCACTTCGTAGGCCGTGCGGCGTAGTGCATGGTTGGGCACGATCCACCCCAGGTGCTGCACTCCCGTGCCGCCCGCGTGCAACTGCATGGCACTGCGTTGGCCCACGGGGCCGTCGTGCACCTGGGCTTCGCGCAGCAGGCCGACCTCGTGCTCGGCCAGGCGCTGCCAGCTGCCCAGGCGCTGCAGCGTGGCCACACTGGGATGGGTGAGTGCGATTTCACGCCCGTCGGGCGCAGGGGCAGCCAGCGCCTCTTCGGGCTGCTGCTCCACCAGGGTGGAGCGGAGGCCGGCCTGGGCCAGTGCGATGGACAGGGACAGACCGGCGGGGCCGGCGCCGACGATGAGCACGTCGCTGCTGCGGTTCATCTGCTGGGGAAGCATGCGGGGGGTTCCATTCTTCAAAGAGCGTGCACCGGGACGCGAAGCGCCCATTGTGCGACTGCCCTGTGGGGTGGGGTTTGTATTGTCTCAAGAATGCGAGCCCATGGCCTCCCCCTGGGTGCACCCGTGCCATCGCCAGTGGTGTGCGGGGCGCTCTGCCCCGGCGGCGCCGTGCACACAGCGCGCTGCGCCGTGTCGTTGTCGGGCCTTGGCACCACGCCGGCCGTTTGTTGGCCGTTTGCTGCAACCCAGGGCATTGACCGTTGCCCGGTCTCTGCGGGCGCAGCCCCCCAGGGGGCTGGCCGGCTTCATCGCATCGCTATGGGACGGAGCAGGCTATTTTCTATGGGTATAGGGATTTTCATTGAGGGAGTGAGGTAGCGATGTTGTATTTAATGCTCGGGATTTTTTAACATTCGCTTAATGTTTGTTATTTAATATTAAAGGTTTATTTAAAATAATAAGATTTAAATTGATATTTCAATTGATTTCCGTCAATTAAAAATATGGAGTTAAATCAATAATCAAATATCCAACAACAAATTCCCTGAGCCATGTCCAGATCCCTTCCTCCTTCAAGCCCCGCTGCCGTGGTGCAGGCGGGTAAACGCACTTTCTTGCAGGAACTGGTGGGCCTGGCGACCGCCTTTGGTTTTGCGTGTGCGGCCACACCGGCCATGGCGGGCTTTCAGCCGCCGCGCCGCCCCGGCATGGAGGGCAAGCGCTTTGGCATGCTGGTGGATTTGCGCAAGTGCATCGGCTGCCAGGCCTGCACGGTGAGCTGCTCGGTGGAGAACCAGCCGCCCATCGGCCAGTTCCGCACCACGGTGCTGCAGTACGAGATCAACAAGGACGACGGCAGCGCGCCCGCCATGGTCAGCCTGCCGCGCCTGTGCAACCACTGCGAGGAGCCGCCCTGCGTGCCCGTGTGCCCGGTGCAGGCCACCTTCCAGCGCACCGACGGCATCGTGCTGGTGGACAACGAGCGCTGCGTGGGCTGCGGCTACTGCGTGCAGGCCTGCCCGTACGACGCGCGCTTCATCAACCACGAGACGCAGACCGCCGACAAGTGCACCTTCTGCGAGCACCGCCTGGAGGCCGGCCTGCTGCCCGCCTGCGTGGAGAGCTGCGTGGGCGGCGCGCGCGTCATCGGCGACCTGAACGACCAGGGCAGCGAGATCAACCGCCGCATGGCCGAACACAAGGAAGACCTCAAGGTGCTCAAGCCCGGCATGAACACGGCGCCGCGCGTGTACTACATCGGCCTGCCCGATGCGTTCGTCAACGGCGTGGACGGCCAGGCCAGCGTGCGTCTGCTGTCCGACCACTGAACCCCAAGGAGCGCACCATGCAAATCATCGAACTCCTGACCCCGCACTACGAGGCGGCCTGGCTGCCCTGGGCCGTGCAGTACTTCTTCCTGGTTGGCGTGGCCACCGGCGCCGCCATCCTGGCCGCGCTGTGCGCCTGGGGCAAAGACGGCGGCACGCTGCAGCGCCTGCTGCCTGTGGCCGTGCTGACGCTGGCCGTCAGCGCCATCGCCGCCCCCGTGTCGCTGCTGGCCGACCTGCACCAGCCCGCGCGCTTCTGGCACTTCTATGTGCACTTCACGCCCTGGTCGTGGATGTCGGTCGGCGCGCTGCTGCTGCCCGTGTTTGTCACGCTCAGCGTGGCCATGTGCGCCGCCTGGTGGCTGGGCAAGACCGGCTGGATGCGCCTGCTGGCGCCGCTGCTCGTGCTCTCGGCGCTCACCATTTCGGTCTATACCGGCGCCGAGATGATGGTGGTGCGCTCGCGCCCGCTGTGGAACACCCTGTGGGTGCCCGTCAACCTGGCACTGACCGGCTGGCTGGCCACCGTGGGCGCGGCCTTCGTGCTGGAGCGCTTCCTGCCCGCCGCGCTGCGCCCCGGCGCTGAAGCGCTGCAAACGCTGCGCGCCATGGGCCTGGCGCTGGCCGGCGCGCTGCTGGTGGTGGCGCTGGCCTGGGCCGCGAGCGGCTTGGGCGGCGACAGCCCCTCGTTCAACGCCGCGCTGCGCCTGTGGAACGACTTCCCCGTGTGGCGCCTGACGATGATCGGCTCGGCCATCGGCGGTGCCGCCGTGTTGGGGGCGCTGCTGCGCGGCCGCCACCGCCTGCAGGCCAAGGGCTATACCCTGGTGCTGGGCCTGGGGCTGGCCGCCGCCGCCTGGGCCTTCCGCTGGGCGCTGTTCATGGGTGTGCAGGGCGTGCCCAAGTTCGGCGCGGGCCTGTACCTGTACCACATGCCCCTGGGCGGCGACGGGCTGCTGGGCATGGTGGGCGTGGCAGGCCTGTGCGTGGCACTGGTCGGGCTGGCGAGCTGGGCGCTGGAGCTGTTCCCGGCCCGCAGCGCGCCCGCAGCCCGCGCTGCTTGAAATTCATAGGCAAATAGGCTTCTAACCCAATACCAGCAAGCGCTAGCAGCTATCAAACTTGGGTTGATACGTGCTGGCGCTGCACGTGAAAGTGCAGACCATGACGGACAAGAAATCGCTTCCCTCCCCCGACACCGAGAACACCCCTGACACCAACCGCCGCCGCATGTTGCTGCGCGGTGGTGCCGTGGCCGGTGGCTTGGCCGCCTTTGCGGCGGGCTATGGTGAGACCGTGGCCAAGGGCGCCAAAGGCCTGATCCATGGCACCTCGGGCACCGCCACCAAGAGCGCCACGCGTGGCAATTCGCTCACGCCCGAGTTCCGCATCGACCCCGTGACCGGCCAGCTCACTACCCAGCCGGGCCAGGTGGTCAGCCCCAGCAGCTGCCTGGGCTGCTGGACGCAGTGCGGCGTGCGCGTGCGCGTGGACACCGCGCACAACAAAATCATCCGCATCGCCGGCAACCCCTACCACCCGCTGGCCACCACGCACCACGCACCCATGGAAACGCCCGTGCGCGAGGTGTACGCCATGCTGGGCGGCGACAACGGCCTGGAAGGCCGCGCCACCAGCTGCGCACGTGGCTCCGCCATGCTGGAGCACCAGACCGCGGCCCACCGCGTGCTCACACCGCTCAAGCGCGTGGGCCCGCGCGGCTCCGGCCAGTGGAAGAGCATCTCGCTGGAACAGCTGGTCAAGGAAATCTGCGAGGGCGGCGACCTGTTCGGCGAAGGCCACGTGGACGGCCTGGCCGCCATCCGCGACGTGCAAACGCTGATCGACCCCGAGAACCCCGAGTACGGCCCCAAGGCCAACCAGTTGCTGGTGACCGACGCCTCGAACGAAGGCCGCACGCCGCTCATCAACCGCTTTGCGCGCCAGTCCTTCGGCACGGTGAATGTGGCCAACCATGGCGCCTACTGCGGCCAGACCTACCGCGTGGGCACCGCTGCCGCCTTGGGCAACATCCCCGGCATGCCGCACGGCAAGCCCGACTGGAAGAACTCGCGCTTCGGCCTGTTTCTGGGCACGGCACCCGCACAGGCGGGCAACCCCTTCCAACGCCAGGGCCGCGAGCTGGCCGAGGCCCGCTCGCGCGACGACAACACCTACCGCTACGTGGTGGTGTCGCCCGTGCTGCCCATGTCGTCCAGCCACGCGGCGGGCGACAACAACCGCTGGCTGCCCATCAAGCCCGCCACCGACCTGGCGCTGGCCATGGCGCTGATCCGCTGGATCATCGACAACGAGCGCTACGACGCCAAGTACCTCACCCAGCCCGGCCCGGCCGCCATGGCCGCCGCCGGTGAGGCCAGCTGGAGCAACGCCACCCACCTGCTCATCAACGACCCCAAGCACCCGCGCTACGGCCAGTTCCTGCGCGGCGCCGACCTGGGCCTGCCCATGCCCGAGCCGGTGGACGAGAAAACCCCCGCCGAAGACGTGTACGTGGTGCAGGTGGCCGACGGCAACGGCGGCTTCAAGCTGGTGCCCCACACCGTGGCCGAGCCGGCCGAGCTGGTGGTGGAACGCGAATTCACGCCCCTGAAGGCCGCGGGCGCCACCGAGGAGCCCGCGCCGATCGCCGTGTGCACCTCGTTCGTCAAGCTGCGCGAGGAAGCGCGCCGCAAGACGCTGCAGGAATACTCCGACCTGTGCGGCGTGCCGGTTAAAGACATCGAAGACCTGGCGCGCGAATTCACCAGCCATGGCAAGCAGGCCGTGGCCAACTCGCACGGCGGCACCATGAGCGGCTCGGGCTTCTACACCGCCTACGCCATCGCCATGCTCAACAACCTGATCGGCAACCTGAACGTCAAGGGCGGCTGGGTGCTGGACGCCGGCCCGTTCGGCCCCTTCGGCCCCGGCCCGCGCTACAACTTTGCGCAGTTCGAGGGCGCGGTCAAAGCCACGGGCGTGGCGCTGTCGCGCACGCGCTTTCCGTACGAAAAGACCAGCGAATTCAAGCGCAAGAAAGAAGCCGGCCAGAACCCCTACCCGGCCAAGGCACCGTGGTACCCGGCGCCTGGGGGCCTCTCCAGCGAAATGCTGGCTGCCGGCCTCATGGGCTACCCCTACCCGGTGAAGGCGTGGATCAACCACATGAGCAACCCGGTGTACGCCATCTGCGGCTTTGAGAACACGCTGGTCAGCGCCCTCAAGGACCCGAAGAAGCTGCCGCTGTTCGTCTCGGTCGATCCGTTCATCAACGAGACCTCGGCCCTGGCCGACTACATCGTGCCCGACACCGTCACGTACGAAAGCTGGGGCATCGGCGCCCCCTGGGCCGACGTGATCGCCAAGAGCAGCACCGTGCGCTGGCCCACCGTGGAGGCCGCCACCGCCAAGACCGCCGACGGCAAGCCGGTGAGCTTTGAGAGCTTCGTCTTCGCCGTGGCCAAGCAACTGCAGTTGCCCGGCTTTGGCAAGGGAGCGATGAGCACCAAGGACGGCGAGCCGCTCGACCTGGAAAGCGCCGAAGACTTCTACCTGCGCGGCATGTGCAACATCGCCTACCAGGCCGGCAAGCCCGTGCCCGAAGCCAGCGACGACGACATCGCCCTCACCGGCGTCACCCGCTGGATGCCCGAAGTGGAAAAGCGCCTCAAGCCCGAGGAAGTGCGCCGCGTGGCCATGGTGATGAGCCGCGGCGGGCGCTTCGACAAGATCGAAGACGCCTGGAAGGGCGAGCAGATCAAGGCCGCCTACAAGTTCCCCGTGCAGCTGTGGCACGAGGGCCTGGCCAAGATGCGCCACTCCATGACCGGCGAGCGCTACGTGGGCTGCCCCACCTGGTTCCCCACCCGCTTTGCCGACGGCAGCAGCATGCGCGAGCGCTTCACCGAGCAGGAATGGCCGCTGACCATGAGCAGCTACAAGTCCAACCTGATGAGCAGCATGTCGATCGCCGCCTCGCGCCTGCGCCAGGTGCACCCGCACAACCCCATCAGCCTGAACAAGGACGACGCGGCCAAGCTGGGCATTACTAACGGCGACCGCATCGAGGTCAGCACCCCCGGCGCCAAGCTGCAAGGCGTGGCCCTGGTGCGCAGCGGCATCGCCCAGGGCGCCCTGGCCATCGAATACGGCTACGGCCACAAGCAGCTGGGCGCCGCCGTCCACACCGTGGACGGCAAGCCCATGGCCCATAACCCGCAGCACGGCAACGGCGTGAACCTGAACACGCTGGGCTTTGCCGACCCCACCCGTCCCGCCAAGGACAACGTGTGGATCGACTGGGTGTCGGGGGCCGTGGTGCGCCAGGGCTTGCCCGTGAAGGTGCGGAAGGTGTGATGCCTGCCAGGTGCTGAGCACCGGGCGCTTGCGGGCGCAGGTGCTGCAGAAGCAAAAAGCCCATCGCATCCGCGATGGGCTTTTTTTTGTCGGCGGCTTTCGACCCACTGCCGACGTTCGAACCTTGTTGGCCTAAGTCAGCGATGTGGCGGGTTGCGGTCCTTCAGTTTGCCGGACTCAGCGCCTCGAAGCTGCCGCTCAACGTCTAAGTTCAGTGGTCGGCGAAGCGTCCGCTGCAGCGAACAGAGCAAATTGACTTGAGCTCAAGTGCTGAAGCAGTCGCTTGAGATGAGGTTCGACGGATTCTTGTACGAACTTGGCACGCCAGGCCCGAGCACGGGCTCCCCCTTGGCGCTCCTGTCAGCGACTTTTAGGTTGAGGTCGAGCAGCTGCTGGAGGATGGGCTTTTTGGCGGCGAAACCGTAGGCCTTCATGACGGCCGCGTTGAGCACCTCATGGGCCTCGCGCAAAGGATTCTTCCCTGGCAAGTCCAGCGTCCGATAGAGTGCCCTAAGGCCGATGCCTTGTTTCTCAGCAGCCTCAGCTCGGAGCGTGCGCACCGCCTTGCCGGCATTGGCGATGGCGGTGACCATCGCCGCCGTCGGAGCCTGTGGCCACGGGAAGGTGTGGAACACGGAGTCGCCGTTGTATCGCGGGCGCTCAGTGAGCTTGCCGCACTTGGCGATGAACCACTGCCAGTGGACGTCGGACTGCAGGATCCCGAAGCTGTAGTCGTCGGCGAGCGCGAAAACCTGCATGGCGTCGCCTGGCTTGATGGCGGAGTCGACGAAAAAGAATATGGGGCGCTTGGTGACCCGTGAGCAGGCCAGGTAGCGCGGGATGCTGGCGACGGCCTCAGAGAGCTTGGGGCGACCATAGGAAAGTTGCCACCACTTTGCCAGAAAGGCTTGATGGTGGGCACGGCCTTTCTTGACCTCGTCCTCGTCACCATCGTCGTTACCCTGGGCATCTTCATCTCTGTCCGGCAAGGCTTTGGCCTTCTCCATGCGGTCTGGCAGGACCTGGTCTTGGATGCGCTTGAGGGGCACCGGGTAGGCCTGGGCTTCAACGATTGTTTTGCGCTCGAAATCTAGAAGCCACCTGGCGGGTTTGCCTGTGGACAGGGCGTCATCGCCAATCATGTAGGGATGGATGACGTCGGCGTTTTTCTTGGAGGCAGCCATCAGGGTCCCGCGCTCTTCGTCGGTTAGCACGAACGCGGAGTGCCCAGGCGTGAGGCCCTGTCCGACCACGGCCGTGGCATTGATGGCCAGGGCTTTGGCGCCGGTGACGTCGGTCAGGTCGGACAGAGACGAGTTAATGAATGGCACCTCCCTCATGTCGAGCTCGTAATCAGCCGGATTCTGGTCTCCTGCTTGCGGCTTGGCTTTCGCTCCCTTGACGGGATCGACCTTGAACCAAAGGCGCCGGGTCTTGGGAAGCAATGTTGCCTGTTCGGTCTTGATCCAGTTGGCGATGGAGACGTTGACGTTGGCCTCGCCAGACCAAGGCTGGTTCTCCACGGCTTCGATAATGGCGCCGCTGGCAACGATCTGGTCCAGGCCACCGAGACGGGAAGCATTGCTCCGGACGGCCTGGGTGCCGACCAGGCCGGCGCGACCAGCGAAAGGGTCGGCCGAAGTGCAGGGCTTGAGGTTGTCGTTGGCACGGCGGAACCAGTAGACGCAGAAGTCGGCCATGCCGGGGACCTCCGGGTAGGCCTTGCGCAGCCGGTTGACGTAGCTGGTGCCGAGCATTCGCTTGACAAGCTTGGAGCCAAGGAATGGCGGGTTGCCGACGATGACGTCGGTTTCGAACCACTCCGTGCGAGTGCCGTCGGCCTGCACCAGGGCATCGCCGACCTTGAAGTTGGCGTCCAGGTTGTCTAGTGGCAACGCAGACTCAGAGATGTGAAGCTCGTCGATGGCGAGCTTGTGGGCCAGCATCATGGTTGCCTTGGCAATATCGACGGCGAACGGGTTGACGTCCATGCCGTAGAAGTTGGCCGCGGAGACGAAACCGAAGGGACGCTGATTGGGATCGACGGATTTGTATTCGGTCGCCATTCGCTCGTAAATGCGGGCCTCCAGACGCTTGAGCTCGCGGTAGGCGACGTAGAGAAAATTACCGCTGCCGCAGGCGGGGTCGAGCACCGTGAAGCTCTCGATTCTGGCCAGGAGCTTCTTGAGGCCGTCCAAGGTGCTTGTGGTTTCGATGCGCTCGGTCCATGGCGCCACGATGGTGGGGCCGACGACTTTCATGATGTCGACCGGGCTGGTGTAGTGGGCGCCCTGCGCATGGCGCTGCTCTTTGCCGAGCGAGTGCTCGAAGATGGTCCCGAAGATTTCGGGGCGCACCTTGGACCAGTCGAAGTCGGATGCAGTTCTGAGGAGAGACTTCTCCGTGTCGGTGAGTTCGATCATGGCCGGCTGCGCGAAAAGGCCGCCGTTGAAGTAGGGAACGCCCTTAAATCGGCCGCCCTTCACGCCGTTTGTATTCATGGCGGTGAAGAGGCCGCCGAGCAGGTCATAAGTGTCCTGTGGGGTCTTGCAGTCGTCGAGAAGCCTGGTGACGACGTATTTGTCCAGGAGTCCAATGTCTTCCGAAAAGAGCGCCATGAGCATCTGGAGGATGAACCGCTGGGCCAGCGGCTGATCGACCTTGCGTGCGATCAGGGAGTTGAAGCAAGCGGCGAGCTTGTCTGCGGCCTTGCGGGTGACCGTCTCCTGGTGGTTCCCAAAGATCGGCTTGACGTCCTCCGGGAACATGAAGTTCAGGGGGCCGAACCTCGTAGGGAGATCCTTGAGCAGAACCTTGTCGACCGGGGTGTCTAGTTGGGTTTCGAAGTCGTAAATCCAGAACTCGTCGAAGTTGCAGAGAATGGCGAACCGAGGTCGGTTCGGTACTAGCCTGGTCCAGTAGGTGAAGGCTTGGCTGTAGTGCTTGTTCAGGTCGGTGCCACGCTTCTTCATCTCGATGACGACGACCGGCTTCCAGACCAAATCGGCGAAGGAGGTTCCACCGTTGGTGTTCTTCACCCTGAGTTCGCAGAAGGCGTTGGCTTCCTTGAAGCCCTCCCATCCGAACCCCTGGAACAAGCGGTCAAGGAAGACCTGGGCCTCGCCTTTTTCGTCGCCGGTAATGTGCTTTGCGGCCCATTGAACGAACGTCTTAAGGTTTGCTGTCTTCTCTGCGGATCCGACCATGCAGGCTCCCTCTAATTGGTCAGTTGTTGACCCAGAGTCTTGGCATCAGCCTCTCGCTGAGCCCCCCGGCTTTTATGAGGCAAAGTCTACACGCGGAAGCCCCTGCACGGCCGGTGAATTCCGCCGTCGCGAAGAAGACGGCAGCTAGGGTTAAAGGCAATAAGCAGGTGCTTTAGGAAACGGCGTGCGAAAGGCGTCGCGCACTCAACGCAGAATCGCCGACCGTCGCCTAGGCGAGACTGCACTGAAGGCTGAACAAGCTGCCCCTTTTCAGCGGTTTGGCGTAGTTAACGCACGACCCGCTCCTATCACCGCACGCCGCGTGGTTCAACTGAGCGGACGTTGGTGAGCGGCCGGAATCAGCCTCCAAGAGCCGTTCGGTTTTGCACGGCGGACGGCCGCTCTTGGCCGCAAGCTGCCCCACAGCCTTTGAAGCGCGGTCTTTGCTCAGCGCCTTCTGAGCATTTCACTGAAAAATCAGCTTTCCCTTCAAGCCGATTCGGGGAATTAAATCCTGCCGGCCTATCAGTTAAATAGGCCGCTAAGGCGCTTTAGATAAGCGCTAGCAGCTACCAAATTCATAGCATCCAGCGCTTTTCGGTATCACGGGCACGCGTGCTGCCCCACATCCGAACCAAGCCCCTCACCCCACCCGCCACCACCGTGGCAACAACGCGCGCACCTCTGCACGCTGAAAGCGGTCGTCCATCAATACCACCACGCCCTGGTCGTGCTCGGTGCGGATCACGCGGCCGGCGGCCTGCACCACCTTGCGCAGGCCGGGGTAGAGGTAGGTGCAGGCATAGCCCTGACCAGGGCCCATCACTTCGTCCAGCGCACATTGCATGGCGTCGTTCACCGCGTTCACCTGCGGCAGGCCCAGCGTGGCGATGAAGGCGCCGATGAGGCGGGTGCCCGGCAGGTCCACGCCTTCGGCAAAGGCGCCGCCCAGCACGGCCAGGCCCACGCCCTGGCCGCCCTCGGTGAAGCGGGCGAGGAAGGCGGCGCGGCTGGCGTCGTCCATCTCGCGCGTTTGCTGCCATTGGGGCACCTGCGGGTGGCGCTGGGCCAGGGTGGCGGCCACGCGCTGCAGGTAGTCGAAGCTGCTGGCAAAGCACAGGTAGTTGCCGGGCTGGCGCGCGTACTGCGCGGCCACCAGATCGGCGATGGGGGCGAGCGAGGCCTCGCGGTCGCGCCAGCGGGTGGAGATGTGCGGGGCCACGCGCACCTGCAGCTGGTGGGCGGCAAAGGGGGCGGCCACGTCCAGCCAGGCGGTGTCGGGCGGCAGGCCCAGCAGGTCGCGGTAGAACTGCGGCGGGCTGAGCGTGCCCGAGAACAGCACCGTGGCCTGCGCCGCCGCGTGGCGCGCCGCCAGGTGCGGTGCGGGCATGACGTTGCGGATGCACAGCGTGGTGGCGGGTGCGCGGGCCCGGCCGTTGCGGCTGCTGGGCGCGGCAGCGACGCGCTGCAGGTCGAACAGCGCATGCGGGCCAAACTGCTCGGCCAGGGCCTGGAAGTGCAGCAGCGACCAATAGAACACCAGCACCGCGTCGCCCGGCGGCAGGGGCTGGTCGGCCTGGGCCTCTGCCATGGCGCCCACGGCGCGCTGCACCGCGCCTAGCAGCGCGGGCGGCACGGTGGCGTGGGCCTGGTAGCTGGGCGTGGCGGCGATGGGGGGCGCCGGTGCGGTGGTGCCGGTGTGCAGTGCGCCGGGTGGGCCCGGCGTGTCAGCGTCTTCTGCGGCCTGGCCCAGGGTCTTGTTCAGCGCATTCCACAGGCGGTGCAGGGCGTCGAGTGCCTTCTTCACGGGGCCGGTGGCGGCCTGGCGTGCGGCGGCCAGCTCGAAGGGCGAGAGCGGCGCGGTGTACATGCTGCGTGCGCGCTCCAGCAGGTTGTGGGCCTCATCCACCAGCACGGCCACGCGCCAGCCCTGCTGCTGCGTGAGGGCGTAGAGCATGGCGGCGCTGTCGTAGTAGTAGTGGTAGTCGGCCACCACCACGTCGGCCCAGCGCACCAGCTCTTGCGACAGGTAGTAGGGGCAGATGCCGTGCTGCAGCGCCACGCCGCGCACGGAGGGGGCGTCCCAAGGCGCGGGCTGCTGCACGGCGGCGGCGCGGGCGGCGGGCAGCCGGTCAAAGAAGCCGCGCGCCAGCGGGCAGGCATCGCCATGGCAGGCGCTGCCGGGGTGTTCGCAGGTTGTGTCGCGCGCGTGCAGGTCCAGCACGCGCAGCGGCGTGCCGGGCGCGTGCGGGGCCAGCGCGCCCTGCAACTGGGCCAGCGCGTGCAGCGCCAAGCCGTGGCCCGTGCCCTTGGCCGTGAGGAAAAACAGCTTGTCCAGGCCGCTGGGCAAGCGTGGCGCGCTCTCTTTTTTGATGGTTTCCGTGTCCCCGTTGGCCACCGCATCGGCGGCGGTGCCGGATGCGGCATCAGCCGGGGCCAGCCCGCCCTGCCCTTGCGTGGTGATCGCCGGGGGCGCCATCGCCGGGGGCGCCATAGCCGGGGGCGCCATCGCCTTGAGCAGCGGGAACAGCGTGCCCAGGGTCTTGCCGATGCCGGTGGGCGCCTGGGCCAGCAGGCAACGCCCGGCGGGGGCGCTGGTGCCCTCTGCGTTGGGGTGTGCGGTGCGGTACACGGCCACGGCCAGCTCGCGCTGCCCGGCGCGGAACGCGGGCAGCGGAAAGCACAGCCGCGCCAGGGCGGCGTTGCGCTGCTGGCGGTGCGCGGCCTCGCTGTGCGCCCAGGCCAGATAGCGCTGGCACTGCGTGGCAAAGAACGCCTGCAGCGCGGCGGCGGTGTGTTCCTGCACCAGCACGGTCTCGGCATGGGTGGTGGCGTGCACGTAGACCAGCGCAAGCTTGAGCCCCACCAGCCCGCGCGCCTGGCACAGCAGGTGGCCGTACACCTGGGCCTGGGCCCAGTGCAGCGCGCGGTGGTGCGGGCGCACGCTGTCCAGCGTGCCGCGGTAGGTCTTGATTTCTTCGAGCTGGCCCAGCGCCGCGTTCCAGCCATCGGCGCGGCCGCGCACCGTCAGGTGGTCGTACGTGCCGGTCAGCGGCACCTCGGCCTCGTAGCCTGCGCCGCGGCGCTGCTGCACCGCGCGGTGGCCCTCCATGCCTTCGAGCGCGCTGGGGGCGGGGGTGAAGCGCAGGTCCAGGTCGCCCGTGCGGGCCGTGAACTCGCACAGCGCGCGCACGGCCACGACGTGGGAGCGCGGGGCGGGCGTCATGCCGGGCCGCACCACTGCACGTGGCACACCTGCACCGGAATGCCCTGCGCCACGCAATACGCCAGCCAGCGGATCTGGTTGTCCTGCAGCTTGTCGCCGGGGGCCTTCACCTCCACCAGCGCATAGCGCTCGGCCCCGGGCGGGCGGCCGGGCCAGAAGCGCACCAGGTCGGGCAGGCCGGTGCGGTTGGCCTGCACGTCGCGCAGCAGCCGGGCAAACAGCCGCTCCAGGTGCGCGGGCGGAATGCAGTCCAGCGCCAGCGCCAGCAGCTCGGCGCTCAACGCGCCCCAGGCCACGAAGGGCGACTGGGTGCCGTGCTTCTCTTCAAAGCGCTGCAGGATGGTGGCGCGGTAGCGGCCGTCGTGCAGTTCGGCCAGGCAGGCGTCGAACAGGGCCTGGCGGCGCGCCACGAAGTCGGGCGCGGCCAGGTCGGCCGGCCCGCTCTGGAACGGGTGGAAGAACGCGCCGGGCAGGGGTGCAAAGATGGCCGGCCAGCACAGCAGGCCGAACAGCGCGTTGACGAGCGTGTTCTCCACATAAAACACCGGCGCCTCCGCGCAGTGCCAGTGCGCGCGCAGCGCGTGCTCCACCGACTGGGGTGGCGTGGGCGCGGGCAGTTCCACGTCCATGCGCAGAGCGGCCACGGCCGGGGCCAGCGCGGGCCGGCGCGGCCCGCCGCCCTGCCCCAGGCTGCGGCGCAGGCGCGGCAGCATGCGCGCCACGCGCTGGTGTTCTTCTTCACTTTCAGGAGCAGCCAGCGCTTGATGGGCAAGGGCTAGAGCCTGATCGGAGCATTGCATGCGCTCCAGCACGCGGATATGGCGGTGGCGCGCACCAGGGGCGCGGCTGGCGGCGTAGGCCTGGGCGGCCAGCGGCCAGTCGCGCGCGCGCTCGCAGGCCTGGCCCACGCGCAGCAGGACCCGCGCGCGGCGCTGCTCCAGCCACGGCGTGGCGCTGTGCGCGGCGGCCAGGGCCTGCAGCAGCGCAGCGGCATCGGCGCCCTCCGCGTCCAGCGCCTGGCGGCAGGCGCTGAGGGCAAGGTAGGTGTCCACATCGGCCTGATGCTGGAAGGCGCGCGAGGCAGCGTCCAGCGGCACGGCCTCGTAGCGGAACACGCCCAGGTCGGCCAGCACGAACTCCGCCCAGCTCTGGTGCAGGTTGCCGAAGAACATGAGCCGCAGCCGCTCGCAGCGCGCGCCCACCGTCACGTGCCAAACGGGCTCGTCGGCGTGCGGGTGCCACGCGGCGTAGGGCTGCCGCAGGTCAGCGCGGTCGGCCAGGGCCTGCAGCATTTCGGCCTTGCGCATGGTGGAGTGCAGCGCAGTGCCCTGCAAAATCTGTAGCAGCTCGCGCTTGGTGTGCAAGGCGAACAGCTCCGATAGACCCAGAGGCGCATCGGCGCACAGCCAGCCCCGCGCCAGCAGCGGCGCGGCGGCGTCGCGCGTGTCGGGAATCTCGTCATAGGCCAGCTTGCTCGCGCGAAACCACGGCCCGCGCCGCATCACCATGCGCACCAGCAGGGCCTGTGCGGCCTGGGGCAGTTGCCGAAAGTCGGTGAGGAACTGCAGGTCGTCCACACCGAGCAGGTCGCCATAGCGCGTGTGCAGCCAGTCCAGCGCACGCTGGAAGTTGTGCAGGTAGTAAAAGCGGTGCGGTGCGGGCGCAGGGCCGGGCTGCGGCATACAAAAGACTGTGCGTTTATACAGTCAATGATACCGACGCAGCGGGTGCGCCGTTAATGTGGGGATAACGCGCCGTTCCTAGAATGCGGGCTTTTGCCAAGCGGGCCGCATGCACATCCTGATCGTCGAAGACAACGCACTGGTGGCCAGCGGCATCCAGGCCGGGCTGGAGTTGCACGGCTTCACCAGCGACACCGCGGGCAGCGTAGCGCAGGCGCAGGCCCACATGACTAGTCGCCAGTTCGATGCCTGCGTGCTGGACTTAGGCCTGCCCGATGGCGACGGCGTCAGCCTGCTGCGCCAGTGGCGCGGCAAGGGGTTGGCGCTGCCGGTGCTGATCCTTACCGCGCGCAGCACCATCGAGGACAAGGTGGCCGGCTTTCAGACCGGCTCCGACGACTACCTGACCAAACCCTTCGACCTGCAGGAGCTGGTGCTGCGCCTGCGCGCCCTGCTGCGCCGCGCGGGCGGGCGCACCAGCGACCTGCTGGCGCTGGGCGACTGCCAGGTCAACATGGCCACCGGCGAAGTCACGTGCAACGGCGTGGCGATAGATATCTCGCGCCGCGAGTGGGCTTTGCTGCAGGCCCTGCTGCAGGCGCACGGGCGCGTGCTGAGCGCGGCGCAGCTGCATGACAGCCTGTACGGCCTGGACCAGGACGTGGGCAGCAACACCGTGAACGTGCACGTGCACCATCTGCGCAAGAAGCTGGGCGCCGATGTGATCGACACCGTGCGCGGCCTGGGCTTTCGGCTGGGCGCGCGCTACTGCGGCGGTGCGGCATGACGGCACGACCGGTGCAAAGCCTGCGGGTTCGGCTGGTGCTGGGCCTGAGCCTGACCATTTGCCTGGTCTGGAGCGGCGTGGCGATCTGGCAGTTCACCAACATGCAGCGCGAGCTGCGCACGCTGCTGGACGACCGCCTCATCGCATCGGCCCGGATGGTGGTGGGCATCGTGCAGCAGTTCCAGCAGGCCGAGCTGGCGGCAGCGCCGCGCGCCAGCAACGATGCGCTGCTGTCGGTCATTGGCCGAGATGGCGTGGCCTGCGAGGTGAGCCTGGTGCGCAGCGAAGTGGACATCCTGCCCATCGCGCGCACCAACAACATCCCGGACATGGCCTCTGCCGGCAGCGCGGGCTTTGGCCAGATCACCAAGGGCGGCAAGCAGTGGCGCACCTATGTGCTGGAGGACAAGGGCGTGCGCGTGGCCACCGCCGACCGGCTGGATGTGCGCGACCAATTGGTGCAGACCTTCGTGCGCACGCTGGTGCTGCCCTTCGCGCTGGCGCTGGCCGGCGTGCTGCTGCTCACCTGGTGGATCAGCACGCGCAGCCTGCGGCCACTGCGCTACCTGCGCGAGGAGCTGGCACGGCGCCCGCCGCATGACCCCACGCCCGTGCACGCGGGCCGCGACACGGTGGAGCTGGCGCCGCTGGTGGACAGCCTGAACGGCCTGCTTGCGCGCATGGATGCCGCCATCGCCCACGAACGCCGCTGGACGATGGACGCTGCCCATGAGCTGCGTACCCCGCTCACCGCCATCAAGACGCACGTGCAGGTGGCACAGCTGGTGCTCGACCAGGCGGGCCCGCCCGCGCAGGCGGGCGACGCGCTGCGCCAGGCCCAGGAGGGTATCGGCCACATGCACGCCACGCTGGAGCAGCTGTTGCAGCTGGCGCGGTTAGAGAGTGCCAGCGCCCCGGGCAGCGCCGAGGGCGCGCAGGGCGAGGCCATCGTGCAGGCGTTCGCGCTGGCCGTGCGCCAGTCGTGCCAGCGTGCCGCGCACGAGGGCCGGGTGGTGCCCGCTGTTGCGGTGCAGGTGTTGCCCGCGCCGGGCGAAGGCCCCACGCCCTGGGCGCAGGCGGTTTTGCCCCTGCCGCCAGCGCTGCTCACCGGCGCCGTCTCCAACCTGCTGGACAACGCCTTGCGCCACCACCAGGGCGAGGGCCCGGTGCTTGCCACGCTGCAGTGGGCGGAAGATGCCGCTGGCGCAGCCGTGGAAATCCGCGTGCGCGACCAGGGGCCGGGCCTTTCGCCCGCGGAGTGTGCGCAGGCCGCGCAGCGCTTTTGGCGCAAGACCGCCAGCGGGCCGGGCTGCGGCCTGGGGCTGACCATCGTGCACCGCATCGCCGAGAGCGTGGGCGGCACGCTGGTGCTGGCCCCCGCGCATCCGGGGCTGGAGGCACGGCTACATCTGCCGCTGCACCCTGCGGGTTGAAGGGCTTTCGGCCTTCCAGGGCATGCTGGGCAAGCGCTGGAAGCTATCAATTAAAGAGCGTTGCGGCCATGGTACACGGCGTCATCTTCGCGGCATGGCGCGCAGCCATAATGCGCGCCATGCCCAACCGCTGGAAACCCAACGTCACCGTAGCGGCCATCGTCGAGCACGAAGGCCGCTTTTTGCTGGTGGAAGAAGACACTGCCGACGGCCTGCGCCTGAACAATCCGGCCGGGCACCTGGACCCGGGCGAATCGCCGCTGCAGGCCTGCGTGCGCGAGGTGCTGGAGGAGACGGCCTACGACTTTGAGCCCGAGGCGCTGGTGGGCGTGTACCTGAACCGCTTCACGCGCACGCGCACCGGCGACGACATCACTTACCTGCGCTTCGCCTTTGCCGGGCGCGTGGGCACGCACCACGGCTGGCGCACGCTGGACGATGGCATCGTGCGCGCGGTGTGGCTCACCCTGCCAGAGATCCGCGCCTGCGCCGAGCGCCACCGCAGTCCCCTGGTGCTGCAGTGCCTTGAGGACTACCTGGCGGGCCGGCGCGCTCCGCTGGAGCTGGTGCACACCGATGCCAGTGTGCTGCAGGTGCCGGGGCATACCCGCCGCACCGCGCTGACATAGGGTGGCTGGGATAATCCCAGCCCTATGAAAAAACAGCGCGTCGTCGTGGGCCTGTCGGGCGGGGTGGACTCCGCCGTCACGGCCCACCTTCTTAAAGCAATGGGCCACGAGGTGGTCGGCATCTTCATGAAGAACTGGGAGGATGACGACGACAGCGAATACTGCTCCAGCCGCCAAGACTTTTTGGATGCCGCCAGCGTGGCCGACGTGCTGGGCATCGAGATCGAGCACGTCAACTTTGCCGCCGAGTACAAAGACCGGGTGTTTGCCGAGTTCCTGCGCGAGTACCAGGCGGGGCGCACGCCCAACCCTGACGTGCTGTGCAACGCCGAGATCAAGTTCAAGGCCTTTCTTGACCACGCCATGCGCCTGGGCGCGGAAAAAATTGCCACCGGCCACTACGCGCGCGTGCGCCAGAACCCGGCCACCGGCCTGTTCGAGTTGCTCAAGGGGCTGGACCCCTCCAAAGACCAGAGCTACTTCCTGCACCGTCTGAACCAGGCCCAGCTCTCCAAGACACTGTTCCCCGTGGGGGAGCTGCACAAGACCGAGGTGCGCCGTATCGCCGAGGAGATCGGCCTGCCCAATGCCAAGAAAAAGGACTCCACCGGCATCTGCTTCATCGGCGAGCGGCCGTTTCGCGAGTTTCTGAACCGCTACATCTCCAAGGAGCCCGGCCCCATCCTCGACGATCGGGGGCGCAAGCTGGGCAGGCACGTGGGCCTGTCGTTCTACACCCTGGGCCAACGCCAGGGCCTGGGCATTGGCGGCGTCAAGGAGAAGGGCGCGGCGCGCGGCGCGGGCGAGCACGCACCCTGGTTCGTCGCGCGCAAGGAGTTGGACAAGAACGTGCTGCGCGTGGTGCAGGGGCACGACCACCCCTGGCTGCTGTCGCACCGCCTGGTGGCGCAGGATGTGAGCTGGTGCGCGGGTCACGTCCCAGCCGCCGGGGCATACGCCGCCAAAACACGCTACCGCCAGCAGGATGCGGCGTGCACGCTGCAGGCCATGCCAGAGGGCTTTGCCCTGCAGTTCCCCGAGGCCCAGTGGGCCGTCACCCCGGGCCAGAGTGCCGTGCTGTACGACGGCGAGGTCTGCCTGGGCGGCGGCGTGATTGCCACGGCCCAGGCCTTGTCTGGTGGAATCTAAGAAAAATAGGCCCTAGCCCTTGTGTAGCAAGCGCTGCAAGCTATCAAAAATAGAGCTCCGGAGGGGTTTCGGGCTGGCTGGGGGCAAAGGCTCTCAAGCGTTCCTTCCCGAAAGATCTGCAGCGGCGTGCTTCGTAGCAAAAAGGGCGCCCGTGGGCGCCCTCTGTACCAGTACTTGCCGCAGCGGCAAGTTGCCTCAGAACGGAATGTCGTCGTCCATGTCGTCAAAGCCCGAGGCCGCGCGCGGCGGCGGGGCCATGGGCGCGGGGGCTGGTGCCGGGCGCGGTGCTGGCGCAGGGCGCTGCTGCATGGGGGGCGGTGCGGCGCGGCGCGGTGCTTCGTAGCCGCCGCCATCGCCGTAGCCGTCATCGGGGGCGCCGTAGCCGCCACCGCCGCCCTGGCCTTGGCGGCTGCCCAGCATTTGCATGGTGTCGGCGCGGATCTCGGTGGTGAACTTCTCCACGCCTGCCTGGTCGGTCCACTTGCGCGTGCGCAGGCTGCCTTCCACGTAGACTTGCGAGCCCTTGCGCAGGTACTGGCCGACGATTTCGGCCAGGCGGCCGTTGAACACCACGCGGTGCCACTCCGTGGCCTCTTTGTTCTCGCCGGTGTTCTTGTCGCGCCAGCGGTCAGTGGTGGCGATGGTGACGTTGGCCACCTGGTCGCCGCTGGGGAAGGTGCGCATCTCGGGGTCGCGGCCCAGGTTGCCGACGATGATTACTTTGTTCACGGAAGCCATAAAAATTCCTTTGGCAGTAGCCCGGAAGGCAGTGGGAGTGTTTCCGGGCCAGACGAGCGAATGAAACGGCCTCGCGCGAGGCCGCCGGTGCGCAGCATAACGGGGTTGCGGGTTGGCTGGTGCGGCCGTATTCAAAAAGCCTACACATGCCCTGCAAGGCTGCGCGTCAGTGCCGTCCCACGGGCCGCAGCGGCCAGGTTAGCACCAGCCACAGCGCGGTCAGCAACGCCGTGGCGGTGAACAGCCCGCCCGTGCCGGCCCACTTGGCCAGCAGCCCGCCCAACGCGCCGCCAGCGAACAGGCCCAGCGACTGCAGCGTGTTGTATGCCCCCAGCGCGGCGCCGCGCAGCGCGGGCGGCGCCATGCGCGAGACCAGGCTTGGCTGCGTCGCTTCCAGCGCGTTGAAGCCGCAGAAGAAGACGAACATCACCACCGCCAGCCAGGCCAGCGCGGGCGGCTGGCCGGTGGTGGCCATCAGCCCCAGGGTCACTTGCACCAGCAGCACCAGTGCGATGGCCGCCAGCAGCGCGGCGCGCAGGCGCCCGCGCCGTTCCATAGCAAACAGCCCGCCCATGGCCAGGAAAGACAGCACCACCGCAGGCAGGTACACATGCCAGTGCGCGCTCTTGGCCAGGCCCGCCTGCACCAGCATCGCGGGCACGGCCACCCACATGGCCATCTGCACCGTGTGCAGCACGAACACGCCCAGGTTCAGGCGCAGCAGGTCGCCATGGCGCCACAGGTCGGCCAGGCGGCCACGCGGTGCATCGGCGTGGCGTGCGGGCTCAGGCGGCACCACCCACAGCACGATGGCCACACCCGCCAGCGCCAGCGCGCAGGTGAGCCCGAACAGCCCCGGCAGCCCGACAGCCGCCGCCAAGGCCGGCGCCGCCACCAGCGCGATGGCGAACATCAGCCCGATGCTGCCGCCCACCAGCGCCATGGCCTTGGTGCGCACGGCGTCGCGCGTCTGGTCGGCCAGCAGCGCGGTCACGGCCGCCGAGACCGCCCCGGCACCCTGCAGTGCGCGGCCCATGACCAGCCCGGTGAGCGAGTCCGCCAGCGCCGCCAGCAGGCTGCCCGCCGCGAACACCAGCAGCCCGGCGACGATCACGCGCTTGCGTCCAAGACGGTCCGAGGCCAGGCCCAGCGGCAGTTGCAGCACCGCCTGCGTGAGCCCGTAGATACCCATGGCCAAGCCGACCAGCGCGGGATCGTCTCCGCCAGGGTACTTGCGCGCCTCCAGCGCAAACACGGGCAGCACAAGGAACAGGCCCAGCATGCGCAGCGCGAAGATCAGCGCCAGGCTGAAGCTGGCGCGGCGCTCCAGCGCGGTCATGCGGGTCGGGACGGGTGCGGAGGCGGCCGAGGAAGGGGGCAAAGTGGTGTCCGGCACGGAAGGCAGAGGCGTAGTCGGGGAAAGGCGCGATTCTCTCCCATCGGCCTTTGTCCTGTTTCTGGTCACAGCCTTTGGCCGCCGAGGGGGCAGCGGCTGGCTATCATGGCAGGTTCCCCTGAGTGCCAGCAGCCGTGACTTCATCCTCCTTTATCCCAGACGATTCGAGTGGCCGGTTGCTGGGTGCCGGCCCGCGCGAGCAGCGCATCAGCATCCGTGGCGCGCGCACGCACAACCTCAAGAACATCGACCTGGACCTGCCGCGCAACCAGCTGGTGGTGATCACCGGGCTGTCGGGCTCGGGCAAGTCCAGCCTGGCGTTCGACACGCTGTATGCCGAGGGCCAGCGGCGCTACGTGGAGAGCCTCTCAAGCTATGCGCGCCAGTTCCTGGGGCGGCTCGACAAGCCCGACGTGGACCTGATTGAGGGCCTGTCGCCCGCCATCAGCATCGAGCAGAAGGCCACCAGCCACAACCCGCGCTCCACCGTGGGCACGGTGACCGAGATTCACGACTACCTGCGCCTGCTCTACGCCCGCGCTGGTACGCCGCATTGCCCTGAGCACGGCCTGCCGCTGGCCGCGCAGACCGTGAGCCAGATGGTGGATGCCGTGCTGGCCCTGCCCGAGGACACGCGCCTGATGCTGCTGGCCCCGGTGGCGCGGCAGAAGAAGGGCGAGTTCACGGAGCTGTTTGCGCACATGCAGGCGCAGGGCTACGTGCGCTTTCGCGTCGATGGCCAGATCTACGAGCACGAGAGCCTGCCGCCGCTGAAAAAGACCGAGAAGCACGACGTGGACGTGGTGATCGACCGGCTGAAGGTGCGCGCCGACGCGCAGCAGCGCCTGGCCGAGAGCATCGAGGCCGTGCTGCGCGTGGGCGGCTCGGAGGGCCATGGCCGCGTGCTGGCGCTGGAGATGGACACCGGGCGCGAGCATCTTTTCAGCAGCAAGTTTGCCTGCCCGGTGTGCAGCTTCTCGCTGCCCGAGCTGGAGCCGCGCCTGTTCTCGTTCAACTCGCCCTCGGGCGCTTGCCCGTCCTGCGACGGGCTGGGGCAGCAGGAGGTGTTTGATGCCGCGCGCGTGGTGGCCTTTCCCTCGCTCAGCTTGGCCAGCGGCGCCATCAAGGGCTGGGACCGGCGCAACGGCACCTATTTCGCCATGCTGGAGAGTCTGGCGCGGCACTACGGCTTTGACGTGGAAACGCCCTTCGAGCAACTACCCGCCGCCGTGCAGCAGGTGGTGCTGCACGGCTCGGGCACGCAGGAGATCGCCTTCACCTACCTGCTTGACAGCGGCGCGCGCAAGGGCCAGCCCATCGTGCGCCACCATGCGTTCGAGGGCATCCTGCCGAACATGACGCGGCGCTACCGCGAGACCGACTCTGCCGTGGTGCGCGATGACCTGGCGCGCTACCGCAGCACCCAGCCCTGCCCCGAGTGCCACGGTGCGCGCCTGCGCCGCGAGGCGCGCCACGTGCGCGTGGGCGAGGGGGCGGCGGGCTGCGCCATCCACGACGTGAGCCAGATGACGCTGCAGGCTGCGCGCGACTGGTTCGCGGCGCTGCGTCTGCCGGGGGCCAAGGCGGAGATTGCCGACAAGATCGTGCACGAGATCGTGGCGCGCCTGACGTTCCTGAACGACGTCGGCCTGTCGTACCTGAGCCTGGCGCGCAGCGCCGAGACGCTCTCGGGCGGCGAAGCCCAGCGCATCCGCCTGGCCAGCCAGATCGGCAGCGGCCTCACGGGCGTGATGTACGTGCTCGACGAGCCCAGCATCGGCCTGCACCAGCGCGACAACGACCGATTGATTGCCACGCTCACACGCCTGCGCGACCTGGGCAACAGCGTCATCGTGGTGGAGCACGACGAAGACATGATCCGCGCTGCCGACCATGTGGTGGACATGGGCCCAGGCGCGGGCGTGCACGGCGGGCGCGTGATGGCGCAGGGCCGCTGCGCCGATTTGTGCGCCGCGCAGGATTCGCTCACCGGCCAGTACCTGTCGGGCGCACGCACCATCGCCGTGCCGGCGCGGCGCACGCCCTGGCAGCCGGTGCTGGCGCAGCCGCCCGCACCGGGGAAAAAGGGGGTGGAGGGCCCGGCGCGCTTCGCCCCGGCGGCGCGTGCCACGGACCAGCCCGCCGCCGCAGCGCCTGGCGCGCTGCAGACGCTGCATGTGGCAGGTGCCTGCGGCAACAACCTGCGCAACGTGAGCGTGGACTTCCCCGTGGGGCTGCTGACCTGCGTCACCGGCGTGTCGGGCTCGGGCAAATCGACGCTGGTCAACGACACGCTGCACAAGGCGGCGGCGCGCGCCATCCACCGTGCGCACGACGAGCCCGCGCCGCACGAGGCCATTGAGGGGCTGGAGTATTTCGACAAGGTCATCAACGTGGACCAGTCGCCCATTGGCCGCACGCCGCGCAGCAACCCGGCCACCTACACCGGGCTGTTCACGCCCATCCGTGAGCTGATGGCCGAGACCACCACCGCCCGTGAGCGTGGCTACGGCCCGGGGCGCTTTTCCTTCAACGTCGCGGGCGGGCGCTGCGAGGCCTGCCAGGGCGACGGCGTGGTGAAGGTGGAGATGCACTTCCTGCCCGACGTGTACGTGCCCTGCGACGTGTGCCACGGCCAGCGCTACAACCGCGAGACGCTGGAGGTGCAGTGGAAGGGCCGCAACATCGCGCAGATCCTGGACCTGACGGTGGAAGACGCGCACGCCTTCTTCAAGGACGTGCCCGCGATTGCGCGCAAGCTGCAGACGCTGCTGGAGGTGGGCCTAAGCTACATCCGCCTGGGCCAGAGCGCCACCACGCTCTCGGGCGGCGAGGCCCAGCGCGTGAAGCTGGCGCAGGAGCTGAGCCGGCGCGACACTGGGCGCACGCTCTACATCCTGGACGAGCCCACCACCGGCCTGCACTTCGCCGACATCGACCTGCTGCTGCGCGTGCTGCACCAGCTGCGCGACGCGGGCAACACCATCGTGGTGATCGAGCACAACCTCGACGTCATCAAGACCGCCGACTGGCTCATCGACATGGGCCCCGAGGGCGGTGCGGGCGGCGGCACCGTGGTGGGCACGGGCACGCCCGAGACGCTGGCGGCCAACCCGGCCAGCCACACCGGGCGCTACCTGCGGCGGTATCTGGCGCTCCCTTCTTGATAGCGGCTAGCGCTTGCCTGGCAATCGATTCAGGGTGTTTTTTGCTTTAAATCGTTGCCAGGAAAGCGCTGGAAGCTATTGAATCAATAGCGTCAGGCCGGCAGCCCAAGCCGCTGCGCCCTGCCATCCGCCGCCAGGTGGAACACCGCCACGCCCTGCACCAGCTCCTGCGCCTGGCCGTGCAGGCTGCTCGCGGCAGCCGCCATCTGCTCGACCAGGGCGGCGTTCTGCTGCGTGGTCTGGTCCATTTGCGTGATGGCCTCGCCCACCTGCGCCACGCCCTGCGACTGCTCGCGGCTGGCGGCGCTGATCTCGCCCATGATGTCGGTCACGCGGCGCACGGCCGCCACCACCTCTTGCATGGTGTGGCCCGCGCGTTCCACCAGCGCGTTGCCCTGCGCCACGTTCTGTGCGCTCTCGGCGATCAGCGCCTTGATCTCGCTGGCCGACTGGGCCGAGCGCTGCGCCAGCTGGCGTACCTCGCCGGCCACCACGGCGAAGCCGCGGCCCTGCTCGCCGGCGCGAGCGGCTTCCACGGCCGCGTTCAGCGCCAGGATATTGGTCTGGAAGGCGATGGAGTCGATCACGCCGATGATGTCGGCAATCTTCTTGCTGCTCGTGTCGATGCCCTGCATGGTCTGCACCACACGTGCCACCACATCGCCGCCCTGCTGCGCCACCTGGCTGGCGCTGGCCGCGAGCTGGCTGGCCTGGGCCGCGCTGTCGGCGTTCTGGCGCACGGTGGCGGTCATCTGCTCCATGGCGGCGGCGGTTTCCTCCAGCGCGCTGGCCTGGCTTTCGGTGCGCGCCGACAGGTCCTGGTTGCCCTGGGCGATTTCGGCGCTGGCCGTGGCCACGCCTTCGGCGCCGTGGCGCACGCGTGCCACCACCTGGGTGAGCTGGCGGCGCATTTGCAGCAGCGCGGCGGTGAGGCGGCCCACCTCGTCGCTGCCGTGGGCGATGTCGGCGCCCGAGAGGTCGCCCTGCGCCACGGCATGTGCCAGGTCCATGGCCTGCCCCAGCGGCTGGCGGATGGAGCGGGCGAACGCCGCGATCAGCACGCCACCCAGCGCCAGAATCAGCGCCATGGCCAGCGCCTGGGCGATGAGAATGCGGCGCAGGTTGGCCTGGCGCTGCTGCAGCGTGGCGTCCAGGCTTTCCAGCGCCTTGGCGTTCAGCGCGTAGAGCGCGTCGATGGTGCGCGTGAAGGTGTCGAAGTAGTCCTGCGGTGCCAGTTGCAGCGTGGCGGCCTCGGTCACTTCCTTGGTGGCCAGCGCCAGCGCCTGGGTCACGAGGGCGTGGGCCGCCTCGGCCGAGGGGCCGAGCGCCGCGCGGTAGCCGGCATCGCGCTGCATGGCGCGCTCGAACTGGCGGAAGGCGTCGCCCTGCAGTTCCTGCGCGCGCTGCTGCAGGGCCATCACCAGCCCCTTGTTCACCGGCGGCAGCTCGCGCCGCGCCAGGAAGCCCGAGCCCTGCGCGCGCAGGATGCCGAGCTTCTCGCCCAGCACCGGGGTGTGCACCAGGGCGGCCTGGATCAGCGCGTAGGCGTGCTCCGACTCTTCGAGCTGCAGGCCGTAGGCATTGAGCAGCTCCTCGCTGATGCGCATGACCGAGGCAATCAGCGCCGTGTGCTGCGCCGTGCTCTGCGCCTGCTGCACCTGGCGCTGGTCCACGCTGGCCTCCAGCGCCTGCCAGGTCTGGCGCGCCTGCTGCCAGGCCGCGAGCTGGTCGGCGGGCACCTGGGCCGTGGCCAGGCGGGCGCTGGCGGCTTCCACGGCCTGGTTCACCAGGTCGCGCGCGGCGGGGCGGCGCGCCGCCAGGGCCGCATCGCCCCCGAGCATGCCGGAGGACAGGCCACGGTGCACCTGCATGCGCTGCACCACCAGGCTCAGCGCCGTCAGCGGAGCGGCCCCGCTGGCTTCCAGGCGCGCGCGTTCCATGGTGTGCAGCGCGTCGCGCACGTACAGGAACGTGGGCAGCACACTCACGAGCACGCCAATGAGGGCCAGAATGGCGAATTTTTGCAGCAGGCTGATTCGGGAAAGCAAGGCCATAACGGGGAATGCGCGGTAACGCATGCAAAGCGGGGCTAAAAAGGGGCGGCAGACCACCCACTGTGGTTACACGCTGGGCGCATGGTTTTGACGGAAATCAAGAACCGTGGCGCACGGCATAGGGCGGAAATAACGCATCAAAATTCATGCCAGCGCTTGTGTGGCAAGCGCTGCAAGCTATCAAAACAGGAGTAAACGATGACGGCATGGGACTATGCAGTGGTCGGCGCCGGCATGGCGGGCGCCAGCGTGGGATGGCAGCTGGCGCAGGCTGGCGCGTCGGTGCTGGTGCTGGAGCGTGAAGCCCAGCCCGGGTACCACAGCACCGGGCGCTCGGCGGCGCTGTTCATGGAAACCTATGGCACGCCTGCGATCCGTGCCTTGACGCGCGCCAGCCGTGCCTTCTACGCCGCGCCGCCGCCCGGCTTCGCCAGCGCGCCGCTGCTCACGCCACGCGGTGTGGTGTACCTGGCCGGGCCGTGCCAGGAGGACTTGCTCGAACGCACCTACGCTGAGCTGCACCCGCATGCACCCGGCCTGGAGCGCCAAAGCTATGCGCAGCTGCAGGCGCGCCTGCCCTGCCTGCGCGCGGATGCGGTGGTCGCGGGCCTGTGGGAGCCTGGCGCGGCGGATATCGATGTGCACGCATTGCACCAGGGTTACCTGCGTGGCCTGCGCCAGCGCGGTGGTGCGCTGCGGACAGGGGCCGAGGTGCGGGCCCTGGCGCGGGAGGATGGTGGCTGGCGTATCGCCCTGGCGGGCGGCGACACGGTGCGGGCGCGCCACATCGTCAATGCGGCTGGCGCCTGGGCCGACGGGGTGGCGCAACTTGCCGGCGCAGCGCCCGTGGGCCTGACGCCGTGCCGCCGCACGGCTTTCACTTTCGCGCCGCCGCCGGGTGTGGACGTGCAGGCCTGGCCTGCCGCCATGGGGGTGGACGACAGCTACTACTTCAAGCCCGACGCGGGCCAGCTCATGGGCTCGCCGGCCAATGCCGATCCGATGCCGCCGCACGACGTGGTGCCCGAGGAGCTGGACGTGGCCACGGGCATCTGGCGTATCGAGCAGGCCACGACGCTGGCAATCCGCCGCCCGTCGCACACCTGGGCGGGGCTGCGCTCGTTCGTGGCCGACGGCGATTTCGTCATCGGCTGGGATGACGGTGCGCCGGGCTTCTTCTGGCTTGCCGCGCAGGGTGGCTATGGCATTCAGAGCGCGGCGGGCTACGCCTTGCTGGCGCGCAACCTGCTGTGCGGCGAGCCGCTGGACGCGGCCCTGGCCGCGCAGGGCCTGGGTCCGCAAGCCGTGGCGGCCCTGGCGCCGGGGCGTTTGCGCTGAATCAGGCGCGCGCTGCGTTCAGTGTGTCGCGCGTGTGCTGCGCGGCCTGGCGCGCGGCCTGCGCGAAGTCCGCACCCTGCGCGGCATAGAGGATGGCGCGCGAGGAGTTGACGATGATGGGCCCCTGCGCGCGCAGCCCGGCGCGCACCGTGGCCACGGCGTCGCCGCCCTGGGCGCCCACGCCGGGAATCAAGAGCGGCAGCGTGGGCGCGAGGGCGCGCACGCGTTCAATCTCGTGCGGGTAGGTGGCGCCTACCACCAGGCCAAGCTGGCCGTTCTTGTTCCATGGGCCCTGCGCCAGGGCGGCGATGTGCTCATACACCAGGGGCTGGCCGGGCACGCTGGCCAGGCGTTGTGCCTGCAGGTCGTCGCCGCCGGGGTTGGAGGTGCGGCACAGCAGGAAGGCACCCTTGCCGTGGTATTCGAGGTAGGGTTGTACCGAGTCCCAGCCCATGAAGGGCGAGAGGGTCACGGCGTCGGCGCCGTAGCGCTCGAAGGCCTCGCGCGCGTACTGCTGGGCTGTGGAGCCGATGTCGCCGCGCTTGGCATCCAGGATCACCGGGACGTGCGGCGCGTTGCAGCGCATGTGCTGCATCAGCCGTTCGAGCTGGTCTTCGGCGCCGTGCGCGGCGAAGTAGGCAATTTGCGGCTTGAAGGCACACACCAGGTCCGCCGTGGCATCCACGATGGCGGCGCAGAAGTCGTAGATGCGGTGCGGGTCGCCGCGCATGCCCTCAGGGAAGCGCGAGGGTTCGGGGTCCAGGCCGACGCAGAGCATGGAGTCGTTGCGCGTGGTGGCGTCGCGCAGCATGTCGAGAAAGGTCATCCGGCGATTTTAGGTCTGCACACGGCAACGGCATCGGGCCAGGCGTGTGGCACGCCGCCACCTGGGGTGCGGAAAAAAGAAAAGGCTGCCGGGGGCAGCCTTGGCGCGATGCGATGCCGCGTTAGCGGGGCGTGGCCAGCAGGCGCTGCACGTCGCGGTCGTTGGGCAGTGCGTAGTCGTGGCCGCGGATGATGCGGCTGTCCTCGGTGCGCACCAGCTTCAGGCTCACGTAGGTGAAGTTGGCGGCCGGCGAGTAGGTGCCCACGAGCACCAGCGAGGCGTTGTAGCTGCGCGCGATGTCCTTGATCTCGCGCGACAGCAGCAGCTCGCCCGCACCTTCCTTGACGAAGATGTCGCCGCGCAGCTTGACTTCCTTGACGTTGAAGCCGAGGGCGGCCATCTGCGATGCGTACTGCTCCGACAGCGTGCGACCCAGCGGAGCCGAGCGGCTCAGGTCGTTGACGTTGACCACGGTGGCCACAAGCACGGGCCCGCCGCCCAGCGCGTTCAGGTCAAACCCGGCCGTCAGCTTGCTGACGGCCTCGCGGCTGTTCTGCAGCAGCGGTGCGGTGGCTGCCTCTTGGTAGGTGGGCTCGGTGCGCCCCACGTTCTGTGGCGCGCTGTTGCAGCCTGCCAGCACGGCCGCGGCGGCCAAGGTGGAGAGGATGGCCAGGGTCTTCATTGCGACACCACCTTCAGGTTCATGGGACGGTATGCGGCGCCGCGCATGAACAGCGGCGTGTCGGCGTTTTCGAGGTAGTACACGTCGGTCTTGCGTGCCACGTACTGGCCGTTACGCGAGACGGTGGTCGTGAGGATCATCTCGGTGTTCGTCGGGCCGCCAGAGTTGATGCTGTTGGCATAGTCGGCGGCAACAGCCAGGCCCAGGCCGGCCAGGATCTTAGCGTCCACATGCTCGTGGCGCAGGCCGTAGGCGGCGCCTACGCCGGCCGCCAGCATGGTGAACATGCCGGGGATGAAATGCGGGCGGTCGCTGTTGTGGCGCACCACCTGGGCTTCGTAGGTCACGTCCAGGGTCTGGCCCGGGGCCTGCATCACGGGCGTGCCGCTTTGCACGAACTGGGTGATCAGGAAGTCGCGGAAGGCGTAGTCAAACGCGCTGGGGTTCGGCGGCAGGGCCACGTACAGCGGTGCGCCCGCGGCGCCCGCCTGGTTGAGCGTGCCCAGCGTCTGGGCCACCACGTCGCGCGAGACCAGTTCCCAGTGGCCGGCAGAGCGCACCTTCTGCTGGCTGGTGTATTGGAAATTCTCCGCCACGGGGATGGGTGCGTTGGCGCAGCCCGTCAGCATGGCAGCGGTGCCGACCAGAACGGCCGCGCCGATGGCCTTGGAAATGGACATGGTTCCCTCCTACGGAATTGGAAATGGGTGTGTCGGGGCCGGATAACGCCGCGACATTGGCGAATGATTTTGGGTGCGAGACTCGCCAAAAAACAAGAGAAAACTACGCTAACTGCGCCAGCCGCTTGGCATTTGTTGTTTTTGGCCCATGGGAATGGCGATCGGGCGGCATTTTTGTTGCCAGATGTATATGCCGCCCGGGGTGGCGCATTTTCAATGGCTGGCGCGGCGCTCCAGAATTTCAAATGCCGGCAGGGTTTTGCCTTCCAGCACTTCCAAGAATGCACCGCCGCCAGTGGAGATATAGCCCACCTGCTTTTCGATACCGTATTTGGCAATGGCCGCGAGCGTATCGCCACCGCCGGCAATGCTGAAGGCGCTGGATTGGGCAATGGCCTGGGCGATGGTGCGCGTGCCATTTTCGAACGCCGCGAACTCGAACACGCCGACCGGGCCGTTCCAGACGATGGTGCCGGCCTGCAGGAGCTGCTGTGCCAGTCGGGCGGCGGTTTCGGGGCCGATGTCGAGGATCATGTCGTCGTCGGCCACTGCGGTGGCCGGCTTGACGGTGGCGGGCGCATCGGCCGCGAAGGTTTTGGCGACCACCACGTCGGTGGGGATCGGCACTTCGGCGCCGCGTGCGGCCATGGCGTCGATCACGGCCTTGGCTTCGCCCACGAGGCCGGGTTCGGCCAGCGATTTGCCGATGTTCAGCCCGGCCGCCAGCATGAAGGTGTTGGCGATGCCACCGCCGACGATGAGCTGGTCCACGTTACGCGCCAGCGATTGCAGGATGGTCAACTTGGTCGAGACCTTGGAGCCCGCGACAATGGCGGCGAGCGGGCGCTTGGGGCTTGCCAGCGCCTTGGTGATGGCGTCGATCTCGGCCGCCAGCAGCGGGCCGGCGCAGGCTGTCTTGGCGTACTCCGCGATGCCGTAGGTCGTGCCCTCGGCGCGGTGCGCAGTGCCGAAGGCATCGTTCACGTAGATGTCGCACAGCGCGGCCATCTTCTGCGCCAGCTCGGGCTTGTTCTTCTTCTCGCCGGGGTTGACGCGGCAGTTCTCCAGCAGCACCACCTGGCCGGGCGCGACCTGTACGCCATCGACCCACTGCGCCACCAGCGGCACAGCGCGGCCCAGCAGCTCCGACAGGCGCTGCGCCACGGGGGCGAGCGAGTCTTCGGGCTTGAATTCGCCCTCGGTGGGGCGGCCCAGATGGCTGGTCACCATCACAGCGGCGCCGGCGTCAAGCGCCATCTGGATACAGGGCACGGAAGCGCGGATGCGGGTGTCCTCGGTGATGCGGCCCGCATCGTCCTGGGGCACGTTGAGGTCGGCACGGATGAAGACGCGCTGGCCCTGGACTTTGCCCTGGGCGCACAGGTCGGAGAAACGCAGAATGTTCATGGCGGGAGGTATGGCAAAAAAGCGCGCACATTGTAGGCGGCGCTGGCCCCGGCCTCCCGTCCCGCTGGCTGCTACCAGCCGAGTCCGATATGCAGCGGCAGGTACACCGCCATGCCCACGACGATGGTGCCGAGGATGCCGCGGCGCCAGAAGTAGTAGCCCGTGGCACACAGCACGGCTGGCCAGCGCGCGTCCTGCAGCGTTTGGATGAGCGCGCCCTGCGTCATGAAAATCTCGGGCGCAATCACGGCGGTGAGTGCGGCCAGCGGCGCGTACTTGAGGCCGCGCTTGAGCCAGTCGGGCAGCGGCAACTCGCGCTCCGGAATCATGAAGAACGCGCGTGTGACGACGGTGATCACCGCCAAGCCCAGGGTGGCAAGCACGGGTTCGAGCCAGCCGTGGTCCATCATGGATGGCGCTCCTCGCGCAGCGGCACCTCGTCGCCTGCCGCGACGCGCTGCAGTTCGTCTTCAGGCAGGGCACTGTCGGCGGGCACCAGCACCACCTCGGGGTGGTGGCGGCGCCGGTCCACGGCTTCCATCAGCAGGCCCGCTGCGATGGCGGCGGCGATGGCCACGAGGATGTTGAGCTTCAGTGGCAGCGCAAAAGCCGCAATGGCGGCCGTGGCTGCCACGCCCGTGGCCAGCCAGGTGGCGCGGTCGAACAGCAGCGACAGCAGCACGCCCAGCAGCGCCAGCACGCCCGCGAAGCCCAGTCCCCAGGACAGCGGCACCCAGTTGGCCAGCAGGATGCCGGCGATGGACGGCACTTGCCAGGCCAGCCAGTTGACGCTGGCGGCACCCCAGAAGTACGGCACCTGGCTCGGCTCTGGCTGGGGCTTGGGGTAGCGCTTGAGGAAGGCGACGAAGATCACGTCTCCGCTGAAATAGCCGAGGGTGAGCCGCTGGCGCAGCGGCAAGGGCGCGAAGTAGCTGCGCCACATGTTGCTGAAAATAACGAAGCGCAGGTTCACGCAGGCCGCGGTCAGCCACACAACCCACAGCGGAGCTCCCACGGCCAGCAACGGCAGCACAGCCAGTTGCGCGCTGCCCGCGTACACCAGCAGCGACATGAGCAGCGCCAGCGCCACCGGCATGCCCGTCTTGACCATGGCCACGCCGGTGACCAGTCCCCAGGCGCCCACGCCCAGACCGGTGCCCAGCATGTCGGTGACGCCCTGGCGGAAGGCCGGCTGGCGCAGCAGGGCGGCGGCGTTCATGCGCCCAGCACCAGCCCCTGCGGCAAGGCGAAGCCGCGCAGGAACTCGGCGGCGCGCAGGCGCTTGCCACCGGCGCGCTGCAGCACCGTGAGCCGTAGCACGCCCTGGCCGCAGGCCACGCGCACGCCGGCATCGTCTATAGACAAAATCTGGCCCGAAGCCGCATCAGGCAAGCGCGGGAAGCTATCAATTTCACAGCTCCACAGCTTGATCGCCTCGCCCTGGGCCTGCGTGCTGGCCCCCGGAAAGGGGTCGAAGGCGCGGATGCGCCGCGCGATGGCTTCGGCTGGCAGCGCCCAGTCGATGAGCGCCTCGTGCTTGTCGATCTTGTGCGCGTAGGTGACGCCCTCGGCAGGCTGCGGCGTGGCGGTGAGTCCGGTGCCGGCCGCCAGGTCGAGGGCCTGCACGATCAGCCGCCCGCCCATGGTGGCCAAGCGGTCGTGCAACGTGGCCGTGGTGTCGGCTGCCGCGATGGGCGTACTTTCCGCCAGCAGCATGGCGCCCGTGTCCAGGCCTGCGTCCATCTGCATGATGGTCACGCCGGTTTCGGCGTCGCCCGCCTCGATGGCGCGATGGATCGGCGCCGCGCCGCGCCAGCGCGGCAGCAGGCTGGCGTGGATGTTCAGGCAGCCCAGGCGTGGCAGGTCGAGCACCCACTGCGGCAGGATCAGCCCGTAGGCCGCGACGACCATGGCATCGGGCCGCGCTGCCTCCAGCGCCGTGCGTGCCGCGGCGGCGTCCGCGGGATGTTTGCCATCCAGGCGCAGGCTCAGCGGCTGCGCCACGGCAATGCCGTGCTGCAGCGCGCACTGCTTGACGGGTGAGGCCTGCAGTTTCATGCCCCGGCCAGCGGGGCGGTCCGGCTGGGTCAGCACCAGGGGAACCTCGTGGCCCGCCTGCAGCAACTGCGCCAGTGCCACGCGGGCGAATTCCGGCGTGCCGGCGAAGACCAGCCTCATGCGCGTGTGGCCTCGCGCTGCTGCTTGAGCATCTTGGTTTTGATGCGGTTGCGCTTGAGCGGCGAGAGGTAATCGACGAACACCTTGCCCAGCAGGTGGTCCATCTCGTGCTGCATGCACACGGCCAGCAGGCCCTCGGCCTCGATTGTGCGCGCGACGCCTTTTTCATCGAGGGCGCGTACGTGCACGGCACTGGAGCGCTCCACGCCGTCGTAGATGCCGGGGACGGAAAGGCAGCCTTCGTCGCCCACCACCTTCTCGGCGCTGGCCCAGACGATCTCGGGGTTGATCAGCACCAGCGGCTGGTCGCGCTCCTCTGAGGTGTCGATGACCACCACGCGCTCGTGAACGTCCACCTGGGTCGCGGCCAAGCCGATACCCTGCGCGTCGTACATGGTGGCCAGCATGTCGCTGACCAGCGATTGGATGCGCGCATCGACAGCTTGCACGGGCTGGGCGACTTTGTGCAGGCGCGGATCGGGATAACAAAGAATCGGAAGAATTGCCATGGCCGAATGGAGAATATGTCGTTATTTTCGCCACTTTTACCAAGGCTTGCAGATGCGATTTTCAATAAGCGTTGCCCAATCAAGGCCTTGAGCAGAGAATCTGAGATGATTTGTTATGTATTCAACCGCCATGCTCGCCCTGCCGGGCATTCCGTGCGGTGCCAGTGAGACAGTGAGAGGGCGTTTTTCCATGCATCAACCAAGCAAGCACAAGGCGGCTGGCGCGTACGCACGCGCGCTGTGCCTGTTGGCGGCATTGGCCGCCACGGGTGCGGCCACGGCGCAGCAACCGTCGTATCCCGTGACCGCCGCCCAGCGAGCCACGGCCCAGCAGACGGCGCAAAACGGCATCCCCGTGGCTGAATTGGCCGCCAACGCGCCGGAAACCTACGTGGTCAAGCGCGGAGACACCCTGTGGGGCATTGCCGGCATGTACCTGCAACGCCCCTGGCGCTGGCCCGAGCTGTGGGGCATGAACCTGCAGGCCGTGGCCAACCCGCACCGCATCTACCCCGGGCAAACGCTCTACCTGGACCGGCAGGGCGGTTATGCCCGGCTGTCCACTACGCGGCCGGGCTCGACGGAGCCCGAGACGGTGCGCCTCTCGCCGCGCACGCGCACCGAGAGCTTGGCAGATTTGGCCTTGCCCACGCTCAAGCCGCATTTGATTGAGCCTTTCCTGGTTGAGCCCATCGTGGTGGATGACGGCACCTTTGCCCATGCACCGCGCATTGTGGCCACCACGGACGAGCGCGTGCTCATGGCCAGCGGCGACCGGGCTTATGTGCGTGGTGAATCTGGCAAGCCGCTGCTGCGCGAGCCTGGGGAGCCCCGCCGTTTCCAGGTCTACCGCGATGCGGTGGCGCTCAAGGATCCGCTGACGGGTGACATACTGGGCTACGAGGGGCAGTACCTCGGCAAGGCAGAGCTGATCAAGGGCGAGGGCCTGGAAGAGTCCTCCGATGGCCGGGGGCATACCGTCGCGGAATACGTTCCGGCCACGGTGATGCTGACCAACACCAAGGAGGATGTGCGGGCCGGGGATCGGCTGTTGCCCGCGCCTGAGCGCACTTTCTCTAGCTATGTGCCGCATGCGCCGGAAATGGAAGTGGATGCGCGCGTTGTGTCGATTTACGGCAGTACCAAGGTGCGCTACGCCGCCCAGAACCAAGTGGTGACCATCAACAAGGGAATCGCCGACGGTATCGAGCCCGGCCATGTGCTGCAGATCGTGACCCAAGGCGACCGCATTCTCGACCAAACCGACCCTGACCGGGCCACGATCAAGCTGCCCAGCGAGCGCAATGGGCTGGCGATGGTGTTCCGCACCTTCGATCGTGTCTCGTACGTGCTGCTGCTGCAGCTGGGGTCGGGCGTGCGCGTCGGCGACCGGCTCATCAACCCGAACTGATCGTTCCAGGCGCTTGCGATGGAGCGCAGCGAACTGGACGCCTGGCTGCGCCTGACCCTTACGCCAGGGGTGGGCAACCACACGGTGCGCCGGTTGCTCGCGCTGTGTGGGTTGCCCGAGCAGGTGTTCCAGCAGCCTGCGCTATGGCATGGCCATGTCACTGCGGCCCAGGCGCGTGCGTTGGCCGTGGAGCCCGAGGGGCTGGCTGCGCTGGCCGAGACCACGTGGCAATGGCTGCACGGCGCGGCCGATGGTGTGGGGCGCAGGGTCCTCACCTTGGCGGATGCTGCATACCCGGTGCTGCTGCTGGCAACGGAAGACCCGCCGCCGCTGCTTTACGTGATGGGGCCAGAGCAGGTACTGGACCGCCCCTTGTTTTTCCCAGACCCGTGCTTGGCGGTGGTGGGCAGCCGCAGCCCCACCGCCCAGGGGGCCCTGCATGCACGTCAGTTTGCCAAGGCGCTTCGGGAGGCTGGGCTGTGCATCGTTTCCGGCATGGCTTTGGGCGTGGATGCTGCAGCGCATGAAGGTGCGCTGGAGGACGTGCCCGAGGGTTGCCTGGCGACCATCGCGGTTGTGGGTACCGGGCTCGACCGGGTCTATCCCAGCCGGCACCGCGCCTTGGCGCACCGCATCGCGCGCCAGGGCCTGCTGGTTAGCGAGTACCCTTTGGGTACGCCACCGCTGGCGGCCAATTTTCCCAAGCGCAACCGCATCATCGCCGGGTTATCGCAGGGCACGCTGGTCGTCGAGGCGGCGCTGCAATCGGGCTCCCTCATCACCGCCCGCCTGGCGGCTGAGCAGGGGCGCGAGGTGTTTGCGATCCCCGGATCCATACAGTCGCCGCAGGCCCGCGGGTGCCATGCCCTGATACGCCAGGGGGCCAAGCTGGTGGAGACGATCCAGGATGTGCTGGAGGAGTTGCAGCTGCAGGTTCCTGCAGCGGTGGCGCTGCCGACCGCCGCCGCAGAGGCCCCGCAGAGCGACGAACCACTGCTGTCCGCCATGGGCTGGGATCCGATAGGACTGGATGCACTGATCGCCCGCACGGGCATGGACGCTCCCGCCTTGCAAGTGGCGCTGCTGGAGTACGAACTCGCGGGCCGGGTCGCGCGCCTGCCTGGGGGGAGTTTTCAGCGCATGGCGCTTAGTTGAGTAGCCGCTCGGGGTTGGCGTCAATTTTTGCCAGCGCGTCGCGCGTGGCGCGTACCGTCAGACCTTCCTCGTCTTGTGGCACCAGCAGGCCGGCCTGCAGATAGGCACCCAGGCGGCGCAACTGGATCAGGTAGCAGGAGCCATCAATGGCGGCGAACAGGTGCAGTCGCTTGCGCTCGCTGCGCCACGCGTATTGCACCTGTGCGGAAGCACCGTTGTGGTCCAGCTGGTACCAGGCGCCCAAGGGCAGCTCCTGGGCCCAGGCCACCATGTCTTCCTGAACCGGTGCCCCGGTATCGGCAATCACCTGGATGGCCGATGCGTCGATGCCCAGCATCATCTCGATGTTGTCGTTCGACAGCGGCATGTCCCCCAGCGTGGCGTCGCCAATAAAGTCTTCTAGGTTGGCCAAGCGCTTGGCCATGGCGTCGATGTGTGCCTGTGGAATGGCGGCGGTCTTTGCCAGGAAGGCTTCAGCCAGTGTGTCGGTCAGTGCCTTGATCTGCGCATCCTGGGCCTCGCCCTCGACGCCGAGCAGCGCCAGCCCCTGGCGCAGGCGTTGCAGCAGTCCCGGCAGGCTCTGGATCACCTGGGCGCGGTCGCTGCGATGGGGTTTGGCGCTGGCCGCCCACACCAAGTCTGCGGCCGTGTGTTTGTAAGCCAGCGTGTCCGCGTGCTGGGCGCCGTCACGCACTGCGGACAGGGCCAGCACCTCGGCCCAGGTCTTGAACAGAAACTCACGGATTTCATCCCGCACCGGCATGTCTTTCAACAGGGTGCGCAGCTCAATGGTGTACTGGATTGCCAGCGTCTCGCGCTGTTCCACCTGCTGTGCCACGCTGACCAACTTCGCCGTGGCCTGCCCCTCGGTCAGGAATTTGGACAGGAACTTCTCAAACTCGTCATAGACGAGCTGGAACACGCGCCGCCCAGTTTCCGGGTATTGCTCGATCACCTGCACGATACGCCGTACTTCGGCTTCAAGCGCATTGCCGTTGATGGAAGAGGCATCGAACCCCATCACGCAGGCACCCATGCGGTCAATGAGGCGCCGCGCCGGGTGGTCGAGGTTGCTGAAGAATTCAGGCTCCGCCAGCGCCACGCGCAACACCGGGACCTGTAGGCGCGCGAACCAGACACGCACGGCGGAAGGAATGCGGTCTTCCGTCAGGATGCTCTGGAACATCAACGCAACCACCTCGATGATGGCTTTCTCGCTCGCGGTAGCGGCCTTTTTCTTGAGTTCGGTCGACTGTTCGCGCACCTGGCCTACGAGCTGAACCACGGCCACCGGGCCAGCATCGGGCGCCATCGCGCCCAGGTTGCTATAGAAGGTGCTGGCCTGTACGCGCTGGGCGGCCAGCGCCTGGGTCAGAGCCTGCGTGGCGGGCGGGGCCTGCACCATGTCGTAGCCGGTGACCGGCTGAACCAGCAGGCGCCTCAGCTGGGTCATCACGTTCTGGGCGCGCTGGCGTGCGCGCACCAGTGGCGCTGCCCCCATGCCCATGCCTGCCATGGGCATGCCGGGGCCGTGTGGGGCGTAGCCAGAGTGGGGGCGCAGGTGTGGCGCAACGCCCGCATGCGCGAGCGCCTGGGCCGTCATGCCGCTGGTGCTGCCCTGGCCTGTGTCCAGGCCGCCTGCCATGCTGCTGCCGGTGGACGGGCCGGAGCCAGAGGGCGACGCCGCCCGGCGCACCCGTGCGCGCAGGTCGGTCTGCACCACCACGCCCCGTTCGTCGTACAGCGTATTCAGCGCCTGGTACTGAGATTGCAGCAGCTCGGCCACAGCGCGTTGCAAGGGATCGAGCACGGCCTGCAGGTCCGCGCGCAGCAGCTTGGAGCCTACCCACTGCTCGACCAGCAACTGGCAGCAGGCTTCCGGGCGCAGGATGTCCTGGCTGGAGAGTTCCTGGCCTTCGAGCTGCTGGGTGCGTTCGCGTACCGGATCGAAAACGCTGCCCACGGACTCCATCACGGCGAGTGCCATGCGGGAGGCAACGATCTTGTTCTCCACCACGTCGTCGTCCACCAAAGCCAGGGTCAGTTCTGGCCCGCTGGCCAGCGTCTGCCCCATGGGGGCAGCGGGCGCGTTCAGCGCCTTTTGCCATGCACCCGCCACGGCGCGGGCCCAGGCCTGGCGCTGGTCACGGTAGCGCTGCCAGGTATCGCGCCGGTCTTGCATCTCGCGCGTCGAGCCGGTCTGGGCAATGAGCGCGTCGAGGAATGCCAGCAGGCTCTTGTCGAGCTGCGGAATCCCGCCGCACAGCCCTTGGACAAAGCGCTGGCGCGCCAACGTGGCCAGCGGGTGTGAGGGCGGGTTCGGAGGGAGCGGCATGGCCGGTGATCCTGGCTGTTAATGCATCAGACGACGGCGCCTGCGTTGGGATCGTTGGGGTCGCCGCCCTCTTCCTTTTTGCCGGTCTTCACCAGATCCTCGCGCTTGACGCCCAGCCACATGGCAATGGCTGCCGCCACGAACACCGAGGAGTAGATACCGAACAGGATACCGATGGTCAGCGCCAGCGCGAAATAGTGCAGGCTCGGGCCACCGAAGAAGAACATGGCGAGCACCATCGCCTCGGTCGAGGCGTGGGTGATGATGGTGCGGCTCATGGTGGAGGTGATGGCGTGGTCGATCACCTCGGACGTGCTGAGCTTGCGAAACTTGCGGAAGGCCTCGCGGATACGGTCGAAGATCACCACCGACTCGTTCACCGAGTAGCCCAGCACGGCCAGCACACCCGCCAGCACCGACAGCGAGAACTCCCACTGGAAGAAGGCGAAGAAGCCCAGGATGATGACCACGTCGTGCAGGTTGGCGATGATGGCCGCGACGCCGAACTTCCACTCGAAGCGCAGCGCCAGGTAGATCACGATGCCCAGCACCACCATGCCCAGCGCCATCAGACCGCCGTGCACCAGTTCCTCGCCGACCTGTGGGCCAACGAATTCGGTGCGGCGCAGCTGCACGCTGTCATCCTGCGCCTTGAGCGCGGCCAGCACCTGCTCGCTTTGCTGGGCCGAGGTCACGCCCTTCTGTACCGGCAGGCGGATCATCACGTCGCGCGAGGTGCCGAAGTTCTGCACCACCACATCGGAGTAGCCCAGGCCGGCCACCGTCTCGCGCACCTTGCCGACGTCGGCCGTCTGCGTGTAGGCCACTTCCATCACGGTGCCCCCCGTGAATTCGACCGACAGGTGCAGGCCGCGTGTGACGAGGAAGAACACCGCCAGGGCAAAAGTGATGAAGGACACCGCGTTGAGCACCAACGCGTACTTCATGAACGGGATGTCTTTTTTGATGCGGAAAAACTCCATGGCTTTCCCCTTCTTCAGTTATTGCTGCCGCGTGCAGCCACGGAACGCAGCTCGGAGGTGTCCTCAGGCTTCCACACCTGGCCGATGGCCACGCTCTTGAGCTTCTTGCGGCGGCCATACCAGAGGTTGACCAGCCCGCGCGAGAAGAACACGGCCGAGAACATGCTGGTGAGGATGCCGATGCAGTGCACCACGGCGAAGCCGCGCACCGGGCCGGAGCCGAAGGCCAGCAGCGCCAAACCGGCGATCAGCGTGGTCACGTTCGAGTCCAGGATGGTGGCCCAGGCGCGCTCGTAGCCGGCGGCAATCGCCGCCTGCGGCGTCACGCCGGCACGCAGCTCCTCGCGGATGCGTTCGTTGATGAGCACGTTCGAGTCGATGGCCACCCCCAGCGCTAGTGCCATGGCGGCAATGCCGGGCAGCGTCAGCGTGGCCTGCAGCATCGACAGGATGGCGATCAGCATCAGCACGTTGACCGACAGCGCGATGGTGGAGAACACGCCGAACAGCATGTAGTACACGCACATGAACGCAGCGATCGCCACCATGCCCCAGACCACCGAGTTGATACCGCGCGCGATGTTGTCGGCGCCCAGGCTCGGGCCAATGGTGTATTCCTCGATGATCTCCATCGGCGCCGCGAGCGACCCGGCGCGCAGCAGCAGCGCTGTGTCGTTGGCTTCCACGGTGGTCATGCGGCCCGAGATTTGCACGCGACCGCCGCCAATCTCGGAGCGGATCACCGGCGCGGTGACGACCTCGCCCTTGCCCTTCTCGAACAGCACGATGGCCATGCGCTTGCCGACGTTCTCGCGCGTAATGTCCTTGAAGATGCGCGAGCCCTTGGCGTCGAGCACCAGGTTCACGGTCGGCTCCTGCGTCTGGCCATCGAAGCCAGGCTGGGCATCGGTGAGGTTCTCGCCCGTCAGCACCACCTGCTTCTTCACGATCACGGCCATGCCGTTGCGGTCGAGGTATTTTTCGTCGCCGAACGGCACCGGGCCGCTGCCCAGCTCGGCGGCGCGCGCTTCGGTGGATTCGTCCACCATGCGCACTTCCAGCGTGGCCGTGCGGCCCAGGATGTCCTTGGCCTTGGCCGTGTCCTGCACGCCGGGCAGCTGCACCACGATGCGGTCCAGCCCCTGCTGCTGGATCACCGGCTCGGCCACGCCCAGCTCGTTGATCCGGTTGTGCAGCGTGACCATGTTCTGCTTCAGCGCCTGCTCCTGCACCTTGCGCAGGGCCTCGGGCTTGATGGTGGCGCGCAGCTTGAAGCCGTCGCCATCCGGGCCGGTGGTGGCTACCAGGTCGGGGAACTGGTCGGCCACCAGGTTGCGTGCGGCCGTCAGCGTGGCCTCGTCGCGCACCTTGATTTCTACGGACTGGCCGTCGCGGCTGATGCCGCCGTGGCGGATGTTCTTCTCGCGCAGGCTGGTGCGCAGGTCGCCGGCGAAGGACTCGGCCTTCTTGGTCAGCGCCGCTTGCATGTCCACCTGCAGCATGAAGTGCACGCCGCCACGCAAATCCAGGCCCAGGAACATGGGCTGCGCGTGCAGGGCCTTGAGCCAGGCGGGCGAGCGCGAGACCAAGCCCAGCGCAATGATGTAAGGCGGGTCGCTGGCGTCGGGCACCAGGGCCTTCTGCAGCACGTCCTTGGCTTTGAGCTGGGTGTCGGGCGTGTCGAAGCGTGCGCGCACCGAGTTGCCGTCGAAGCTCACGCTGTCGGGCGTCACGCCCGCCGCCTTGAGCGCCTCTTCCACGCGGGCCTGGACGGCGGTATCGACCTTGATGGTGGCCTTGGCCGACGAGACCTGCACGGCAGGTGCCTCGCCGAAGAAATTGGGCAGGGTGTACAGCGCACCCACCAGCAGCGCGATGACCAGGATCGCGTACTTCCAGACCGGATAACGGTTCATGATGGCGCTCTTAGCTCACTGGAAACAGTGTGGTGGAGGCAGCCGCCTGCGCGCCCTGCCCCCGGGTCAACAAAACGGCGATTACTTGATCGTGCCCTTGGGCAGCACCTGCGCCACGGCGCTGCGCTGGATCTGCACTTCCACGCCCTGGGCGATCTGGATGTACAGCACACCCTCGGACAGGCGCGTCACCGTGCCCAGGATGCCACCGGCCGTAGCCACTTCGTCGCCCTTGGAGAGGGCATCGATCATGGCGCGGTGTTCCTTCTGGCGCTTCATCTGCGGACGGATCATGACGAAGTACAGCACCACGAACATCAGCACCAGTGGCAGCATGCCCGTGAGCTGGGACATCATGTCGCCGCCACCGGCAGCGGCTGCGGGCGCGGTCTGTGCAAAGGCAGAAGAAATAAACACGGGGATAACTCCACAACGGATGTGTAAGACAAAAAGGGCTTGCCCCAGACCAAGGGCGGGGCAGGGTAACAGAGCATTGTATGCGGCACCAGTTCCCCGGCCCCTGCGCTCCGGGGTAACTCCGGGGGGATTTATTTTTAAGCAAAAAGAGCTTCCAGCGCATGACAGGCAAGCGCTGGAAGCTCTTTTTTTAATAGCAATCGGTCAGGCCGAGGCGCGGCTGTCCTGGCGCCATTGCTGCATCAGGCGCTCCCACTGCGCGCGCGCGGCCTTCAGGTGGCGCTCCTTCACGTGGCCAAAACCGCGGATGTCTTCGGGAATGCGGGCGATCTGCACTGCCAGCGCCAGATTGCTGGCGTTCAGACCCGCCAGCAGCTCTTCGATGCAGGCGCGGTACTCGGTGATCAGCGCACGCTCGGTGCGTCGCTCCTCGGTCTTGCCGAAAATGTCCAGCGCGCCGCCACGCAGGCCCTTCAGGCGTGCGAGCCAGGTGAAGGTCGTGCGCATCCACGGGCCGTAGGGCTTCTTGACCAGTTCGCCCTTGTCGTTGCGCTGGGCGGTCAGGGGTGGGGCCATGTGGTGCACCACGCGGTAGTCGCCCTCGAACATGTCGGCCAGCTTTTGCGTGAAGGCCGGGTCGGTGTGCAGGCGGGCCACCTCGTACTCGTCCTTGTAGGCCATGAGCTTGAACAGGTAGCGCGCCACGGCCTCGCTCAGGCGCGTGCCACTGCCCAGGCGGGCTTCAGCGGCCTGCACCTGGTCGACGAAGGCCTTGTACTGCGCGGCGTAGGCACTGTCCTGGTAGCCCGTGAGAAACTCCACGCGCTTGGCGACCAGCTCGGCCAGCGCGGGCTTCTTGACGAACTGGATGACCTGCGCGGCCTGGAACAGCGCCTGCACGGCCGCCAGGTCGTGCGCGCAGCGGCGGCCCCATTCAAACGCGGCCTTGTTGTTTTCCACCTGCACGCCGTTGAGTTCCATGGCGCGCATCAGCGAAGCCAGGGTCAGCGGCACGCGGCCCTTTTGCCACGCGTAGCCCAGCAGCAGCGGGTTGGTGTAGATGCTGTCGCCCAGCAGTTGCGTGGCCACCTGTTCGGCGTCAAAACTGCCCACGCTGCCATCGCCCAGCGCGCTGGTGATGGCCGTGTCGCAATGCGCGTCGGGGAACTGCCAGTTGGGGTTGTTCACGAACGACGCGGTGGGCGTGCGGTGCGTGTTCAGCGCCACAAAGGTGCGGCCCGGTTGCAGCACGGCCAGCGTGGCCTTGTTGGCGGCCACGATGGCGTCGCAGCCAATCACCAGGTCGGCCTTGGCGGTATCGACCTTGGTGGTGTAGATGGCATCGGGCCGGTTGGCAATCTGGATGTGGCTCCAGGTGGCTCCGCCCTTCTGGGCCAGGCCTGCGGCGTCTTGCGTGATGACGCCCTTGCCTTCCAGGTGGGCGGCCATGCCCAGCAGCGAGCCAATGGTGATAACCCCCGTGCCGCCCACGCCCGCCACCACGATGCCCCAGGCCACATCAGCCACGGGCAGCACGGGTTCGGGGATGTTGGGCAGGGCCGAGAGGTCGCCCTTCTTGTCTTTCTTGGGCTTCTTGAGCTGGCCGCCTTCCACCGTGACGAAGCTGGGGCAGAAGCCCTTCACGCACGAGTAGTCCTTGTTGCAGGTGCTCTGGTTGATGCGGCGCTTGCGGCCAAATTCGGTCTCCACCGGCTCCACCGACAGGCAGTTGGACTGCACCGAGCAGTCGCCGCAGCCCTCGCACACCAGCTCGTTGATGACCACGGTCTTGTCGGGCGTGGCAAGCTTGCCGCGCTTGCGGCGGCGGCGCTTTTCGGTGGCGCAGGTCTGGTCGTAGATGATGGCGGTGCAGCCCTTGACCTCGCGGAACTCGCGCTGGATGCGGTCCAGCTCGTCGCGGTGGTGCACCGTGACGCCCTGGGCCAAGGCCACGCCGTCGTACTTCTGCGGCTCGTCCGTCACGATGACCAGCCGGGCCACGCCCTCGGCCTTCAGGCTGTTCATGATCTGCAGCACCGAGTGGCCCTCGGGCCGTTCGCCCACGGTCTGCCCGCCGGTCATGGCCACGGCGTCGTTGTAGAGCACCTTGTAGGTGATGTTCACGCCCGCCGCGATGCTCTGGCGGATGGCCAGCAGCCCGCTGTGGAAGTACGTGCCGTCGCCCAGGTTGGAGAAGATGTGCTCTTCGGTGGTAAAGGGCTGCTGGCCCACCCAGGTCACGCCCTCGCCACCCATCTGCGTGAAGGTGCTGGTGCGGCGGTCGGGCATCCAGTTGACCATGTAGTGGCAGCCGATGCCGGCCACGGCACGCGAGCCTTCGGGCACGCGGGTGCTGGTGTTGTGCGGGCAGCCGCTGCAGAACCAGGGCGTGCGGTCGCCGGAAGGGTCCACCTGGGTCTCGGCCAGCGCGCGTTCACGCGCTTCGATGATGGCCAGGCGGGCGTCCATGCGCTGCACTACGTGCTCGGGCACGCCCAGCTTCTTCAGGCGCTTGGCAATGGCCTTGGCAATGATGGCGGGCGTCAGGTCGGCCTTGGGGCGCAGCAACCAGTTCTGGCTGGGGTTGGGCATGCTCCACTCGCCACCCGAGTTGTCGCCCGGCACTTCGTCGAACTTGCCCAGCACGTTGGGGCGCACATCGGCGCGCCAGTTGTACAGCTCTTCCTTGAGCTGGTATTCGATGACCTGGCGCTTTTCCTCCACCACCAGAATCTCTTGCAGGCCCTCGGCAAAGTCGCGGGTGATGGTGGCTTCAAGCGGCCACACCACGTTGACCTTGTGCACGCGAATGCCCAGGCTGCGGCAGGTGTCGTCATCAAGCCCCAGGTCCACCAGGGCCTGGCGCATGTCGTTGTAGGCCTTGCCGCTGGCAATGATGCCGAAGCGGTCTTGTTTGCCTTCGATGACGTTGTAGTTGAGCTTGTTGGCGCGGATGTACGCCAGGGCGGCATACCACTTGTAGTCCATCAGGCGCGCTTCCTGCTCCAGCGGCGCGTCGGGCCAGCGGATGTGCAGGCCGCCGGGCGGCATGGCGAAGTCCTCGGGCAGGACGATCTTCACGCGGTCCGGGTCCACGCTGATGCTGCTGGACGACTCCACCACTTCCTGGATGGTCTTCATGCCCGACCACACACCCGAGAAGCGGCTCATGGCAAAGGCGTGCAGGCCCATGTCCAGAATGTCCTGCACGCTGCTGGGGAAGAACACTGGCGTGCCGCAGGCCTTGAAAATGTGGTCGCTCTGGTGCGCGGCCGTGCTGCTCTTGCTGATGTGGTCGTCGCCCGCAATGGCGATCACGCCGCCGTGCTTTGACGTACCCGCCATGTTGGCGTGCTTGAACACGTCCGCGCAGCGGTCCACGCCCGGGCCCTTGCCGTACCAGATGCCGAACACGCCGTCGTATTTTTTCTTCTCGGGGTACAGGTCGAGCTGCTGCGTGCCCCACACGGCGGTGGCGCCCAGCTCCTCGTTCACGCCGGGCTGGAAGACGACGTGGTTCTCGGCCAGGTGCGTCTTGGCCGCCCACAGCGCCTGGTCGTAGGTGCCCAGCGGGCTGCCGCGGTAGCCGCTGATGAAGCCGGCCGTGTTCAGGCCCGCGGCCGCATCGCGCTGGCGCTGCAGCATGGGCAGGCGCACCAGGGCCTGCACGCCGCTCATGAAGGCACGGCCTTCGGCCAGGGTGTATTTGTCCTCCAGGGTGACAGTCTCTAGGGCTTTGCGGATCGATTCGGGCAAGGGGGCGTTCATGGCTGTCTCCGTGGGGGATGGCGACCCTGCCACCGCCTTGTGGGCAGCAGCGGGCGTTGCAATAGATGGTCTGCGAGCAGTTTAGGCAGGCGTGCCAGATATGTGCTTTCGTTTTTATGCCGTGTTTACCCTTGATTTAGAAAGCATCTTTCTTAGAATTAAAGAAAAATGAACAAATTAGACAAATACGACCTCGCCATCTTGCAAGAATTGCAGGCCGACGCCCGTCTGACGAATGCCGAGCTGGCCCAGCGCGTGGGCCTGTCGGCCGCGCCATGCTGGCGCCGGGTGCGCGCGCTGGAAGAGGCCGGCTTCATCAAGGGCTACCGCGCCGAAATCGACCGCCACAAGATCGGCCTGGGCGTACTGGCCTTTGTGCGGCTGGACGCCGACCGCAGCACCGGCAACCTCACCCGCGCCATGGAGGAAGCCATCCGCCAGATCCCCGAAGTGGTGGCCTGCCACTACATCAGCGGCACGGGCACCTTCGAGCTGCAGGTCGTGGCGCGCGATCTGGACAGCTTTTCGCAGTTTGCGCGCGATGTGCTGCTGAACCTGCCCAACGTGAAAGACATGCACACCAGCTTCTCGCTGGGCGAGGTCAAGGCCGGCGGCGCGTTGCCGCTCAAGCACCTGGTGTCGAATGCTTCCTGAATGCTATTAATTCAGTAGCTGCTAGCGCTTTCTGTATAAGCGCTAGAGGCCTATTTCATTCAAATTCCGTGGTGCTGGCAAAGCTGCGCCGCAGGATCCCCAGCAGCATGGCGCGCAGCAGCGCTGGCAGGTCGGCATCGGCGGCGGACGCTTGCAGGGCCGCAGCCAGACCGCTCTCGTGCGCGGCCACCGTGCCAGTGACCTCTGCCTGCCAGCGCTGGGCCAGCCCGGCCGTTTCATGCGCGGGCACGCGGGCCTGGTGGGCGATGGCAAGGTAGTGCGCGCAAGCCGCTTCGGCCGCGTGGCGCAGCAGCGCCTGCCGCCCCTCGCCCTTGTTCTGGAACGCGCGCACGGCCCATGCCGTGGTGCCGCCCAGCAGCGCACCCAGGGCGGTGCCCGCCCCCAGCGTCAGGCCGCCCGTGCCCAGGTCGATCAGCGCGCCGGCCTTGGCCCCTGCCGCCGCACCGGCCGCAGCGCCCGCCGAAGTGCCCAGGGCCAGGGCCGTGCCGTCGGCGCGGCGCGGGGCGGGCAGCGGCGCGTGCGCGGCGCTTGGCGCTTGCGCCGGCAGGCCATGCAGGGTGCGCAGCGCCGCGTCGAGCGCCTGCACCTGCTGCGCATACGGGGCCGCCGCGTCGCCGGGGGGCAGGCTGGCGCAGGCGCGCAGGTGCCGCGCGAGGGCTTGCACGGACTGGTCGAAGCGCTGCGCATTGCGCTCCACCCAGGCCGCGCGCAGGCGGGCCAGGGCGGGGCGCTGCGCCGGCAGAGCTGCCCCCAGGGGGGCAAACAGGGCGGGCTCCAGCAGCCAGCTGGCGCCAAAGTCCTCCCAACGCAGCGCACGCCGGGGTGCAGCCTGCCATGCGGGCGGGGCGGCGTCGTCGCACCAGGCCAGCACCGCGTCCACCGGCTCGTCGGCGCTGGCGAAGCGCAAGCGGTCGCCGTGTGCGCTTTGCACGTCTTGCAGAACCTGCGCCTGCGGGCCGAGCAGGCCGACCGCCAGATCCCCAGGCAGGCTGGCGCGCAGGGCGTCGAAGGTCGGGCTCTCCAGGTCGATGTGTGCCTGCCACCGGGCTGCACGCCAGTGCGCCCAGGCCGCCAGGGCCAGGCGCGGCAGCACCACGGCGAGCAGCAGCAGGCCCACGTACATCCACACCCAGCGGCCGCCCGCCGAGCCTTCGCCCGCGAAATTCTGCGCGGCCGCGATCTCCGGCAGCGTGAACGGCGCCAGGCCGAACAGTGCGGTAAGCGGCCAGAACAGCACGGCGACGATGGCGTGCACCTGCGTGGCGTCGAGAAACGTGCTTTCCCACCCGAACTGGTAGCGCACCACCAGCCCGCGCAGCAGCAGCGACAGCGCGATGCCCGCGCCCCAGGCGGCCGCGCACAGGTGCAGCACGCAGGCGGCACGCTGCTGCAGCGCGCCGGCCATGTGGGCGAGCCAGCGGGCGTGGAAGTCTGCCGCGATGCGCCCTGCCAGGCCGCGTGCGCCGCCGCGCCGGCCCAGGTGGCGCAGCCCTTGCAGCCACGCACTGGGCCGGGACGGACGCCATGCCTGCCACGCGATCAGCAGGTACACCGCCAGGTTCCAGGCCAGCACGAGGAGCAGCGGCGGCGAGAGCAGGTCCACCCGGTGGGCGTTGGCGATGCGGTCGATGGCCAGCCCCAGCAGCAGTGCCGCCAGCGGCAGGCCGCGCGCCAGCCAGCGCCAGCGTGCGCCGGGCTGGCGCAGCGCGGCCACGGCGGCATCGCGGGTGCTGGCGTGGTCGGCGATGGCGGCGGCGCGCTGCAGCACCACGTCGCCCACGCCCACGCGCTGCACGCCGCGCGCACGGGCAGCAGCCACGGCGCTGCGTGTGGCCTCCTCCAGTGCGGGCGGGCTGACCAGGGTGTGCCCGCTGTCCGCGTGCTCGATGGCCTGGGCCAGCAGCACGGTGCGCAGCTGGGGCGCGGTGACGCGCATCGATGCTCCTGATTCAGTAGCTGCTAGCGCTTTCTGCATAAGCGCTGGGGGCACTTTTCTTCATTATTTTGGCCACAGCGCCCACAGGCGCAGCCCCTGTTTCAGCCGCCCGGCCACGTCGCCCGCCTCGGGGCCCCAGCCAGTGAAAAAGTCCGCCCGCACCGCGCCCACGATGGCGCTACCCGTGTCCTGCGCCATCACCAGGCGCGCCAGCTGCACCTGGGGGCCGCTGGAGGCCAGCCACACCGGGGTGCCGTAGGGAATGCTCTGCCGGTCCACGGCGATGGAGCGCCCGGGGGTCAGCGCCACGCCCTGCGCTCCCTTGGGGCCGAAGGCGGCGTCCAGGCCGTCAAGCGGCTCCTCGCGGAAGAACACGTAGCGCGGGTTGCTCCACAGCAGCTCGTTCACGCGCTGCGGGTTGGCGGCGATCCAGGCCTTGATGCCGGGCCAGGTGGCATCGCGCGTGGCGCCCTGGTCCAGCAGCCAGCGGCCCACGCTTTGGTAGGGGTGGTCGTTGGTGCCGGCAAAAGCCAGGCGCACCAGGCGCTGGCTGCCGTCGGGCTCGGTCACGCGCAGCCGCCCCGAGCCCTGGATGTGCAGCACCAGCGCGTCCACCGGGTCGCGCAGCCAGGCAATGGCGCGCCCGGCGAGCGCGGCCTGGGCCTCGGGCAGGGTCTCGATCTGCTGGCGCGTGTACCAGGGCTTGCGCTCGAAGCTGGCCGGCAGCCGGTACAGCGGCACGTTGAAGCCGTTGCCGGGCAGGCGCGCGGCGTCCATCAGCGGCTCGTAGTAGCCGGTGAGCAGCCCGTCGGCGCGGCCGTCGAAGGCCTCGATGCGGTAGGGCTGCAGCCGCGCCACCATCCAGGCGCGCTGCTCCTCGGCGCTGGCAATGGACAGGCGCCGCACTTCGGCGCACAGCGGTGCGAACGCGGGCGCGGGGCGCTCGCAGCCCTTGATCCAGGCATTCCAGGCCTCATGCAGCGCGTCGCTGTCGAACCCAGGCAGTTCCGACCAGTGCACCGGCACCCAGCGGCTCTTGCCCTGGGCCAGCGGCGGCGGCAGCGGTCCGGTGTCGCCGGGCACGGGCGCCGTGGGCGCGGGTGTGCCTGCCGAGGGGCGCTGGGGTGCGGGCGGCGGCGGGGTGGAGCAGGCGGCCAGCATTCCTACAATCAGCGTCGTCAGAACAACGCGCAGGGGTCGGGAAATCATGGGCTGGATTGTGCTTGAAGCCTTGCTGGCGTTGGCGCTGCTGCTGGGCATCGTGTGGTGGACCATGTTTGCGGGGCGCCGCCGGGGCGAGCCGCCGCGCACGCCGGAAGACGGTTCGGACGCGCCGTGACGCGGGGGCCACGTCCCTGGGCCCTGGCAAAAAATGCGCGGCCTGCATGCAGAGTACACGGGTGCTGCCGATAATGGGATCGTCCTTATCACTTCTGCAAAGGAAGCCTCATGCGTACTTCTCATCGTTCTCTTCTGGGGGTTGCCGCTGCCGTCGTGCTGCTCAGCGGCTGTGCCAACATGTCTGATACCCAGCGCCGCACGGCCACTGGCGCGGGCGTGGGTGCCGTGGCGGGCGCCGTGGTGGGTGCGGCTACCGGGGGTAGCGTGGGTACGGGCGCGGTCATCGGCGCGGGTGTGGGTGCCCTGGGCACCTATATCTGGTCGCAGCACATGGAGCAGCAGCGGCGCGACATGGAGCAGGCCACCCGGGGCACCGGCGTGGGCGTGGTGCAGACGGCGGACAACCAGCTCAAGCTCGATATTCCGAGCGACATCTCGTTCGACACCGGCCGCTCCGACATCAAGGCCAACTTTGCCCCCATCCTTGAGCGCTTCGCCGAGGGCCTGCGCAACAACCCCAACGCCGAGGTGCGCATCGTCGGCCACACCGACAGCACGGGCAGCGACGCCATTAACAACCCGCTGTCGCTGGCTCGCGCCGAGAGCGCGCGCAACTTCCTCACCATGCGCGGTGTGAGCGGCGCGCGCATCCAGGTTGAAGGCCGCGGATCGCACCAGCCGGTGGCGAGCAACGACACCCTGGACGGCCGCGCGCGCAACCGCCGCGTCGAGATCTACGTGGGCGAGCGTCCGCGCGGCTGATCGCCGCCCTCCTGGTGCAGGACGTTGGCCAGCTCCACGGCCGACTTGACCTGCATCTTGTCGAAAACGCGTGCACGGTGCACCTCCACCGTGCGCACGCTGATGCCCAGTTGGTCGGCGATGAGTTTGTTCGGCAACCCCTGCGCCACCAGCTGCATCACGTCGCGCTCGCGCTCGGTCAGCTCGGTCAGGCGCGCGGCGAGCGCGGCCTGCGCGCGCTGGGCTGCCAGTTGGGTGCCAGAGGCCTGCAGGGCCTGTTCGACGCGGTCCACCAAGGCGTTGTCGGAAAACGGTTTTTCGTAAAAATCAAAGGCGCCGCGCTGCACCGCTTCCACCGCCGTGCGCACGTCGGCATGGCCGGTGAGGAAGATGACCGGCAGCGTGGCCAGCAAGCCTTGGGCCCGCAGCTGCTCAAACAGCGCCAGGCCGCTCAGGGTGCCCATGCGGATGTCCAGCAGCAGGCAAGCGCTGTGGCGCAGCGGTGCGCGGGCCTGCAGCGCCGCCGCGAAGGCTTCGGCGCTGTCGAAAGACTCGCTGTGCAGGCGGCGCGAGCGCAGCAGCCACGCCAGTGCCTCGCGGACGGCGGCGTCATCGTCGACGATGAAAACGCATGCAGTGTTCAGGGGCTCCATGGCGGGCTCATTCGGGTGGGTTGGGGGATTGCCCGGCGGGCAGCGTGAAGAGAAAGACCATGCCGCGCGGCACATTCGCCGCGAACCGTATCACGCCGCCATGCTGCTCAACCACGGTGCGGCACAGGTTCAGGCCCAGGCCGGTGCCTTGCGCACGCGTGGTGAAGAACGGCGTGAAGAGCTCCCCCGCTACCTCGGGGGCGATGCCCTTGCCGCAGTCAACGACCACGAACTCCAGCCACGCGCCCTGCGCACCGGGCAGCGCGGCGCGCACCTGCAGCTCCAGCACCCGCGTGTCGGGCGGCGTGTCTTCCATGGCCTGGATGGCGTTGCGCGCGAGGTTGAGCAGCACCTGCTCGACCATGGTGCGGTCGCACAGCACCGGAGGCAGCCCCGGCGCCACGCTGCTGACCAGGCGCACGCCGTTGGCGCGCGCCTGCAGGTGGATCAGTGGCAGCACGGCGCCCAGCAGGGCCTCGGCGGGTACGGGTTCGCGTGCCTGGCCGCGGCGGCGCACCAGGCTGTGCACGCCTTGCACCACGCGGCCCGCGCGCGCAGCCTGGTCGGCAATGTGCTGCACGGCACTGCGCAGGTCTTGCAGCAGGGTGTGCCGTGCGTCGGCATCGCTGGCATCGTCATGGGCCAGCAGATTGAGGGCGCCGGTGGCGTAGCTGGATATCGCGGCCAGGGGCTGATTGATTTCATGGCTCAGGAGCGAGGCCATCTCTCCCACCGTGGCGAGGTGGGCCGTTGCCTCCAGCCGTTCCTGCGCGGCGCGCGACTGCGCCTCGACGCGTCGTTGCGCACTCACGTCCAGCACCGCGCTCATCCAGCCCTGGTGCCGGCCTTGCGCATCAAGCAGCGGGGTTTCGAAAATGAGCACATCCAGGCGCGTGCCGTCCTTGCGCAGGTACTGCGCCTCCAGGCCCTCGTGCGCCGTTTGCGGCGAGCGCCTGTGTAGGCTCTGCTGGTACATCGCGGCCAGCTCGGGGGGCCAGTAAGGCGCAGGCATGTCGCGCCCCAGCAGTTCTTCGGCAGAAAAGCCGACCATGGCGCAAAAGGCCTGGTTCACGTAGGTCACCCGGCCACGCAGATCGCGTGCGCGCAGGCCCGCGACCAGCGAGTCCTCCATGGCCTGGCGAAACGCCAGCGCTTCGCCCAGCTCGCGTTCCGCATCCAGGCGCCGCCGGTTGTCACGCACCAGCATGGCCACCACACCAGCCAGGGCCAGGGCCATGGCGGCTACCAGGGCCGTGACCAGGGAGGGAAACAGGTGGGGTTCGCTATGCCAGCCGTCGAGGCGCAGCACCAGTGCGGTGCCGTTGAGGTTCAACAGTTGCTGCGTGGTGAACAGGCGTGGGCCGCGCTGCGTTGCGCCGATCAGCGCCAGGCGGGTGCCATCGGGGTCGGTGAAGGAAACCTCCTGGTTGCCTGCGAGGTTGTGGCTGGTGGTGGTCGAGAGGAGGTCCTGCAGGGCGTAGGTGGCGACGATGAAGCCCTCCATGTGGCCGTTTGCCGCCAGGGGCAGGCACAGCTCCAGCAGCTCTGCGCCCAGGCCGTCGCTGTAGGGCTGGAAATAGCTGCCAGCGTACGCTGGCGCGGTCAGGCGGCGGGCGTTGGCGCAGGCCATGGCGGCGCTGCCGTGCGGGTCAGCGCGGATGGCCGCGTTCCAGTCGATGGGGTGGTAGGGCGACTGGGCCTGCGCCGTTATGTGCAGATCCGCATCGCGCCACTCGATACGCACCAGCGCGCGCTGGGCTTGCAGCAGCGCGCTGGCTTGCTCCTGCCATGCGGCGTTTGGTGTCGCGCCGGAGCCGAGTACCGCCAGGCTTTGCTGGTCGCGCGCCAGGGCGAAGCGGATGTCTGTAATGGCCGTGGCGGCATCTCTTCCCAGGCGTTCCTGGATTTGCCCGGCCTCGTGGCGCCCGGCCAGCCATACCAGCGTGGCCAGCATGCAGGCCAGCAACACCACCAGTGCGGCCCAGAGCGACCAGCGGTGCCACGACGGCAGGGCTGTGCGCCGCGCGTTCACAGGATGCGGTGTTCTCGCGCGGGCAGCTGCTCGCGCCAGGCCTGCATGCGTGGACGCTCCAGCGTGCCCAGTACGACGCCCGAGCCCTGCGCTTGCTGTGCCTGCACCTGGCCCCAGGGGTCGATGCACATGCTATGGCCCCAGGTGCGGCGGCCATTCTCATGCTGGCCGCCTTGCGCCGGGGCGAGCACGTATGCGAGGTTTTCGATGGCGCGCGCGCGCAGCAGCAGCTCCCAATGCGCCTGCCCCGTGGTGTAGGTGAAGGCACTGGGCACGAGCAGCAGATCGGCCCCGGCCTGTGACAGCGCGCGGTACAGCTCGGGAAAGCGCAGGTCGTAGCACACGGAAAGGCCTACGCGCCAGAGGCTGCCGTCGCGTGCGCCGATGTCCAGCGTCACGGGCTGGCGCCCCGCAGCGACGACGCGTGCCTCTTCGTAGCGTTCGCGTCCGTTGTCGAACTGGAACAGGTGGATCTTGTCGTAGCGCGCCACCCGCTCGCCCGTGGGGGCGAACGCCAGGCTGCTGTTGGTGACCCGTGTGCCGTCGCCGGTGCGCAGCGGCAGCGTGCCGCCCACGATCCACAGCCCCAGGGTGCGCGCTGCATCGGCCAGGAAGTCCTGTACCGGGCCGTTGCCTGGCGCTTCGGCGTGGGCCAGCTTGTCCTGGTCGCGGTGGCCCATGGCGGCAAAGTACTCGGGCAGCACCGCCAGCTCTGCGCCGCGATCGCAGGCCTGCGATAGCAGGCTGCGCGCCTGCGCCAGGTTGGCCTCAAGGCTGGCCCCGGAGACCATTTGCACTGCGGCGACTTTCATTCGTTCTCTCCTTTACCAGTGCTGCTTGGCGCATCCTTGCGCCGCTGCAGGCGCACCACACGCGGGTCATCCCAATGGCCTTCGATGCGAAATTCTTGTGTGGCGGCAGAAATCAGGGGGCCACGCAGGAACACCTGCGCCAGGAAGCTGCCCAGGCCGATCACCGGATTGATGGCCGTAGCCACGAGCGACGCCGTCATGGCGTTGACCTCGGGTACCACGACGACATGCAGACTCTGCGTCTCGTGCTGGATGTCGGCCTGGCCCTCCATGAGGACGGCGGCGTTCACGCCCTTCATTTGCAGATTGTTGGTGAAGGCGACGCCGCGCTCAACGCGCACGTCGCCACGCACGAAGTCGAAAGAGAAACCCTCGCTGAACACATCGCGGAAGTCCAGCGTGAGGCGCCGAGGCAGCGACTGCAGGCTGAGCACGCCCAGCAGTTTGGCCAGGCCTGGGTCGGCCTTGAGAAACTGGCCGCTTTCCATGTCGATATGCAGCTGCCCGGTCATGGAGTGGTAGTCTGGATTGAGGGGTGATCCGAGCCAGGCCACCTGTCCCTCCAGCCGGCCTTTGCCCTTGCGCACCACGCCTGGCATGCCCAGGCGTCCCAGCAGTTCGCCCGCGTCGTTGATGTCCAGGCGCATGTTCATCACCGTGCGGCGCTCCGGGGCGTGGCGCGCACCCTCGCCCGTCAGCAGCGCCCAGTTGCCGCTGCCGGTGAATTGGGCCTCGGGCGTGCGCAGGTTGAACTTGGCCAGGCGCCATTCGCGCGGCGCGTGGTCGCCGCCGCCGCGGTTCTGCGCCTCAATCTCCAGCTGGCCCAGGTGCCGCCCGCCGAGCTCGAAGTCCTGAACCACGATGTCCAGTGCCGGCAGCGTGCGGGGTTGCTCGTCAAGCAGCTTATCCACGGCCGTGGCGGAGCTCTGTGGCAGCGCCAGACGCGTCAGGCGTGCATGGAGTCGGCCCGCCGGGTCGCGCACCGAGCCCGGGTGGTATTGCACGTGGCCAGAGAGCTCGCGCGCGTCCAGGCTGGCCTGCCAGGAGCCACCGCTCTGCGTTGCGCCCACAACCAGGTTGTGCAGTGTGCGTCCGTCGAGGGTTACCTGGTCGGCGCGCAGGGCCAGGCGGGTTGGCAGGTACTCCTGCATGGCGTGTCTTGGCGTGTCCTGCGTGCTGCCCGCCAGCGCCTCGGCCAGCTTTTCCCAGGCGTCTACGTCGATGTGATCCAGCCTGGCGTTGGCTGCTACCCCGGCATCCGGCAGGTCCGGCGCTTCGCCCGCGCCCACGCTGATGCTGCCGCGCAGTACCTGCGGCTGTGCGCCGCCCAGGTCGCGCAGGTACTGTGCTTTGCCCAAGGCGCCCAGATCCAGCGTCAACAGATCCTGCACTGGCGCCTTGCTGCCAGGCGCTGCGGCTTCGCGCGTGAGTTGCTTGTCGAAGCGCAGGGGCTGGGTGGCATCGGCCTTTTTGTTCAATGGCGCGGGCAGTTCCAGCGCCATGCCTTGCAGGGCTGTCGTGACCTGCAACTCGGGTACGCCGCGGCGCACTGTCAGGGCGAACTGGTAGGGCGTGCTGCCACTGGCGTGCTGCGCCAAGCGCGCCAGCAGGCCCAGTTCGTGCGCCTGGCGCAGCCCTTCCGCAGTGGCAAGGCCCTGGGCCCGCACCTGCACCGGGGCGTCGGTGCCGCGCATGCCCCCTTCCAGGCGCACCTCGCCGCCCAGCGCCTGCGCGCGCACCCCGGCGAGGGTGAAGCCGGTGTCGCTGAACTGCACGGCACCACGCACGCGCGACAGCACCGGTGCGTCGGGCGTGATCTGCACCTCGTTGCTGCCCGAGAAGGCCACGCTGCCCTGCACGCGTGACGCATGGATTTGGCTGACCGGAAGTGCCAGCTTCAACTGCAGCTCGGCCTGGCCACTGCCCTTGGCGTGGTCGAGGGCATGGGTGGCCAGAGCGGCGATGGGGGAGTGCGCCACCACGGACAGCATGTCCGCCAGCGGACCGCGCCCCTGCGCCTGTACGGCGACCTCGGTATGCATCAGATTAGGAATCTGCGCCTCGATCTGTCCCATGCGCAGTTGCGGCGTGCCTTTGAAACTGGCGCTGGCCTTGCGCACCGCCATGCTGTAACGATCAAACACCAGCTCCCCCGAGAGCTGCGTCAATGCGGGCCAGGGCAATTCCCCCGCCCCCTGCAGGCGCGGTGGCACGTAGGCGTAGGTGGCGTTTTGGATCTTCGCTGCGATGTGGAACTCCCCCTGCTCCGGCCGTTCGAAAGGCAGGTCGTGCAAGTCGCCGCGCACCTTGAAGCGCACCTGGTTTGACGTGCCCGCCTGCACCGCGTCGCGTACGTAGTGGCGCACCTCGGCATCGATGGACAGGGGCAGGTAGCGGTGCACGCGCGTGCCGTCGGCGCGCTGCAGCTGGCCTTGCAGGTCCAGGATTCCGGGAAAGCGCGATTTGCCAGGCGAGCGGGCCGGGTCGCTGGTGCGCCAGCTGAGCTGGGCCTGGCCTTGTGCGTCGGCATTCGCGAAACGAATGTCGGAGGCCTGCAGCGCGATGTGTTCGCCCTGGAGGCTCCAGCGCAGCGTGGCGGACAGGCGCTGCAGCGGCACCACCGCTTCCTCGAAGACGCCAGGCAGCGCCAATGCCCCCTGAGCGATAGCTAATTGCGCCTTGCCGCCGCCCTGGTTCAGATCGAAGCTTACGCTGGCACCGCGCAGGCCGAAGTCCTGCGGCTGATAGCCTGGGGGCGCATCGGTTGGCGGTGCGGCCAGGGCCAGGTCCGTGGCGCGCCCTTTGATCTGGTACTGCTGCAGGTGGGCCCATGGCCCCCGCCATCGCGCGTCAATGTCTTGCACCAGCCCCTGCGGGGCATAGCGGCGCAGCGCGCCGTGGGCCACATCGCCCAGGGGCAATGCGCTGGCAATCTGGGCCAGTGCGGCCAGGTCGAGTCGGTCGGCACGTAGCTCGCCCTGCGCTGCGTGGCTGCCGTCCGCTTGCGTTTGGCGCAGCGTCAGGTTGCCCCCGGGCCAAACCAGACCGTCCTCGGTGCTGAACTGCAGGGATTGCGTGGCCAGCTCAAACCCTTCGTCCCAATGGCTGGCGCTGATGCGCCCAGCGATGCCACGCAAGGCCAGGGGCGCCAGTTGTGCGCCCAGAGTGGCGTGCACGTCTGCCAGTCGCATGTCCACGCTGCCTCCGGTGGCCTGGCCGCGTTGCACGTCGATCCAGGCCCGCACCGCGCCGTGGCCGCGCGCCAGCGTGATGTCCCCCAGGTCGGCATGCTGGCGCAGCTGCGCTACGTCCACGCGTGGAAACATGGCGTACAACTGGCCGCTCCAGCGTTCCCAGGCGCCCGCATGGACGGACAGCAAGGGCTCGCGCAACTGCCCCATCAGGGTGAAGCGCTCGCCCCAGTCTGGCGGCGGCGTCGCGTCGAGGCGCAAGCTGTGGCGCCAGCCGCGGTTACGCAACACGATGTCTACCGCGTCCAAGGCCAGCGGCGGTGCTGGATGCAGGGCGTCGCTCCAGTGCACCGTGCCGCCGCGCACCACCACTTCGCCCTGGGAGAAGAGCCAGTCGGCGGCACCACCATCGCTGGCGCCCCCTGGGGTGAACGGCAGGCCGGCAATGAACAGCTTCCCGTCAGCCGCACGCCGGATATCGAGTGCGGGCCGCTCGATATACAGCTGCTCAAACCCCATACGCAGCAGTGAGCGCGGCGACAGCGCCACCACCACGCGCGGCAACTGCAGCGCGGTGCGCCCATCGGCGTCGAGCAGTGCCACGTCTTCCAGTTCGAACGAGGGCACCAGCACTTCGGTGCGTGCGTGCAAGGCGCCAATGCGCACGGGTACCCCCAAGGCGCGCGCGGCGTAGGCTTCGAGCTGCGGGCGGAATTCGTCCACACGCGGCACAATCAGGCCGTGCAGCAACCCCCACGCCAAGGCCAGCAAAAGCCACAGGGCCAGCAACAAGCCCAGGGACCAGCGCGCGAAGCCGGCGACCCATCGCAGCAAACGGGGTGGGTGGGTGATCGGTTCGGTCATGGCGCGCGGGAATGTGGCGGGAATTATCACCCGCGGCCCCGTGCCGTTTTCGTGCGTTCCCCCTTGTTGACAGGTCGTTTCCTTTCGTTGCCCCGCCTTTAAAGAACGCATGCAGTCCGCAGATCTTTCTTCCTCCACCGCGCCGGCCCCCGCGCCCGCTCAGGCCGCGTACTCCCGCTTCTTCCAGCGCCTCCACCGACGCTACGCCGAAGAGCTTGCGCTGCTGCCACCCGGGCCGCCGACGCGCGCGTCCATGGAAGCGGCGCTGGCGGTGCTCATGGCACGCGGCCCGGGCGGGGCGGCGGGCCTGGGTGTGGCGCTGCGTATCCTGCGCCAGATCGTGATGGAGCGCCTGATCGTGCTTGACTGCGACGGCCAGGCGCCGCTGGAGCAGATCACCGGCGCCGTGACCGCGCTGGCCGAGCTGGCGTTGGACCGCGCCTGCCAGCAGGTGCGCGCCGATCTGGACGAGCGCCATGGCGCGCCGCAGGGGCCGGGCGGGCGCAGTGTGCCGCTGTGGATTGTGGGCATGGGCAAGCTGGGCGCGCGTGAACTCAACGTGTCGAGCGACATTGATCTCATCTACGTCTACGAGCACGATGGCGAGACCGCTGGCCAGCCCGACGGGCGCGGCAAGCTCTCGCACCACGAATACTTCGCCCGGGCGGTGAAGGCCATCTATGGCCTGATCGGCGACACGACGGAGCATGGCTTCGTCTTCCGCGTCGATCTGGCACTGCGCCCGCACGGCAACTCGGGCCCCCCGGCCGTCTCGCTGCAGGCGTTGGAGGAGTACCTGCAGGTGCAGGGCCGCGAGTGGGAGCGTTTCGCCTGGCTCAAGAGCCGCGTGGTGGCGCCCCTGGAGAGCGTGAAGGGCCCCGAGGTGCTGGGATTGCGCGCTGCCGTGCTGCCCTTCGTTTTCCGCCGCTACCTCGACTACAGCGTGTTCGACGCGCTGCGCGGGCTGCACCGGCAGATCCGTGGCCACGCCATGCAGCGCAGCGCCGGCCGGCCTGAGCGTGCCAACGACGTCAAGCTGTCGCGTGGCGGCATCCGTGAGATCGAGTTCACCGTGCAGCTGTTGCAGGTGGTGCGCGGCGGCCAGTTCCCCGAGCTGCGCTGTCGTCCCACGCTGGAGGCCCTGCAGCGCCTGGCGCGTGCCGGCCTGATGCCGCAGGAGACGGCGGCGCAGTTGGCTGCGGCCTATGTTTTCCTGCGCCGGGTCGAGCACCGTATTCAGTACCTTGACGACCAGCAGACCCATGTGCTGCCCACGCGCGACGACGACCTGGGATGGATTGCCCAGACCCTGGGCATGGACACCTGCGCCTTCCTGCACCAGCTTGATGCGCACCGCGAGTTCGTGGCCCAGGAGTTCGACACCCTGCTGGGGGGCGCCGGCAAGAAGCAGTGCAATGGGGGCGGCTGCGGCGGGCCGCGGGCGCAAGGCGACGCCGCGCCCGAGCTCGACAGCCTGCTAGAGCAGCTCTCGGGCAATTTCCAGGAGCGTGTGGCCCAGTGGCGCACGCACCCGCGCGTGCTGGCGCTGCGCGACGAAGCGCGCGCGCGCCTGCTGCGCCTGGTGCAGCGCACCGCCCAGTGGTTGCGTGAGGGCAGCGTGAGCGAACAGGCCGCCGTGCGCCTGGTGGACTGGCTGGAGCCGCTGTTGCGCCGCGAGAGCTACCTGGCCCTGCTGCTGGAGCGCCCCTTTGTGCACGAGCGCCTGCTGCACCTGCTGGGCGCAGCGCGCTGGCCCGCACGCTACCTGCTGCAGCATCCGGGCGTGATTGATGAGCTGGCGGGCGAGGCCTTGCTGGCCGAGCGCTTCGTGGCCCCGGATTTCGAGCATGAGCTGGAGCTGCGCCGCACCGCGCTGCGCTCCACAGGCGAGGACGACGACGAGAACCTGCTCGACCTGCTGCGCCGCGCCCACCATGCCGAGGTCTTCCGCACCCTGGCGCGTGACGTGGAGGGCCGTATGAGCGTGGAACAGGTGGCTGACGACCTGTCGCTGCTGGCCGACAGCGTGCTGCGTGTCACCGCCAAGTGGTGCTGGGAGCGCCTGAAGACGCGCCACCGCGAGGTGCCGCAGTTCGCCATCATTGGCTACGGCAAGCTCGGCGGCAAGGAGCTGGGCTACGGCAGCGACCTGGACATCGTGTTTGTGTTCGACGACGACGACGAGCGCGCCCCCGAAATCTATTCCGCCTACGTGCGCAAGCTCATCAACTGGCTCACGGTGAAAACCGGCGAGGGTGACCTGTTCGAGATCGACACCGCGCTGCGCCCCAACGGCAACTCCGGCCTGCTGGTGACCAGCTTCACCGCCTATGCCGACTACCAGCAGCAGCGCGGCAGCAACACCGCCTGGACCTGGGAGCACCAGGCCATGACGCGCGCACGCTTCGTGCTTGGTAGCGAGGACCTGCGCGCGCGCTTCGACGCCGTGCGCGAGGCCGTCATCACCGCGCCACGCGATGCTGCGCTGCTGCGTGCCGAGATCACCGCCATGCGCGAGCGCGTGCGCGCCGCCCATCCGGTGCGCGGCGAGGGCTTCGACGTGAAGCACAGCCCCGGCGGCATGGTGGACGCGGAATTCGCCGTGCAGTACCTGGTGCTGTCGCAGTCTGGCGTGCACCCCGAACTCATTGGCAACGTGGGCAACATCGCACTGCTGCAGCGTGCTGAGGCCGGCGGCCTGCTGCCTGTGGGCGTGGGCCGTGCAGCGGCCGACGCCTACCGCGAGCTGCGCCGCGTGCAGCACCGCGCGCGGCTCAACGAGGACACCGCCCCGACCCCGCTCGACCAGGTGCGCACCCAGCGCGATGCCGTGCTGGCGCTGTGGGCGGCCGTTTTCGGCTGAGCGTGCTTTGGAGCCTTTTCGGGCTCCAGCCCAATAGGGGCGCGCGCGAGCAGCTATCAAGACAGTAGCTACCAAGGGCTTCCGGGGTTTAAACAAACGTTTGATTTATTGTGGTGTAATGCGGCGCTATGACTCGCGTGCGCCACCCATCCACCGACACCGTTCCCCCCGTGCCCACGGCCTCCGAGGGCGAGGCGCCGGCGCGCACGCGCCTGCTGCTGGCCGCGCTCCGGCTCTTTTCCGAACAGGGCTACGCCAAGACCTCCATCCGCGCCATCGCCGCCGCCGCCCAGGCCAACGTGGCGGCGGTGAGCTACTACTTCGGCGACAAGGCCGCGCTCTACGCCGCCGTCTTCTCCGAGCCGCTGGGCGACATGCACTCGCTTATCCCCGATTTCACCGACCCTGACATGCCGTTGCGCGAGGCGCTGCAGTGCTACTTCCGCGGGGCGCTGGCACCATTGCAGCAGGGCGAGCTGATGCGCCAGTGCGTGCGCCTGCATATCCGCGAGATACTGGAGCCCACTGGGCAACGCGATCGCCACATGGACAAGAACGCACGCCAGCCCCATCAGGCGTTCGTCGGCCTGCTGTGCCGCCATATGGGCGTGACCCAGGCGGACGACGGCATGCACCGCCTGGCGTTCATCCTTGCGGGGCTGGCCTTCCAGCTATGGAGCCACCGCGAGGTGGTGGATGCCATGCGCCCTCAACTGCTGGCCACGCCCGAGGCGGTCGATGCCTGGATTGACCGCATGACCGCCTACGCCCTGGCCATCGTGGCCGCCGAGCAGGCGCTGCGCGGCGCCGAGCCGCCTGCCCCCGCCTCCGCTTCCGCCGCGCGCGCGCCGCGCAGAAAGAAGACCGCACCATGACCCTCTCCATACTCGGCCGCCTGGCGCTGGCGGCCGCTCCCCTGGCGCTGGCGGCCTGCGCGGTCGGCGCGCCGCCGCCCAGCGTGCCGGCCGCGGTGCCCGCGGGGTGGCAGGCACCGCTGCCCCATGGCGCCAGCGTGGCCGACCTGGCGCACTGGTGGCAGCGCATGGACGATCCGCTGCTGGTGGAACTGATCGCCGCGGCGCAGGAGGTCAGCCCGTCCATGGCCCAGGCCCGTTCGCGCCTGGCGCAGGCGCGCGCCAGCCAGGTGGCGGCCCGCGCGGCCCTGTGGCCGGCGCTGGACGCCCAGGCCACCGCCCGCAGGGGGCTGGACACGCAGCAAGGCGGGCTCAACACCGTGGCCCAGGGCACGCTGCAGGCGAGCTGGGAAGTCGATCTTTTCGGCGGCAACGCGGCCCAGGGCGAGGCCGCCGCGCAGCGCCTGGCCGGGGCGCGGGCGCAATGGCACGAGGCGCGCGTCTCGGTCGCCGCCGAGGTGGCGCTGGCCACCAGCGAATGGCGCCAGTGCAGGCAGTTGCAGGCGGTGGCGCAGGCCGATGCGCAGTCGCGCGGCGAGACCGCGCGGCTGGCGCGCCTGTCCGAGCAGGCCGGCTTCACCGCCCCCGCCACGGCGGCGCTGGCCCAGGCCAGCCAGGCCGAGGGCCAGGCGCGCGCGGTGCAGCAGCGTCTGCAGTGCGAGGTGGCCCTGAAGGGGCTGGTGGCGCTCACCGGCTGGGACGAGCCGGTGCTGCGCGAGCGCCTGTCCGCCCAGCCAGCGCAGGAAGCACCCGATGCGCTGTTCGCGGTCGGCGCGCTGCCGGCCCAGGTACTGGCGCAGCGGCCCGACCTCTACAGCGCCGAGCGCGAAGTGGCCGCCGCCAGTGCCGAGGTGGGCAGCGCCCGGGCCCAGCGCTATCCGCGCCTGGTGCTCAGCGGCACGGTGGGCGCGGGCTGGCTGAGCATGGGCGGGCAGCAGCAGGGGGCCAACGCCTGGGCGCTGGGCCCCGCCACGCTGAGCCTGCCGCTGTTCGACGGCGGCCGCCGGGCCGCTCAGGTGGACGCGGCGCAGGCGCGCTACGACGAAGCCGTGGCGCTGTACCGGGCCCGCGTGCGCCAGGCCGTGAGCGAGGTCGAGCAGGCCCTGGTGCGCCTGCAGGGCGCGGCCGAGCGCAGCGCCGACGCCGCGCGCGCCGCCCAGGGCTACCACACCGCCTACCTCGCGGCCGAGGCGCGCTGGCGCGGCGGGCTGGCGAGCCTGATGGAACTCGAAGAGGTGCGCCGCAGCGCGCTGGCCGCGCAAACCGCCGTGGTGAACCTGCGCCAGGAGCGCATGGCCGCCTGGGTGGCCCTGTACCGCGCCGCGGGCGGCGGCTGGGACGCGGATGCGCCCGGGCCCGACGCGGCCCCGCTCCCCGTGGCCGCGCGGGCCACGCCCTGACCACGCCTTGATTGACAGCGGTTTTTCCGCACCCGAACCCATGAATGGACCTTCCATGCAGCGACTGTCTCCTTCTTCCCTGGCCTGGGCCCTGGCGGCGGCGGGCGTGCTCGCCCTGGGCGCCTGGCTGCTGCCCGCCGGCGCGTCGCGCGCCGCCGACGAGGCGCAGGCCGGCCAGCCCCGGCCCGCGCTGGCCGTGAACACCGTGGCGCCCGAGCGCGCCCCCCTGGCGCTGCAGCTCGCGGCCAACGGCAGCGTGGCCGCGTGGCAGGAGGCCAGCATCGGCGCCGAAAGCAACGGCCTGCGCCTGACCGATGTGCGCGTGAACGTGGGCGACGTGGTGCGCAAGGGCCAGCTGCTCGCCACCTTCGCCGACGACACCGTGCAGGCCGACGTGGCCCAGGCCCGCGCCAGCCTCATGGAAGCGCGCAGCAGCGCCGCCGAGGCCGCCGCCAACGACGAGCGCGCACGCACGCTGCAGGCCACGGGCGCCCTGAGCGCGCAGCAGATCCAGCAGTACGCCACGGCGGGCCAGACGGCGCAGGCGCGCGTCGAGGCGGCGCAGGCGCAGCTGCGCGTGCAGCAACTGCGCCTGGCGCACACGCGCGTGCTGGCGCCCGACGACGGCGTGATCTCGGCGCGCACGGCCACCGTGGGCGCCGTGCTGGGGGCGGGCACGGAGCTGTTCCGCATGGTGCGCAAGGGGCGCCTGGAGTGGCGCGCCGAAGTCACGTCGAGCGAGCTGCCGCGCATCCGCGCCGGGGCCAGGGCGCGCGTCACCGCCGCCAGCGGGGCCGAGGTGGAAGGCCGGGTGCGCATGGTGGCGCCCACGGTGGACCCGGCCACGCGCAACGCGCTGGTGTACGTGGATTTGCCCGCGCATGCCGACATCCGCGCGGGCATGTTCGCGCGCGGCGAATTCCTGCTGGGCGAGCGCAGCGCGCTCACCGTGCCGCAGTCGGCCCTGGTGGTTCGCGACGGCTTCAGCCACGTGTTCGAGGTGGTCGAGGGCAGCCGCGTGGCCATGCGTCGCGTGCAGACCGGCGAGCGTGCGGGCGCGCGCGTCGAGGTGCTGTCGGGCCTGGCCGAGGGCGCCGCCGTGGTGGCGCGCGGCGGCGCCTTCCTGAACGATGGCGACCTGGTGCGCGTGGAACCCGATTCCAAGCAAAAACAGGCTCCAGCGCCTGCTGGTCAAGCGCCAGCAGCTAGCAAATAAGGAGCGGATGCGATGAATCTGTCCGCTTGGTCGATCCGCAACCCGGTGCCGGCCGCCATGCTGTTCGTGCTGCTCACGTTCGCCGGGCTGCTGTCGTTCCGTGCCATGAAGGTGCAGAACTTTCCCGACATGGACCTGCCGGTGGTCATGGTGACGGCGGTGCTGCCCGGCGCCGCGCCGGGGCAGCTCGAAAGCGACGTGGTGCGCAAGATCGAGAACGCCATCGCCACCACGCAGGGGCTCAAGCACATCACCTCCACGCTGGTCGATGGCTCGGCCACCATCGCCGCCGAGTACCGGCTGGAAAAGCCGGTGCAGGAGGCGGTGGACGACGTGCGCTCCGCCGTCTCGCGCGTGCGCGCCGACCTGCCGGCCGACCTGCGCGACCCCATCGTCGCCAAGCTGGAGCTGTCGGCGCAGCCGGTGCAGGCGTATGCCATCGCCTCGGACCGCTGGGACGACGAAGCGCTGTCCTGGTTCGTCGATGACACGCTCACGCGCCGCCTGCTGGCCGTGCCGGGCGTGGGCGGCGTGGCGCGCGTGGGCGGCGTCACGCGCCAGGTGCAGGTGGCGCTGGACCCGCTGCGCCTGCAGGCGCTGAACGCGACGGCGGCGGATGTCTCGCGCCAGCTGCGCCAGGTGCAACTGGAGAGCGCGGGCGGCCGCGCCGACCTGGGCGGCGCCGAGCAGCCGGTACGCACCATCGCCACGGTGCAGACGGCGCAGGAACTCGCGGCCATGGACATTGCCCTGCCCGATGGCCGCCGCGTGCGGCTCGACCAGGTGGCGACCGTGACCGACACCATCGCCGAGCCGCGCTCGGCGGCGCTGCTCGATGGCCGCAGCGTGATCGGCTTCGAGGTCTCGCGCAGCCGCGGCGCCAGCGAGGTCGAGGTGGGCGCGGGCGTGCAGCGCGCGCTCGACCAGCTGCAGGCCGACTTTCCGCACCTCCAGCTCACGCGCACGGTGGACTTCGTGGACATCGCGCAGGATGAGTACGACAGCTCCATGAAGCTGCTGTACGAGGGCGGTTTCCTCGCCGTGGTGGTGGTGTGGCTGTTCCTGCGCGACTGGCGGGCAACAATAGTTTCCGCCGTGGCGTTGCCGCTGTCGGTCATTCCGGCCTTCATCGGCATGCACTGGCTGGGCTTTTCCATCAACATCATCACGCTGCTGGCGCTGTCGCTGGTGGTGGGCATTCTGGTGGACGACGCCATCGTCGAGGTGGAAAACATCGTGCGCCACCTGCGCATGGGCAAGACGCCGTACCAGGCGGCCATGGAGGCGGCGGACGAGATCGGCCTGGCCGTCATCGCCACCACCTTCACGCTGATTGCGGTGTTCCTGCCCACGGCCTTCATGGCGGGCATTCCGGGGCGCTTCTTCAAGCAGTTCGGCTGGACGGCGGCGCTGGCGGTGTTCGCCTCGCTGGTGGTGGCGCGCCTGCTCACGCCCATGATGGCGGCCTACATCATGAAGCCCCTGGTGGCGGTGGAAAAGGAGCCGCGCTGGCTGGCGCTGTACATGCGCGCCTCGGCCTGGTGCCTGCGCCACCGGCTGCGCACGCTGCTCGGCGCCCTGCTGTTCTTCGCCGGCTCGCTGGCGCTGATTCCGCTGCTGCCCTCGGGCTTCATCCCGGCGGACGACAACCAGCAGACCCAGGTCACGCTGGAGCTGCCGCCCGGCAGCCTGCTGGCCGACACGCGCGCCGCCGTGGCCCAGGCCAGCGAGCGCGTGGCGCGCGTGGGCTATGTGCAGAGCATCTACACGGCCATTGGCGGCGGCTCGGCGGGCGCCGACCCGTTCGCGGGCAGCGGCGCGGCCGACCCGCGCAAGGCCACGCTCACGCTGCGCATGGCGCCGCGCGGCCAGCGCCCGCTGAAGCAGGAGATCGAGCGGCGCCTGCGCGCCGAACTCGCCGACCTGCCGGGCGTGCGCGTGAAGATCGGCCTGGGCGGATCGAACGACAAGTACGTGCTCGCCCTGGCGAGCGAGGACCCGCAGGCCCTGGCCGACGCCGCGCGCGCCGTGGAGCGCGACCTGCGCACCATCCCCGGCATCGGCAACGTCGGCTCCAGCGCCAGCCTGGTGCGGCCCGAGATCGCCGTGCGCCCCGACTTCGCGCGCGCCGCCGACCTGGGCGTGACCACCAGCGCCATCGCCGAGACGCTGCGCGTGGCCACCGTGGGCGACTACGAGCAGTACCTGCCCAAGCTGAACCTGGCGCAGCGCCAGGTGCCCATCGTCGTGCGCCTGCCCGACGCCGCGCGCGAGGACCTGTCGGTGCTGGCGCGCCTGGCGGTGCCGGGCAGCAAGGGCCCGGTGCGCCTGGGCGAGGTCGCCTCGCTGGAGCTGGCGGGCGGGCCGGCCGTGATTGGCCGCTACGACCGCGCGCGCAACGTCAACTTCGAGATCGAGCTGGGCGAGCGCGGCCTGGGCGAAGTCACCGAGGCCGTGCGCCAGCTGCCCGCCATGGCCGGCCTGCCGCACAGCGTGCGCCCGATCGACGTGGGCGACGCCGAGATGATGGGCGAGCTGTTCGCCAGCTTCGGCCTGGCGATGCTCACCGGCGTGCTGTGCATCTACCTGGTGCTGGTGCTGCTGTTCAAGGACTTCCTGCAGCCCGTGACCATCCTGGCGGCGCTGCCGCTGTCGCTGGGCGGCGCCTTCGTGGGGCTGCTGCTGGCGGGCAAGAGCTTCTCCATGCCCTCGCTCATCGGGCTCATCATGCTCATGGGCATCGCCACCAAGAACTCCATCCTGCTGGTGGAATACGCCATCGTGGCGCGGCGCGACCATGGCCTGGGCCGCCTGGACGCGCTGCTCGACGCCTGCCACAAGCGCGCGCGGCCCATCATCATGACCACGCTGGCCATGGGCGCGGGCATGCTGCCCATCGCGCTGGCCTGGGGCGGGGCGGACATGAGCTTCCGCTCGCCCATGGCGGTGGCGGTGATCGGCGGGCTCATCACCTCCACGGTGCTGAGCCTGCTCGTGGTGCCGGCGGTGTTCACCTACATCGACGACCTGGCGCAGTGGTTCCACCGCAAGGTGCTGCGCCGCGGCCCCCAGGGCCCCCGTGTGGGGGAAACCGCAGGGTGAGCCAGGGGGCCGGAGGGCCCTGGCCCTCTGGCGGGGCGGGATAATGGCGCGCAACCATGAACCTCGTCGCGCTGAACATCGACACCATTCCCCTGGGCCAGCCGCTGCCCTTCGCCCTGCGCGGCGCGCAGGGCGTGCTGCTGGCGCACAAAGGCTATGTCATCCGCAACCGCGCGGAGCTGGAGGTGCTGCTGGCGCGCGGCGTCAGCCTGTGCGTGGACACCGACGAGTCGGGCGACAGCCACCGCAGCTACCTGGCGCAACTGCACCAGATGCTGCAGTCCGACACCCAGCTCGGGCAGATTGCTGTGATGAAGATCAGTGCCAGCCCGGGTGCGGCGCCGCCGCGTGAACGCGAGCGCGAGACCGTAGGCCCGCCCGCCTGGCTGGAACTGCAGGTGCGCGCCACACAGCTCCTGCGCACGCCGCAGGGGCAGGAGTTTGGCCCACGCTTTCATGCCCTCCACGAAGAACTGGCGCGCCACTGCGCCCAGGCGCCTGACGCCGCGCTGCTGGCGCTGGTGCTGCTGTCGGCGCAGGAAACGCAGATGTACAGCGCCACCCACGCCATGCTGGTGTCGGTGGCGTGCATGGTCACCGCGCGCGAGACGCTGCGCTGGCCGGAGGCACGTGTGCTTCAGGTTGGCCGGGCCGCGCTTTCCATGAACATTTCCATGACGGCGCTGCAGGACCACCTGGCACAGCAGACCGATCCCCTGTCGTGGCCGCAAATCATGGCCATCGAGAACCACGCCATGCAGTCCGAAGCGCTGCTGCGCCAGCTGGGCGTGGCCGACCCGGTCTGGCTCGAAGCCGTGCGGCGCCACCACGAGCGCACACCCGGTCCGCTGGCACAAAAGAGCGAAGCCGAGCAACTGGCGCGGCTGATTCAGCGTGCCGATGTGTTTGGCGCACGCATCGCACCGCGCGCATCGCGCCAGCCCCTGCCGGTTACAGCGGCCATGCAGGGCAGCTACTACGACGAGACGCGCCAGGTCGATGAGGCCGGCGCCGCGCTCGTCAAGACGCTGGGCATCTACCCGCCCGGCGCCCTGGTGCGCCTGGCCAGCCAGGAGGTCGCTGTGGTGCTGCGCCGCGGTGCGACGGCCACGACGCCCCGCGTGGCCGTGGTGATTTCGCGCACGGGCATGCCCACGGGCGAAATGATTCCGCGCGACACCACCTTGCCTAACTGGAAAATCACGGGCCCCGTTGCCTACAAAGACGTGCGCGTGACCTGGCCGTTGGAGCGCATTCTGGCGTTGGTGTAGCCCCGGGGGCTGCAAGGCCTTGCCGGTCGAGTTACATTTGCTTGCAAACGGGGTCTGGAACTTTGGTTCGCCAGCCCCACTCTACAGAGCATGTGATCGCTAAGGACTCACTGCCCATTTTGATGTTGCGAAGCCTTTCGGTACTTTTCGACTGCAACCCTGGAACGCTTCTCCTCCCTCCCTCTCTTTCTTCGTTTCGGGACGCTTCGCAACTTTTTTTACACCCACAAAAAAGCCACCTTGCGGTGGCTTTTTTGTTGTCCCAGTAGCAAACCGACAACACGTTTTCAGGCCACAGGCCGGGTGTCGGCGAAGCTTGGGCGCTGCTGCAGCTTGTCCAGCAGCCGGCCCAGGTTGGGATGTTCAGAGCGCCAGTCGAGCTGCGGAAAGCGGAACTCCAGCCAGCCCAGCGCGCAGCCCACGGCGATGTCGGCCAGGCTCAGGTGGATGCCGCCGCAGCAAAAGGGTTTGTCACCCAGGCCTTGCGACATGGACTGCAGGCCTGCGTGCACCTTGCCCATCTGCCGGTCGATCCAGGCAGGGCTGCGCTGGCTTTCCAGGCGGCCCTCGAAAGTGTTCTCCAGGCGCACCAGGATGGCGGCGTCCAGCACGCCGTCGGCCAGGGCTTCCCAGGTCTTGACCTCGGCGCGCTCACGCCCCGGCGCGGGCAGCAGCCGGCCGACGGGGGAGAGCGTGTCCAGGTAGTCGACGATGACGCGCGAGTCGTACAGCGTGCCGCCGCCCTCCATGACCAGGCAGGGCACCTTGCCCAAGGGGTTGGTACGAGCGATCTGTGTGTCGGCGGCCCAGACGTTGTCGAGGACGAACTGGTAGTCGAGCTTCTTCTCTGCCATCACCACGCGCACTTTGCGCACGTAGGGGCTGGTGGTCGATCCGATCAGTTTCATGGTGCTGGCTCTGGCGCTGCGGGGCTGCCGATTCTATCGGGGGCCTGCTCTCCATGGCAGGGGCCACCTACAATGCAAGGCTATGTCCACCATCACCGCCCTGTCCCCGCTGGACGGCCGCTACGCCGCCAAACTCTCCACCCTGCGCCCCATCATGAGCGAGCACGGCTACATGCAGCGCCGTGTGCAGGTGGAGGTGGCCTGGTTCATTGCGCTGTCGGATGCGGGCTTTCCCGAGTTCAAGCCGCTGAGCGTTGGCGCACGCGCCTACCTGCTGGGCCTGGTGAAGAACTTCTCCGAGGCCGACTCGGCCGCCATCAAGGAAATCGAGAAGACCACCAACCACGACGTGAAGGCCGTGGAGTACTGGATCAAGAGCAAGTTTGAGGCACGGCCCGAGCTGGAGCGTGCCGCCGAGTTCGTGCACTTCGCTTGCACCAGCGAAGACATCAACAACACCAGCCACGCGCTGCAGCTGCGTGCCGGGCGTGACCAGGTGGTGCTGCCCAGCCTGGACCGCATCGTGCTCAAGCTGCGCGAGATGGCCAGCCTGTACGCCGACGTGCCCATGCTCAGCCGCACCCATGGCCAGACGGCCAGCCCCACCACCGTGGGCAAGGAGCTGGCCAACGTGGTGGTGCGCCTGCAGGGCGCGGTTGAGCGTATCTCGGCCGTGAAGATCATGGGCAAGATGAACGGTGCCGTGGGCAACTACAACGCCCACCTGGCGGCCTGGCCGGACTTTGACTGGGAGGCGTTCTCGCGCCGCGTGGTCGAGAAGCACGAGCCCGAGGGCCTGGGCCTGACCTTCCAGCCCTACTCGATCCAGATCGAGCCGCACGACTACATGGCCGAGCTGTTCGACGCCGTGGCGCGCGCCAACACCATCTTGGTGGACCTCTCGCGCGACATCTGGGGCTACGTCAGCCTGGGCTACTTCAAGCAAAAGTTGAAGGACGGCGAAATTGGCTCGTCCACCATGCCGCACAAGGTCAATCCCATCGACTTCGAAAACGCCGAGGGCAACCTGGGCCTGGCTAACGCGCTGCTGCGCCACCTGTCGGAGAAGCTGCCCATCAGCCGCTGGCAGCGCGACCTGACCGACTCCACCGTACTGCGCAACATCGGCGTGGCGCTGGGCTACGCCACTCTGGCCTACAGCTCGCTGCTCACCGGGCTGAACAAGCTGGAACTGAACGAAGAGGCGCTGCAGGCCGACCTCGATGCCTCGTGGGAAGTGCTGGCCGAACCCATCCAGACGGTGATGCGCCGCTTTGGCGTGCCGGGTGCTTACGAAAAGCTCAAGGAAGTCACGCGCGGCAAGACCGTGACGGCCGAGGCGCTGCATGGCCTGATCCAGTCGCTGGAGATTCCGCAGGCCGAAAAAGACCGCCTGCTGGCCATGACCCCCGGCTCCTACACCGGCAAGGCCGCCGAGCTGGCCCGCCGCGTGTAAGCGCACGGCAGGCGCACAGGCACGGTGCCTGCTGCGGCTGCTGCTTCTAAAACCATAGCTGCTGGCGCTTACTGCATAAGCGTTTGCGGCTCCTGGAGCTGCCAAAGCAAGCACTGGCTTGCGCTGGCAGCTCTTGTTTTTGATAGACCATGGCCCTCAAATCCACCATCTTCAAGGCGAACGTCGCCATTGCCGACATCGACCACGGCTACTACGCCGACCACGCGCTGACCCTGGCGCGCCACCCGAGCGAGACTGATGAGCGCATGATGGTGCGCCTCGTGGCCCTGGCGCTCAATGCCCACCAGCTCAACGACATGTGCAACGGCGATGGCACGCTGGCCTTTGGCGCGGGCCTGTCGGACCCCGATGACCCCGACGTCTCGCTGACCGACTTCACAGGGCAAAAACGCCTGTGGATCGAAGTCGGCCAGCCCGAGGAGAAACCCATCGCCAAGGCCTGCGGCAAAGCCGACGCCGTGGTGCTCTACCCCTTTCACCACGCCGCCGAGGTCTGGTGGAAAGGCATGGAGGGCAAGCTCGCGCGCCAGGACAAGCTGCAGGTGTGGCGCCTGCCGTCTGACACCGCCCAGGCGCTGGCCGCGCTGGCGGAACGCAGCATGCAGTTGCAGGCCACCATCCAGGAAGGCGCGCTGACGCTCAGCAGCAACCTGGGCACGGTGTTCGTGGAGCCACTGCGCTGGAAGTGAGCGCAACCTAACCGGCCGTGAGCCGTGAGCCGTGAGCAGGCTCAGGCAGTGCGCTCCATTGCGCGCTCGGCATAGCGCGTGAAACGCCAGGAGTCGCCCTCCGCCGTGATGCGGCGCCAGACGGCGCGCTTTTGCACCGGCGTCATGGCGGTCCACAGCTGCACCTCCTCGAAGCTGCGCCCGCAGCCTTTGCAGGTAGCGTCGCCTTGGCTGGTGGAGCAGATGGCGATGCATGGCGTGTCGGGCGTGGTGGCGTACCAGTCGAGCCAGGCGGCCAGCGCCGCAGGCGGCAGGCGCGTCTCGTCCACGTTCGACTGGCGGTGGAACACCATCAGCGCGTACGTCTCGGCCAGCGCGCGCCAAACGGGCGCGACGCTCACGCCGTCGGGCGGTGGCGCCTTGGCCCGCCAGTGGTTGATGGCGGCTTCAATGTCGGTGATGTGGATTCCAGCCATGGGGTGCAGCGATGGGGCGTGGATCATAGCCCCGAACCGCATGCCCCCGTGGCGGTGGCGTCAATGCCCCACGTGCTCCTTGCCGGGGGAGGTGCGCAGGCTCAGCCACATGGTCACGGCCAGGATGGCGATGACCACGCCCAGCGAGACGCTGACCGGAATCTTGAAAACGTCGATCAGGCACATCTTGGTACCGATGAACACCAGGATCAGGGCCAGGCCGTAGTTCAGCAGGTGGAACTTGTTGGCCACGGCGGCCAGCAGGAAGTACATGGCGCGCAGGCCCAGAATGGCGAAGACATTGCTGGTCAGCACGATGAACGGGTCGCTGGTCACGGCGAAGATCGCCGGGATGGAGTCCACCGCGAAAATCACGTCCGTCAGCGCGACCAGGCAGATCACCATGAGCAAGGGGGTGGCGATGCGCGTGCCGTTCTCCACGGTCCAGAATTTTTCGCCGTCGTAGTTGTGGCTCACGTGCATGACGCGGCGCAGCAGGCGCAGCGCGGGGTTGCCGTCCAGGCTCGGCTCCTCGCCGGCAGCCCACCACATCTTCACGCCGGTCAGGATCAGGAAGGCTCCGAACAGGTACAGGATCCAGTGGAACTGCTGGAGCAGCCAGCCGCCCACCAGAATCATGATGGTGCGCAGCACGATGGCGCCGATGATGCCGATCATGAGCACACGCTTCTGGTACGCCGCCGGTACGGCGAAGTAGCTGAAGATCAGCAGAAAGACAAAAATGTTGTCCACTGCCAGCGATTTCTCGATCAGGTAGCCGGTCAGAAACTCCAGGGCGCGCGTGTTGGCGGTTTCAACAGAGCCCGTGGCGTCGCGCACGGCCCACCACAACAGGCCATTGAAGGCGAAGCTCAGGGCGATCCAGACCAGGGACCAGTGCAGGGCTTCCTTGACGCCAATCTCATGCGCGCCCTGCTTGCGCAGGACGACGAAATCGACAAAGAGGGAAACGAGGACGACGGCGACGAATGCCGCCCACAGCCACAGGGGCGCAACGGTTTGCATGACAAAGACCTTTCGGAAGTGAAGCTACTTGCCGTCTGAAAGGTCTTGCGGGAGGGTGTAGGGTTTTTTGTCTCTGCGGGTTCCGGTGGCGCAAGGCCACGTGCTGACGAAACATCCGCACCGGCCGCCATGCTGCGCACCGGTTCGCTACTCCCCTTTCAGAAGAGTGCGGATTATGCGAATTTGCACAAATCCCATGCGTGGCGTGGGGTTGTTTCTGCGCCATTTGGATGTTCCAATCAGAGCCTCGAAGGGGAGTAGCTCCCATGGCCCGTGCCTCGGTCTCGTCCGGTGCGCGGGCTTGTCGGTTCTGTCGTCAGTACGAAGCGCATGCTTCCGGCAGCCCGGATCCGCCGCGTGGCACGCACGCCCGGATTGAGCAAGACCTTTGATGGCTCTTGGAGCGCATGGTTGGCCTGGGCGGTGACGCCGGGCGGGGCTGTGCCCTTGCCAGGGGCTGATCAAGGATGGCCTCCTCTCGACATACCGCGCACGCGGTAGGAGCGAATCCCTGACAGTCCCTGGTAGCCCGTTGGTGCGGGTGGTGTGGTGCCTTGTGGCGCGCGCCGTCCTTCGGTTACTGGTGATTGGGAAGCTATGGACTTTTTGACTTCGCCCGCGTTCTGGTTCGCGCTCGGGCAGATCATTCTCATCGACATTCTGCTGGGCGGCGACAACGCGGTGGTCATTGCACTGGCCTGCCGCAAGCTGCCGCCACAGCTGCGCACCAAAGGCATCCTCTGGGGCACGGCGGGGGCGATCCTGCTGCGTGTGGTGCTGATCGCCTTCGCCATGACGCTGCTGACGCTGTCGTTCATCAAGGTGCTGGGGGCCTTGCTGCTGCTGTGGATCGGCGTGAAGCTGATCGCGCCTGACGACGACGACCATGGCAACGTGCAAAGCAGCGACAAGCTGCTGGCGGCGATCCAGACCATCATCGTGGCCGACTTGGTCATGAGCGTGGACAACGTCATTGCCATTGCCGGCGCGGCCCATTCGGCGCCGGGCGAGCACCACCTGCTGCTCGTTGTGCTGGGCCTGATGATCTCCATTCCGATCATCGTTTGGGGCAGCCAAATCGTCATCAAGCTCATGGAACGCTTCCCGGTCGTCATCGTGTTTGGCGGCATGCTGCTGGGCTGGATCGCCGGCAGCATGGCCGTAACCGACCCCGTGTTCGTCAGCCCCGAGCAGTGGCAATGGGTGCCCAAGCTGACACCGTCCGATGCCGTCAAGCACGGCGCCAGCGTGGCGGGTGCGCTGCTGGTTCTGCTCATTGGCAAGTGGCTGCAGGCGCGCCGCAAGGCGGCCCTGCCCGACGCCGGACTCCACTGACCTCCCTTTCTTCGACAAAGGACAAGCCCCATGCAATCCGTGATCGTGTACATCGACGATGCCGACCATGCCCGTGCCGTGCTCGCACCCCTGGTGGCGCGTGCGGGTGCCGCGCCGTGCCGCTGGATCGTCGTGGCCTGCGCGCCGCGCATGACCCACCGCATCAGCAAGTGGGTCAGCCACAGTGCGCGCGAGAACTGGCGCGCCAAGTGGGCCGACAAGCTGTTCGCCCAGGTACTGCCCTGGCTGGGCCGCGGCAGCACCGATGTGACCACCGTGCTGGCCAAGGGACCGTTGCCCGAGTTGGCGGAGCAGCTGCAGGCCACGCATGGCATGGCCCAGGTGGTGGATGCACGCCGCCCCAAGGCTGCACCAGCGCCCCGTGGGGGGCACAACCCATCGTCGCTGCTGGCCGGGCTGAGCGCCTTGTTCGTGCTGGCCCTGGCCGACTGAGCAGCCGTTGCCCGATTGAACCAGGCGGCAGGCCGGTGCTATGCTGGCCCGCATGAAACTGCTGCTCAAATGGCTGCTCAGCGCCGCCGCCCTGCTCCTCGTGGCCTACCTCTACAGCGGTGTAGAGGTGCGCAGCTTTGGCGCTGCGCTGGTGGCTGCGTTCGTCATTGGCCTGTTCAACGTGGTCCTGCGCCCCGTGCTGGTGGTACTGACGTTGCCGGTGACGGTGGTCACCGTGGGGCTGTTCCTGTTCGTCATCAACGCGCTCATGTTCTGGGCCGCCGCGGGCGTGCTGGAGGGCTTTCACGTGCGCGGTTTTGGTGCCGCGCTGCTGGGCTCGCTGATGTACTCCGCGCTCGGCCTGCTGATCGAGTCAGCGCTCGGCGGCCTGTTCCCGAAGGCGTGAGGCCACGGTGCGCAGCCGGGTGTCAATGATCGACGCCTCGATGTAGTCGTTCGGCCCGTTGCGCTTGCGTGCCAACTCTTGTCCCGCCTTGAAACGGTCTACCGCCGCCGCGTAGTCGTAATGCGCCGCACGCGCCTCGGCCTCGGCGCGCAGGGCGCGTAGCGGCTGTCCCTGCTGCTGCCAGGCACTGGCCAGCAGCTGCCACAGCGTGGCGTCTTGCGGGTGCGTTGCCAGCCAGGTTTCCAAGGCGCTGGTGGCATCGCTGCCGCGGCCCAGGCGCACCAGCGTCTGGCTGCGCAGGGCCAACTCGGGCCGCGTGCCGCCCGCAGCGGGCAGGAGCTGCAAGGCGGCCTCGGGCTGGCCCGCCTGTAGTTCAACTTCGGCGGCCAGCAGCCGCGCCTGGCGCAGCGCACTGGCGTCGCCTTGCACCGCCTGGCGCAGAGGCTCCAGCATGCGCCGCGCGCCCGCCCAATCGCGCAGTTGCGCCTGGCTCAGCGCGGCGGCGTACCAGGCCGCCACGCGCTTGGGCAGGGGCTGGGCGGCAAAGCCCGTGCTGGCCGGCTCGGCGGCCCACTGGCGCAGCAGATCAATCCCGGGGCGCGACAGCACGCGTGCCCGCGCCGCCAGCATGGCGTGCTCCAGCGTGGCCACGGGCAACGACAGGCTGGCCTGCCCTGAGGGCAGGCGCGCGTGCATGTCCGCCATGCGTTCCGTGGTCAGCGGGTGGCTGCGCAGATAGGGCCAGCTGCCGTTGTCATTCAGGCGGTTGGCCTGCTGCAGCTTGTCGAACATGCTGACGAAGCCCTCGGGCGCGAAGCCCGCCGGGGCCATCAGGCCGTAGCCCATGCGGTCGGCTTCGCGCTCCATGTCGCGCGAGAAGTTGAGCTGGTTCTGCACCGCCAGCGCCTGCCCGCCCACCATCAGGGCTTGCCCGGCGTTCGGACTTTTGCTCGCCGCCAGGGCGCCCAACACCATGGCGCCGATCATCAGCGGCGTGGTGCGCTGCTGCTGCGCCATCAGGCGCGCGATGTGGCGCTGGGTGACGTGGCTGAGCTCATGCGCCATGACCGAGGCCAGCTCGTCGCGGCTGGCCACCACGCCGATCAGGCCCAGGTGCACGCCCATGTAGCCGCCGGGCAGGGCGAAGGCGTTCACCGTGCGGTCGCGGCCCAGCAAAATCTCCCAGGCAAAGCGCTCCTCCAGCTCGGGTGAGAGCTCGCCGCGCGCACGCGCGGCCACCACCAGGGACTGGAAAATGCCCTGCACGTACTCCTGCAGCACGGGGTCATCCACGTAGTCCGGGTCGCGATACAGCTCGCGGATGATGCTGTCGCCAATGCGCCGCTCGGCACTGGTCGTCAGCTCCAGCCCGTCGCCCAGCGTGGGCAGCGCTGGCTGTGCGTGGATACCAGGTGCCTGGAGTACACCGAATGCTATTAAAAGAGAAGCTGCTAGCGCTTTACCAGTATGCCTTGAAGGCCATTTTGGCTTGAAGTCTGTCACGACGATCCCTTGCTCCGCTGGCGGGGCGGACTACCAGCGGCAGCCCGGGTACATGGCCGTATGATGCCTTGCCGCGCCCCGTGTTCCGCAGACCTTCGTAACCCGCCATGTCCAGCACTTCCCCCCTCACCCATTTCGACGCCCAGGGCCAGGCCCACATGGTGGACGTGGGCGCCAAGCCTGCCACCCACCGCACGGCCATTGCCACTGGGCGCATCACCATGCAGCCTGCTACGTTGGCGCTGATTGAAAGCGGCAGCGCCAAAAAGGGCGACGTACTGGGCGCGGCCCGCATTGCCGGCATCATGGCCGCGAAGAAAACCAGCGACCTGATCCCCCTGTGCCACCCCCTGGCACTGACGCGGGTGGCGGTGGACTTCGTGCTGCACCCCGACGACAGCGCCGTGCAGTGCTCCGCCACGGTGGAAACCGTGGGCCCCACAGGGGTGGAGATGGAGGCTTTGACGGCGGTGCAGGTAGCGCTGCTGACGGTTTACGACATGTGCAAGGCGGCGGATAAGCGCATGGTGATCACCGGCGTGCAGGTACTGGAAAAGCACGGGGGAAAGTCTGGGAGCTTCGTCCATACCCCTGGAGGTGCGGGGTGATTTTGGGTGTAAAGCCAATCACAGCAAGCGCTGACAGCTATGTTTTTGGAAGCGCCGAGGCTGGCCTGCCCGGAGGGACTCGAACCCCCGACCTATTGCTTAGAAGGCAATTGCTCTATCCAGTTGAGCTACGGGCAGAAGAATAGTGCACACAAGAAGGTGCGCATCATACTGCTTGCCTGTATCCGTGAAATTCTTTGAGTGCTCCTATGTCGGGGCGTGTTGGGGGCATGGCTGGGCATTTTGGCGGTGTGAAAAATCACCAGCCGAAGCCGCAGCCCATCTATCAATACAGCGATTGGCCTTACTTGAACTCGGTCACCATGTTGTAGTCAGTGCAAGCGTTTGAATACACCCTCCCCGACAAACCCACCAGCCGCCTGCAGCGCTACCGGCTCACCCCCGCAGGAAAAAAACGGCTCATGCAGCCCCCCACCGCATGAGCACGCTTGGCCTGTGCCGCCCGCCGCCCGCCGCCCGGCACGCGGGCACTGCTGGCCTGCTTGTTGGCCCTGGCCCTGCTGCTGGCGGGCTGCGCGCACAGCCCATCGGCCACACCCAACCCGCCGGGGGCGCTGGCCTACTACTGGAGCAGCCTGCGCGGGCACTGGGCGCTGTTGCAGGCCGCGCGCCCAGTCTCTGACTGGCTGGCCGATCCGGCCACGCCCGCAGCGCTGCGCACCCGCCTGGCGCTGGCACAGCATATGCGCGACTTCGCCAGCGCCCGGCTGCACCTGCCCGACAACGCCAGCTACCGCAGCTATGCCGAACTGCCGCGCCGCGCTGCCGTGTGGAACGTGGTGGCGGCGCCGCCCCACGCCCTCACGCTGCACCAGTGGTGCTTCCCCATCACCGGCTGCATTGGCTACCGGGGCTATTTCAACGAGGCCGATGCACAGGCCGAGGCTGCCCACCTCGCCGCCCAAGGCCTGGAGGTGGCGGTGTACGGCGTGCCCGCCTATTCCACCCTGGGCTACCTGAACTGGCTGGGGGGTGACCCGCTGCTGTCCACCTTCGTCCACGGCAGCGAGGGCGACCTGGTGCGCCTGCTGCTGCACGAACTGGCCCACCAGGTGCTGTATGCCCAGGGGGATACCGCCTTCAATGAATCCTTCGCCACCACCGTCGAACGCCTGGGCACCGCGCTGTGGTTGCAAGAACACGCCAGCGCCGCCACCCACGCGCAAGACCAGCTGCAGCAAACGCAGCGCCAGCAGTGGCGCGCCCTGACCCAGGGCACACGCGCGCGGCTGGCAGAAATTTATGCACAAAAAACGGCTGCAACGCCCAACCAGCAAGCGCAAGCAGCTATGAAAAAAGAAGCGATGGAGGACTTTCGCCGCGCTTACGCCGTGTTGCGTGCGCAGTGGCAGGCGGCCCACCCCAGCCAAGACCTGCGCGGCTACGACCAGTGGGTGGCCCAGGCCAACAACGCCCGCTTTGCCACCCAAGCGGCCTACGACACCTGGGTACCCGCGCTAGAGGCCCTGTTCCAGCAACACGGCGGCGACTGGCGCCAGTTCTACGCCGCCGCACGCCAGCTGGCGGCCCTGCCCGCAAAGCAACGGAGGCAAGCGCTGTGTACGCTGCACCCCCAGCCGGGGGTGGAGTTGGGGTGTGGGGCTGTGCAGGGCTAGAGGCCGATTGGAGCCACAAAGCAAAACCGCTTCAATGCAAAGCTGCCAGCGCCGCTTCGGGCGCTTTGTCTAGCACCTTGAGCAACGCCTTGGCTGCGCCCGTTGGGCTGCGCTTGCCCTGTTCCCAATTGCGGATGGTGTCGAGCGAGACCTGAATGCGCGATGCCAACTCAGCCTGGCTCAAGCCCAGGCGCCTGCGCACCCGCCGGGCGAACTGGGCCGCATCCTGCATGGCCTCGGCCTCGTCGGCGGCTTGCTGCGTGGCAATGTCTGCCTCGGTGGTGGCATCTAGCTGCGCTGCATTCAGGCGACCTTGGGCCAGCGATGCTGGCACGCGGGGGTCAAGGGTGGTGCGTACTGTCTTGGTGGCCATAGTGGTTGATCTCTCGTTGGTTGGCTTTGCGCGCAGAGATGATGCGCATGGCATCCTGGCGGGGCGTATAGACCACGGCAAAAAGACGTGGCCCTATCTTGCCCAGCAACTGGTAACGGTCTTCGCCATAAAGGCGCCGGGTATCGGAGCGCACCAGGCGATCGGGATCAAAAAAAGCTTGCGCCGCATAAGCAAAATCAAAGCCCCGCGCAAGAAAACACGCTTCGCTTTTGGCTTCATCCCACTCGAATTGCATGGGTCAAGTGTAGTTCAATGGGCCACTTTTGACGCGGGGTTGATGCACAGGCCGGGCAGATAGCGCGCCACACCTCCACCCTGCAACGGCCAGAGTCACAGCTAGAGTCGCGGCTAGAGTCGCGGCTAGAGTCAAAACTGGCGGCCCTGCCCACAAAGCAACGGCGGCAAGCGCTGTGCGCCCTGCACCCCCAGCCTGGGGTGGAGTTGGGGTGTGGGGCTGTGCAGTGATGCTTACACATCATGATGTTTTAGAATCAAAACACTATCTGATTGCCACAAGAGAGAGCTGCCATGCGCACCACCATTGACTTGGAATACGACACCTTGATCGCAGCCAAAGAAATCGCCCGCGCTGAAAACACCAGCCTGGGCAAAGTCATCTCGCGTCTGGTGCGCCAGGCCCTGACAGGCACTACGGGCACTACGGGCACTACGGGCACTACGGGCACCACAAGCGCGCCCGCCACCCACGCGCTCCCCGCCACAGCCACAGCCACAGGCTTTGTGCCCTTCGAGGCGCGCGGCGTGGTGGTCAGCAACGATTTGATCAACCGCTTGCGCGATGCCGAAGGCGTGTAGGCCATGCGTGCCCTGCTCGATGTGAACGTCTTGATCGCTCTGCTGGATGCGGCGCACATGCACCACGCCCGCGCCACCCAGTGGCTGCAACAAGAGATTGCCCACGGCTGGGCCTCTTGCCCACTGACGCAAAACGGCTGTTTGCGCATCATGGCCCAACCGGCCTACCCCCAGGCCCTGCCGCTGGCTGCAGTTGCCAGCCGCCTAGCCCAAGCCACCGCGCACCCCGCCCACACCTTTGTGCCCGATGACTACAGCCTGCTCGATGCCAAACAACTGCACTGGCAGCACCTGCTGGGTCATCGGCAAATCACCGACAGCTATCTGCTGGGCCTGGCCGTGCGCCACCAATGCCGCTTTGTCAGCTTTGATGCGCGGCTGAACCTGCAAGCCGTGCCCGGCGCCAGGGCCGAGCATCTGGTGACCCTGTAGCCGCTTCATATTTCATAGCTGCTTGCGCTTGCCACATAAGGGCTAGAGGCTTATTTGACCCATACAACGAATCCAGCACCACACAGCCTACAGGCCGGGCAGACAGCACACCGCCGCTTTGATTTTCCACACAAAACGTAGCCAATAGGCTACTATTTGCAAATGTACAGCGTCCTTGAAACCGAGTCCTTTGCGCAATGGGTGGACAGTCTGCGTGACATGCCCACACGCATCCGGCTGCGCCGCCGCGTGAATAAAGCCAAGCTTGGCAACCTAGGAGATGTCAAGCCCGTGGGCGATGGCGTCTGGGAAATGCGCGAGTTTTTTGGCCCCGGTTGGCGCATGTACTACGTCCAGCGCGGCAACGTGCTGATTGTGATGCTGGGCGGCGGCGACAAAACAAGCCAGGCAAGCGACATTGCCGCCGCTAAGCACATGGCCAAGGAGCTTGACCTATGACGACCCTCAAAACCCAGCCATTTGATATGGCCAACCACCTGCGCAATGAAGAAGAAATTGCCGAATATTTGCGCCAGGTGCTGCAAGACAACGACCCCGCGGAGCTGGCAGGCGCACTGGGCGACATTGCCCGCGCCCGTGGCATGACCCAACTGGCGCGCGATACGGGCCTGTCGCGTGAAAGTTTGTACAAAAGCCTCTCGGGCGAGCGCGCACCCAGCTCGGACACACTCTTCAAAGTCATTCACGCCATGGGGTTCAAACTCAGCCTGCAGCCTTTGACGCGGACTTGAAGCACAGGCCGGGCAGATAGCGCGCCGCTTCGTGGACGCAAAACGTTGTCACTTTTGATGGGGAAGCACATCGTGCGCGCTGCACCCCTAGCCGGAGATGGAATTGGGGTGTGGGGCGGACTGAGCGCCGCCAAGAACGACTGCTCTCCACCCACAAATTTGTGCGCGACTTAATGCTGGGCTTGCCCATAACCACAACAACACGGCGCGAAGCAAGAAAACGCAGCTACTGGCACCACCAACAGAACGCCATCAAAACCCATCGACTGGGGCGTAACCGACGATATTAAGCTGTGTATCTAACAACACAATCCACTCCGTTGTTTTACTGCTAGTCAGTGGTAAATAACGTAGCTGGGCTATATCGAAGCCTGTCTTTTTAATCGCGGTTTTCAGCACGTCTGCATCTTGTGGACGACGTTGCAATAGATCAGCGACTGGTTTTGCTCGTTCGCTCATTGCAGACTTGGCGCTATCCCAAGGCAGCCACCAACCGGGTCGACCTCCGGGAGAAATACCTGCGGCCTCCATATCAATACTCTCAAACATTTCATCGCTATTTTTTGCTCTGCGCGTATTGACTTTTATAACCCCATGCCACGGAATGGATTGGATTCCGATGCCTGATTCGTGCAATTTGTCTTTTTCTATTTCATTTGCCGTAATCACAGCTATTCGATCAATCTCAAATGCCAGCACAACTGGCCTACCCAACCATATGAAATGCAACCCATAAATTAGTGCAGCAATTTGCAAAATCCCAACCAATGAAAAATCAAGAATCGTTTCTTTTTTTGATTTTTTTGGATTAGAAATCAAAAGCGTCATCAGCGGCCCACACACCACATCAACAGCAAGAAGCACAAAAAAAATAGAGCTTATGGAGAGGACGTATTGATAGGGGGTAGGATAAAGAAAAAAATAAACAAATGCTGCAATAATTACAGCGATGACCACTGATGCCAACAAATGGAAAAAGCATCGACGAATTGCAAAGTGGAATCTACTTTCCATTGCCATTGAATATTTTTTAATCACTTACAGGCTGCAGGCAGGTATCTATTGTCGATGGTAGTACCAGCACCTGTAAACCCAGCCACAGTCGTATTGCCACACACCCATGTAACACCACCATTGCCAGTACTAAATGTCAATATTTGACCGGTTGCCTTGCCTGCCGTCATGGTTGCACTAATAACCCCTGCAGGAAAAGTCCCAGAAATACTACTGGAAACACTACTGTATTTGCCAACAATTGTGGCGTTCATTTGCCCTGCAGTTGGATTTTGATTGGAACCCACCAAGGTTGGCCATGTATTTTTATCAGAAGCCCACTCTGAAAGTGGCGTCTTCAAACCTCCCGCAAGGCTCACGGCCTCACTGACCTGGCCACGGGTGATGTAGTCTTGGTATGCAGGGAGTGCGACAGCCGCCAAAATTCCGATGATGGCCACGACAATCATCAACTCAATCAAGGTAAACCCTTGCTGCTTGATTTTTGCGAACATACATCCTCCTGGCGATAACATTTGAAGAAAAAAAAGGAGGCTTGCGCCTCCTTTTTTAGGCCTTACACATTAGGGCTTGCAAGCATTGGGCAAGTAGCGAGCATCAATGGTCGTACCAGCACCAGTCACACCATCAACGGTGGTGTTGCCACAGGCCCAAGCAGAACCACCATTACCAGTGGTATAGGTCAAAACACCACCACTTGCCTTACCCGTGTTCATGGTGACGGTGATAGTACCGGCAGGGTAAGTACCAGCAACAGTATTAGTGACAGTGCTGTACTTGCCAACCAGGGTTGCATTCAATTGACCTGCAGTAGGCGTAACCGTAGGTGCTACAAGAGCCGTAGGCCACGCATTCTTGTCAGCGCCATATTCAGCCAAAGGGCTCTTCAAGCCACCACCCAAAGCCACGGCCTCGCTAACTTGGCCACGGGTAATGTAGTCTTGGTAAGCAGGCAGCGCCACAGCAGCCAAGATACCGATGATCGCCACAACGATCATCAATTCAATCAGGGTGAAACCCTTTTGCACGGAACGGATAGTACGGTTCATAACACTTCTCCTCAAAACGATTGCAACGAAAGCCCGAGAGGAATTTCTCCTGGCTTCGGTAGGGGAATTAGCAGGTTCCATGCCAACCTATTTCTGCAAAGACTTGTTGCATCTTCGTGTGATTTCTCACACCCTAGCCGTGCAGAACGGCTTTTAGGGAGCATGGGGTGACGATTTTGTCCCTGTGCCTTGCATTGTCGAGGGTGAAGGGTTGGGGATGCGAGCAGAACTGTCGCACTGTCATCAAATTGCAAACTCTTGCCCTGCTTGTAGCCAGCGAATGTCATGGTGAACCGTGAGCGCAGCACGGTCGGCGCCCAAGCCATAGATTTCATCCATGATGCGATCAGTTTCCAGAGGTTTGGCATGCGTGATGTACACCGGACAGGGGCGCCGCGGTTTCCATTGCGCCAGTTCTTCCATCAACGTGGATGGCGCCAAGTGCTGGCTGCGCTGGGCGAGTTCTTGTTCTTGGCCACTGAAGGCGGTTTCGATGACCAGCATGGCAATATCCATGTGGTTCAGGCGTTGCCACAGAGCTGGGTTGGGGCCGGTATCGCCGCTGAAGGCCCACCATCCTTCACTGCCGCGCAGCGCGTAGCCGACGGCGGGCACTGTGTGCACGGCAGGCAGTACTTCCACGGCGATGCCAGCGGCTTCAAGTTGCTGGCCGGTGTTTATTGGCGCATAGCGAAAGAAGGGGGCATGGCTGCTGGGCAGTTGGCTGAAGTCTGGCCAAATGACGCCGTTGAAGATGTGCTGCTGCAGGGCCGAGATGGTTTCAGGTAGGGCGTGCAGGGTTAAAGGTTTGCTGCGGCGCGTGCCCACGGCGTCCAGCATCAGCGGCAGGGCCGCAATGTGATCCAGATGGCTGTGGGTCAGCAGCACGTGGTCGATAGCCAGCATTTCATCGACCGTGAGGTCACCGACTCCCGTCCCGGCATCGACGAGAATGTGCTCGTCCACCAAGAAGGCCGTGGTTCGGCAGTCGCGGGCGATGGCGCCAGAGCAGCCGAGCACGCGGACTTTCATGGCGTGTCTGTGCGCGTAGCGTCAGCGTTGCATGAACTGCATTTGCGTACCGGCCAGATCCAGTACGTCACCGCTGTGCAGTGGAATCGGATCGGTGCCGATGGGTTGCCCATTGAGGGTCGGGGGCTGTTCTCCGTCAACGTGGGTCAGCACGTAGCCATGGGGCCGTTTGGTGATCGAGGCAACAGCAACGCCAGGTTTGCCAATAGTGGTGACAATTTTGACAAGATCAACTTCGCGCCCTGATGCCGCACCAGACAGTACCTTGATATAGGCACTCATCGCGGGGGCGGAAGCCGCTGCTGGCCGAGGAACCGGGGCGGGGGGGAGTTGGCCCGGCTTGAAGATCATGGTCTTTTCGAAGTCCGGGTGTTGGGCTTCGTTCAGGAAGCGGATCTTGTACTTCCCAATGTCAATGATGTCGCCTGTGTGCAATGTGTGGTGCTTAACGGCTTGGCCATTGATGTAGGTGCCGTTGGTGCTTCCCAGATCCTCGATTTCGACATGGTCGCCGCGAAGGTGGACGACGGCGTGCTCGCCGCTGACGGCAAGGTTGTCGATGACGATATCGTTGTAAGGGCGCCGCCCCAGGGAGGTACGCTCCTTGGTCAGCGGGACTTCCTTGATGACAACCCCGTCGATCGAGACGATCAATTTGGGCATGGTCAACTCCTGGCTTTTATTTGTAGTGGGAGAAAAAATCAGACACGTGGGCTGCTCTTGTGCAATAAGCGGGAAATGAATCCCCGTTTGCGATTTTCTGCTTGCGCTTGTACCAGTACGACACTGATATTGTCGCGACCGCCAAATGTGTTGGCGGTATCAATGAGCAGGTTGGCTTTTTCTTCGAGGGAAACAGGGGTGTTGGCAAGCATGAGCAGTTCGTGGTCATCCATCATGTCGGTAAGACCATCAGAACAAAGCAAGAATAAGTCCTGCGGCAGCACCTGGAACTCATTGATCTCCATGGGTGTGCTTTCCTCAACCCCCAGTGCGCGGGTGACAAGGTTGCCGTTGCCGGATTGCGCCGCCTCCTCGGGGGTCATCAGCCCGGCATCCATCTGCTCTTGCAGCCAGGAATGATCCCGGGTGATCTGCTGCAGCTGGCCGTCGCGCAGCCGATAGCAACGTGAATCACCCATGTGACCCAGCACGAGCCGGTCTTGCACAAACACGGCTGCCACCAGCGTTGTACCCATACCCGCACACTGAGGTTGTTGCAGGGCGGTATTCAACACGGCCAAGTTGGCTTCCTGAACGCTTTCTTGTAGGGCCTTGCGCACATCGCTGGTGGTGGGGGTGGTGCCAGCGTGGGCGAACCAGCGCGCCATCGCGTGTTCCGTGATGGAGATGGCCATATTGCTAGCCACCTCGCCTGCGTTGTAGCCCCCCATGCCGTCGGCCAGCAATGCCAAGCCAATCTCGGGCGCCGTGGCAACGGCGTCCTCATTGTTCTTGCGCACGCGGCCGCAATCGGTCCGGGCAAAAAAGAGATATTCCATGCGGGAATGGGGTGTCATGCGGCCATCGTCCCACTGCCTTGGCACGCTGCATTCTGGAGGGTGTGCGCCTGTTGGGTTACCACTTGATGAAAATCCGCCATGTCATGCCCTGTTGCGTTGCGTCATGCATCATAGACGAGGGTATTTTTTGTAGAACGGATTTTTGTTGACGCAGGTTACGTGGTCCTTCCAAAAGGCAGGGAGCATGATTGTAACCAGAAGTGTGTCTCAGTTACGTTTTGCGTTGAGGCGTTGGCTGTCGGTGCGCCAGAGCTTGTGATGGATCAAAAAGAAACGCCCGCAACTTGTTCGGTTGCGGGCGCGGTGCGCGGAGGAAAGCGCGCGCTTATTTCAGCTGGGCCTTGAGCAGCTTGCCCAGTTCAGAGGGGTTGCGTGTGACCACGAAACCGCACTCTTCCATGATGGCCAGCTTGGCATCGGCCGTGTCGGCGCCGCCGGAGATCAGCGCGCCAGCGTGGCCCATGCGCTTGCCGGGAGGGGCTGTCACGCCAGCGATGAAGCCCACCACAGGCTTCTTCATGTTGGCCTTGCACCATTGAGCGGCTTCGGCTTCGTCGGGGCCGCCGATTTCGCCGATCATGATCACGGCGTCGGTGTCCGGATCGTCGTTGAACGCCTTCATCACGTCGATGTGCTTCAGGCCGTTGATCGGGTCACCACCGATACCGACGGCGCTGGACTGGCCCAGACCCACTTCGGTCAGCATGGCCACGGCTTCGTAGGTCAGCGTGCCGGAGCGGCTCACCACACCAATGCGGCCCTTGCGGTGGATGTGACCGGGCATGATGCCGATCTTGATTTCGTCGGGCGTGATCAGGCCAGGGCAGTTGGGGCCCAGCAGCAAGGTCTTCTTGCCGCCAGCAGCTTCCTTGGCCTTCATCTTGTTGCGCACTTCCAGCATGTCGCGCACTGGAATGCCTTCGGTGATGCAAATCGCCAGGTCCAGATCGGCTTCCACGGCTTCCCAGATGGCGGCAGCGGCGCCTGCGGGTGGCACGTAGATCACCGACACGGTAGCGCCGGTTTGCTGGGCGGCTTCCTTGACGGTGGAGTAGATTGGGATGTTGAAAATCGACTCACCGGCCTTCTTGGGGTTCACGCCGGCGACAAAGCAGTTCTTGCCGTTGGCGTATTCCTGGCACTTCTCGGTGTGGAACTGGCCAGTCTTGCCCGTGATGCCCTGGGTGATGACCTTGGTGTCTTTGTTGATGTAGATCGACATGTGTGTTCTCCGGGCTTCTTACTTGACTTCGGCCACGATCTTGGTGGCGGCTTCGGCCATGGTGTCGGCGGCGATGATGGGGAGACCGGATTCGGCCAGCATCTTCTTGCCCAGTTCTTCGTTGGTGCCCTTCATGCGCACGACCAGCGGCACGTTCAGGTTCACGGCCTTGCAGGCCGTGATCACGCCGGTGGCGATGGTGTCGCACTTCATGATGCCGCCGAAGATGTTGACCAGAATGCCCTTGACCTTGGGGTTCTTGAGCATGATCTTGAAGGCTTCGGTGACCTTCTCGGGGGTAGCGCCACCGCCCACGTCCAGGAAGTTGGCAGGCTCGCCGCCGAACAGCTTGATGGTGTCCATGGTGGCCATGGCCAGGCCAGCGCCGTTCACCAGGCAGCCGATGTTGCCGTCCAGGCTGATGTAAGCCAGGTCGAACTTGGAGGCCTCGACTTCCGCCGGATCTTCTTCGTCCAGGTCGCGCAGGGCCACGATCTCGGGGTGGCGGAACAGGGCGTTGGAGTCGAAGTTGAACTTGGCATCCAGGGCGATGATGTTGCCCTTGCTGTCGCAGTTCAGCGGGTTGATTTCCACCAGCGATGCGTCGGTGTCCATGTAGCACTTGTAGAGCTTCTGGAACACGTCGGCCGCCTGGTCAGCGGCGCCGCCGGTCAGGCCCACAGCCTGGGCGATCTTCAGGGCTTGTTCCTTGCCCAGACCAGCCAGCGGATCGACCAGTTCAGTGACGATCTTCTCGGGCGTGCTGTGCGCCACTTCTTCAATGTCCATGCCGCCTTCGCTGGACGCGATCACGGCCACCTTCTGGCTGGCGCGGTCGGTCACGAGGGACACGTAGTATTCCTTCTGGATGTCGGCGCCATCTTCGATGTAGAGGCGGCGAACCTTCTGGCCTTCGGGGCCGGTTTGGTGCGTGACCAGCTGCATGCCCAGGATTTGCTCGGCCAGCTTCTTGACGTCGTCAATGCTCTTGGCCACCTTCACGCCGCCGCCCTTGCCGCGGCCACCTGCATGGATCTGCGCTTTCACGACCCAGACCGGGCCGCCGAGTTTCTGGGCCGCTTCCACAGCCTCTTGCACCGTGAATGCAGGAATGCCGCGCGGAACGGGCACACCAAAATTGCGCAAGATTTCCTTGCCTTGGTATTCGTGAATCTTCATGAGGGTCTCTCTCAGGGAAGGGTGGTACTAACCCGTTTGCCATGATTGGTATGTCTGGCCGCGGGCTCGGGACATGGCAATCAACGAATGTATCATGTTGCGACGCACCATACCTGTTGCGGAACTTACAGACCCCGGCGCAATCGAGGGTCTCTTATTTCTTGGACCAGGAGCCCCCCATGTTCAAAGTTTTCATCGACGGCGAAGCCGGAACCACGGGCCTGCAAATCCGTGAACGCCTGAAGGACATGGCGCAGGTGGAGCTGGTCAGTATCGACCCAGCGCTGCGCAAAGACGCGCAGGCCAAGCAGGCGTTGATGGGCACGGTGGATGTGGTGATTCTGTGCCTGCACGACGACGCAGCGCGCGAGTCCGTCGCGTTGATCGACGGCCTGCCGGGCCGCAAGCCCCGCATCATCGATGCCTCGACGGCGCACCGCACAGCGCCCGGTTGGGTGTATGGCTTTCCGGAGTTGCAGGTGGGCCAGGCGCAGGCCGTGGCGGCGGCAGCGCGTGTGGCCAACCCGGGCTGCTACGCCACGGGTGCTATTGCCTTGGTGCGCCCGCTGATCGATGCCGGTTTGCTGGCGGCCGATACGCCCCTGTCGCTGCCTTCGGTCAGCGGCTATTCCGGCGGCGGACGCCCCATGATCGAGGCCTACGAGGCCGGCCGGGCACCCTTGTTTGAAACCTACGCCCTGGGCCTGCAGCACAAACACATTCCGGAAATCATGCACTGCACGGGGCTGACGGCGCGTCCGCTGTTCATCCCCTCGGTGGGTAACTTCCGCCAGGGCATGTTGGTGAACCTGCCCTTGCACCTTGACCAGTTGCCCGGCCGCCCGCAGGCCGCCGATCTGCACGCCGCCTATGTGGCGCACTACGCCAAGAGCAATACGCCGGCCCAGTTCGTCAAGGTGTTGCCGCCGACCGAAGACGGCAAGCTCGATGCCACGGCACTGGAGAACACCAACCTGCTGGAGATTCGCGTTTTCGCCAGCGACGCGCATCGCCAGGCCGTGGCCATTGCGCGGCTGGACAACCTGGGCAAGGGTGCCAGCGGCGCTGCCGTGCAGAACCTGCAGTTGATGCTGGGCTTGTAAGCAGGCCCGAGCCCCGCCTCCAGGGCTGCCCGGAGTTGACGTCGGTTATTTGCCCACTGTCATAGTATGGTCAAATTGTCCCAAGTCAGATCGACTGGGATCTGTTCGTCATTACAGGTGTATTCATGTTTCTTGACAGTGTTCTGAAGAATTTTTTTGGCATTGGCGCTGCGCCCAAAAAAGAGCTGGCCGACGAAGTGGTGCGTGCGGCGGTGAACGTGGACTTTGAAATGGCCATCGCCGCCCATGAAAACTGGAAGCTACGGCTCCAGGCTTTCCTTGAAGGTCGCTCCACCGAGCACTTCGTGGCCGAGGAAATCTGTTTCGACGACCGCTGCGACCTCGGCAAGTGGATACACACGGCAGGGCGGGCCAAGCTCGGCGCCTTCCCCGGCTTCACTGCCTTGCAGGGGCACCACAAGATGTTTCACTACGCCGCATCGAACGTGGTGGCGCTGGCCCAGGCGGGCAAGACCGACGAGGCCCGCAAGATGCTGGACGTGCAGTTCGCCCAGCATTCGAACGAGGTCATGCGCGACCTGAAAATGCTGAACGTGCTGGCGAGCGAAGGCAAACTCGATACACGTCACTGACCATCGCCGTCCGGCGCGCCGCGCAGCACGCGGCGCACGGTGTCGCCGCTGAAGCCCCGCGCGGCCAGAAAGCGCATCTGCCGCGCACGCTCCTGCGGCGTCGCCGCAGGCGTGCCAAAGCGCTGGCGCCACACGGCGCGCGCGCGTTCCTCTTCCGTTTCGCGCAGTTGCGCGGCCTGGGCGCGCACCAGGTCTTCGCTCAGCCCCTTGCCGCGCAGTTCCTGCACCAGGCGCTGGGTGCCAAGCCGGGCCGCGCGCCGGTGCACGAGCGACTCGGCCACGCGCGCTTCGTCGATGAAGCCCTTGGCCTGCAGGTCGTGCAGCACCGCTTCAAGGTCGTCGTCTTCCTCCACGTGGCGCGCGAGCTTGCTGGCCAGTTCGGCACGCGAATGCTCGCGCTGCGCCAGCAGGCGCAGCGCACGGCCCTTGAGGGAGAGCTTCTGGAATGCCATGCTATTGCTTTACTAGCTGCTGGCGCTTGATGGGAGCGCCTTGCGGGCACTTTTCCTTGAAGCTCCCGCCCCGGCTCAGGCGCCTTCCACCTCGGCTGCCGCCGCAGCAGCGGGCGGCAGTTGGGCAATGCCCAGTTGCTCGCGCACGCGGTTTTCGATTTCCCGCGCCAGGTCGGGGTTCTCGCGCAGGAATTCGCGCGCGTTGTCGCGGCCCTGGCCGATCTTTTCGCCGTTGTAGGCGTACCAGGCGCCGCTTTTTTCGATGATGCGCGCGTTCACACCCATGTCGATGATCTCGCCTTCGCGCGAGATGCCCTCGCCGAACAGGATGTCGAACTCGGCCGTCTTGAACGGAGGGCTCACCTTGTTCTTCACCACCTTCACCTTGGTCTCGTTGCCGATGGCGTCCTCGCCCTTCTTGATGGTGCCGGTGCGGCGGATGTCCAGGCGCACCGAGGCGTAGAACTTCAGCGCGTTGCCGCCCGTGGTGGTCTCGGGGCTGCCGAACATCACGCCGATCTTCATGCGGATCTGGTTGATGAAAATGACCGTGCAGTTGGTCTTCTTGATGGTGGCGGTGAGCTTGCGCAGCGCCTGGCTCATCAGGCGGGCCTGCAGGCCTGGCAGCTGGTCGCCCATGTCGCCTTCGATTTCAGCCTTGGGGGTCAGCGCGGCCACCGAGTCCACCACGATCAGGTCCACTGCGCCCGAGCGCACCAGGCTGTCCACGATTTCCAGGGCTTGCTCGCCGGTGTCGGGCTGGCTGATGAGCAGGTCAGGTAGGTTAACGCCGAGCTTGCTGGCGTACTGCACGTCCAGGGCGTGCTCGGCATCGACGAAGGCGCACTGGCCGCCGAGCTTTTGCATCTCGGCGATGACTTGCAGCGTCAGCGTGGTCTTGCCCGAGCTTTCTGGGCCGTAAATCTCGATCACCCGGCCACGCGGCAGGCCGCCCACGCCCAGTGCGATGTCCAGGCCCAGCGAGCCGGTGGAGACGACCTGGATGTCCTCGATCGCCTCGCCTTCGCCCAGCCGCATGATGGTGCCCTTGCCGAACTGCTTCTCGATCTGGGCCAGTGCGGCCTGCAGGGCTTTGGCTTTCTCGCTCTGGTCGGCGGCAGTGGCGGCGGTCTTGACGGGTGCGTCCATGGTATTGCTCCTCTTGGTGGCCATTAGTGCTTTCAGTAAGGGACTGTTTCGAAAAACAGTCTGTATGCTTGAACAGTAGTTTAGGAGCTTCTTATCTTATCGCAAATAGTTTTTTGGTCAGTTTGCCTGACAATGTGCGGGCACGATGAATCCTCCCATGGACACGACGAATCTCTCCCCCGATTGGCGCCAGGCGCACCTGGGGCGCCTGCTTGGCCATGCCATGCGCCGCTTCGACGCGCGCGTGCTCGAACTCATGGCGGCTGATACACAGGTGCCGCTGGCCTTGTCGAACCTGGCCGCGCGCGACCAGGTGGGTGCCGCGCATGTGCACATCACGCGCCACCTGTCGCTGCGCGGCGACCGGCTGACCGACCTGGCGCAGCGCGCGGGCATGGCCAAGCAGTCCATGGCGGCGCTGGTGGACCAGTGCGCAGCCTGGGGGCTGGTGGCACGCGAGAGCGACCCGCGCGATGCACGGGCGCGCATCGTGCGCTTCACGCCGCTGGGGCTCGATTGGCTGCAGGCCTTTCGCCGCGCCGTGGCGCAGGCCGAGGCCGAGTTCCGCGCCGAGGTCGGGCCCGAGGTTGCCACCGTGGTGGCGCTGGGGCTGGAGGCTTATGCCGGCGGCTATGCCTAGGAACAGGCGCTAAGCTTGACCAGCGCCGTGCCATAGGCGCGGCCCTCTAGAATCTTCACGGCGGGGGCGCGCAACGTTTCGTTGCCTTTTCACGCCCGCCTACCAGGAGATATACCCCATGCGCATTCTCATTGCCGAAGACGACCAGGTGCTCGCCGACGGCCTGCTGCGCACGCTGCGCGCCTCGGGCGCCGTGGTGGACCACGTGGCCAGCGGCACCGAAGCCGACACGGCCCTGATGACGACCAACGAGTTCGACCTGCTGATCCTCGACCTGGGCCTGCCCAAAATGCACGGACTGGAAGTGCTGAAAAAACTGCGCAGCCGGGGCTCGGCCCTGCCCGTGCTCATCCTCACCGCGGCCGACAGCGTGGAGGAGCGCGTCAAGGGCCTGGACTTCGGCGCTGACGACTACATGGCCAAGCCGTTCAGCCTGCAGGAGCTGGAGGCGCGCGTGCGCGCCCTCACGCGCCGCGGCATGGGGGCCACCAGCGCCACCATCAAGCACGGCCCGCTGGTGTACGACCAGGCCGGGCGCGTGGCCACCATTGACGGCAAGATGGTCGAGCTCTCGGCGCGGGAGCTGGGTTTGCTCGAAGTGCTGCTACAGCGCGCCGGCCGCCTGGTGAGCAAGGACCAGCTCGTCGAGCGTCTGTGCGAGTGGGGCGAAGAGGTGAGCAACAACGCCATCGAGGTCTACATCCACCGCCTGCGCAAGAAGATCGAGCGCGGGCCCATCCGCATCGCCACGGTGCGCGGGCTGGGCTACTGCCTGGAAAAGATCCCGCACTGACCGCGCGCATTGCTGCTATTGAATGAATAGCTGTCAGCGCTTTCCACATAAGCGCTAGAGGCCAAAAACCTTGAAAATCTTCCAGCGCGAGCAGCGCTCCCTGTTTGGCGAAATCCTCGACTGGATGCTCACGCCGCTGCTGCTGCTGTGGCCGGTGAGCCTGGCGCTCACCTGGCTGGTGGCGCAGGGCCTGGCCAACAAGCCGTTCGACCGTGCGCTGGAGTACAACGCGCACGCGCTGGCCCAGCTCGTCACGGTGCAGCGCGGGCGGGTGTTGTTCAATTTGCCGCAGTCGGCCAGCGAAATCCTGCGTGCCGACGAGTCCGACACCGTGTACTACCAGGTGCTGGCCCCGGCGGGGCGCTTTCTCTCGGGCGAGCGCGACCTGCCCCAGCCGCCTGAGGACGAGGTGCCGCAGACCGGCGAGGTGCGCTTGCGCGATGCCGAGCTGCGCGGCGTAGACCTGCGCGTGGCCTACATCTGGGTGCGCCTGCCCCTGCCGGGCGAGCCGCTGGCGCTGGTGCAGGTGGCCGAAACGCGCGAAAAGCGCAGCATGCTGGCCACCGAGATCATCAAGGGCGTAATGCTGCCGCAGTTCGTCATCCTGCCGCTGGCGGTGCTGCTGGTGTGGCTGGCGCTGGCGCGCGGCATCCAGCCGTTGAACCAGTTGGAGGAACGCATCCGTGCGCGCAACCCCGACGACCTTTCGCCGCTCGACCACAAGGCCGTGCCCTTGGAGGTGGCGCCGCTGGTGGATTCGGTGAACGACCTGCTGCGCCGCCTGGGCGACTCCATGGCCACGCAAAAGCGCTTCCTGGCCGATGCCGCACACCAGCTCAAGACCCCGCTGGCCGGCCTGCGCATGCAGGCCGACCTGGCGCAGCGCGAAGGCACCAGCACCGCGGAGCTGAAGCAGTCACTGCAGCAGATCGGCCGCGCCAGCATGCGCGCCACGCACACCGTGAACCAGCTGCTGGCGCTGGCGCGCGCCGAGGGCGGCGCCATGGTGCTGGCGCACCAGCCGTGCGACCTGGCGCGCCTGGTGATCGAGGTGGTGCGGGACTCGGTGCCGCGCGCGCTCGACAAGCGCATTGACCTGGGCTACGACGGCGTCGAGCCCGGCGCCGAAGGCGTGTGGGTGGACGGCAACCCCACGTTGCTCAAGGAACTGGCGCGCAACCTGCTGGACAACGCCATCAACTACACCCCGTCGAGCGACGCGCGCCCCGGCGTCATCACCGCGCGGGTGCTGGCGGATCGCTTCAGCCACGTGGTGCTGCTGCAGGTCGAGGACTCGGGCCCCGGCGTACCCGAAAGCGAGCGCGAGCTGGTTTTTCAGCCCTTTTACCGCGCCCTCGGTACGGATGCTGATGGCTCCGGGCTGGGCCTGCCCATCGTGCAGGAGATCGCGCGCCAGCACGGGGCCGAGGTGCTGATCGAGGACGTGCACCCGGGCCACAACCCGCCGGGCGCGCGCTTCACGGTGCGCTTCCCCGAGCGACGCGCGGCCGCTGAGTAATGCGTTTGCGTGGCCACCGGGAGTACAGGGCTGGCGCCAGGGTCTGAGCCCAATCCGGGTTTAACGTAATCCAGAGAAGCGCAAGTCGCTATCAAAAAAAGAGCAATTGTGCGGGACTAATCAATTGCAGGCGGCCAGCGGCTTGCCCGCCAGTGCACCCTGCAGCGCATCGAGCTGCGTGCGCAGCTGCGCGTCCACGGCGGGCAGGCGCAGGGTGTAGGCCTTGGCCTCGGCGCGCTCCACTACCACGCGCGCGGTGCGCACGCCCTGGCGTGCCAAGTCCCGCAGGGCCACCTGCGCCCGCTCCTCGCTGGAAAAGCGGCCCAGCGACAGCCCCGGCTCCAGCGCCGCGCCGGGCCGGTCGTAGGCAATGCCCAGGGCGCGCAGTTCGGTGCGTTTCTTGTCCACGGCTTCTGCATCGGCGAAACGGCCCATGTAGACCATCCAGCGCCCGGGCACCACCACGGCGTCCAGCGTCCAGCTTCCCGATGGCAGGGTAGCGGCAGCTTGGCGCAGCGCGGCGGCCTGGCGTTCGTCGAAGCTGCCGGCCTGCAGGCATTGCGTGGACGAGGGAGTGGGCGGTGTGGCGGGGGCCGACGCAGCCGCCTCGGCAGGCTCCGGTTCGTCCGCTTCGGCGGGCTGCGGGCTCTGGGCAGACAGCAGCTTCAGCGCGTCGGGGTTCAATTGCCGCTCCAGGCGCTCGGGCTCGGACTGCGTGGCGGGCGCCAGGCCCCAGGTGCGCAGCAGGCCCTGGCTCCAGGCGTAATAGCCCGCATTGGCCAGCAGCAGGATCAGCACGGCAAGACGCAGCATGGGGCTCTTTCAGCAGGCAGTGGGGATGGGGCGTACGCTCACTTCGGCGCTGGTGATGGCTTCCCGCCCCGCCGCTGTGTGCACGATGAGTGCGCCGTCTGCCGCCACGCCCTCGCACAGGCCATGGCGGCCGTCGCTCAGCGTCACTTCGCGCCCGCGCAGCAGGTCGCGCGCGGCGTAGCGCGGCTGCAGCGGCGCAAAGCCCGTGTGCGCGAAGTCGAGCACGGTCTGCACCAATGGCACGGCGATGCGCGCCAGCGCGGCCGGGGCGTCCAGCGCCGGGTCCAGCTCCTGCAGCCAGGCGGGTGGCGTGGCCAGCCCGTCGTTGGCGCGCGGGCGGATGTTCATCCCCGCACCAATGACGCAGTAGCGCTGGCCCGCCGCGCCGCCCGTGCCCACGCTGCTTGCCGTCTCGATCAGGATGCCGCAGAGCTTGCGCGTGCCGTCCAGCCACAGGTCGTTGGGCCACTTGATGGCCACGCGCGGGTGCAGGCTTTCGGCCAGCGACAAGCCCACGGCCAGCGACAGGCCGGACCAGTCGCGCGGCGCCAGGGGCAGGCCGAGCGAGAAGGTCAGCGCGTCGCCCGTGCCGCTGTGCCAGGGCTTGCCCAGGCGGCCGCGCCCGGCGTTCTGGCGTTCGGCCACCAGCAGCACCGGGTCGCACTGCCCGGCGCGGGCGCGGCGTGTCAGCTCGCTGTTGGTGGAGTCGATCTCAGGCAGCACCTCCACGCTGAAGCCCGGCAGCAGCGGGTGCAGCGCTTCCCAGAGGGCCTCGGCGGGCCAGTGCAGGGGGGCGGTGTTCATGCGCGCTCCCGCGGGCCGGGCGGGTTCCAGCCGCGCTTGGGGGCCAGCAGCGTGCCCCGGCATTGCGCGCTGCCGCACCAGCAGGGGTACTCGGCCTTGAGCTTCTTGGTGTAGCGCTCCTCGATGATCAGGCCGTAGTCGTAGTTCAGCTCCTCGCCCGCGGCGATGTTGCGCAGCGCGGTGATGAAGATGCGCCCGTCCTGCTCGTCGGCATAGCAGTTCGGGTCGCAGCTGTGGTTGATCCAGCGCGCCGAATTGCCGCCGTAGTTGGCGTCGATCACGCGGTCTTCGTCGACGTGGAAGTAGAACGTGTGGTTGGGCTGGCTGGGGTCGTGCGGGTGGCGGTCCTGCGCCTCCTGCCAGCTGATGACCTCGCCGGTGTACTCGATGATGACTTCGCCCTCGGCGATGTCTTGCAGCGCGAACACGCCCTTGCCATGGACGCCCGAGCGCCGGGTTTGGATGCGTCGGCCGGGGGAAGAAGGGGGAGCGCTGCGGGGCATGCGAAAACTCTGCTACTTTGTATAGGCACACACATGCGCGTGCGCGTGCACGCGTGAAGCGACGCATTGTAGAAGCGCCCTGGCGGGCGAAATGAAACACCCCATGAGCAAGACACTGGTCATCGCAGAAAAACCCTCGGTCGCGCAAGACATCGTGCGCGCCCTCACGCCCGTGGAGGGCAAGTTCGACAAGCACGAAGACCACTTCGAGAGCGCGCACTACGTCGTCACCAGCGCCGTCGGCCACCTGGTGGAAATCCAGGCGCCCGAGGAATTCGACGTCAAGCGCGGCAAGTGGAGCTTTGCCCACCTGCCGGTGATTCCGCCGCGCTTTGACCTCAAGCCCGTGGACAAGACCAAGAGCCGACTGGCCGCCGTGGTCAAGCAGGCCAAGCGCAAGGACGTCACCGCCCTGGTGAACGCCTGCGACGCGGGGCGTGAGGGGGAGCTGATCTTCCGCCTGATCGAGCAATACGCAGGCGGCGCCAAGGGCGGCTTGGGCAAGCCCATCTCGCGCCTGTGGCTGCAGAGCATGACGCCCCAGGCCATCCGCGACGGCTTTGACAACCTGCGCAGCGACCAGCAGATGCAGGGGCTGGCCGCCGCCGCGCGCAGCCGCAGCGAGGCCGACTGGCTGGTGGGCATCAATGGCACGCGCGCCATGACGGCCTTCAACTCGCGCGACGGCGGCTTTTTCCTCACCACCGTGGGCCGGGTGCAGACGCCCACGCTGTCGCTGGTGGTGGAGCGCGAGGAAAAAATCCGCAAATTCATCAGCCGCGATTACTGGGAAATCCACGCCGGTTTCGCCGCCCAGGCGGGCGAGTACCTGGGCAAGTGGTTTGACCCGCAGTGGAAGAAAAGCGACGACCCCGAGGCCCGCGCGGACCGCCTGTGGAATGCCCAGGACGCCCAGGCCATTGCCGACGCCGTGCGCGGCAAGCCGGCCGTGGTCACTGAAGAGGCCAAGCCCACCACCCAGGCCAGCCCGCTGCTGTTCGACCTGACCAGCCTGCAGCGCGAGGCCAACGGTAAGTTCGGCTTTTCCGCCAAGACCACGCTGGCACTGGCGCAAAGCCTGTACGAGCGCCACAAGGCCCTGACCTACCCGCGTACCGACTCGCGCGCCCTGCCCGAGGACTACCTGCCCGTGGCGCGCCAGACCTTCGAGATGCTCGCGGGCTCGGCCATGGGCCACCTGGCGCCGTTCGCGCGCCAGGCGCTGCAGGACAATTACGTGCGCCCCACCAAGCGGGTGTTCGATAACAGCAAGGTGAGCGACCACTTCGCCATCATCCCCACCACGCAGGCGCCCACGGGCCTGTCCGAGGCCGAGCAAAAGCTCTACGACCTGGTGGTGCGCCGCTTCATGGCGGTGTTCTTCCCCAGTGCCGAATACCAGGTGACCACGCGCATCAGCAAAGTGGCGCAGCACAGCTTCAAAACTGAAGGCAAGGTGCTGGTCAAGCCCGGCTGGCTTGCCATTTACGGCAAGGAAGCGGCCAACGAAGTCGAGGGCGGCAAGGACGGCGACAAGGGCCAGCCCCTGGTGGCCGTGCAGCCCGGCGAGCAGCCGCTGGCGGCGCATGTGGACCCCAAGGGCCTGAAAACCAAGCCGCCCGCGCGCTACAGCGAAGCCACGCTGCTGGGTGCCATGGAAAGCGCCGGCAAGCAGGTGGAAGACGAGGAGCTGCGCAGCGCCATGCAGGAAAAAGGCCTGGGCACCCCGGCCACGCGCGCGGCCATCATCGAAGGTCTGTTGACCGAAAAGTACATGCTGCGCGAAGGGCGCGAGCTCATCCCCACGGCCAAGGCATTCCAGCTCATGACGCTGCTGCGCGGCCTGCAGGTGGAGGAGCTGTGCCGCGCCGAGCTCACCGGCGAGTGGGAATACAAGCTGGCGCAGATGGAAAAGGGTCAACTCAGCCGCGAGGCCTTCATGCAGCAGATCGCCGCCATGACCGAGCGCATGGTGAAGAAGGCCAAGGAGTACGACCGCGACACCATTCCCGGCGACTACGCGACGCTCTCCACGCCCTGCCCGAACTGCGGCGGCGTGGTCAAGGAAAACTACCGCCGCTACGCCTGCACGGGTGCGGGCGGCCAGGGCGAGGGCTGCGGCTTCTCGTTCGGCAAATCGCCCGCCGGCCGCACCTTCGAGACCGCCGAGGCCAACCAGCTGCTGCGCGATCGCCGCATTGGCCCGCTGGAGGGCTTTCGCTCCAAGGCCGGTTGGCCGTTCACGGCCGAAGTCGCCATCGTGCGCGACGAGGAGGCAGGCAACTACAAGCTCGAGTTCGACTTCGGTGACGACAAGGCGCAAGAGTCCGGCGAGCTGGTGGACTTTGGCGCCCAGGAAAGCCTCGGCCCTTGCCCCATGTGCGGCGCGCCGGTGTACGAGCATGGCGCCAACTACGTGTGCGCCCACGCCGTGCCCACGGCGCAGCAGCCCACACCGTCCTGCACGTTCAAGAGCGGCCAGATCATCCTGCAGCAGCCTATCGAGCGTGCCCAGATGACCCGGCTGCTGCAGGAGGGCAAGACCGGCCTGCTGGAGAAATTCATCTCCAACCGCACGCGCCGTGCCTTCAAGGCCTTCCTGGTGTGGGACAAGGAGGCGGGCAAGGTCAACTTCGAGTTTGAGCAGCGCGACAGCAAGTACCCCCCGCGCAAGACGGTGGCGGCGAAGACCGGCGCTGCGGCCAAGAAGGCCGCCAAGCCTGCAGCCAAAGCTGCGGCCAAGGCCCCGCGCAAGGCCAGCACCGCCAGCGGCAAGCAGCCCAGCGCCGCGCTCGCCGCCGTCATTGGCAGCGAACCCGTGGCGCGCCCCGAGGCCGTGAAGAAGCTGTGGGACTACATCAAGGCCCACAACCTGCAGGACCCGAAGGACAAGCGCACCATTCGCGCCGACGACAAGCTGCGCGCCGTGTTCGGCAAGGACAGCGCCGGCATGTTTGAGCTGACCGGCCTGCTGGGCGCCCACCTGGGGTGAGGTGATGGGCAGGCATGGCCGCCACCGCCGCCCTGCAGGTCCATCCGCCTGTCCGCCCGGTTGATTTCCCCCGCACCATGCGCAGCCGCAAAGAAAAAGCCCTCTGGTTCCTCCTCGCCCTGGTGGCCGCTGCTGCGGCCGTGCTGGCGTGGTGGACGGCCGACCAGTGGCGCCCCCAGGTCTCGCCCTGGGCCGAGCAGGCGCTGCGCCGCCTCACCCGCCCCGGCCCTGACACCTTGCCTGCGGCGGCCCCGCGCCCGGGCGGGCCCACCCAAGGCACGGCCGCCTCGCCGCCACCGGCGCCGCCGCGCAAATGCGTGGATGCGCAAGGCCGCACCACGTACACCGACCAGCCGTGCCCTGGTGGTGCGCGCGAGCACGGTGTGGAGGGGGCGGTCACGGTGCTTCCTGCGCAGTGAACTGCTATTTAATCGATAGCTGCTAGCGCTTACCCAGAAAGCGCTGAAGGCCTTTTTGCCACCTGTGCCGGGCCGCATGGCGTGCAGCCGTTCGATGCAGCCCCCGGTAACCCCGTGACACCGGGCGTCACGCGCTTCGACTAAGCTTGGCCGTTCCTTCCATCGCCACGGCTTTGCCCATGCCCCACACCCCGTTGCCCCCTTTGACCGACCTTGCCGACGCCACCGCGCCTGCCCGCTCCGTGCCGTTGGCCGGGGCCAGCAATTTCCGCGACCTCGGTGGGTACCAGGGCCGGGACGGACGCACGGTGAAGTGGCGCCGCCTGTTCCGCTCCGACCACCTGGCGGCGCTGACGCCGCAGGACCAGGACACGCTGGCCCGCCTGGGCGTGGCGCGCAGCATCGACTTTCGCGGGCAGGCCGAGAGCGCGGCGCATGCCTACCGGCTGCCTGGGGTGGACTACCGCCACCTCGTCATCGAGCCCACGGTGATCCAGCGCGCCTTGGAGCTGCAGCGTGCCGGCCAGCACCTGACGGCGCAGGACGCCGTGGCGCTGATGCAGGCCACCTACCGGGGCTTCGTGCGCGAGAGCGCGCCGCGCTTCGCCGAGCTGTTCCGCCTGCTGCTGGACGCGCAGGACGCGCCCCTGGTGTTTCACTGCACGGCGGGCAAGGACCGCACCGGCTTCGCGGCGGCGCTGATCCTGCATGCGCTGGGCGTGCCGCGCGCGGTGGTGATGCATGACTACCTGCTTACCAACACGCTGTACCGCCGCCCCGCGGGCCTGGGCGGCCACGCCCCCGACGAAGTGCTGGCCGTGCTCTGGCGCGTGCAGGAGGACTTCCTCGAAGCCGCCCTGCACCTGGTGGACGGCGAGTACGGCGGCATGGACACCTACCTGGCCGACGTGCTGGGCGTGGACGCTGCCGCCCAGCGCGAACTGGCAGCGCGCTACCTGCAGCCCTGAAACTCCTGTTTTGATAGCTGCTAGCGCTTGATGGGTAAGCGCTACGGCCGTTTTTGTTGTAAATGCATGGCCGCGATGCTGCGCGCCTCTGGCGGTGCCAGGGCGTTGCACCCGTTCGGCGCGGGGTGTCTGCCAGGCGACCTGCAGCCGCCGGCGTGGGCCGCTACGATACGCGCGCCGGTCCGCGAAGGGCGGCAGCGACACACACACAGGAGACCTATCGACCATGTTCAGCCACGTCATGCTGGGAGCCAGCAACCTCGACAAATCCCGCCAGTTCTACGACGCCCTGCTCGGCGCCTTGGGCGCTGGCCCCGGCGTTACCGACCCGAAGAACCGCACGTTCTGGCGCCACGCGGGCAACACCTTCGCCATCACCGCGCCCATCAACGGCGAGCCCGCAAGCCATGGCAACGGCGCCACCCTGGGTTTTGCCGCGCAATCGCCCGAGCAGGTGAACGCCGCGCATGCCGCAGGCGCGGCCGCGGGCGGCGTGACGTGCGAAGACCCGCCGGGCTGGCGCGAGGCCGCAGGCATGCGCCTGTACCTGGCCTACCTGCGCGACCCCGACGGCAACAAGCTGTGCCTGCTGCACCGCCCGCCGAAGGAAAAGCCGGCCGCGTGAGGCATTGAGGCATTGAGGCGCTGTGCGGCCGCGCCGCCCTGGTTTTGCCCCTTTTTTCAGAGAGAGTTCATTGATGCAATTGTCCGAACAATGGGTGCTGGTCACCGGTGGTGCGCGGGGCCTGGGCCAGGCCATCACGCGCGCGTTGGCACGCGAGGGTGCCGGCGTCGTCATCAACTACCACCGCAGCGCAGCGGCCGCGCAGGCGCTGGCCGAGGAGCTGGGCCCGCGCGCCATCGCGCTGCAGGCCGACGTGACCGATGCCGCGGCCGTGCAGCGCCTGTTCGCCGTGGCGCAGGAGCGCACGGGTGGGCGCATCAGCGCGGTGGTGAACAACGCGCTGGCGCAGTTCTCCTTCGACGGCGATGCGCGCCCCAAGCTGGGTGACATTGCCTGGGAGCGCTTCAGCCAGCAGATTGAGGGCGCCGTGAAGGGCGCGCTCAACACCATGCAGGCGGCGCTGCCTGGCATGCGCGCGCAGGGGTTTGGGCGCATCGTCAACGTGGGCACCAACCTGTTTCAAAACCCCGTGGTGCCCTACCACGACTACACGGCGGCCAAGGCGGCGCTGCTGTCGCTCACACGCACGGCGGCGAACGACCTGGGGCCGGACGGCATCACGGTGAACATGGTCTCGGGCGGGCTGCTGCGCACCACCGATGCCAGCAGCGCCACGCCCGAGGCGGTGTTCGACCTCATCGCCAGCATGACCCCGCTGCGCCGCGTGACCACGCCGGCCGAGTTCGCCGACGCGGTGCTGTTTTTCCTCTCGCCCTGGGCGCGTGCCGTGACCGGGCAGAACCTGGTCGTGGACAGCGGCCTGGTGAAGGATTGACCAAGGAGAACCCCCCATGACCTGGACCCACCCCATCACCGCCAAGTGGCCGGCGCGCCACCCCGAGCGGCTGCAGCTGTATTCGCTGGCCACGCCCAACGGCGTGAAGGTGTCGATTGCGCTGGAAGAAATGCAGCTGCCCTACGAGGCGCACCTGGTGAGCTTTGCCACCAACGATCAGTTCTCGCCCGCGTTCCTGGCGCTGGCACCGAACAACAAGATTCCGGCCATTCTGGACCCCCAGGGGCCCGGCGGGCAGCCGCTGGTGCTGTTCGAGTCGGGCGCCATCCTCCTCTACCTGGCGGAAAAGACCGGGCAGTTCCTGCCCCGGGAGGGCGCCGCGCGCTACGAGACGCTGCAGTGGCTGATGTGGCAGATGGGCGGCGTTGGCCCCATGTTCGGGCAGCTGGGCTTCTTCCACAAATACGCCGGCAAGGACTACGAGGACAAGCGCCCGCGTGACCGCTACGTGGCCGAGTCGCGCCGCCTGCTGGGGGTGCTGGAGCAGCGCCTGGCGGGCCGTGACTGGGTCATGGGCAGCGAGTACACCATTGCCGACATGGCCATCTTCCCCTGGGTGCGCAACCTGGTGGAGCACTACGGCGCGGGCGATCTGGTGGGCTGGGGCGATTTTGCGCAGGTGCAGCGTGTGCTGGCAGCGTTCGTGGCGCGGCCTGCAGTGCAGCGCGGGCTGGTGGTGCCTGCGGCCTGAAGGAACGCGGCCCCTGAGGCGCTTGGCGCCTTCCCCCTCTCTCACGCAGCGCGTGGGTGGGGGCGCAGCCCTCGCTGCGGCGCGGCCTTGGCTCGGCGGCGCGCGCTGGGCCACCCCGGTGCCATGGGCCAAGGGAGGGGCGCAGTGGAGTGGGGAGCGGGGTTTGCTATTGTTTAAATAGCTGCTTGCGCTTTATTGGCAAGCGCTACAGGCCGAAAAGCCTGTGAATTTGCGCGGTCCCGGGCAGGTGCCCGGGATGCGTCCTGTGTCAGCGCCTCTTGAGCGCGCGCTGGCCGCTGCGGCGCTTTTTTTCGAGGAAAAAGCGCAGCTCCTTGTCGTTGCGCCGGATGTGCAGCGACAGCCAGTCGCGCAGCACCGAGGACAGCTGCGCGGCCACGGTGATGCTGCCCGCGTCGAGCTTTGCCTTGAGTGCGCGCAGGTCGTCGACGAAGTGCTCATGGCCGACGCGGTGGTTTCCAGGCCGGGAAACTCCGCCTGCTGCATCTGCATCTCCTCGTGGCGCAGGTGCTCTGCGGTGTCGGCGATCAGGCGCTCCAGCAGGTCTGCCACCACGCTCTGCCCGTTGCCCTGGCTGGTGGCGGTGTGCAGCTCGTTGACCAGATCGACCAGCTTGCGGTGCTCCGCGTCGATCTGGCCGTTGTCGATGACCATGTCATCGGCCCATTCAAAGTACGCCATGGCGCTCCCTCTTTCGGTGGTTTTAGCTTGGCAGCGCCAGCGGGGCGGTCGGCTTGGCCAGCGCGCCTTGGTGCTGCAGCGTGCCATTGCCGGGGAGGCGGAACACGCTCACCGTGTGCACCAGCGTTTGCGCCTGGCGTTCCAGCGACTGCGCGGCGGCGGCGGATTCCTCCACCAGCGCGGCATTGGACTGGGTCACCTGGTCCATCTGGCCCATGGCCTCGTTGATCTGGTCGATTCCGTGCGACTGGTCGGCACTGGCGCTGCTGATCTCGCCCATGATGTCGGAAACACGGCGCACGCTCACCACGATTTCGTCCATGGTGCTGCCGGCCTTCTCCACCAGCATGCAGCCCTCGGAGACATTGCGCACCGAGGCCTCGATCAGCCCCTTGATCTCCTTGGCCGCCTCGGCGCTGCGGCCCGCGAGCTGGCGCACCTCGCCCGCCACCACGGCGAAGCCGCGGCCTTGCTCGCCGGCGCGGGCGGCTTCCACTGCGGCATTCAGCGCCAGGATGTTGGTCTGGAAGGCAATGGAGTCGATCACACCGATGATGTCGGCGATCTTGCGCGACGAGGCGTTGATGGACTCCATGGTGTGCACCACCTGGCCCACCACCTCGCCACCGCGCACGGCCACCTTCGAGGCGGATTCGGCCAGCTCGTTGGCGTGCTTGCCGCTGTCGTAGTTCTGCTTCACGGTGCTTGCCAGCTCATGCATCGAGGCCGTGGTTTCTTCCAGCGCGGCCGCCTGTTCCTCGGTGCGCGAGGACAGATCCAGGTTGCCCGCAGCGATCTGGCTGGTGGCCGTGGCGATGGTGTCGCTGCTGTGGCGCACCTCATTCACGATGCCCGTCAGGCTGGTGTTCATGTGCTGCAGCGCCGAAAGCAGTTGGCCCGCTTCGTCGCGGCTGTGCACCTCGATCTCGCTGCGCAGGTCGCCTTCGGAGACGGCCTGGGCCACGCGCACCGCCTGGCGCAGCGGGGCAGTGATGGAGCGCGTGATCCATGCGGCCAGCAGCAGGCCGATGACCAGGCCGCCGATGCCCAGGCCGAGCAGCAGCATGCGCGCGAACTGCGCCTCGGCCTTGGCGCGGGCGCCGGCTTCGGTCACCAGGCGCTGCTCCAGCCTGGCCAGGCGGTCCACGCGGTCCTGCACCGCCGTCAGCTCCACCAGCGTGTGCTGCTGCAGCTCGGCGAAAGCCTCTTCCTTGCGGCCCGCGTCCACCAGTTCGTTGAACTTGCCCTGCGAGGCGACGTAGCGGCCGCGCGCGGCCTCGGCTTCGCCCAGGAGCTGCTTGCCATCGTCGCGGCGCACCAGCTCCTGCAGCGTCTTGAAGGCCTGCACGAAGGCCTCGCGGCCCGCCAGGATCTCGGCGCGCTTTTGCGCGCGCTGGGCCTCGGTCTCGGCGAAATAGATTTCGATGGTGCGGCGCGCGTTTGCCTGGGCGATGGAGCTGAGCGTGTTCGCTGCTTCGGCCTTGACCCATTCGCGCTCGATGATCAGGCGGTTGGTTTCGAGCAGGCTGCTGAGCTGCAGCAGCCCCACGACCACCATGGTGAGCATCATCGCAATGAGCACGCCGAAGCCCAGTGCCAGGCGTGTGCCGATGCGCCAGTCGCGCGGTGACCAGGAAGATGTGGATAGGGTGGTCATAGGGTTGTTGTGCTGAAAAGGGGTAGACCGCAGGCCCTTCGCCGCCAAATCGACAAAGCTTGCGCCCGTTACCTGTGGTTACTTGTGTCTTCTGAATCGGGCAGTCTATTAATTAACTCGGCCATTTTTCGCTTCCTTGACAAGAAATAAGGGGTAATAGGGCACTATCGGCCTTTTCCGTACATGCCATGCAACGTCGCCATTTGTTCGCCCTGTGCGCCCTGCCCGTTTTCGCGGCGTGCGCCAGCCGCATGCCCAGCTATACCGTGACCGCCGCGCAATTGCAGGCCGCGCTGGCAGCGCGGTTTCCGCGCCGCCAGCCGGTGGCAGGCCTGGCCGAACTGGAGCTGCAGGCACCGCGGCTGCGCCTGCTGCCCGAGGAGAACCGCGTTGGCGCCGAGCTGGCGCTGCAGGCCTTCGGGGGGCTGCTGCAGCGCAGCTATCCGGGCGTGCTCGACGTCGATTTCGGCCTGCGTTACGAGGCGGCCGACCGCAGCCTGCGCGCCACCGCCGTGCGCTTGAACGTGCTGCGTATCGACGGCCTGCCGCCGCGCGCGGCGGCCGTGCTGCAGGGGCTGGGCGCGGCCCTGGCCGGCCAGGCACTGGGCGAAGTGGTGCTGCACCATCTGCGCGACAAGGACCTGGCCCTGGCCGATGGCCTGGGCATGCAGCCCGGCCCCATCACCGTGACGCCGCAGGGCCTGCGCATCGACTTCGTGCCGCGCGCAGCGCCTTGATGCTCCTGTTTGCGTAGCTGGCAGCGCTTGTTGGGTAAGCATTTGAGGTTGAAAAATACCTCAATCCTTTTGCTGTAGAGCGCTATCAGCTATTAAAAAAGGAGTTAAAGAGGATTGTCCTGCGCGCGTGCCGCACTGTCGCACGCTTGGCCCCTTGGCAGGTGCCCAGGCCGGACCCATAGTCTGGGCATGACCGATACCCCCATCCTCCGCACCCAGCCACTGGGCCCGCTGTGGCCCACCATGGATCCGTTCCTGTTTTGCGCCCACCACGACGACGCCTATCCGGCGGGCGATGGTGCGCAGGGCGTGCCCGCCGCCGCCCTGGGCGGGCGGGCGCTGGGCAGCGACTTCAGCCGCCAGGATGGTTTTTCGATGTACCACGGCGAGCGCGTGCCTGGCTTTCCGGTGCACCCGCACCGCGGTTTCGAAACCGTGACCCTGGTGCGCCGGGGGCTGATTGACCACAGCGACTCGCTGGGCGCGGCCGCCCGCTTTGGCGGTGGCGACGTGCAGTGGCTCACGGCTGGCCGCGGCATCCAGCATGCCGAGATGTTCCCGCTGCTGAACGCCAGCGCACCCAATCCGCTGGAGCTGTTCCAGGTCTGGCTGAACCTGCCCGCCCGCAGCAAGATGGCAGCGCCGCACTTCACCATGTTCTGGAACGAACGCATCCCGCGCCTGGAGCACGTCGACGCCGAGGGCCACGCCACCCTGGTGCGCGTGGTGGCCGGGGCGCTGCCGGGTGCGGGTGCGCCGCTGGCGCCGCCGCCCGAGTCGTGGGCCAGCAGCCCGGATGCCGACGTGGCCATCTGGACGCTGCAGCTTGCCCCCGGCGCGCGCTGGACGCTGCCGCGCGCGGCCGGCAGCGCCACGCAGCGCATGCTGTACTTCTTCGTCGGCAGCGGCTTGCAGATTGGCCCCGTGGCCGTGCGCGAGCACGCGGCGCTGCATGTGGACGCGACGCAGGACTGGGAGCTGCGCAACCTCGGCAGCGATACCGTGGAATGCCTGGTGCTGCAGGGCCGTCCCCTGGGCGAGAGCGTGGCGCAGTACGGCCCCTTCGTAATGAACACGCAGGCCGAGATCATGCAGGCGCTGCAGGATTACCGGCGCACCCAGTTCGGCGGCTGGCCCTGGAGCGCGCCCGGCCCGGTGCACGGCAGCGCGCCCCGGCGTTTCGCGCGCCACCCCGGCGCACAGACCGACGCGCTGCCGGCGTGAATTCTGGGCGCGGCAGGGGTGTTGGGCGTGGACAATGCGGGTTGCCGTTTTTTCCTGTTCCAGCCCGCCGAGGATTTTGTATGCACATCACCAAGGACACCGCCGTCACCCTGAGCTACCAGCTCACCACGCCCCAGGGCAAGCTGCTGGACAAGGGCCACATGGCCTACCTGCACGGCGGCTACGAGAACATCTTCCCCAAGGTCGAGGCCGCGCTGGAAGGCCAGGCCGCAGGCTACGCCGTCACGCTGGACCTGGACGTGGACGACGCCTTCGGCGAGCGCGACGAGCGCCTGGTACGCACCATTCCCAAGAGCGAGTTCCCCCCGGGCGTGAAAGTGGGCGGCCAGCTGCGCGGCCCTGGCCCCGATGGCCACCCGCAGGCCTTCAACGTCGTCAAGATCAAAGGCGCCGAGGTGCATCTGGACGGCAACCATCCGCTCGCGGGCCAGGCCCTGCGCTTTGCCTGCCAGGTCACCGAGGTGCGCGCTGCCACTGCCGAGGAAATCGCCCACCGCCATGTCCATGGCGGGCATGGACACCACCACTGATACAAGAACGTGCCCATGGTCTTTTCATAGTGCCCGCAAGGCAGCAAAAGGCCGCAATCCAGGCGCGCGCCGCAGGCCATGCTGGCGGCCTGGTCAACGTGCGCAACGACGCAGTAGCGGCCTTTTGCTGCCTTGCCCTTCGGGTTGCCCCGCAAAAGTGGCATCTGCGGCGTTGCAAATGCTCGCCGGGCCACCAGCCCGGCTGCGCTTAGCGCCTTGCACCTGCCACTTTTGCAGTGCAACGGGCACTATGAAAAGACCATGGGCACGTTCTCAGGGCTTTCCCGCGCGGCGTGCCCGGTGTTTTGAGCGGTGGCGCGGCGTGGGGGCGATAAGATGGCAGCGTGCCCCGGCAGTCCGCCAGGGGCAGCTCAAGGAGAGGTCATCACGATGCAAGTGCAAGTCCATACCGACGACAAGATCCATGGCGGTGAATCGCTGGCCCAATGGGTGCAGCAGGAGGCCCAGACCCGCCTGGCGCGTTACCGCGAGCTGGTGACGCGCATTGAGGTCTTCCTGACCGACGTCGATGCGGGCAAGTCCGGCGCCAACGACAAGCGCTGCCGTATCGAGGCCCGGCCCGCCGGCCGCCAGCCCGTGGCCGTCACGGCCGATGCCGACAAGGTGGCTGACGCCGTAACTGGCGCCCTCGAGAAGCTGATGCGCGCCATCGACCACGACCTGGGCCGTGCCAAAGACCGCCACGGCCGCGACACCATCCGCACCGCCGAAGGCTAAGCCTTCCGCCTGGCCCGGCCAGCCCTGTGCAGGCTGGCGGGCCTGCAGGCCGCAGGCTCTAGCAGCCCTGCGACCGGCACCACACGGGCGGCACCGCTCCCCCGTTTAGCACCATTGTTTCCCCTCTTTTTTGCATTTTTGGTCCAGCGGCGCGTTCGTGATAATGCGGCCATGGTCTCCGCACTTGCCGCAACGTCATCCGCTGCCCTGCAGGGCTGGAGTGCTGCTGCCGGGGCGCAGCGTATGCAGCGCCAGGGCGCATCCCGCGAGGCATCTGCCACCGAGCAGGCTGGTGAGGAGCGCAGTGCTAGTACGCCCGACGCGCGTGCCGCCAACGATGCCGAGCAAGCGCGCGCCCTGCAACGCGAAATCGAGCGCCTGAGCGCACGCGACAAAGAGGTGCGTGCGCACGAGCAAGCCCACATGACGGCTGGCGCAGGCCTGGTGACGCGCGGGGCCAGCTACAGCTACGTCAAAGGCCCCGACGGCCGTCGCTATGCCACTGGTGGCGAAGTCGGCATCGACACCTCGCCAGGCAAGACCCCGCAAGAAACCATCGACAAGGCGCAGCGCATCCGCGCCGCTGCGCTGGCTCCTGCCCAGCCTTCGGGCCAAGACCTGCAGGTGGCTGCGCAAGCGACACAAATGCAAATGCAGGCGCAGATGGAGCTGATGCTGCAGCGGCGCAACGCCGCCTACAGCGGCATGGCGGAAGAAGCTGGCGGCAGCACCGCCCAACGCCGCACCCCGCTCTACGCGGTGGCGTGAACCGCTCCCCCAAGAAAATCTGCAGGACTCAATCGCTCCATTTTTAGGAGCTGCTCGCGCTTGTCCAGTGAGGCTTGGAGGCGCTTTTGATCGTTAATTCACGCCCCAATGCAACAAGCCACCGGCCTGACGGCGCGGTGGCTTGTGCGTTACGCAGGCACGGGGCGCTGCGCACAGGGTGGAGCCAGGCTTACGCGCTGATCACGCGCACCATTTCCAGGCACTTGTTCGAGTAGCCCCACTCGTTGTCGTACCAGCTCACCACCTTGATGAAGGTCTTGTCCAGGGCAATGCCGGCTTCGGCGTCAAACACCGAGGTGCAGGGCTCGCCACGGAAGTCGGTGGCCACCACCTTGTCTTCGGTGTAGCCCAGCACGCCCTTCATGGCGCCCTCAGAGGCGGCCTTCATGGCGGCGCAGATTTCCTTGTAGTCGGCTTCTTTTTCCAGCTCGACGGTCAGGTCCACCACCGACACGTCGGAGGTGGGCACGCGGAACGACATGCCAGTCAGCTTCTTGTTCAGCTCAGGAATCACCACGCCCACCGCCTTGGCGGCGCCGGTGCTGGAGGGGATGATGTTTTCCAGAATGCCGCGGCCACCGCGCCAGTCTTTGTTCGACGGGCCGTCCACGGTTTTTTGCGTGGCAGTCGCTGCGTGCACGGTGGTCATCAGGCCGCGCTTGATGCCCCAGTTGTCGTTGAGCACCTTGGCCACGGGGGCCAGGCAGTTGGTGGTGCACGAAGCGTTGGAGACGATAGTCTGGCCCGCGTATTTTTCGTGGTTCACGCCAAAGACGAACATGGGGGTGTCGTCCTTGGAAGGAGCCGACATCAGCACTTTCTTGGCGCCAGCGGCCAGGTGCTTCTCGGCGCTGGCCTTGTCCAGGAACAGGCCGGTGGCTTCGATCACCACGTCGGCGCCGACTTCGTTCCACTTCAGGTTGGCCGGGTCGCGCTCTTGCGTCAGGCGGATCTTCTTGCCGTTGACCACCAGGGTGTTGCCTTCGACGGACACGGTGCCCTTGAAGCGGCCGTGCACGCTGTCGTACTTGAGCATGTACGCCAGGTAGTCGGGTTCGAGCAGGTCGTTGATGCCAACGATTTCGATGTCAGAGAAGTTCTGCACTGCGGCGCGGAACACCATGCGGCCGATGCGGCCGAAGCCGTTGATGCCAACCTTGATAGTCATTTCAGTCTCTCTTTTCCAAGTTAAACAACACAATCAATGCTTCTTGCGCTTGAGCGCGGCCTGCACGGTGGCGGCCACGTTCTCGGCGGTGAAACCAAAGTGCTTGAACAGCACGCCGGCCGGGGCCGACTCGCCGTAGGTGTCGATGCCCACCACGGCGGCGCAGCCGTACTTCCACCAGAAGTCGGTCACGCCCATCTCCACGGCGATGCGCGGCAGGTCGGCGGGCAGCACGGCCTTCTTGTATTTCACGTCCTCGCGGTCGAAGGTCGTGGTGCTGGGCATCGAGACCACGCGCACGGCGATCTTCTTCTCGGCCAGCAGCTTTTGCGCAGCCAGGGCCAGTTGCACCTCGGAGCCGGTGGCCACGATGACGGCCTGGGTCTTCTTGTTCTTCAGGCCCACGTCCTTGGGTTCGGACAGCACGTAGGCACCGCGCGAGATGTCGCCCAGCGCCTTGCCGCTCTTGGGCGCGTAGGGCAGGTTCTGGCGCGACAGCAGCAGGGCGGTGGGCTTGTCGCGGTTGCTCAGCGCCACGCTCCAGGCCACGGCGGTCTCGGCGGTGTCGGCAGGGCGCCACACGTCGAGGTTGGGGATCAGGCGCAGGCTGGCGGCGTGCTCGATGGACTGGTGCGTCGGGCCGTCTTCGCCCAGGCCGATGGAGTCGTGCGTGAACACGTGCACCACGCGCTGCTTCATCAGCGCGGCCATGCGGATGGCGTTGCGGCTGTAGTCGCTGAAGGTGAGGAAGGTGCCGCCGTAGGGGATGAAGCCACCATGCAGCGCCACGCCGTTCATGATGGCGGCCATGCCGAACTCGCGCACGCCGTAGTTGATGTGGCGGCCGCCGACCATTTCACCGTTCGCGGCCTCGGTCTTCACCACGTTGCCCTGCTGGTCAAAGCGCAGGTTGGGCGTGCTCTTGGTGTTGGTGAGGTTCGAGCCCGTGAGGTCGGCCGAGCCACCCAGCAGCTCGGGCAGCGCGGCGGTGAAGGCTTCGAGCGCCAGCTGGCTGGCCTTGCGGCTGGCCACGGTCTCGGCCTTGGCATGGGCTTGCACCACGGTGTCCACGGCGGTCTGGGCAAAGTGTGCCGGCAGGTCGCCTGCCATGCGGCGCACGAATTCGGCGGCCAGCGCCGGGTGCGCCTTCTTGTAGGCGGTAAAGCGCTTGTTCCATGCCGCCTCGCGCGCGGCGCCGGCCTTCTTGGCGTCCCAGCTGGCGTACACGTCGGTGGGAATCTCGAACGGGCCATGCGTCCAGCCCAGGGCTTCACGCGTGAGCGCAATTTCCTCGGCGCCCAGCGGCTCGCCGTGGGCCTTGGCCGTGCCTGCACGGTTCGGGCTGCCCTTGCCGATGGAGGTCTTGCAGATGATGAGCGAGGGGCGCTCGGTCTGGCCCTTGGCTTCGGCGATGGCGGCGGCCACCTTCTCGGCATCGTGGCCGTCGATCGGGCCGATGACGTTCCAGCCGCTGGCCACGAAGCGCAGCGCCGTGTTGTCGGCGAACCAGGGCGTGACCTGGCCGTCGATGGAGATGCCGTTGTCGTCGTACAGCGCAATCAGCTTGCCCAGCTTCCAGGCGCCGGCCAGCGAGATGGCTTCCTGGCCGATGCCTTCCATCAGGCAGCCGTCACCCAGGAAGGTGTAGGTGTGGTGGTCGACGATGGCGTGGCCGTCGCGGTTGAATTCGCTGGCCAGCAGCTTCTCGGCCAGCGCCATGCCCACGGCGTTGGTGATGCCCTGGCCCAGCGGGCCGGTGGTGGTTTCCACCCCCGGGGTCACGCCCACTTCGGGGTGGCCGGCGGTCTTGCTGTGCAGCTGGCGGAAGTTCTTCAGCTCCTGCAGCGGCAGGTCGTAGCCGGTGAGGTGCAGCAGGGCGTAGATCAGCATCGAGCCGTGGCCGTTGGAGAGCACGAAGCGGTCGCGGTTGGCCCAATGCGGGTTCGCGGGGTTGTGCTGCAGATGCTGGCCCCATAGCGCCACGGCCATGTCGGCCATGCCCATCGGGGCGCCGGGGTGGCCGGAATTGGCTTGTTGAACGGCATCCATTGCGAGTGCGCGGATCGCATTCGCCATTGTTTGAGAGTTGGCCATCGGGGCGGCTCCGAAAGGGGCGTGAAGGGGAAACCCGCAATTTTACCGGGCAGGCGGCGCGCCCGTCCGCGTGCCACCTATTCGCCATGGGCCCGGCGGCTCTTCGGGCGCGCTAATGGCCGCACGCATGTGGCCACGCTCGGCAGCTTGCGTGCGCTGGGCATCGCGCCGGCCAGGGCGCACAGTCCACCCGCTGCTACGGCGGGCAGTGACATTTTTCCTGGCTAGGATGGCCGCATGAACCAATGGCCCGCCTTCGACCTCTCCGCCACGCTGAGCACCCTGGCCAGCCTGCTGCTGGCCTTCCTGCTCGGCGCACTGATTGGTTTCGAGCGCCAGGTGCGCCAGCGCACGGCGGGGCTGCGCACCAACACCCTGGTGGCTGTGGGCGCAGCGGTGTTCGTCGACTTGGCGGTGCGCTTTCACGCGCTCTATGGCGGCTCGCCCAGCCCGCTGCAGGTGATTGCCTACGTGGTCTCGGGCATCGGCTTCCTCGGTGCCGGCGCCATCATGAAGGAGGGCGCCAACGTCTCGGGCCTGAACACCGCCGCCACGCTTTGGGGCTCTGCCGCCGTGGGCTGCTGCGCCGGCGCCAAGCTGCTGCCCGAGGCCGTGCTGGCGGCGCTGTTCGTGCTGGCGGCGAATACGCTGCTGCGCCCGGTGGTCAACCGCATCAACCGCCAGCCGGTGCAGGAGGAACTCAGCGAGGCCACCTACACGGTCTACGTCATCTGCCAGCGCGCGCGCCAGTCCGAGGTGCGCGAGCGGCTGGTCGAATGGCTGGAGGCCGCCAGCTACCCGGTGCGCGACATCGACCAGCACCCCTTTGGCCAGGGCGACGCGGAGATCGAGGCCACGCTCTACGCCACCGCCGTGGACGGCGGCGAACTGGACCAGATCATGGCCCGCCTGGAAGCCGAGGACGGCGTGCTGCAGGCCTTCTGGAACGCCAGCGCGGAGGATTGATGCGGCACCAGCGCCTGCCCGGCCCGAGCGGCCTTGGGCCACAGCACCAGGGGCCGATGCAGGGCTGGGCGCTGTCTGTGGCCGACCCGTTCTGCGCCACCTACACTGCGCCCCCATGACCACCACGCCCCCCATTCCCGCCATGCTGCTGGCCGCCGGCCGTGGCGAACGCATGCGCCCGCTGACCGACTCGTGCCCCAAGCCGTTGCTGCCCGTGCAGGGCGTACCGCTGCTGGAGTGGCATTTGCGCGCGCTGGCTGCTGCCGGTGTGCCGCGCGCGGTAGTCAATACCGCTTGGCTGGGTGCGCAGGTGGCGGCGCGTTTTGGTAGTGTTTTTGCCCTTGATGCGGCTTCAGACAAGCGCCAGCAGCTATCGATTTCATACTCCGACGAGGGGCAAGACTTTGGCCGCGCGCTGGAAACCGCCGGCGGCATCGCGCGTGCCCTGCCGCAGCTTGGCCCGGTGTTCTGGCTGGCGGCGGGCGACGTGTTTGCGCCCGACTTCGTCTTTGCGCCCGAGGCCGCGCAGGCCTTCGCCGCCAGCCCGCTGCTGGCGCACCTGTGGCTGGTGCCGAACCCGCCGCACCACCCGCGCGGCGATTTCGGCCTCTCCCCCGAGGGGTTGGCGCTGAACCTGCCCGACGCCGACCCGGCGCCGCGCTACACCTACAGCACGCTGGCGCTGCTGAAGGCCGCGCTGTTCGCGCCGCCCTGGTGCGACATTCCGCCCGGCAACCCGCAGGGCCTGGCCGCGCCGCTGGCGCCGCTGCTGCGCCGCGCCATGGATGCGGGCCGCGTTGGCGCCGCGCTGTACACCGGCCGTTGGACCGACGTGGGTACGCCCGAGCGCCTGCAAGCGCTCAACCAGCGCACTACCATAGCGCCATGACCACACCCCATGCCCAGCGCCGCCAGGCCCTCGCGTGCCAACTCGGTGCCGGTGGCATCGCCCTCATTCCCACCGCCACCGAGCAGCCGCGCAACCGCGACAACGGCTTTCCGTTCCGCCACGACAGTTACTTCTACTACCTCACCGGCTTCACCGAGCCGCAGGCCCTGCTGGTGCTTACGGCCGAGGGCGAGTCCACCCTGTTCTGCGCGCCCAAGGACCTGGAGCGCGAGATCTGGGACGGCTACCGCCTTGGCCCCGAGGCCGCGCCGGCCGCACTCGGCGTCGATGCCGCGCACTCCTTCGCCGAGCTGGGGGCGCGCCTGCCGCGCCTGCTGGAGAACCGCAGCCAGGTCTGGTTCCCGTTCGCCACCCACCCGGGCTTGGCCGCGCAGGTCGAGGGCTGGCTGGGCCAGGTGCGCGCGCGTGCGCGCTTTGGCGCGCTGTGCCCGGCGCAGCAAGGCGACCTGTGCACGCTGCTGGACGAAATGCGCCTGGTGAAAGACGCGCACGAGCTGGCCACCATGCGCCGTGCTGCCGAGATCAGTGCGGGCGCGCATGTGCGCGCCATGCAGCAGTCGGCGCGCATGCTGCGCGCGGGCCAGGACCTGCGCGAATACCACCTCGACGCCGAGCTGCTGCACGAATTCCGCCGCCATGGCGCGCAGTCTCCGGCCTATGGCTCCATCGTTGCGGCCGGTGCCAATGCCTGTGTGCTGCACTACCGTGCCGACGCCGCGCCGCTGCGCGACGGCGAACTGGTGCTGATCGACGCGGGCTGCGAGCTCGACGGCTACGCCAGCGACATCACGCGCACCTTCCCGGCCAACGGGCGTTTTACCGGACCGCAGCGCGCGCTCTACGACCTGGTGCTGGCCAGCCAGGAGGCCGCCGTGGCCGCCACGCGCCCCGGCAACCGCTTCAACGACCCGCACGATGCCACCGTGGCCGTGCTGGCGCAGGGCCTGCTTGACCTTGGCCTGCTCGACAAGGGCAAGGTAGGCAGCGCGCAGGACGTGATCGAGCAGCGTGCCTACTTCCCGTTCTACATGCACCGCACCGGCCACTGGCTGGGCATGGACGTGCACGACTGCGGCAGCTACGTCGAGCCCTCCGAAGTGGGGCAGACCAGCCAGCGCCAGGACCCGCTGTCGGGCGAAACCATCACCAACCGCCCGAGCCGCATCCTGCGCCCAGGCATGGTGTTGACCATCGAGCCGGGCCTGTACGTGCGCCCCGCCGAGGGCGTGCCCGAGGCGTTTTGGAACCTGGGTATTCGCATCGAGGACGACGCCGTGGTCACCGAGGGGGGCTGCGAACTCATCACGCGCGGCGTGCCCGTGGCCGCCGACGCGATCGAGGCGCTGATGCGCGACTGATGGTGCTATTTAAAAGATAGCTGCTGGCGCTTTTCCCTATTGGGTTTGTCAGGGAAATTGCCCGTAAACCCTTGTGGGTAAAGCGCTGGCAGCTCCTGTTTTTGCTGCCACTTGTCGCATGGATGTAACCGGTTTTGTGCAAAAATTGAAACCGGATTACATGCACATCAGGAGACCCTCATGCAATTGCTTCGCGCCACCAAGATCGTCGCCACCCTGGGCCCCGCTTCCAGCGACCCCCAGCTGCTTGAGCAGATGATCCGCGAGGGCGTCAATGTCGTGCGCCTGAATTTCAGCCACGGCAAGGCACAGGACCACATCGACCGCGCCACCATGGTGCGCGAGGCCGCCCAGCGCGCCGGGCGCGAGGTGGCCATCATGGCCGACCTGCAGGGGCCAAAGATCCGTGTGGGCAAGTTTGCCCAGGGCAAGGTGTGGCTGGAGCCCGGCGCCTCGTTCGTGCTGGACGCTTCGCGCACCGAGCCGGGCGACCTGCAGGGCGTGGGGCTGGACTACAAGGAGCTGCCGCGCGACGTGAAGCCGGGCGACACGCTGCTGCTCAACGACGGCCTGATCGTGCTCACCGTGGAGGCGGTGCGCGGCGACGCCGTGCACACCACCGTCAAGCTGGGTGGCGAGCTGTCCAACAACAAGGGCATCAACAAGCAGGGCGGCGGCCTGACGGCGCCCGCGCTCACCGCCAAGGACATGGAGGACATCAAGACCGCCATGGGCTTTCAGGCCGACTACGTGGCCGTGAGCTTTCCCAAGAACGCCATCGACATGGAGATGGCGCGCCAGCTGTGCAACGTGGCGGCGGCCGAATATGGCCACCGTCCCGCGCTGATCGCAAAAATTGAGCGCGCCGAAGCCATTCCGCGCCTGGAGGAAATCCTGCGCGTGTCCGACGGCATCATGGTGGCGCGTGGCGATCTGGCCGTGGAGGTGGGCAACGCGGCGGTGCCCGCGCTGCAGAAGAAGATGATCACCATGGCGCGCGAGATGGACAAGGTGGTCATCACCGCCACGCAGATGATGGAGAGCATGATCACCAACCCGGTGCCCACGCGCGCCGAGGTGAGCGACGTGGCCAACGCCGTGCTCGACGGCACCGACGCCGTGATGCTCAGCGCCGAGACGGCGGCAGGCAAGTACCCGCTGGAGACGGTGCGCGAGATGGCCAACATCTGCGCGGCCGCAGAGGCCGCCGAGGACGTGAAGCGGGACGCCGACTTCACTGGCCGCACCTTTGGCCGCATCGACCAGAGCATTGCCATGGGCGCGCTGTTCACCGCGCACCACCTGGGCGCCAAAACCATCGTGGCGCTGACCGACAGCGGCTCCACCGCGCTGTGGATGAGCCGCCACCGCATCCATATTCCGATTTACGCGCTTACCCCCAAGGTGGCCACGCAGCGCAAGATGGCGCTGTACCGCAACGTGCGCCCACTGCTCATGGACACGAGCGCCGACCGCGATACCGCCCTGGAGCAGGCCGAGATTCACCTGAAGGCCCGCCAGATCGTGCAGCCGGGTGACATCTACGCCATCACCTGCGGCGAGCCCATGGGCGCACCGGGCGGCACCAACATGCTCAAGATCTGCCGCGTGGCATAAGTCCCCCGGGGCTACTGCGGCGCTGGCGGGCTTGGATGGGGCAGGCCCTAGAATCGAGGGTTACCAAGCGGTTACCACCGCTTTTCCTCAACCCTCGAACGGACTCCCCACCATGCCTCTCGTCTCGATGCGCGAACTGCTCGACCATGCCGCCGAAGCCGGCTATGGCATCCCCGCCTTCAACGTCAACAACCTGGAGCAGGTGCAGGCCGTCATGGCCGCGGCCGACGAAGTGGGCGCACCCGTGATCCTGCAGGCCAGCGCCGGCGCGCGCAAGTACGCGGGCGAGAGCTTCATCAAGCACCTGATCGCCGCCGCCAGCGAGGCCTATCCGCACATTCCGCTGGTCATGCACCAGGACCACGGCACCTCGCCCGCCATCTGCCAGGGCGCGCTCGACCTGGGCTTCGGCTCGGTGATGATGGACGGCTCGCTGCGCGAGGACGGCAAGACCCCGTCCGATTTCGCCTACAACGTCGACGTGACGCGCCAAGTGGTCGCCATGGCGCACCGGATCGGCGCCACCGTCGAGGGCGAGCTGGGCTGCCTGGGCTCGCTCGAAACCGGCCTGGCCGGTGAGGAAGATGGCGTGGGCGCTGAGGGCAAGCTGGACCATTCCGCGCTGCTGACCGACCCCGAGGAAGCCGCGCAGTTCGTCAAGGCCACGCAGCTCGACGCGCTGGCCATTGCCATCGGCACCAGCCATGGCGCCTACAAGTTCACGCGCCCGCCCACGGGCGACGTGCTGGCCATCAGCCGCGTCAAGGAAATCCATGCGCGCATTCCCAACACCCACTTGGTGATGCACGGCTCCTCCAGCGTGCCGCAGGATTTGCTGGCGCTGATCAACCAGTACGGCGGCAAGATGAAGGAAACCTACGGCGTGCCCGTGGCGGAAATCCAGGAAGCCATCAAGTACGGCGTGCGCAAGATCAACATCGACACCGACATCCGTCTGGCCATGACGGGCGCGGTGCGCAAGTTCCAGGCCGAGAACCCGGACAAGTTCGACATGCGCGAATGGATGAAGCCCGCGCGCGAGGCCGCCAAGGCCATCTGCAAGCAGCGTTACCTGGAATTCGGTTGCGAAGGCCAGGCTGCCAAGATCAAGGGCGTGCCGCTGGCCGCGATGGCACAAAAATACGCCGCCGGCGAACTCGCGCAGGTCGTGCGCTAAGCGCGCCGCGGGGCGCTTGCCGCCCGCGCACCGGCCATGCCAAGGCAGCCTGCGGGCTGCCTTTTTTTGCACGTGGCCCGGGCGCCACGCGTGTGGGGGCAGCTCCCTACAGCGCGCGCACGCGGCGGGGGTGCAACCATCTTCATGTAAGCTTGTGGTCAGATATGAATACATCCGCTTTGGCAGCCCGCCGTTGGCTGCCCCGTCTGCTTTTGGCCTGTTCTGTCTTGGCGCTCGGGGCCTGTGCGCCCCTGGAGCGCCAGCCGAATGAGTACCAGGTAGGGCGCTCGCGCCTGAACCTGCCCGCGGGCGACTGGGAGGATCTGGGCACGACTGACACCGTCTATCCCCTGCCATCGCAGCCGGGCGGCAGCATTGCGCTGCAGGCGCGTACCCTGGTGCTGCACGGCCCCAAGAAGGAGGTGCTGGCGGTGCTGCGCGTGCAGACCAACCGGGGCAACTTCGAGCGCGAGGACGTGCTGTGGACCGGCAACTGCCCACGCCAGCAGGGCATGGACGTGGAGGACGCACGCAGCGGCTCCAACGTGCGCGTGGACTGCCTGCGCATGAAGCGCTGGGCCGACGGCGCCTGGATGGACAAGTACCAGAGCGAATGGGCGCAGTGGCTGGCCGGCCGCAAGCTGGCCCCGCTACAGCCAGCCAGCTACATCAGCTACCGCTATGGCATGGACCGGGGGGCCCTGGTCGTGGTGGACGCCTGGGTGGTGCAGAACCTTTTGCGGCCACCAACGCGCAACAACCATGAATTCCTGGTGGCCGGCAGGCCCGCCAAGGCGTGGACCGAGGCGCTGGCCCAGGCCGCTCGGCAGAGCACCGGGATGATGGACGGCACCTTCACCATCCCGCCCTTCCCTGTGCCCGCGGGGCCCCGGTCTTAGTGTGGTGTTCGACGCTGTCTGGAACATAAAACCGCGTCTTTGCCGCCCTGGCAGCGTTGTCAATCCTCGCGATAGCTACGGCTATCGCTGCGGTTGGCGCCTCGCCAGGACGACAAATCCATCGGTTTTATTTGTTCCATCAAGCGTCGAACACCACACTGGCCGGCGGCCTGTGCCTGGGGGAGGTTGCGCAGCATCAAGCGGTGGTTCCGGCTTCGGGATAACCACCTGCGTGAGAGAAGGAGCCCGCTGACACAATGCGGGCTATCCGTTTTGTAACGATAAGTTTGGAGAGACAAGCATGCAAGACCGCCCCTGGCTGGCCGCTTACCCGCAAGGTGTTCCGGCCGACATCGACCCGTCGCAGTACCCGTCCCTGGTGGCCCTGATGGATGAAGCGTTCACCAAGTACGCCGACCGGATCGCCTACAGCTTCATGGGCAAGGACATCAGCTACGCCGAGACGGACTCGCTCAGCCGCGCCCTCGCGGCCTATCTGCAGAGCTTGGGGCTGGCCAAAGGCGATCGCGTCGCCATCATGATGCCCAACGTGCCGCAGTACCCGGTTTCGGTGGCGGCCGTGCTGCGTGCGGGCTACGTGGTGGTCAACGTCAATCCACTCTATACCTCGCGCGAGCTGGAGCACCAGCTCAAGGACTCCGGCGCCAAGGCCATCATCATCATCGAGAACTTCGCCACCACGCTGCAGGGCTGCGTGGCCAACACGCCCATCAAGCATGTGGTGCTCTGTGCCATGGGAGACCAACTCGGCTGGCTCAAGGGCGCACTGGTCAATTACGTGGTGCGCAACGTCAAGAAGATGGTGCCCGAGTTCGACCTGCCCGGTGCCGTGCGCTTCAACGACGCCATTGCCCAGGGCTCGCGCGGCAGCTTCAAGGCGCCGGACATCAAGCCCGACGACATCGCGCTGCTGCAGTACACCGGCGGCACCACCGGCGTCTCCAAGGGGGCCGTGCTGCTGCAGCGCAATATCATTGCCAACGTGCTGCAGTCCGAGGCTTGGAACGCCCCCGTGATGAGCAAGGTTCCGGCCGGCGAGCAGCCCACGGCGGTGTGCGCGCTGCCGCTGTACCACATCTTCGCCTTCACCGTGAACATGATGCTGTCCATGCGCACGGGCGGCAAGACCATCCTGATTCCCAACCCGCGCGACCTGCCTGCGGTGCTGAAAGAGTTGTCGCGCCACAGCTTCCACAGCTTCCCGGCGGTGAATACGCTGTTCAACGGCCTGGCCAACCACCCCGACTTCGGCAAGGTCAACTGGAAGAACCTGAAGATCTCCGTGGGCGGCGGCATGGCCGTGCAGGGCGCCGTGGCCAAGCTCTGGCTGGAAAAGACGGGCTGCCCCATCTGCGAAGGCTACGGCCTGTCGGAAACCAGCCCCTCGGCCAGTTGCAACCCGGTCACCGCGACCGACTACACCGGCACCATCGGCGTGCCCATCCCCAGCACCTACATGAAGCTGCTGGACGACGAAGGCAACGAAGTCACCACCCTGGGCCAGCCCGGCGAGATCGCCATCAAGGGCCCGCAGGTCATGGCCGGCTACTGGCAGCGCCCGGACGAGACCGCCAAGGTCATGACCGAGGACGGTTACTTCAAGAGTGGCGATATCGGCATCATCGACGAGCGCGGCTACTTCAAGATCGTCGACCGTAAGAAGGACATGGTGCTGGTCAGCGGCTTCAACGTCTATCCCAACGAGGTCGAGGACGTGGTGGCCAAGATGCCTGGCGTGCTCGAATGCGCCGTGGTGGGCGTGCCCGATGAGAAGACCGGCGAGGCCGTGAAGCTGGTCATCGTCAAGAAAGACCCCGCGCTGACCGAGGCGCAGGTCAAGGAGTTCTGCCGCGCCAATCTCACGGGCTACAAGCAGCCCAAGGTGATCGAGTTCCGCACCGACCTGCCCAAGACCCCCGTGGGCAAGATCCTGCGCCGCGAGCTGAGGGACAAGAAGTGAGCACCCCCTTGAGCCGCTGCGTGGCGGGGCGGCCCTTGCGTGGCGCGCCCCCATGAGCACGGCCATCCTCAGCGCGCTGCCTGAAGAGCAGGCCGGCCTGGTGCAGGCGCTGGCGCAGCCGCAGCGCATCATCCACGCCGGGCGCTCCTTCTGGCGCGGTGAACTGTACGACCGGCCCGTGGTGCTGGCGCTTTCGGGCATGGGCAAGGTGGCAGCCGCCACCACGGCCACGGCGCTCATTGAGCGCTTCGGCGCAGCGCGTATCTTGTTTACGGGCGTGGCCGGCGGCGTGGGCGATGGCGTGCGCGTGGGCGACGTGGTGGTGGCCAGCGACTACCTGCAGCACGACATGGACGCCTCGCCCCTCTTCCCGCGCTGGGAGCTGCCCGGCTACGGCGCGGCACGCCTGGCCTGCGATACGGCTCTGACGGCGATGCTTGTGCACGCTGCCAGCGCGTGCCTGGAAAGGATGGGCGGCGCCCTTGGCTCCCAAGCCGGCGGCGGTGCCGCGCCGCGCGTGCACCAGGGCCTGGTGGCCAGCGGCGACCGCTTCGTCTCGGCCGCGCAGGACGCACATGCGCTGCGCACCGCGCTGCATGCGGCGGGGCATCCGGTGCTGGCGGTCGAGATGGAGGGGGCAGCCGTGGCCCAGGTGTGCGCCGACTACCGCGTGCCCTTCGCCGCTATGCGCACTATCTCGGACCGCGCCGACGATATGGCGCATGTCGATTTCAACCGTTTCGTCGCCACCGTGGCCAGCCGCTACGCCGACCACATCGTCGGGGACTGGCTGCGTTTGCTCTGAAAAAAGGAGCTTCCAGCGCTTGCCGGATAAGCGCTAGAGGCGATTTTCACGCGTATGCGCGGCGTTACTTCAGCCACCCGCGCTTGCGGAAGTACAGCATGGGCACGATGGCGCTGGCGATCATGACCCCAATGGCGTAGACGTAGCCGAATTCCCACTCCAGCTCCGGCATGGCACGGAAGTTCATGCCGTAGACGCTGGCGATCAGCGTCGGCGGCAGCAGCGCCACGCTGGCCACCGAGAAGATCTTGATGATCTTGTTCTGGTTGATGTTGATGAAGCCGACGGTGGCGTCCATCAGGAAGTTGATCTTGTCGAACAGGAAGGCCGTATGGCTGTCCAACGAGTCGATGTCGCGCAGGATCTGGCGCGCCTCCTCGAACTGCTCTGCGTTCAGCATCTTGCTGCGCATCATGAAGCTGACGGCGCGGCGCGTGTCCATCACGTTGCGGCGGATGCGCCCGTTCAAGTCCTCCTGGCGCGCGATGGCGCCCAGCACCTCGCCCGCCAGCGCGTCGGTCACGTTGCCCGAGAGCACCTTCTTGCCCGCCAGTTCCAGCTCATCGTAGATGCCTTCCAGCGTGTCGGCGGAGTATTCGGCGTCGGCGTCGAAGAGCTTGAGCAGCACCTCGCGCGCGTCGGTGATGAGGCCTGGTGCACGGCGCGCGCGCAAGCGCAGCAGGCGGAACACGGGCACGTCCGCGTCGTGGATGGAGAACAGCACGCCCTTGCTTTTGAGCTCATCGTTGACCAGGTTCAGGATGAAGGCCACGCGCACGCCGCGCGGCTGCTCGTGGTCGTCGATGAGAAAGTCGCTGCGGATGTGCAGCTCGCCGTTGTCTTCTTCGTAGAAGCGCGCCGATTCCTCGATGTCCTCGTCCATCGCGTCTTCGGGGATGGACAGGCCGTAGTGCTGCTTGATCCAGCGTTTTTCCTCGGGCGTGGGGGACTCCAGGTCCACCCAGATCGGCTGGAAGCGCGACAGCTCTTCCAGGGACTCGATCTCTTCCTGGACCAGGCGGCCATTGGCGAGCGTAAAGATGTTGAGCATGGGCTCACTCCTTGTGGGGGGCGGGGGCGACGAAGCGGGAGGGGGTGCTTTCAGTCACCCGGAGCGAGCCAGGCGCTGAAAGCTACCGACTGGGGTAGGTTTCCAAGGAGTGTTCTCCGGTAAGCAAGCGGCGGATTATCGCACCGCAGCAATGACAGCGCCGTGTCGGTGTTTCACGTGTTGCTGCGCTGCACCATGGCCTGCGCGCGGCACAGGTCGGCCCAGGCGGCTGCCTTGGCCTGTGGCGCGCGCAGCAGGTACGAGGGTGCGTAGGTGGGAACCACGGGAATGCCCTCCACGCTCTGCGGGCTGGCGCGCAGGCGGCCCAGCGGGTCGCTGCAGCCGAGTACCGTGCGCGCCGCCGGCAGCCCCAGCGCCAGCACCACGGCCGGGCGCAGCGCATGCAACGTATCGGCCAGGGCGGCGGGCGCGGCGGTAGGGCCGCGCAGCAGCGGCGCGATGAAGACGCCCGGCTGCCGGTGCAGCCGCAGCGCGCGCAGCATGTTGTCGAGCAGGCGGCCGGTTTCGCCAGCGAACGGATCGTCTTCCTGGGCGCATTCCACCACCACCAGCCAGGTGGGCTGCGCGGGTGCACCCGCAGCCGCCGCCTGCGCAGGGTAGGCCGGGCGCGGGGCCGCCAGGGTGAAGGCCATGCCGGCCGCCGCTTCGGCCGCAGGCGCCGCGGTGGTGGTGGGAGCGGGTGCCGTGGTGGGGGGCGGTGCCGCTGGGCGTGCCGCGGGGGCGGCGGCAGGCGTGGCGGCCGCCACCGGGGGCATCGGCGCGGATGGTGCGGGGGGCGCCAGCGCCGCTGCGGGAGCCGGAGCGGGCGCGGGGGCCGCACCGGGCAGCCACAGGGTGATGCCCATCTCTTGCAGCATGGCGCGCTGGCGTGCGTCGAGGTTCAGGGGCATAGGTTCAGCTGCATGACGATGGCGTCCTCGCGCAGGCCTGCGGCGGCGGGGTAGTAGGCCTTGCGCACACCGACCCGGCGGTAGCCATGGGTTTCATAGATTTGGCGTGCCCGCGTATTGCTCTTGCGAACTTCCAGCCAGAGGGATTGCGCGCCGCAGCTGCGCGCCCAGGCGTTGAGCGCCTCCAGCAGCACGCGTGCCCAGCCCTGGCCCTGGTGCTGCGGGGCCACGGTGATGTTGAGCAGGTGCGCCTCCTGCACCCCCTGCATGGCGACGTAGTAGCCGAGCAACGTGTCTCCAGCCAGCAGCAATTCGGCCTGGTAGCCAGCCGCCAGGGTGTCGATGAAGTTGCCGCGCGTCCAGGGATGGGTATAGGCCTGCTGCTCGACGTCCAGCAAGGCATCCAGGCGCGCCAGTGACAGCGCCTCGAAGCGCGTAGCGTGCCCAGACGCGGGCTGGGTGGTGGCGTGCGCGGCGTGGGCGCTCATGGGGCTGCGGTGGTCTGCGCTGCGGCCTGCCGCAGTGCGGCCCGCTCGGCGGTGGTCTGCGCCACCTTGTCGCGTACGTACAGCGGCAGCGCCTGGCTGGCGGGCACGGCGCGGCCCGCGGCCAGCCAGGCAGGTGCCAGGCGCAGCAGCGCCGCCGCACTGGGCAGGGCGTGCAGCCGGGGTGCGGTGGCCGCTTCGGGGGCCAGGCGCTCGCCGTAGGCCGCCGGCGCGTTGCCCACAAGGGCGAAACCGGAGGGTACGGGCACGGCTTCAGGCGCGCACAGGCCGCAGTCGGCCAGCGCCGTCCACTGGTTGCCGTCCCATTGCCAGGGCGCGTGGTAGACCTCGCCCATGCGGGCGTCCAGCGTCGCCACCACCGCGGTGCAGCCGTGCAGTGCACGGGCTTCCTCGGCCACGGCAAGCAGGGTGTCGATCGGCAGCACGGGCAGGCCGGCACCCCAGGCCAGGCCCTGGGCGATGGCGCAGGCCGTGCGCAGTCCGGTGAACGAGCCGGGGCCACGCCCGAAGGCGATGGCCTGCAAGTCCCCCAAGGCCAGCCCAGCCTGCGCCAGCAGGCCCTGGACACCAGGGATCAGCGTGCCCGAGGCGTGCGCGCCACCGGGGCCGCTGTGCGTCCACACCTGTGTGCCGTGCTGAACGGCGATGGACAGGGTGTCGGTGCTGGTGTCGAAGGCAAGCAGTTTCATGGGCAGGCAGGCAAAGCAGCCCTGGATTATCGACGCCTTGACGAAATATCAAAAATGATAGCTGCCAGCGCTTGCTGCGTAAGGGTTGAAGGCCAAATTTGCTTAAAATGTGAGCATGTACTCCTTTGGTCTCTCCCGTCTTCGCGGCCGTGGGGCTGTCTGCATGCTGGCCGTGCTGCTGTGCAGCGCGGCGGCCGCGCAGCCCGCGTCGGTCCTTCCCGCCGAGGTGCAGGCGGCGCTGGCCGCCGCCAAGCTGCCGCCTGAGGCTTTGGCCGTGGTGGTGGCCGATGCCGATGCACCGCGCAAGCCGCCGCGCCTGGCCTGGCGTGCGCAGGTGCCGGTGAACCCGGCCTCGGTGATGAAGCTGGTCACCACCTTCGCTGCGCTGGACCAGCTGGGGCCCGCCTACACCTGGCAGACGCCGGTGTACCTGGAGGGCACGCTGCAGGGCGGCACGCTGCAGGGCAATGTCTATATCCAGGGCCGGGGCGATCCCAAACTCGTGGTCGAACGGCTGTGGCTGCTGCTGCGCCGCCTGCAGGCGCAGGGCGTGCACGCCATCGCGGGCGACATCGTGCTCGACCGCAGCGCTTTCAGCCTGGGCGCGCACGACCCGGCGGCTTTCGATGGCGAGCCCAACCGGCCCTACAACGTGGCGCCCGATGCGCTGCTGGTCAACTACCAGGCCATCGCCCTGACTTTCGTGCCGGACAGCGTGGCCGGCGTGGCGCGCGTGTCCTACGAACCACCGTTGGCGGGCCTGCAGTTCCAGGCCAGCGTACCCCTGGCGGCGCCGGGCACGGCCTGCGGCGACTGGCGCCAGACCCTGCGCGCCGAGCTGGGCGAGGCCGCGCGCATCGCCTTCGCCGGAGTCTTTCCCGCCGCCTGCGGCGAGCGCACCTGGGCCGTGGCGCCAGCGCAGCCCGCGGCCTTCAGTGCGCGGGCCATCGAGGGCATGTGGCGCGCACTCGGCGGCACGCTGGCAGGCCAGGTGCGCGACGGCAGGGTGCCGGCGGGGCTCCAGCCCGCGTTCAGCACCACCTCGCCCGCACTGGCCGAGGTGGTGCGTGACATTAACAAGTACAGCAACAACGTCATGACGCAGCAGGTGTTTCTGACACTGGGGCTGCAAAAGGGCGGCGCGGGCAGCTTCGAGGCCGCGCGCGACGCCCTGCAGCGCTGGTGGCGCCAGCGCCTGGGCGGCGATGCGGACCTGCCGGTGGTGGACAACGGTGCGGGCCTGAGCCGCGAGGCGCGCATCAGCGCCCAGGCCCTGGCACGCATGCTGCAGCTGGCCTGGGCCGCGCCGGTCATGCCCGAGTACCTGGCGTCGCTGCCCATCGCCGGCGTGGACGGTACGCTGCGCCGCAGTACCAGCCGTGCGGCGGGTGCGGCCCACCTCAAGACCGGCAGCCTGCGTGATGTGATGGCCGTGGCCGGCTATGTGCACGCCGCCAACGGCCGGCGCCAGGTGCTGGTGGCCATCGTCAACCACCCCAACGCCAGCGTCGCACGGCCCGTGCTGGACAGCCTGATCGACTGGGCCGCGCGCGACCAGTGAGCGAATGGATGGGCCTGTACGGCGCATGCCCCCGGGGCTGATCCGCGTTATCCCCAATGGATGGTGCAGCGCAGGTGGGCGCACGATGCCGTGCTGTTCACAGACCAAAGGGTTCCCTCTAAGACCTATTTCCGCCTGACCTGCGTGGCCTCCGCCGCGGTGTTGCTTGTGGCCTGCGGGGGCTCGGATGGCCCCGAGCGCGGCGCGCTGATTGATCCGCCCGCCGTGCTGACCACCCTGACCGCCGCGCAGATCGATGCAAGCGCCGCCAGTGCCGGCCTGCAGGCGCTGACCGGCAAGGCCAAGTGCGATGTGAAGGTGGTGGCGCTGAACTACAACACCGTGGGTGCCAAGCCCGGCGAGAACACCAACGCTTCCGGTGCCATGCTGGTGCCCAGCGGCGCCTGCACGCAAGCCGCACCGCTGCTGGCCTATGCGCGCGGCACGGACGTGCTCAAGACCCGCACCATGGCGAATCCGCAAGATTCGGAGACCTTTCTGCTGGCCGCCTTCTTCGCGGCCCAGGGGTATGCCGTGGTGGCGACCGACTACCTTGGCTACGCCAAGTCGAGCTACGCGTTCCACCCCTACCTGCATGCCGACTCCGAGGCGACGACCATCATCGACTCTGTGCGGGCCGCGCGCCAGGCGGCTGCGAGCGTGGGCGCCAACCTCTCGGGCAAGGTGATGTTCTCGGGCTACTCGCAGGGCGGGCATGCGTCGATGGCGGCGCAGCGCGCAGCCGAGCGCGACTATGGCAGCGAGTTCAACGTGGCCGCTGGCGCCCACCTCGCGGGGCCTTACAACCTGGGCGACGCGGTGCGCGTGCCCGTCGCCATCGCGGGCTACCAGGTCTTCGTTCCCTTCATGGTCACGTCCTGGCAGAAGGTGTACGGCAATCTGTATACCGACGTGAAGACGGTCTTCAAGGCGCCGTACTCCGGCTACATCGAAAACCTGATGCCCAACCCCACCAAGGGGTCCTCGCAGCTCATCGCCAGCGGTGACCTGCCGGGCGGCACGCCCGACCAGGCGCGCGATGCCATGTTCCAGGCCGACTACCTGGCCGGCGCCAGCACCAGCGCCACGCATCCGTTCTATCTGGCCGCCAAGAAGAACGAGCTGCTGGGCTGGACGCCCAAGGCGCCCGTGCTGCTGTGCGGCGGCGCGGGCGACCCCACCGTGCCACCGGCAGTGCACCAGCGGCCCATGAAGGCGGACTTTGACAGCCGGGGCGTGAAGAACGTCACCTCGGTGGACGTGGACGCGTACGTCCAGGCCACTTTCGGCATTGGTGGCAAGGCGCCAACCGACCCCACTTCCGCCGCATTTGCCACCTACTACGGCAACTACCACGGCCAGTACGAGCCTCCGTTCTGCCTGGCGCAGGCGCGTGGGATGTTTGACGCGGTCAAGTAAGCCGCCACCCGCCCCAGAAACAAAAAAGCCGACCCTTGGGTCGGCTTTTTGGCGGGGGCAGGGCTTACCAGCGCAGACGCACCTTGTCCACGGCGTAGGTGCCGAACTGGCGGTGCGCCGAGGGCGTGAGGTACACGTTGTCGGCGAACACGTAGCGGTCGACGTTGGCGCCGGCCAGCACGGTGGACGGGGTGCACAGTGCCGAGTTGATCTGGCCCGTGCCCGTGCCGATGCCGTTGCCCGCGTCAACCGAGGTGCACACCGCCTGCGTGGCGTTGTCGAAGGAGAAGCTCGAGGGTGTATCGGTGTACAGGTTGACGTAGTACTCCAGGTCCACGTACTGCACCTTGTTGCCCAACTCGGTCAGGGAGACCTGCAGGCCGGTGTTGAAGGCGCGGCTCACGTCCTTCAGCAGCGCCTGCTGCCCGATGGCCGCGGCCCAGGGGGTGCGGCTCAGGTCGTACACACCGGCGAGCACCACGTGGGTGCCACCCGCTTCGGTGATGCGGCGCACCTGGGTCGCCAGGTCCACGCCCCACTGGCGCGCCTGGGCGCGGAAGGCGTCGGCCGTCAGTTGGCCGGCATTGACCTGCGCCATGCCGGCGATGAGGTCGCTGATGCCACCGTTGATCAGCACGATGTCCTGGGCGCCGAAGGTCTTGTTGGCGGCCAGGAAGTTGTTGATTTGCTCGGTGATGGTGGGCGTGGTGGCGTCGCCTGCGGCGTCAGGCTTGGCGCTGATGCGCGCATTGCCTTGGGCATAGTTGCTGCCGCCGGTTGATACCGGGGTGACGGGCAGGTTCCAGTACGAGGCGAACTGCGTCGTCCAGTTGATGCGGCTGCCGTTGGTGACGTTGACGGTGTAGGCCGAGCCCTTCTGGCCTACGTCGTTCACGGCATCGCCGAAGACCACGGCGCGCTGCGGCGAGATGGCGGAATCGACGGTGCTGGAACCGCAGGCCGCGAGCAGCGCGGCCGAAGCACAGGCGGCGGCCAGAAGGCTGCGGCGCATCCAATGAGAAGCCATGAATTTCTCCAAAAAAGTGGGCGAAAGTGTAAACGTCAAGCGGCGTTCAGCGGTATCAGGCGGCTGCGGCACGCTGCAGCCGGTCGCGCACGCCTTCCCATTCGGGGGTGGCGGGCGGCCATTCGATCCAGACCAGGCGCACGCCCGCGTCGTCGAAGCCGCGCAGCGCGGCGAACAGCTCCTGGGCCGCCGCCTCTGCGTCTTGCGGCATGCGCCGCAGCAGCACCTGGGGCGCGCGCAGAGGCGTGCGGGCGTACACGGCCAGGTGCGCGGCGTCGCTGCCCAGCAGATCGAGGCCGGCCTGCAGTGCCTTGGTATCCATCAGGCGCACCTTGGCGTTCGGCGCATAGTGCGCCTCCAGCGTGCCCGAGGCGCGTGGGGTGTGCGCGGGCAGCTCCTCTTTCGAGAGCGGAGCGATGCCGCAGGCGGCGGCAATCTGGGCCCGCGTGATGGCGCCGGGGCGCAGCAGCACCGGCACGCCCCGCGTGCAGTCGACGATGGTCGATTCGATCCCCACGGCGCAGGCGCCGCCGTCGAGCACCAGCAGGCCGTCGCCGAACTCGTCTTGCACATGCGCGGCGGTGGTCGGGCTCACACGGCCGAAACGGTTGGCGCTGGGCGCGGCCACGCCATGCACCCCCGCTGCCACACAGGCACGCAGCAGCGCTTGGGCCACCGGGTGGGCCGGGCAGCGCAGGCCGATGCTGTCCTGCTGCCCGGCGGCGGCGGCACCATGGCCGGGGCGGCGCGGCAGGATCAGCGTGAGCGGGCCGGGCCAGAAGGCCTGCACCAGCGCCTGGGCAAAGGCGGGCACGTTGCGGGCAAAGTGGCCGATGCCGCTGGCGTCGGCCACGTGCACGATCAGCGGGTGGTCCGCCGGGCGGCCCTTGGTGGTGTACACCTGGGCTACGGCCTGGTCGTTGTCGGCGTCGGCCGCCAGGCCGTAGACCGTTTCCGTGGGCAGGCCGACGAGCTGGCCCGCGCGCAGCGCCTGGGCCGCGGCGGTGATGGAGGCGTCTTGCTGGCCGTCGAGTACCATGGTCAGAAAGGCGCAATGCCCAGCAGCGCGGCAGCCTGCAGCGCCGTGGCGCGCGCCGCTTCGGGCGTGGCGGCCGTGATGTTCAGGTGGCCCATCTTGCGCCCGTGCTTGGCAGCGCTCTTGCCGTACAGGTGCAGGTGTGCGCCGGGCAGTTGCAGCACCGCCTCCCAGGGCGGGGTTTGCGCCGTGTCGCCTTGCGTGAACCACAGGTCGCCCAGCAGGTTGAGCATGACGGCGGCACTGTGCAGGCGCGGCTGTACCAGCGGCAGGCCGGCCATGGTGCGCACCTGCAGCTCGAACTGCGACACGTCGCAGGCGTTCTGGCTGTAGTGGCCGCTGTTGTGCGGGCGCGGGGCGATTTCGTTGACCACCAGGCGGCCGTCCTGCAGCACGAAGAATTCGACGCACAGCACGCCCACGTACAGCAGGCCGTTTGCTATCGAAATTGCAGCTTCTACCGCTTGACTGGCAAGGGCTGGAGGCACATTTCCTTCATGCACCTCGGTGACGGCCAGGATGCCGTCGCGGTGCAGGTTGCGTTGCACCGGCAGGTGCACGGTGGCGCCGTCGTGCCCGCGCGCCACGATCACCGAGCATTCAAACGCCAGCGGCAGCATCTGCTCCAGCACGCAGGGCACGCGGCCAAGCTGCACCCAGGCGGCGGCCAGCTCGGCGGCGGTTTGCACGCGCACCTGGCCCTTGCCGTCGTAACCCAGGCGGGCGGTCTTCAAAATGCCGGGCAGCAGGCTGGTGGGCACGGCGGCGAGCTGTTCAGCTGTCTCGATGACCGCATGCGGTGCGCAGGGTACGCCACACGCGACGAAGTGCGCCTTCTCCTGCGCGCGGTCCTGCGCCACGGCCACGGCGCGTGCGGCGGGCGCCACGGGACACTGCCCGGCCAGCGCGGCCAGGGCCACGGCGGGCACGTTCTCGAACTCGGTGGTCACCGCGTCGCACAGGCTGGCGAGTTGCGCCAGGCCGTCCGGGTCGTCGTAAGCGGTGCGGATGTGGTGGTGGCTGATGCGGCCGGCGGGGCTGTCGGCATCGGCGTCCAGCACGGCGGTGAAGTAGCCCATGGCCTGCGCGGCGTGCGCGAACATGCGCCCGAGCTGGCCGCCGCCGAGTACGCCCAGCGTGGCGCCGGGGGGCAGCAGGTGGATGGGGTGCGTGCTCATGCGGCGGGCGGCAGCGTCATGGCGCGCGCGGCTTCGGTCTGCTGCGCGCGGAACTGTTCAAGCTGCTGGCGCAGGGCCGGGTCCTCATTGGCCAGCAGCGCCACGGCGAACAGTGCCGCGTTGGCGGCGCCAGCCTGGCCGATGGCGAACGTGGCCACGGGAATGCCCTTGGGCATTTGCACGATGCTGTGCAGCGAGTCCACGCCTTGCAGGTGGCGGCTGGCCACCGGCACGCCCAGCACCGGCACGGTGGTCTTGGCGGCGATCATGCCGGGCAGGTGGGCGGCACCGCCCGCGCCTGCGATGATGGCCTTGAGCCCGCGCTCTGCCGCGCGCTCGGCGTAGGCAAACATGTCGTCGGGCATGCGGTGGGCCGAGACGACCTGGGCCTCGTGGGCGATACCGAATTGCCGGAGAATCTCTACTGCGTGCTGCATGGTGTCCCAGTCGCTGCTGGAGCCCATGACCACGCCGATCTGTATGGGTTTCATGTGCTGTGCGGCGCTGCGCGTGGGCGCTGCGCCTTGAGTGGAACCCCCGATTTTACTTTTGCGCCGCCCAGGCGCCATGCTTTGCAGAGGATCCCTTCCATGATCGATGTAACCGTCCAGAATTTTGAAGCCGAAGTCATCGCCGCTTCCATGCAGGTGCCCGTGCTGGTGGACTTCTGGGCGCCCTGGTGCGGCCCGTGCAAGACGCTGGGGCCGGTGCTGGAAAAGCTGGAGGTGGCCTACGCCGGCCGCTTCAAGCTGGCCAAGATCGATTCCGACCAGGAGCAGCAGCTTGCCGCCATGTTCGGCATCCGCAGCATTCCCACCTGCGTGCTGCTGATGAACGGCCAGCCTGTGGATGGATTCATGGGCGCGCTGCCCGAGGGCCAGGTGCGCGAGTTTCTCGACAAGCACCTGCCCAGCGTCGAGGAGGTGGAGGCCGACGAGGCCGAGTCCGAAGCACTGGACGCCCTGGCCGAAGGCGACACCGCCAGCGCGCTGGAACACCTGCAGCACGCCGTGGCCACTGACCCGGCCAACGACGAGGCGCGCTTCGACTACGTCAAGCTGCTGCTGCAGCTCGGCCGCGAGGATGACGCCAAGGTGGCCTTTGCGCCCGTCATCGCCAAGGCTGCGGGCTCGCGCCGCCTGGGGGCGCTCAAGGACTGGATGGATGCTCTTGATTTCGTAGCTGCTAGCGCTTACGGAGAAAGCGCTGGAGCCGAATTTGATGCAAAAATTGCGGCCAACAAGCGCGACTTCGAGGCGCGCTTTGGCCGCGCGCGCTGGCTCATGGCGCAGCAGCGCTGGACGGAAGCGATGGACGAGCTGCTCGAAATCCTCATGCGCGACAAGGCCTGGGGCGAGGAGGCGGCACGCAAGACCTATGTGTCCATCCTCGAAATCATCGAGCCGCCCAAGCCCAAGGTGGCCGAGGGCCAGATCCCGCCCGAGGATCCGGTGGTGGCGACGTACCGGCGCCGCCTGTCCAGCGTCGTGCTGAGCTGAGACAAACCGCCGTGCGCTGGATGGTGTGCGCTGCCGCAGCCGCTCTGGCGCTGGCGGGCTGCGCCACGGCGCCCGCGCCGGACGCCCAGGTGTCCGGCACCGTCTTTGCGCGCGAGCGGCTGTACGTGCCGCCCGATGCCTATTTCGAGGCGGCACTGGTGGACGTAACGGACGACAGTGCGCCGCCGCTGGTACTGGCACGCCAGCGCGTGGACCCGGCGGGGCCGCTGCCGTACGCGCTGCGCATTCCTTACCGTCAGGCGCAGATCCAGACCGAGGGGCGCTACGAGGTGCGTGCGGCGGTGCGCTGGCGTGGCCGCCTGCTGTTGGACGCGCCCGGCGTTCACCCGGTGCTGTGGACGCCCTTGTCCCGCCATGTAGACGTGCAACTGGCCTTGCCACACCAAAGTGCAGCCACCGCGACGGCGGCGGTGCCCCTGCAGCAGACCTACTGGCGGCTGGAGGAAATCGTCGGCGGCGAAGCTGTCGGTGCGCCAGCACAGGGCGCGAGCGCGGCACATCTGGTACTGCAGCGCGGCATGCCGCGCGCCAGTGGCTCGGGGGGCTGCAACCGCTTTGTCGCCAGCTACGCGCAGCAAGGTGGCGCGCTGCGCCTGTCGGAGTTCGATGTGTCGCTGCGGCTGTGCCTGGCAGGCGGGCGCAGCGAGCTGGCCTACCTGGAGCGCCTGGCCGCCGTTGCCGCCTTCCACCAGCAAGGCCGCACGCTGGAGCTGCGCGACGAGGAAGGCCAGCCGCTGCTGCGCTTCACAGCGCAGGAGCGCGGCGAGCCGTCGCTGGACGAGATCGAGGTGCCACTGCTGCCGCAGTGAGCTTCAGGCCGTCAGGCGTTCGAGCGCTTCGCGGTACTTGGCGGCGGTTTTCTCGATCACGTCCTGCGGCAGGCGCGGTGCCGGGGCGGTTTTGTCCCAGGGCTTGCCGTTGACCTTGGCCTGTTCCAGCCAGTCACGCACGAACTGCTTGTCGTAGCTCGGCGGGTTCTCGCCCTTGGCGAGTGCGTCGGCGTAGCCCTCCACGGGCCAGTAGCGCGAGCTGTCGGGCGTGAGCACCTCGTCCATCAGCACCAGCGTGCCGTCGGGCGCCAGGCCAAACTCGAACTTGGTGTCGGCAATGATCATGCCCTTGGCCAGGGCGATGTCGGCCGCCTCCTGGTACAGGCGGATGGAGATGTCGCGGATGCGCGTGGCCAGGTCCAGGCCGATCATCTCCACCGTGCGCTCGAAGGTGATGTTTTCGTCATGGTCGCCCGCCTCGGCTTTGGCTGCGGGCGTGTAGATGGGCGCGGGCAGCTTGGCCGCGTTGGTCAGGCCCGGGGGCAGCGGCACGCCGCAGACCGATTGGGATGCCTGGTACTCCTTCCAGCCGCTGCCGGCCAGATAGCCGCGCACCACGGCTTCAACGAGGATGGGCTTGAGGCGCTGCACCAGCATCGAGCGGCCGCGCACCTGCGGCACCTCGGCGGGCGAGACCACGCTTTCGGGTGCTTCACCCGTGAGGTGGTTGGGGCAAATGTGGCCGAGCTTGCCGAACCAGAACAGCGCCATTTGCGTCAGCAGTTCGCCTTTGCCGGGAATGGGCTCGCCCATGATGACGTCGAAGGCCGAGAGACGGTCGCTGGCCACCATCAGGATGCGGTCGTCGCCCACGGCGTAGTTGTCGCGCACCTTGCCGCGCGCCAGCAGGGGCAGCGAAGTCAGGGCAGAGGTGTGCAGGGCGGGAGTGCTGGGCTGGGTCATGGCTATGGGAGGGTTGGTTCGGCGCGCGGCGGGGCTGTCCCCGCCAGGGCGCGATTCTAGGTCTCCCGCTGGAGCACTGCCCAAAGCCTGTCCATTGTGCGCAGGTTTGCACCGTTTTGGCACCTGGCGTGCCATAACCCGGTGCGCTATGGCGGAATCGGATTGCTTTCCGCCGGGGCTGGGCGCATAGTGAAACCACAAGTTCTCAGGGGCGGCCCAGCGCAGCGGGCCGCAGTGTTCAACCGAGCGCCATAGGAGGCATATCCATGAACTTGACGATCAGCGGTCACCACCTCGAAGTCACCCCCGCCTTGCGTAGCTATGTCATGACCAAGCTGGATCGGATCACCCGCCATTTCGACCAGGTGGTGGATGTGAAAGTGCTGTTGTCGGTCGAGAAGCAAAAGGAGAAGGAAAAGCGGCAGCGGGCCGAATGCAATGTGCGCGTCAAGGGCAACGACCTGTTCGCCGAGAGCGCGCACGCGGATTTGTACGCGGCCGTGGATGAGCTGATGGACAAGCTCGACCGCATCGTCGTGCGCCACAAGAACCGGCTGCAAGACCACCAGGCCGATGCGCTCAAGCGTGTTTACGCCTGAGCAATGCACGCGGCCGGGGCAGGTTCCGGCACTGAAAGCCGCCTTCCGGGGCGGCTTTTTTGCTGCTTGCCATAGCCCCCTGTTTGGGACACTGGGCACACTCGCATTACACTATTTTTGCATTGCAACAAAATATTGCGAGGCTACCGGGCGCACAGAACCCAACCCGGCGCGTTTCCAAGCACCGTGTGCATAATGACCGACACCACCATGAACCGACTTGCCTCCATCTTGCCGACCGCTCAGGTTCTCGTGAGCGTTGATGCCACCAGCAAAAAGCGTGCCTTTGAAGAAGCCGGGTTGCTGTTTGAAAGCCAGCATGGCCTGTCGCGTGCCCTGATTACCGACAGTTTGTTTGCCCGCGAGCGCCTGGGCTCCACGGGCCTTGGCCATGGCGTGGCGATTCCACATGGGCGCATCAAGGGGTTGAAGTCCCCCATGGCTGCGGTGTTTCAGCTGGAGCGACCGATTGGTTTCGATGCGCCCGACGAGCAGCCCGTGAACCTCCTCATCTTTCTGCTTGTGCCCGAAGCGGCAACGCAGAAGCACCTGGAAATCCTCTCCGAAATCGCCGAATTGCTCAGCGATGGTGCGTTGCGGGAGCGGATCAAGGCCTGCACCGACGCGGCCGAGCTGCACGGCATGATCGCCGGCTGGCAATCCACCCAGGCGGCATAAGCCCGCTGCGTCCGCTGTGAAACCCAACGTCGTCAGCGCCGATGTCCTGTTCGAGGCCTTTCGCGGCCAGTTACGCTGGGAGTGGGTGGCAGGGCTGAGTGCGTCGGAGCGCCGTTTCGACGAAGTGGCCATCCGCAGCGCCCGCTCGGGCGCGGATCTCGTGGGGCACCTCAACTACATCCACCCGTACCGCGTGCAGGTGCTGGGTGAGCGCGAGATCGCCTACCTGGGCAACGCCACGCCCGAGGACTGCAAGCGCCGTGTCTCGCGCATCGTCACCCTGGAGCCGCCGGTGCTGGTGCTGGCCGACGGACAGGCAGCGCCGGACGAGCTCGTTTCCATGTGCGAGCGCGCTCAGATTCCGATGTTTGCCACGCGCGAGTCCTCGGCCTTCGTGATCGACGTGTTGCACGCCTACCTGTCCAAGCATTTCGCCGAACGCATGACCATGCATGGCGTGTTCATGGACATTTTGGGTCTGGGTGTGCTCATCACGGGCGAGTCTGGCCTGGGCAAGAGCGAGCTGGGGCTGGAGCTGATCTCGCGCGGCAATGGCCTCGTGGCCGACGATGCGGTGGATTTGTACCGCATCAACCAGAACACCATCGAGGGCAAGTGCCCTGCGCTGCTGCAAAACCTGCTTGAAGTGCGTGGCATTGGTCTGCTGGACATCCGTGCCATCTTCGGCGAGTCGGCTGTGCGCCGCCGCATGCGCCTGCGGCTCATCGTGCACCTGGTGCGCAAGGAAACGCTGGAGCGCGAGTACGAACGCCTGCCCTACGAGCCGTTGACCCAGGATGTACTGGGCATCCCGGTGCTGAAGGTGGTCATCCAGGTGGTCGCCGGACGCAACATCGCCGTGCTGGTTGAGGCAGCGGTGCGCAACACCATCCTGCAACTGCGCGGAATCGATACCTACCAGGAGTTCGTCGAGCGTCACCGCCGTGCCATGGAGCACAGCAGCGACTTCTAGCGGCCAATCAGCCTTTGCTCGCGCAGCTTGCGCACTGGCCGTACAGCGCCATGGCGTGGTCTTGCACCACCCAACCCTTGGACTTGGCGATGGCCTGCTGACGCTTCTCGATCTCCGGATCGTAGAATTCCTCGACCTTTCCGCAGGCCGTGCAAATAAAGTGGTCGTGGTGCTGGCCTTCGTTCAGTTCGTAGACGGCCTTGCCGCTCTCGAAGTTGCTGCGCAGCAGGATGCCCGCCTGCTCAAACTGCGTCAGCACCCGATACACGGTCGCCAGGCCGATGTCGGAGCGTTCGTCGAGCAGGGTGCGGAACACATCTTCCGCGGTCATGTGGCGTTGCACGCCCTTTTGGAAGATTTCGAGGATTTTCAGGCGTGGAAGCGTGGCCTTGAGTCCAGTGCTTTTGAGTTCGTCGATATTCGTCATGGCAAGGTCTTTCGCATACGCCGCAAAGCGCGGGCCGGGCATTCGGTACCAGCCGCTACAATGGGCCGGATCATAGCCTCATAGCCTTACCCCATGCATGCCACAGCCCGTTGCAGCGCCCGTGTGGCGCTGATTGTGTCCATTGGTGCTGCCATGAGCGCCTGCGGCAGCGTCGACCTCTCCGGGCGCGCGATGGTCGAAACCCTCAAGCCCTACCGTGCCACCGTGGTGCAGGGCAACTTTGTCTCGCGCGAGCAGGTGCAGGCTTTGCAGCCTGGCATGAGCCGCCAGCAGGTGCGTGACCTCCTCGGCACGCCGCTGGTCACCAGCCTGTTCCATGCCAACCGCTGGGACTACGTGTTCACCCTCAAGAAGCAGGGCGAAGAGGTGCAGACGCGCAAGCTCGTCGTGTTCTTTGAGGGCGACGAGTTCGTGCGCTCCGAGGGCGACGAGATGCCGACCGAGGCCGAGTTTGTCGCCACCCTGGGGTCGCGTGCCGTGCCGCGCAAAGTGCCCGTGCTGGAAGCCACCGAGGCCCAGCTGGAACGCTACCCCGCACCTGAACGCGCACCGTCCACCAGCCCTGCGGCGCCCGATGCTGGCGCCGCGCCCCGGCACTACCCGCCGCTGGAATCTTCCGCGCGCTGATCTGCCCTTGGCGCGCCGGCTGCGGGGCGCCATCTTTCATTTGCCAGGATTTCCATGACCGCTACTTCCCCGTCCGCAGCTCCTGCGATCCGCGTTGCCATCGCCGGCGCATCTGGCCGCATGGGCCGCATGCTGATTGAAGCTGTGCGTGCCAGCGGCGACTGCGTGCTGGCCGGTGCCCTCGACATCGCCTCCAGTCCGGCCATCGGTTCCGACGCCACGGCCTTCCTTGGCGTGGCCAGCGGCGTGCCCATCACTGCGGACGTGCGCGCGGGCCTGGCCAACGCCGACGTGCTGATCGACTTCACCCGTCCCGAGGGCACACTGGAGCATTTGGCCGTGTGTGCCCAAGTCGGCGTCAAAGCCGTGATCGGCACCACGGGCTTCACGGCAGAGCAGAAAGAGGCCATCGCCGCTGCCGCGCAAAAGACGGCTGTCGTCTTCGCACCCAACATGAGCGTGGGCGTGAACGTCACGCTCAAGCTGCTCGACATGGCGGCCCGGGCGCTGTCCACGGGCTATGACATCGAGGTCATCGAGGCCCACCACCGCCACAAGGTGGACGCCCCCTCGGGCACCGCGCTCAAGATGGGCGAGGTTATCGCCCAGGCCCTGGGGCGCGATCTGAAGGACTGCGCCGTCTACGCCCGCGAAGGCGTCACGGGGGAGCGTGATCCGTCCACCATCGGCTTCGCCACCATCCGTGGCGGCGACATCGTGGGCGACCACACGGTGCTGTTCGCGGGCACGGGCGAGCGTATCGAGATTTCGCACAAGTCCTCCAGCCGCGCGGGCTACGCCCAGGGCAGCCTGCGCGCCGCGCGCTTCCTGGCGGCGCATCGTACTGGGCTGTTCGATATGTTCGACGTCCTCGGCCTGAACGACTGAGCACGCCATGGACCTGCTGCACTGGTGGCGCCAAGGCGATGCCGTGACCCAGGTCACGGCGCTGCTGTTGCTCGCCATGTCGGTGGCGAGCTGGGTCGTCATCCTGTGGAAGTTGCGCCTGCTGCGCCGCGCCAGCGCCGACCTGCCGCGTGCCACGGCCGCCTTTTGGCAGGCCGCCAGCCTGGCCGATGCCGCCAGCCGCGTGCAGCCCTTCGACCGCGAATCCCTGATCCTGCCGCTGGCAGGTGCCGCCCACGCGCTGGCAGCGGGCGCGCCGTCCGGCTCGCTGGCCGCGCAAGGCAGCCGTGCGCAGCAGCTCACGCGTGTACTGCGCGATGCGCTGCACGGCGTACTCGGGCGTCTGCAATGGGGCCAGGTGCTGCTGGCCACGGTGGGTTCGACGGCGCCTTTCGTCGGCCTGCTGGGCACCGTGTGGGGCATCTACCATGCGCTGGCGACCATTGCGGGTGCGGGCCAGATCACCATCGAGCGCGTGGCCGGCCCGGTGGGCGAGGCCCTGGTCATGACCGCTGCGGGGCTGGCCGTGGCCATTCCCGCGGTGCTGGCTTACAACGTGTATGGCCGCATCACCGGGCGCCTGGAGGCCGACCTTGAAGGCTTCGCGCGCGACCTGCGCGAGCTGCTGCTGGGCTGACGCGCATGGGATTCGGTAGGCTGGAGCGCACCACCGGGCCGCAGCCCATGAGCGAAATCAACGTCACGCCGCTGGTCGACGTGATGCTGGTGCTGGTGGTGATCTTCATTCTGACCGCGCCGCTGCTGGCCAGCAGCATCCAACTGGAGCTGCCGCGCGCCCAGGGCGGGGTGCCGGGTGCGCCCGTGCACGCACTCACGTTGGTGGTCGATCGCACGGGCCAGGCGTTCATCGACGACCGGCCCCTCACGCCAGAGGCGCTGGCCGCGCGCCTGGCCGAAGTGGGGGCCGCGCAGCCCGATACCGAGATCCAGCTGCGCGCCGACGCTGCCGTGCCCTACGGCCGCGTGGTTGAGATCATGGGCGCCGCCCACGCGGCAGGCTTGGCGCGCATCGGCTTCGTGTCCGAGCCGCCGAATCCGCCGCCAGGCGCAGCGCCTCGCGCGCTGCGTTGATGCTATTTAAAATGTAGCGCCAGGCGCGCGTCCTAAAAGGCTTCAGGCCGTTTTCTTCCCCAAACGTGCAAAGAAGCGCCCGAGCAGCGAGGTGTGGTGCTTTTCGGTCTGAAACTGCGTCACGTAGCGCTTGTCTTCCACCAGGATGTGGTTGACCAGCCAATCACGCAGGAAGTGCAGCAACTCCAGGCTGATCCGCTCACCGCTTTGTGCCTTGGCCTTTTCCTCGGCGACGCGCTGCACGAAGCGGCGGTGCAGTGCGACATGGGCATCAAAGTTCGGGTACCGGATGCTGCGCATGAAGGTTTCTTCTTCGGTGAAGTGCAGAACGGTATAGCGTTCCAGGTCTTCCAGCGCGCTGCCGATCGTGGTGGCATCGGCGTTGCGCACGATGCCTTCCCAGATGCGGTTCATGATGTCGAAGAGCATCTTGTGCTGTTCGTCAATCTCCTCCAGGCCGAGGGCGTAGCTGTTTTGCCAAGTCACAAGCGGTGCGGCCAATTTCATGGATTCGGTTGCTTTCTCGAGGATGAAAAGATCTTTCGTGGTGCTGGCTGCAGAATAACCATACAGCCAGTGTGAGCATATCGGCGTTGCCGTGCGCTGGCACGGCTTCGGTGGTTGGTTGTTGGGTCGACGCCTCATTTGGCTGCACCAGTTGCCCTGCCTGTGGTGCGCTGCGTGGTGGGCCGCTTGTCTTTCTGGCGCTTGGTGGCCCGGGGGGCTGATTGACCGCTGGCGTGTCGCGCCTGGGGTTTGGGGGCGTACCGGGATGCAAGGTGCGGGAGCATGGGGTGTTGCTATTAAAGAAATAGCTTGTAGCGCTTTCCTGTTCAAGGTTTCATGGTGTTTTCTCACTGAAACCCTGGCTAGAAAAGCGCTGGCAGCTATGGTTTTTGCGTTGTGCGCCAGGTTTTGCCGCCTGCGTGGCGCGGGCCGGGCGCAGGGGGTGGGTGGTCGCGGAGGGTGCGTCGGCCCTTCGGCGGGGGGCATGGCGCCGAGCGCCTAAAATCCGTGCAACGCAGTTGCCGAGACTGCACAGCCTCTCTCACCCATTCCCATGCAAGACAAATACAACCACACCGAGGTGGAGCGCGCCGCGCACGCCCACTGGGCCGCCACCGACGCCTACCGCGTGACCGAGGACGCAGGCAAGAAGAAGTTCTACGCCTGCTCCATGCTGCCCTACCCCAGCGGCAAGTTGCACATGGGGCATGTGCGCAACTACACCATCAACGACATGCTCACGCGCTACCTGCGCATGAACGGCTACAACGTCTTGATGCCCATGGGCTGGGACGCCTTCGGCCTGCCCGCCGAGAACGCCGCGCTGAAGAACAAGGTGCCGCCCGCGCAGTGGACCTACGACAACATCGCCTACATGAAGGGCCAGATGCAGGCCATGGGCCTGGCCATTGACTGGAGCCGCGAAGTCGCCACCTGCGACCCCGACTACTACCGCTGGAACCAGTGGCTGTTCCTGAAGATGCTGGAAAAAGGCATCGCCTATCGCAAGACCCAGGTGGTGAACTGGGACCCGGTGGACCAGACCGTGCTGGCCAACGAGCAGGTGATCGACGGCCGTGGCTGGCGCACCGGCGCGCTGGTGGAAAAGCGTGAAATCCCGGGCTACTACCTGAAGATCACCGACTACGCGCAGGAGCTGCTCGACCACGTGCAGGTCGGCAACGACAAGGCCACGCTGACCGGCTGGCCCGACAAGGTGCGGCTGATGCAGGAAAACTGGATCGGCAAGAGCGCAGGGGTGCGTTTTGCCTTCACGCACAACATCCAGAACGCGGCGGGCGAACCGATCCAATACGGCAAGATGTACGTCTTCACCACGCGCGCGGACACCATCATGGGCGTGACCTTCTGCGCCGTCGCGCCCGAGCACCCGCTGGCGCAGCACGCCGCTGCCACGAACGAAAAGCTGGCTGCCTTCATCGAGGAATGCAAGAAGGGCGGCACCACCGAGGCTGAGCTGGCCGTCAAGGAAAAAGAGGGCATGCCCACGGGGCTGCACGTCACGCACCCACTCACCGGCGCGCAGGTCGAGGTGTGGGTGGGCAACTACGTGCTCATGAGCTACGGCGACGGCGCCGTGATGGGCGTGCCCGCGCACGACGAGCGCGATTTCGCCTTCGCTAAAAAATACAACCTGCCCATCCAGCAGGTGGTGGCGGTGGAAGGCCAAAGCTTTGGCACCGATACGTGGCAAGAGTGGTACGGCGACAAGCAAAAGTGCGTGTGCGTCAACTCCGGCGAACTCGATGGCCTGGGCCACGCGCAGGCCGTGGACAAGGTGGCCGAGCTGCTCGCAGCCAAGGGTCTGGGCGAGAAGAAAACCACCTGGCGCCTGCGCGACTGGGGCGTGAGCCGCCAGCGCTACTGGGGCACACCGATTCCCATCATCCACTGCACGGACTGCGGCGCGCAGCCTGTGCCGGAAAAAGACCTGCCCGTGGTGCTGCCGCAAGACCTGGTGCCGGACGGCAGCGGCAACCCGCTGGTGAAAAGTGAAGCCTTCCACGCCGGCGTGGTCTGCCCGTGCTGCGGCAAACCGGCGCGGCGCGAGACCGACACCATGGACACCTTCGTGGACAGCTCGTGGTACTTCATGCGCTACTGCGACCCGAAGAACCGCGAAGCCATGGTGGCCGAAGGCGCCGACTACTGGATGCCGATGGACCAGTACATCGGCGGCATCGAGCACGCCATCCTGCACCTGCTGTACGCACGTTTCTGGACCAAGGTGATGCGCGACCTGGGGCTGGTGAAGGTGGACGAGCCCTTCACCAAGCTGCTCACCCAGGGCATGGTGCTGAACCACATCTACAGCCGCCGCACCGCCAAGGGCGGCAAGGACTACTTCTGGCCGCACGATGTGGAGCACATCTATGACGACGCGGGCAAGATCATCGGCGCCAAGCTGAAGAACCCGGCCGAAAGTGGCGACGGGCTGCTGCCCGTGGGCACGCCCATCGACTACGAGGGCGTGGGCACCATGTCCAAGTCGAAGAACAACGGCGTCGATCCGCAGCAGCTCATAGAGAAGTACGGCGCCGACACCGCGCGCCTGTACACCATGTTCACCGCGCCGCCCGAGCTGACGCTGGAGTGGAACGACGCCGCCGTGGAAGGCAGCTACCGCTTCCTGCGCCGTGTGTGGAACTTCGCAGTCAAGCTCGCCGCCATCGACAAGGTGGCCGCCGACGCCAGCGTGGCCGGCTACACCAGCCTGAAGGACGTGCAGTTCGGCCCCGATGCGCAGGCGCTGCGGCGCGAGATCCACACGGTGCTCAAGCAGGTGCAGTACGACTACCAGCGCATGCAGTACAACACCGTGGTCTCTGGCGCCATGAAGATGATCAACGCGCTGGAAGACTTCAAGGCCCACGGCGACGCCGGCGCCCCCGTGGCCCTGATCGAGGGCTTCGGCATCCTGCTGCGCGTGCTCTACCCGGCCACGCCGCACATCGCCCACGGGCTGTGGAGCCAGCTTGGCTACGCCAGCGTGCTGGGCGACCTGCTCGATGCGCCCTGGCCGCAGGTCGATCCGGCTGCACTGGTGCAGGACGAGATCGAGCTGATGCTGCAGGTCAACGGCAAGCTGCGTGGATCCATCCGCGTGCCCGCCGCCGCCGACAAGGCCGAGATCGAGCGCCTGGCCGTGGCCAGCGAGGCCTTCGAGAAATTCGCCGCAGGCGCCACGCCGAAGAAGGTCGTGGTGGTGCCCGGGCGCCTGGTCAACCTGGTGGTCTGAATGCAGCGGCGCGCCCTGCTTGCTCCCCTGGCCGCCGTGCCGCTGCTGGCGGCTTGCGGCTTTCGCCTGCGCGGTGCGCCCGAGTTCGCGTTTCGCTCGCTCTACATCGCCGCGCCGCCGTCCTCACCGTTGGCGCGCGAGCTGGAGCGCACGCTGGCCAGCTCTGGCGGCGACCTTCAGGTGACGCGTGACCCCGCGCGCCTGACGCAGTCCGAGGCCATCCTCGACCTGCTGTCCGAGCAGCACGAGCGCGTGGTCGTGGCCTTCAACAGCGCGGGCCAGGTGCGCGAGCTGCAGCTGCGCCTGCGTGTCAACTTCAGGCTGCGCACCCGGGCAGGGGAGGAACCCATCGGTCCCACCGAACTGCTGCAGACGCGCGACGTCAGCTACAACGAAACCCAGGCGCTGGCCAAGGAGGCTGAGGAGGCGCTGCTGCTGCGCAACATGCAGACCGACATCGTGCAGCAGCTGCTGCGCCGCCTGGCTGCCGTGCGCCCCAGCACGGCGCCTTGATTGCTGCTTTTTTTATAGCTGCCAGCGCTTGATGCAAAAGGCTTGGAGGCCAATTTGGCGCACATTGCACTGAACCAGCTCGGCGCCCACCTGCAAAAAGGCCTGCGCTCGCTCTACACCCTGCATGGCGACGAGGCCCTGCTGCAGCAAGAAGCGCTGGACGCCATCCGCGCTGCTGCGCGCGCCCAGGGCTACACCGAGCGCAGCAGCTACACCGTGGCGGGCGCGCATTTCGACTGGAGCGCCGTGCTTGCCGCGGGCGGCTCGCTCTCGCTGTTTGCCGACAAGCAGATCGTCGAAGTGCGCATTCCCTCGGGCAAGCCCGGCAAGGACGGCGCAGCAGCGCTGCAGCAGCTGGCCCAGGCGGCGCAGGGTAATGACAGCACCCTCACGCTGGTCATCCTGCCGCGCCTGGACAAAGCCGCCAAAACCAGCCCCTGGTTCACCGCCCTCGACACCCAGGGTATGAGCGTGCAGATCGACCCCGTGGAGCGCGGCATGCTGCCCGCATGGATCGCCCAGCGCCTGGCCGCCCAGGGCCAGCGTGTGGCGGCGGGCGAAGAGGGGCAGCGCACGTTGCAGTTCTTCGCCGACCGCGTGGAGGGCAACCTGCTCGCCGCGCACCAGGAAATCCAGAAGTTGGCGCTGCTCTACCCCCCGGGCGAGCTGGCGTGGCGCCAGGTCGAGGCTGCCGTGCTCAACGTGGCGCGCTACGACGTGTTCAAGCTCTCCGAGGCCGTGCTCGCGGGCCAAAGCGCGCGCGTGCAGCGCATGCTGGACGGCCTGCAGGCCGAAGGTACCGCCGAGGTGCTGGTGCACTGGGCACTGGCCGAGGACATCCGGGCCCTCAAGCGTGTCAAGGACGCCATGAATGCCGGCAAGCCGCTGCCCATGGCGCTGCGCGAAAACCGCGTGTGGGGCGCCAAGGAACGCCTGTTTGAGCGCGTGCTGCCGCGCCTGCCGGACGCCGCCGCCGCACGCCTGCTGCAGTCGGCGCACCAGGTGGACGGCATCGTCAAGGGCCTGAAAGTGCCCGACTGGCCGCAAGACGGCTGGCAGGCGCTGCAGCGCCTGGCGTTGCAAATGGCGCGGGTGTGCCGCGCCTGAAGTGCTGATCGGCCAGCGCGCGGCTGGCAACCCACACACCAAAAGAGGGTGGTATGCAGGTTCCTGAATTTTTGTGCCTGTTTTCTGGCGAGGGGGCGTTCACGGTGCAGGCCTGTTTGCCGGGCCAGCGCCACGTGGCGCAACGCCGCGCGAGCCCCCACGAGCTGGCCGCGCTGCTGCACGACAGCCCCGCCGCCATGACGTTTGATGACTGGCACTTTCCGATTGCGCGCTACGAGCTCGATCCGGTGGGCAAAGTGCTGCGCATTTACGCGCAGGGTGCGCGCCGCCGTCCGTCCCAGGCGGCCAGTGCAGCGCAGGCGCCGCACTTTCCCGCGCTGCCAGCCCAGGCCCCCAAGGTGCCCTCTGACGACCCGGCCGCGCTGCCCAGCGGGGTGCAGGCACTGGCGGCGCTGCATGCGCAGTATCTGGCGCTGCTGCACTGGGAGGTGAAGGCGCTGGGGGTGCAGCCCACGGCGCTGGTGCATTTGCTGGGGCGGCTGGGCGAGTTTCACTGCGCGCTGCAAGTTGGCGGGCAGCTGGCCGCACGCACGCACCAGCGCGGCTTTGATGTGCTGGGGCCGGACGGGCAGCGCATCAGCGTGAAAACCACCGCCCAGGCCAGCGGTTTTGTGGCCATTGGCCAAAGTACGGCGGCGCAGGCCGATGCGCTGATGCTGGTGCAGTACCGCGACGGCGAGACCCATACGCTGTACTACGGCCCGATGCAGCCGGCGCTGGACAGCGCGCGGGTGTATGGCAGCAGTTTTGAGCTGGACCTGTCGGTGGCACGCCGGCTGGCAGCGGGTTAACCGCAGCGCTTGTGGCCCAAAGGGCGTGGCCTGTAGCGGGGCGCTGCTTCAGGCGCTGACCAGCCCGGCCGCGTGCCCGCGTGTAAAGGCTTCTTCAAACACCGAATAGCCCGACCAGTCCGCGTGGGCAAAGGCCAGCCGGGCGGTGCCTGGTGTGGGCAGGGGCTGTACGCGCTCTCCATTCGATAGCTGCCAGCGCTTGCTGGGAAAGCGTTGCAGGCCGATTTGGCTCAAAAAAGCCTGGGTGCCGGGAACGGGGATGGACATGGCGTGGCCGTAGCGCGTGATGTCCATGCGTGTGGCGCGTGCAGTGATGTCGGGGTGCGCGCGGGCGAGCGCGGCCAGGATGGCGTCGCGCCAAAAAGTCCAGGGCTGGGTGGACAGCGCCTGGCGGCCATCGGGCCAGTCGCCCAGGGCCTGGTAGTAGGTCAGCACCGTGGGGTCGGTGGCGGTGGCGCGGGGGGCCAGCCGCTGGTGTCCGGCATCGACGTAGCCCAGGCCGCCGGGGTTGGGATCGGCGTAGAGCACGTTGTCCCAGGCCGGAGCGGCGCCAGGGCGGTCTTGCAGCGGCGCATCAATATGGAGATTGGCCACCAGCCAGGGCGCCCAGCGCAGGCGCTGGGCCGCCTGGGTCAGCAGCGCCGGTGCCGGCTGCACCACGCGTGCGGCCACGTACACCGGCAGCGCCACCACGCAGCGTGCCGCCTGCCAGCGCTCCACGCTGTCGCTGGCGTGCAGGTACACGTCCACCTCCACGCCGTGGCGGCTTTCGACAATGCGCAGCACACTGGCGCCGGTGCGCAGCTGGCCCGCTGCCTGCAGCGGTGCGGCCAGGCGCTGGGCCAGCCAGCCGTTGCCTTCGGGCCAGGTGAGCACGCCTTCGCGCTCGGGCGTGGCGTCGTCGCCCGGGGCATGGAAGCCATGGCGGCTGGCAAAGTAGTGGATGCCGGCCCAGGCCGACACACGGGCCAGGCCGGCGCCAAAGTCATCGCGGCAGCAGTAGTCCAGATACCAGCGCAGGTGCACATCGTCCAGGCCTTCCTGGTCCAGCCATTTATCAAAAATGAGAGCGTCTAGCGCTTGGTGGACGGGCGCTAGGGGCTGATTTCGCCTCCAACCCCGTGGCGTGGGCATGTGGAACGGCGCGCTGCGTGACAGGGCGGCCACGCGTGCGGCAAAGCGCCGGTACTGGGCCAGTGTGCGCGCGGGCACGCCGTCCACGGGCAGCAGGCCCTCTTGCCATTGGCCGCCGAAATGCAGGCGCTCCTGCGGGCTGTGGCACAGGTGGCGTTCGTCGTACCGCCAGCGGCCGGCCACGCGCTGGCGCAGGCCCAGCTCTTCCAGCAGGTCCTGCACCTCGTGGGCGTCGTCGCCGGGCAGGGGGAGGTAGTGCGCACCCAGGGGGCAGGGCAGGCCGTTGACCTGGCCCGCGCGGCTATTGCCGCCGGGCTGGTCTTCAAGCTCCAGCAGCACAAAGTCGTCCTGCCCCGCCAGGCGCAGCGCGCGCGCTGCTGCCAGCCCGGCGATGCCGCCGCCGGCGATGACCACGCGCGCGCGGCGCACCAGGGCCGGTACGGGCGGCGCGGCGCGCGCCAGCCGGTCACGCAGGGCATGGCCGCGCTCCAGGGCGATGCCGGTGAACCCGCCCTCGACCGCGCGCGGCGCGGGCGCGCAGCCGCCCAGGCCCAGCAGCGGCGCGGTGGCGAGGAACTGGCGCCGCTGCATTTCAATCCTGCCAACGCTGGCGGATGTCCAATAGCTCTGGTAGCAGTGGCGCGAAAAGGCGCACCAGTTCCGGGTCGAAGTGCTGGCCGGCCTGTGCCGCGATGTGCGCCATGGCGTCCTCGGGGGCCCAGGCCTTCTTGTAGGGGCGCACCGAGGTCAGGGCGTCGAACACGTCGGCCAGGGCGACGATGCGCGCCTCCAGCGGGATGTGTTCGCCCGCGAGGCCTGCGGGGTAGCCACTGCCGTCCCATTTTTCATGGTGCGCCAGCGCCACCGAGCGCGCCAGGCGCAGCACGCCGGAGGGGTGCTCGCCGATGATTTCGGCGCCGATTTCGGGGTGGCGGCGCATGGTGGCCCATTCCTGGGGGTCCAGCGGGCCGGGCTTTTGCAGCACGGCGTCAGGAATGCCGATCTTGCCCACGTCGTGCATGGGAGCGGCGTTGAGCAGGTCGTCAGCCCATTCCGCGCCACAGCCCGCAGCCAGCGCCAGCCGGTGCGCGAAGTGGCTCATGCGGATGACGTGCATGCCGGTTTCGTTGTCCTTGTACTCGGCGGCGCGGCCCAGGCGCTGCACGATCTGCAGCCGGGTTTCGCGCAGCTCGTCCATGCGCACCAGCGACAGGTAGGTGCGCACCCGCGCGCGCACCACGGGCGGGCTGACGGGCTTGGTGATGTAGTCCACCGCGCCCGCGTCAAACCCGGCGGTTTCGTCCTGGCTGTCGGTGAGGGCGGTGATGAAAATCACCGGGATGGAGGCCGTGGCGGCATCGGCCTTGAGCGCGCGGCACACGGCGTAGCCATCCAGGTTGGGCATCATGACGTCGAGCAACACCAGGTCGGGCCGCTGCTCGCGCGCCACCTGCAATGCGCGCTCGCCGTCGGTGGCAAACAGCAGCCGGTAGTCGGCCTGCAGGATGTGGCGCAGCACCTGCAGGTTGGTCGGCTCATCGTCTACCAGCAGCAGGCGGGGTCGCAGGTCGGGGGTGGGGTTCATGCGGGGTTCTCCGTGGGCGCATCGATCCAGTGCGTGCGCAGCTGCTGCAGCTGCGCCAGCGCCTGGTCGAAGTCAAAGGTGTCGATGGCCTCCTGCAGGCGCTCGGTGGCGTCGGCGGGCAATAGCTGCACCAGCACGTCCAGCGGCGGCTGGGCCAGCTCGGACTGCGCCAAGGCCTGCTGCAGCGCGTGCGCGGCGTCCCGGGCCTGCTGGCGCTGGTCGGCGGTCAGCGGCGCGTGCTGGCCCACGCCAGGGGCGGGTGCTGCGGCGGCCTCGGCCTCGTGGGCCAGGGCCTGCTGCACGGCCTGCAACGCGGCGGGCAGGGCAGCCACCAGCGGCTGCAGCGCCGTGCGGTCCAGGCTGTGGGCCGCTTCCTCAATGCGCTGCGCCAGCGTTTGCAGCGGGCCAAGCGCCAGGTTGCCTGCCGCACCACGCAGGCGGTGGGCCAGCGCACGGGCAGCGTCCATATCGGGCTGCGCCACCATGGCCTGCAAGGTGGCGGGGGTGGCAGCGTGGTCGGCCAGCAGGCGCGCCACGGCGTCGCGCAACAAGGCGCGCTGGCCCCACAGGCGGGTGCCGCGTTCCCAGTCCACGGCGGGCACGGCAGCCTGGGGGGCGGGGGGCATGTCGGGGCCGCGCGACAGGGTCTGCAGGCTGCTCCAGCCCGACGAGGAGGCATCGGGCTGCAGGTGCAGCACGCGGGCGATTTCGCGGAACAGGCGGGCGGGCTCCAGCGGCTTGCTCGCAAAGCCATCCATGCCCGCAGCGCGTGCGTTGCGCCGGTCCTGCTCCAGCACGCTGGCGGACAAGGCGATTACCGGCACTGGCTCACGCCGTTGCACCTGCTCGAACGCGCGGATGCGGCGCGTGGCCTCCAGGCCGTCCATGCCGGGCATCTGCAGGTCCATCAGCACCACGTCGAAGCGCCCGGCCTCGTAGGCGGCGACCGCGCTTTCGCCGTCCCGCGCCACGGTGACTTGGTGGCGCCCCCGGTCCAGATGGATCTGCAGCAGCTCGATGTTGGCCGGCACATCGTCCACCACCAGCATGCGCAGCGGCGGCAGCTGCACGGCCTGGCTCACGCAGGCCACGGCCGCCGTGGCCTGCCCCACGGGCAGCGGCACGCACACGGTGAACGTGGTGCCCACGCCCAACGTGCTGCGCACGCTGATGCTGCCGCCCATCCGCTCCACCAGCTGGCGCGAGATGGTGGTGCCCAGGCCGGTGCCGCCGAACTGCCGCGTGGTGGACGCATCGGCCTGTGCAAAGGGGTCGAAGATGCGCTCCAGGTGCTGCGCGGCGATGCCGATGCCGGTGTCCTCCACCTCGATCACCAGCGTGCCGTCGTGGTAGTCCAGCCGCAGCAGCACATGGCCGCGCTCGGTGAACTTGAGCGCGTTGCCCAGCAGGTTCAGCAGCACCTGCTGCAGGCGCAGTGCGTCGCCCCGCAGGTAGGGCGGGACCCGTTCAGCCATCACGCACTGCAGCGCAAGCCCCTTCTTGCCCGCATGGATGCGCAGCGTGGCGAGGATCTGGTCGCACACCTCCTGCAGCGAGAAGTCGGCAATCTCCATCTCGACCGCGCCTTTCTCCAGCTTGGCCGTATCCAGGATGTCGTTGAGCAGGCGCAGCATGGAGCGGGCCGCTTGCTGCACGGTGCCCAGGTGGCGACGCTGCTCGGCGTCCAAGGGGGTGTCGAGCAGCGCCTCAGTGAAGCCGATGATGGCGTTCATGGGCGTGCGGATTTCGTGGCTCATGTTGGCCAGGAAGGTGCTGCGCGCGGCGGCAGCGGCTTCCGCGCGCTCCTTGGCCTCGCGCAGTTCCTGCTCCATGGCGAGGCGCTCGGTGAGGTCGGTGACGAATTTCATGACCTTGAAGGGCCGGCCGTCCACGTCGAAGATGGGGTTGTAGGAGCCGTACATCCAGATGCGCCGCCCGCCCTTGCCCAGGCGCAGGTGCTCGCCCGCGTCGCACTCGCCGCGCGCCAGCTTGGCCCACAGCGCGGCGTAGGCGGGGCTTTCCGCAATCGGCGCCGGGCACAACTGGCGGTGGTGGAGCTGGCGCAGCTCCTCCAGCGTATAGCCCATGAGATCGAGGTAATTGGCATTGGCCGTGAGCACCTGGCCCGTCAGGTCGAACTCCACCACGGCCATGGCCCGGTGCAGGGCGGCGGAGGTGCCCGCGAACTCGGCGTTGCGCGCCTTGCTCTCGGTGATGTCCAGGATCACGCCATCGATCCAGCGCGCGCCGGCGCCGCTCTCATCGCCGGGCACGCCGCTCTCATCGCCGGGCACGCCGCTCTCATCGCCGGGCACGCCGCGCCCGTATTCGGCCAGCCAGCGCGTGCGGCCGTCGCGCGTGCGGATGCGGTATTCGACGCGGTAGGCGCGCTGCTGCGCCAGCGCCTGCGCGACCTCGGGGGCGATGCGCTGCGCATCCTCTGCGTGCGTGATGTGGCCGAAATGCACGCGCCCCTGCAGGAAGTCCTCGGCGCTCCAGCCGGTGAGGGGCAGCACGGCGTCGCTGATGAACTCCATGGGCCAGTCGCCCTCGTTGCGGCAGCGGAAGGCCACGCCGGGGATGTTGCCCACCAGGGTGCGCAGCTGCTCCTCGCGGCGGCGCAGCGCGCTTTCCATGGCGCGGCGCGCGCTGATGTCGGTGATGAAGCCCACGAACAGCGCCTCGCCAGGCAGCGCCACGCGGCCCACGGCCAGGCGGATGGGCAGCACGCTGCCGTCCTTGCGCAGGGCCTCGACCTCGCGCCCCCGGCCGATGATGCTGGAGCGCCCCGTGGTCAGGTGCGTGGACAGGTAGCCGTCGTGCGCCGACTGGTGCGGCTCGGGCATGAGCATGCTGACATTGCGCCCGATCACCTCCTCGGCGCGCCAGCCCAGCAGGTGCTCGGCCGCGCCGTTGAACGACTGCACGATGCCGCGGCCGTTGATGGTGATGATGCCGTCCACCGCCGTGTCGGTGATGGCGCGCAGGCGCGACTCGCTGCGCCGCGTCTGCCACAGCATCTGCCGGTAGCGCAGGCCCGCATTGGCGGCGATGACCACCAGGCTCAGCGCCACCGTGACCACGGCGACCGCCAGCGACAGCGAGGTCTGCACCGGCACGCTGAACGCGGTCTGGTTGAGCCGCTCGATGGGCTCGACGAAACGCAGCGCCGCCATGCCGGTGTAGTGCATGCCCGCGATCGCCAGGCCCATGACGCCGCCGGCCAGCACTGTGACCGGCGCCGTGCCCACACGCAGGCGCTGCTGCAGGCCAAAGCGCACCCACAGGGCCAGCACCGCCAGCAGCACCGCCACCACGATGGACAGGGCAAAGCCACGCGCGTCGTAGCGCATGAGCGGCGCCAGCTCCGAGGCCGCCATGCCGATGTAGTGCATGGCGCCTATGCCCGCGCCGACGAGCACGCCGCTGCCCAGCAGCACGGGCGCGCGCACCCGTTCGCGCACCAGCATGCGCAGCGCCACCCACGAGGCGCCCAGGCTGGGCAGCACCGACAGCGCCGTCATCCCCGGGTCGAAGCGCCCCTGGCCGCACACGGCAAAGGCCAGCATGCCGATGTAGTGCATGGTCCACACGCCGCTGCCCAGCGCCAGCGCTCCCGAGCCCAGCGCGAGCTGGCGCAAGCCGCGCGACTCGGCCGCGCGCGCCAGCGCCGCCATGTGCAGCGCCACGGCCGAGGCCCCCATGGACACCAGCACCGACAGCGCTACCAGCCACGGATCATGCTGGGACCACAGCAGCGGGTCGGGGGCGATGGTGGCGGAAAAGTAGCTGTCGAACATGGATGGGAGGGTGCGCAGGGCAGAAGACGTGGGCCGATCGCACCCATTGTGCAGGAGCCGCGCGTTCCGCGCTCAATGCGCCAGCACCTGGCCCCACTCCTGCTCGTAGGTGTGCACCAGAACCTGGTTGGACAGGCGGTTGACCTCGGCCGGCACGCGCGCCATGTCGCGCGGGAAGTCGCGCAGCAGCGCCAGCGTGGGCAGGTCCAGAAAGCGCAGCCCCGCGGGCAGCTCCGTGGGCATGCGCCAGGGCCGGCGGCTGGCCAGCACGTAGCCCCACTCGCCGAAGCTGGGCACATGCGCGTGGTAGGGCGTGGCGCGCAGGCCCACCGATTCGATGGTGGCCACCACCGTCCAGAAGCTGCGGCGCGCCACCAGCGGCGAGGTGGTCTGCACCACGGCGTAGCCGCTGGCCGACAGACGTTGGTCGAGCAGGGCGTAGAAGCTGTTGGTATAGAGCTTGCCGATGGCGAAGTTGGTAGGGTCGGGGAAGTCGACCACGATCACATCGAAGGTCTCCTGCGCAGGCAGCGCTTGCAGCCACTGGAATGCATCCTCGTTCACGATATGTACCTTGGGGCTCCACAGGGCGTCGGCGTTCAGGCGGCGTAGCGCCGGGTCGTCGCGGAACAGGCGCGTCATGGCCGGATCCAGCTCCACCAGCGTCACCGACTCGACCGAGGGGTACTTCAGGATCTCGCGCACCGCCATGCCGTCGCCGCCGCCCAGCACCGCCACCTTGCGCGGCGCACCGTGCGCCGCCATGGCCGGGTGCACCAGGGCCTCGTGGTAGCGGTACTCGTCGCGCTCGGCGAACTGCAGGTTGCCGTTGAGGAACAGGCGGTGGCCCGCGCGCCCCTGCGTGACCACGATGCGCTGGTACGGCGAGGCTGCCGCGACCACGATGCGATCCTGGTAGAAGCGGTCCTCGGCCAGGCTGGTGATGCGGTCCGCGCCGACCAGGCCAGCCCCCAGCAGTGCTAGCACCCCTGCGCAGGCTGCCGTATACGCGGCACGCCGGTGCAGCTCATGGCGGAACAGCCACAGCGCCCACACGGCCACGGCCGCGTTCATCAGGCCAAACACCAGCCCGGTGCGGATCAGCCCCAGGTGCGGCACCAGCACCAGCGGAAAGGCCAGCGACACGGCCAGCGCGCCCAGGTAGTCAAAGGTCAGCACCTGCGACACCAGATCCTTCAGCGCCACGTTGCGCTTCAAGATACGCATGACCAGCGGAATCTCCAGCCCCACCAGCGTGCCCACCAGCAGCACCATGCCGTACAGCAGTGGGCGGAAGGCTCCCGGTACATAGGCGTTTGCTATGAAAAGCGTAGCTGGTAGCGCTCCACCAATCAGGGCGACCAGCAGTTCTATGCGTAAAAAGTGGGCGGGCAGCTGGCGCTCGAAATAGCGCGACAGCCACGAGCCCACGCCCATGGCAAACAGATAGGTGCCGATGACGGTGGAGAACTGCAGCACCGAGTCGCCCAGCACATAGGACGCCAGGGCGCCCGCCGCCAGCTCGTACAGCAGCCCGCAGGCCGCCACCACGAAAACGCTGGCCAGCAGGGCGACGTCTATCGGGCGCGGCGCAGTCGCGTGAACCGGCGCTGTGGGCGAGATGGGGGAGTTCATGCCAGGGCGTTGTCCAGCTGTTGCGCCAGTCCTTCGAAAGTCAGCCAGCCAAATACGGCCTTCCCGCCGCTGCTGCGTGCCCACAGCTCACCGACTTGGCGTTTTTCCAGTTCGTAAGGCTCATGCTGCAAAAGCCCCTTGAACTCCAGCAACGCCACGCGCCCATCTGCCAGTTCGGCCACAAAGTCTGCATAGAACCGCCCACGCGATGTGGGCAGGCCAAAGCCGCAGGGCGCCGTGTCGAGGTTGCGCACCCAGTGGCGCACTTTGGGGTGGCGGTCGATGAGCTGCGCACATTGAAACTCTTGCCCGCCATCCTTCAGATCGGCCAGCACCGGGAAGTAGTGCTTGCCAAACTGATAGCGCCCGCCGTAACGCGAGGCCACGGGCGCGGGATAGCGGCCCGGCTCGAACACATGCGGGTGCGCCCAATCGGGCTCGATCAGCCATGCACCGCCATCCCCCAGACCCAGCACCTGTTGCTGAAAGGCACGCCGCGTGGCCGCTTCGCGCAGGTCGCCCACATGCGCTTCGATGGCGCGCGCCAGCCTGAAGCGCGCCTGTGCCAGCACCACCAGCGGCACGCCGCAGCTGTGCAACTGGTGCTTCACCACCGCCGCCAGGAAGGCGCGGCGCTGGCTCTGCGTGAGCCCGGCCAGTTCGGGGGCCTTGAACAGAGACTGGTCCAGCCAGCCCACCAAGGTGTCGGCATCAATGCTGCTGCTTTCCCAGTCCATGGCCATTTGGGCGCTGCCCGCAGAGCGCAGCGCCACACGGGCACCGTCCATGCCGATCTCGAAAATGTCTGATTCCTGCGCCACCTGAAAGCCGGGCAACTGCACCGCCTGCGGCGTGAGCAAGTCCAGTTCCACGGCGTCTAGCACCGCCTCGCGCTCCAGCGGCCACAGTGGGGCTTGCGCACCAAGCCGATAGCCCAACGTGGGCAGCGGCGCAAACGGCACGCTGCGCGATGCCGGCGCCGCCTGCGCCGCCACCAGCGCGTTGTGCTGCGCCACCTGCTCGCGCACCTGCTCTTGCTTCTTGGCGCCGCGCACCTGGGCCAGCAGCAGCGCTTCGGTGTCTTGGCTGATGTGGCCGGTGACCACCACCTGTGCGACGCCCGCCACCGCCCGCTGCTGCACGCCGGGTGCCGCCAGCAGTTCGGGGGTGGCAGCAATGGACTCAAAATTTGTAGCTATTGGCGCTTGCTGGACGGGCGTTAGAGCCTGATTTGGTTCTAAATCATTGCCCCACAGCGGCAGGCTGCTTTGCGAGGCGATCATGCTCGCCACATCCAGCGCTTCAAAGCCCATGTGCTCGATCAGTCGATCCGCCAGTGCGTGCGCCGCCTGCGAGAACTCCGCCGCGCACACATGGGCGTAGGCGCGGTTGAGCGCCTCGCGCCCCCGGCGCGCAGCGTAGGGCATGCGCAGCACGCGGCCCAGCAATTGCTCCACCGCCGTGGCGCTGCTCAGTTTTTGCAGGCTGCACAGCACATAGGCAAACGGGCAGTCCCAGCCCTCGCGCAGCGCCTGCACGGTGATGACGTAGCGCACCGGGCAATCGCGCGCCGCCAGGTGGATGTCGTCCAGGCCACGCTCCTTGCCCGTGGCCACGACCACCTGATTGGCTGGCAATTTCAGTTCATCAATCAAGTAGTCGCGCAGCTTCTCGGGCGGCATCTCGTCGCCCGTGTTCTGCGCCTGAAAGAGCACGATGGGGCGCACATAGCCCGCGCCTGCGGCCTCGTCCTTCAGTGCCTCGGCCTCCAGCTTGCGCCGGGTTTGCACCGCGCCGAATACGGCAGCAGGCCAGCCCTCGGGGTGCTCTGCCAGCACGATGGGCAGCTTGATCATGTCCTCGGCGGCCAGTTCCTGCGCGCTCACGTGGTACAGCACATTGGTCTTGGTGGCAATCGGTGTGGCCGTCAGCTCCAGAATGAAGCTGGGGTTGAGCCGCTGCAGCGCGGTAAAGCTTTTATCCGTCTTGGTGGTGTGCGCCTCGTCCACGATGAGCAGGGGCTGGTGCAGCGCCAGCCAGTTCGCCAGGCTCCAGCGCGGCTGGCCCGCAAAGCCCGCCAGCACGCCAGTGGTGTCGCGCGCCACATCCTCGGGCGTCACCAGCGCATCGGGCAGGGCACGCAGGCGGCTCAGCGCACGCTCATCCTTGCCCCTGAAATGCGGCTCGAAACTTTCCGAAAAACTGTAGACGTTGCGCTGGCCCGCATCCTCAATGCGAAAGCTCTGGATCGACGCCACCACCACCACGGCGTTGCGCCCCCACTCAGGCGGCGCGATCTGGGCCACGTCTTCTAGCACGCACACGCGCAACCCCTCACCGTAGGCATCGACCAGTGCGGCGCGGTAGGGATGGCCGGGCGTCTGCAGGGCCTTGAGCGTCTGCTGGCGAATGGCATCACTGGGCACCAACCAGGCGGCCACCGGCGCATCCACCGCGGCCCACTCGCGTGCCAGCAGCGGCACGGCATGCGCGGCCAGCACCGTCTTGCCACCGCCGGTGGGGATGCGCAGGCACACGCAGGGCAAATCGTCGCCAAACGCTCCCGCTTGCCAAGGGCGCCCCGTCTGTTCTCTGAACGCGCTCGCCGGTCCCTTGACCCGCGCTGCGCGAGCGAAGGCCGCCAGAGTGTCGATCGCGGCTTGCTGGTAGGTCTTGAGGGAGATGGGGGTCATGGAAGAGGGTTTTCCTGCACACTGCGGTACGCCTGTTGCGGCGACTTGGGCTTGTCCGGTTGGGTCATGACGATGCGCTTTTGCGCCAGCAGTGGACGCAGGTAGTCCTGCCGGATGGTTTCGGGCTTGCGACTGAGCAGCAAGGCCAGCTCTTCGGCCCGCCATGCTCGCAGTCTGCAAAGCTCCACCACCAATTCGCGCACCGGCTCTGGTGGGTGGCGTCGCCCTATGCTGCCGATGCGAGCCGCCAGTTGCCCTGGAATTTCATCCAGCAGCACGTTCCGCTCCTCGTCCGACTTGCTGGATAGGCCCTCAGGCTTACTGGATAAGCCCTCAGCCATGCTGGATAAGGGGGGGGGCTTACTGGATAGTTCGTCCAACTTGCTGGACAAGGCTCCCAACAGTCTCTCGGTAGGCAAATACCACGTAGCCGAACCTCTGCCCTGTTGGCTGAACAGGCCCGCATCGCGCAAACGCCGTAAGGCACTGCTGGCAGTCAGTGTGTCCACCTTGTTCAAAGCGCGGTAGGTGGCGTTGTCGATGGCGTTGGCCTCTCTGGCCACGACCAGGGCCCGGGCCTCCTCGTCGCTGAGATGCAGCACCTTGAACTGCGCCAGCCAGCGAATGTCTTCCTCGCCGAGAAAGTGGTGAAAGAAGAACAGGGTGGTGAACTGATCCTGGCCCCGATCCGACTCGAACAGGGGCGGCACCAAGCCGGCTGTGTCCATCGCCTCGCGCATGGCGCGAATGCCGCTGCCCTTGGTTTCGGCAAAGCGGGTTTCGTGCAGTACGGCAGCAATGTGAGGGTTGCGCGGCATGGAGCCCGGCTCCCCCAGATGATCGGGCGACTTGAGCGAGAAACCCGGATTGCGGATTTCAAGCCGGTTGGCATAGCGAATCACCTGCACCGGCGCCTGCACACGGTAGCTGCGGTGCATCAGGGCATTGACCAGCGCTTCACGCAGCGCGCGCAACGGAATCACAGGCTTGTCACTGCGCTGCAATTGGCCCTCCTCCAGCCCAAAGCCCTTGGGCAGATCGTCCAGCACGGCGGCCTGCGTGCGGCGCAGCAGCGTGAAAAGTGGTGCACGCAGCTCCACCGTGTCAAAGCGGCGGTCGGGGTGCGGCACCCATTCGCGCCCCGGAACCCGGATGTAATCCACCCGCGTCATCGGAAAGCAGCGCCGCAGAGCCAAGGATTTCCCAAACAGCAATAGGCCAGCCACGGTGGGCTTCCAGGCACCTGCCGCATCGCGGCGCACCGCGTTCAATGCCTGCAACAGCTCCAAGTCCGTCCATCTCAGCTCCTCGGCATCGGGATTGGCCTCCGCTCTGGCTTGGCGGTAGTCGGCAATGGCGTCGGCATCAATGTCGTCCAGCTCGGCGCCAAAAACCAGCCCCGTGTCAAAACTTTCGCGCTGGCGCGACTGGTACAGCATTTCCAGATCGTCCTCGGTGCAGCGCTGGTCGGTGCTGCCGATCCGGCGAAACGCGCCCTTGGGCAAGCCGGTGGCCTTGAAGTAAATCGGCTTGTCCTGAGGCGCTGCCTCGGGCACGAACACGACAACGACGGGTTCACCCGACAGCATTTCAGTGCGGATGTCCACCCGCAGCGGCATGTTGAACGTCGTGGCGCACTGACTGGCCAAGTCCGCGCTGAGCTTGTCCGGCTGCGGCACACCCTCCACGGCATAGCCGGGAAACAGCGCCTGTTCGTCCGGCGCCACTCCCAACAAGAGCCAGCCGCCGCCCAAGTGGGGCTCATTGGCAAAGGCGCAAATGGTTTCCAGCAGCGACTTACCGGCTTCCTGTGCGCGCTTGGCCTCAATGCGCTCGTTTTCATCGAGAAGGTTCAAGCTTTCCAGCAGTTCCTGCGCGTTCATCCCTTCACCTCGCCTTCACGTCATACGGAATGTGCTTGAACGTCACCCGTGCGCGGGCCAGGGTTTCGGGGCCCAGGCGGTTGGCCTCGCCATAGACCACCAGCGGCGCCTCGGGGTGGGGCGTGGTGGCGTGCAGCGCCAGCAGCGCATCGAGCACCGCGCGCGTGAGCACGTTGCCGCTGGCGGGGCGCTTGTCGCCCAAAATACCGTTGAACAGCAGGTAGTAGGCTGTGCGGCTGCGCAGCACCGGTGCATCCGAAATTTCAAGCGAAATTGGCACTTCAGCCTTATCTGACAAGCGCGAGCAGCTCTCAAAAACAGAGTGCGTACCCAGCCACGGCGTGCCTGCACGACCCAAGGCGGGGTCGAAAGCGGTGCCGGTTTCTTGCTGCCAGACAAAAGCCGCCAGCGTGGCAAAACGCACATCGGGGTGAATGCAGCCGTGGGCATCAAAAATCGGTGCGCCCAGCCGCGCAAAACGAAAACCGCCGCCGCCCTGCCAGTTCACCGCGCTGCTGATGCCGCCTTGCTCGCCCGCGATCACCTTCTCCAGCCGGGGCAGGCAGTGCGTGGCGGCGTGCTCGCCCATTTCGATGCCGATCCAGCGGCGGCCCATCTTGTGCGCCACGGCGGCCGTGGTGCCGGAGCCGAGGAAGCTGTCGAGAACCAGGTCGCCGGGGTTGGATGCGATATGGAGGATGCGTTGGAGCAATGCTTCGGGTTTAGGTGTTGAAAACGGTGTTTCACCTGGGAAAAGCGCTACCAATTCCGCCTTTGCTTTGCCGTTCGTCCCTACTTCCTGATGTAGCCACAGGGTCGACGGGACTAGGCCTTCTTGCACTTCCGACAGGAATTTTTTGACCCGTGGCGCATTGTTTCCACTTTCGCCAAACCATATCCGGCCATCTCGCACCATCTCCAGAAATCGTGGCTCGGTGTAGAGCCAACAACGCCCGGGTGGTGGGTCGATCTTTCTTCCTGATGGAGTCGTGATTGTGAAAAACTGAGCCTCACGTCGCCCCTTCTCGGCCTTAGCATGTGCGGGCAGAGAGGCCCAATTCCCACGGGGGTCGCTATCTGGATTGGTGAATCGCTCTAGCTGCTCTTCTGAGGATGGAAGCATGTTTCTGACTTCCTTCCAGCCATCCCGGTTTTTGGCCATCACAAGCAGGTGGTCATGCACGGCGGAAATGTCGGTTCTGTTTTCGCGCGTATGTGTCTTTTGCCAAAACACATTCGCCACAAAATTTCGCCGCCCAAAAACCTCATCCATCAACACCTTGAGGTAATGCCCCTCGTTGTCGTCGATGGTCACCCAGATCGATCCGTCCTCGGCGAGCAGCTCGCGCAGCAGTTGCAGGCGCGGCAGCATCATCGACAGCCACTGCGAATGCTCCAGGTTGTCGTCGTAATGCTCAAAGGCGCTTTGGGTGTTGTACGGTGGGTCGATAAAGATGCATTTCACCTGGCCCCGGTAAAACGGCAGCAGTGCCTTGAGGGCTTCGAGGTTGTCGCCCTGGATCAGCAGGTTGTCATGGGCTTGGTGCTGGTTCCCGTGGGTTGAAACGGTGTCCAGCAGCCGGTAGGGCACTTGGGCGGCGGTGGAGAAGGCAGTGGCGCGGTTAAGCCAGTCAAGGGTCGGCATGTTGGATGTGGAGGTGCCCGGTGTGCGGGCTGGAGGGCGAGTGCGCTATTGTGCGGGCGAGCTACCGCCACCGCGTCAGTGGATGGCGGCCGCCACGATGATGCTGATGCCCAGGCACATGGCTGCCACCACCAGGGCCAGGGCCTGGTTTTGCTTTTCGACGATCTCGCGCCACAGGTCGTAGGGCGTGATCTTGTCCACGATGATGAAGCACACCCAAAACACCACCACGCCGATGACGGCGTACAGGATGGAGCCGAGGAAGGCCGTGGGTTGGAGCCATTCGAGTTTCATGGTGTTGTCCTTTCGTCAGTGCACGCTTTACTTGTGGCCGCCGCCACTGGAGTAACCGCCCCAGGAGCCGCCGGAGTTGCGCGAATAGCCGCTGCCGCCCGAGGAGCCCCCCGAGCAGTCGCTCAGGATGATGAGCAAGATGATGATGACCACCGCAATCAGGATCACGGTGCCGCAGCCCGCGCCCTTGGAGGCGACGAAGGGCCCGGGGTCGCTGCCGCGCTGCAGCAGGTCTGCCTTGTCTTTCAGGCCGAAGGCCTGGGCCACGGTGTCGGCCTGCAGGCGGTCGCCGCTGGACCAGGTGACCTCGTTGGCGGTTTGCTCCATCGACAGCAGGCCTTTGCTGTTGGCGAAGTCGCGGTTGGCGGTTTTCTGGCCGCGCGCCACGGGCCAGTAGAACTCGCCCAGCACGTAGGTGGTTTCAGCGTCGTAGCTGTACTGCAGGGCGTAGGTGCTGCCCAGGTAGGTGGCGCTGCGCCCGTCGCTCGACAGCCGGGGCGCGCCGGTGGCAGGGCGCACCAGGCTCCAGCCGTCTTCGGCGTCCACCAGAAAGGCGAAGCCGCGCTTTTGGTTGTACAGCAGGTACTCGTTCCAGCCGAACAGTTCGTCGTCGCCGGGCTCGCGCCCCATGCGGTGCTGAAACCCCACTACTTGCCAGTGCACGCCCTGCAACTGGGCCTTGCTGCCCAGGGCAATCAGCGGCTGCACGGGCTCGTCCTGCTCGGCGGCGCGCAGCTCGCCGCCCACGCCGCTGTCCAGGTTGATGAGGCTGGCGCAGGACGGGCACGTCAGGCTCTTGGTGGTGGCCAGTTGTACCTGCACCGGAGCGCCGCAGTGCGGGCAGCTGAACTGGCGGCCTTTTTCGTCCTTGACCGAGGCGTCCTTCAGCCCCTGCAGCTTCAGGTCGTCCAGCAGCACGGCGCGCCCGCGTTCGACCTGCGGCGGCTGGCGGCTGTAGTCGATGGAGAGCACATCGCCCTCGCTGCTGCGCAGCTCCACCATGCCAAAGGGCTCGCCCAGGGGCGGCAGCTTGGGCAGCTCGCCCTGGGCCGCGATCAGGCAGGCCTGGCCGCTGAAGGCCACGCTGTAGGGCTTCCCGTTGATGGCGGTGGTGGTGCCTACGCGAAAGCGGCGGGCCTCGGGCAGTTCGCGCCCCGGGTCGATGGCGCGGGTGAAGACGTAGGCGCCGTTGTCTTCGCTCAGCGTGGCCAGGGTGCCGTCGTCAAGGAAGGCAGCCCACTCGGTCCACACCCCGGCGTCGCCCTTGAACTGCAGGCGGCCAACCAGGGTGAAGGGCAGCTCCTTGCCGTCCAGCGGCACGCGCCCGGTGGCCATGAGCTGCAGCGGGCTGTGGTCGTCGAACAGCTCGGCCATCTTGCCCAGGCGCTGCAGCACGTCGCCGCTGCGCACCACGGTGCTCTGGCAGTAGGCACAGACGGCGTGCGTGGACTGGGCGCTGCGGAATTCAACCGGCGCGCCGCAGCCGGGGCAGGGCGCCTGGTAGGTGCGCTGGGTGGGGGAGGTGGCCATCGGGGCAGGGGCTGCATGCGCCGTTTCGCACGGAGTTCAGAGGCTTTTAGGCCTCTGGCGCTTATCCCTCAAGCGCAAGCAGCTATTGTTTTAGTAGCGATGGATTCAGACCAACTTTTTCAGCAGTTCGGCTTTCTTGGCGTCAAACTCTTCCTGCGTCAGGATGCCTTTGGCCTTGAGGTCGGCGAGCTTCTCCAGCGTGGCCATGACTTCTTCGGGTTTGACACCCACGGGGGCCGCCGGAGCCGCCTGGGCCACCGGGGCCGCGCCACCGGCCAGGCCGGCCTGCAGGTTCTGCGCCAGCACCTGGCCCAGTGCCACGCCGGCGCCCAGGCCCATGGCATCGCCGGCAATGCCGCCACCGCCCTGGCCCACGCCCTCGGCCAGTTTGGGGATGGCCTGTGCTGTCTGGTACTGCATGAACTTGCCCATGTCGTTGCCGACCATGCCCATGCCGATCTTCTGGTCCAGGACCTTTTGCAGTTCCTCGGGCAGCGAGACGTTCTGCACCGTCATGCTTTCGAGCTGCAGGCCGATCTTGGCGAAGGCGGGTTGCAGTTCCTTGGCCAGGGCGTCGGCAAACATCACCTGGTTGGCCGCCAGGTCGAGGAAGGGCAGGCCGCTGCCCGCAATCGCGTTGCTGATGTTCTGCAGCACCAGGCCGCGCAGCTGGCCTTCCAGGTCGGCCGCGGGGTAGCTTTCGCGCGTGCCCGAAATCTCGGTGTGGAACAGCTTGGGGTCGGTCAGCCGATAGGCGTAGTTGCCGAAGGCGCGCAGGCGCACCGCGCCGAAGTCCTTGTCGCGGATGGTGATGGGCTGCGGCGTGCCCCACTTCTGGTCGATCTGCTGGCGCGTGCTGAAGAAGTACACGTCGCTCTTGAACGGCGACTGGAACAGCTTGTCCCAGTTCTTCAGATACGTGAGTACCGGCAGCGTCTGCGTGGTCAGCTTGTAGGTGCCGGGGCCGAACACGTCGGCCACCTGGCCTTCGTTGACGAACACCGCCATCTGCGACTCGCGCACCACCAGCGTGCCGCCGTTCTGGATTTCCATGCCCGCCATCGGGTAGCGCCAGGCCAGGGTGCCGTCGCCGTCCTCGGTCCACTGGAGGATGTCGATGAACTGTTTCTTGATGAAGTCCATGAGGGCCATGCGCATGCTCCAAGGGATGAATAAAGGGATGGAACGAGGCCGCCATGATAGCCGCCGGACTGTCGCGCGCGGATCCTGCGGGCGGGCACGCTATGCACGGCTTAGCGAGGATCAATTGGCGCTTTTAAATGAGAATGACTAACATTCATCGCAGACTATCCCAGGAGCCCGCCATGTCCCGTCTTCGCGCCACCGCACGCCAGAACCTGCCCACGCTGATGAAGACCGGCAGCTACTACCTCATCCACATCTGCGTTGCCGCCCTGATGGCCTACGCCGTCACCGGCAACCTGATCGCCTCGCTGACGCTGAGCCTGCTGGAGCCCACGGTGCAGGCCGTGGCCTTCTTCTTCCATGAAAAGGCGTGGGAACGTGCCGCGCGCCGCCGCCAGGCGCCGGCCATGGACGCTGTGCCTGCGCTGAGGAGCGCGCCATGATGACGTTCCAGGAATGGCTGGTGGAGCGGCTGGCGGGCTGGGCGCAGAGCCCCTGAAGGGATGGCACACCCGGAGGACGCAGGCCCCCCGTCAGGCGCGCATGTCGAGCAGCGAGCCGGTCATTTCCTTGGCGGTGCGCAGCACCAGCACATTGGCTTTGAAGGCGTAGGACGCCGCCATCTGCTCCACCACATCTTGCTCCAGCGCGACGCCGGGCGCGGGCATGCGGGTGGTCTGCGCCTGCACGCCACCCTGGTCGGGGGCGGCCTGCTGTTCCACGGCCTGGCGGCGAAAGCCCGGCGTGTTCATGTTGGCGACGTTGTGCGCGCTGCTGTCCAGCCGCAGTTGCGCGGCCTGCAGGCCCGAGGATGCGATGGCGAAGGCGGAGGACATAGCGGCTATGGTAGCGGCATTGGCGCGCCGGCGCCAATGCCGTTGGTGTCACCGGCTGTGGCAGGGACTGCTTCGTTTCTGAACACCACCGGAGCCGCCTGCTACGGATGGGCGCAGCGCCGGGCCTGCGTGCGGGATAGGACGGGGTTGGTCAGGGAAAAAATTGCTGGCATGGATGTTGCCGTATCGCAGCACCTCTGTCTTTCCACCCTGACCCTTCCTCCGTCATGCGCAACATCCTCCTCGCTTCCCTGTGGGCCGCCACCGCCGCGGCCCAGGCCTCCACTGATCTGGGCGCCGCCGCAGAAATCGTCAAGGCCAATGGCTGCTACAGCTGCCACTCCGTTTCGGAAAAAATTGTCGGTCCCGCCTTCAGTTCAGTGGCCGACAAATACGCCGGCGACAAGGACGCCGTGGCCACGCTGGCGCAGTCCATCCAGATGGGCTCCAAGGGCAAGTGGGGGCGCGCTGCCATGCCCGCGCACTCCAGCCTCAGCGCGCAGGAACTCAAGCTGCTGGCCAGCTGGGTGCTCAGCGCCAAGCCATGAACACGTTCTGAGGGTCAGCGGCCCCAGATGTCCTGGCTGATCGCGGCGTACCAGGCCGCGCCGTGGCGCGCCTCGGCGGCGCGGTGCGCGGGCGGGGCGTCCAGCGGGCTCACGCCCACGCTGTGCGGCAGATCGGCGATGTGCCCCTGCTGCGCGCGGTATACCCCCGCCACCGAGATGCCGTAGCCCGGCGCCAGCAGGCTGTAGCAGGTGTTGGCATACCAGGCCGTGGGCGCGGCCCGGCCCGTCAGCGCGGCGGCGATGGCCGCGGCCACCACCTTGCCCTGGTTGTTGGCGGCGAAGCCGGACTTCGGGATCGGCCCGGCCAGCGCCGCGTCGCCCAGCACGTGGACGCCGGGCACCTGCCGCGACGCGAAGTCTTCGCCGTACACGGGGGCCCAGCCGCTGGCGTCCACCACGCCGGCGCGCGCGGCGATGAAGCCCGCCTTCTGCGGCGGGATGACGTTGAGCACGTCGGCGCGGTGGCGTTCGCCAAAGAGGGTTTCCACCTCCAGCGCCTGCGCGTCCACGCGCACCACCTGGCCGTCGCGGGCCAGGCTGACCCACTCGACCATGCCGCCGTACAGGGCCTGCCAGCCCTGCAGGAACAGCTCCTTCTTCGAGAAATTGTTCTTCGCGTCCAGCAGCAGCACCTTGCTGCGCGGCTTGTGCCGGCGCAGGTAGTGCGCGACCAGGCTGGCGCGTTCGTAGGGCCCTGGCGGGCAGCGGAACGGGTTGTCGGGAATGGCCATCACGAACACGCCGCCGTCGGGCATGGCCTGCAGTTGGCGGCGCAGCAGCCGGGTTTGCGCGCCCGCCTTCCAGGCGTGCGGCGCGTGTTCCGCAGCGGCTTCGCCGTAGCCTTCGAGCGCGTCCCAGCGCATGTCCACGCCGGGCGAGAGCACCAGGCGGTCCCAGCGCAGCGTCTGGCCCGTGTGCAGGCGCAGCGTGCGCGCGTCGGCGTCCACGTCGTCGGCCTGCGCGTGGATGACGTGCACGCCCGCCGCGCGCAGGCCGCCGTAGCCGTGGACGATGCTGTCCCAGCCGCGCAGCCCCGCCAGGTAGTGGTTGGAGAACGGGCAGGTGGCGAAGCGCCGCGCGGGCTCGACCAGCGTGACCTGGACCTGCGGCGCCCAGGCGCGCAGGTAGCGCGCCACCGTGGCGCCGCCAAAGCCGCCGCCGACCACCACTACGCGCGCGCTGGCGGCCTGTGCGCGCACGAGCGAGGGGGTGAGTGCGGGGGCCGCCAGCCCGGCGGCGCCGAGCAGGAACTGGCGGCGGGGCAGCGGCGCCATCACGGCCTCGCGTCCTGCGGGCGTGCGAACCACTGGGCCAGGGCCTGCATCTGGGCCGTGTCATAGCCCTGCATCAGCAGCGGCATGACCGTGGCGCCGGCGACCGGCCCGGACTGGAAGGCCTGCATGCGCGCCAGCAGGAAGGCACTGCCGCGCCCGCGCAGGCCGGGAATGCTGCCCGCGCCGCGGCCGCCCGGGCCATGGCAGGTGACGCAGGCGGCGGCCAGCAGCGCCGTGTCCTGCGCGCTCACGGGGGGCAAGGTCTGGGCGGCGCCGGGCTGCAGCCACAGCAGGGCGCAGGCGGCGAGCCAGCGCGGGCCGTCAGTCGAGCCAGCCACGGCGCGTGCCCTCGGCGATCAGCGCGCACACCTGGGGGGCGATGCCCTGGGTGTCGAACAGCGCTTCGAGTTCGCTGACGATGTCGGCCACGGTGTGGCGCCCGTCGCAGCGGCGCAGGATCTCGGCGGCGCTGTCGTTGAGCTGCACGGTGCCTTCGGGGTCGCGCAGCACCCAGCGCGTCTGCGCACTCTCGTATTGCAGGCGCAGGCGGCGCGAGAGGTGGGGCAGCGCGGGCGCGTGCAGGGCGGCGTCGAAGTTCATGGCGGGCCTCCCCGGTGGTGTCCCGCCGGTGCCGATGCTTTATTTTTTATAGCTGCTGGCGCTTGCTGCATAAGGGTTTGGCGTTGTTTTTACTTCAAAGGCACGGTTTCCACGTAGCTGCGCAGCGCCCAGGCCAGCTCCGGGCTGACCACGCCCTCCCAGGGCGGCATGTGGACGATGCCGAACTTCTGCTTGCCGTAGCGCACCGATTTGATGAAGAACGCATCGGCATCGCCCAGGCAGCGCTGGCGCAGGGCGTCGTCCGCAATGCGCTTGCAGCGCGTGCCCAGGCGCCGCAGGTCCGGCGCAGGAGAGCGCGCGCCGTTGGCGTTTTCGCCATGGCACTTGGCGCAGCTCTGGTTGAAGGCGGCCTGCCCGATGGCGATGGCCTGCGCGTCGCCGCGCAGGGGGTTGGGCTCGGCCCAGGTGCGGGCCTGCGCGGGCAGCGCCGAGGTATCGACCTGCGGGGCGACACGCTCGATGGCCTGTGCGGTCAGAGCCAGGCCCATGCCGAGCAGCCACGCGGCGGGTGTCAGGAAAGCGGGGTGGGGCATGGCTTATCTCCAATCGGCGCGGCAGCCCTTGCAGCCTTGCAGTTGGGACTCGGACACCAGGGTGTAGAGCACGTGGTTGCCTTCGAACACGGCGTCCGTCAGGTTGGTGGCGACGAACTTGGTTTCCTGCAGGTCGCTGGCGATGAAGCGCGTGCCGACGAACCAGGCGTGGTTGAGGCGCGCCATCTCCAGGCTGGCGCCGTCGAACACGGCGCCGGAGAAGTCCGAGCGCATCAGGCGCGCGCTCTCCAGGTCGGTGCCGATGAAGCGGGCGTTCTTGAAGTCGGCATTGGCCGCCGAGGCCTTGGACAGGCGCGCGCCGGTGAGGTTGGCGCCTTCCAGGTCGGCGGCCGAGAGGTTGGCGCCGCGCAGATCGGCGCGCGTCAGGTCGGCGCCGCGCAGGTCGGCACCGACCAGGTTCGCGCCCACCAGGCTGGCGTGGCGCAGATCCGCGCCGGGGCAGCGCGTGTAGGGCCAGATGGGGCAGCCGTTGACGACCAGGGGTTCGTCCGGCGCGGCGGGCTGCGCCGGCGCGCTGCTGGCCCAGGCCAGGCAGGCCACCCCTGCCAGGGTGAAGCGGGTGAGAAGGTTCTTCATGGTGAGGGGCGGCTGCGAGAGAGGTTCGTGAACCCCCCTCCTGTCGCTGGGGGGGCAGGAAGGGGAGCGGGGCGGCAGCTTATTGGGCTGCCACCTTCTGCGCCTTGGGCAGCTTGAACACCCACATGGAGCCGCCCTGCGAGACCTGCTTGGTCAGCTCGGCCATGTCGCCGCCCCACAGCGGCACGGCGCCGCCATAGCCGGACTGGATGGCCACGTACTGCTCGCCGTCCATCTCCCAGGTCACGGGCACCGAGACCACGCCCGAGCCGGTCTGGAACTTCCACAGCTCCTTGCCGTTCTTGGCGTCGAAAGCCTTCACGTAGCCGTCGGACGTGCCGGTGATGAGCAGGCCGCCGGCCGTGGTGAGCGTGCCCGCCCACAGCGGGAACTGCTCCTTGTGCTCCCACTCGATCTTGCCGGTCTGCGGGTTGATGGCGCGCAGCGTGCCCACGTGGTCGTCATGCAGCTTCTTGATGCGGAAGCCCTGGCCCAGGTAGGCCGCGCCGGGCTTGTAGGTGATGTGCTCGGACCAGTAGTCCATGGCCCAGTGGTTGGCCGGGATGTAGAACAGGCCGGTGTCGGGGCTGTAGCTCATCGGCATCCAGTTGGTGCCGCCGAGGAACGGTGGCGAGACGAAGATGCTTTCGCCCTTTTCCTCGCCTTCCTTGGGCTCGGGCGGGCGGTTGTTGTTCTCGATCGGCAGGCCGGTCTTGAGGTCGAAGCCCTTGGCCCAGGTGATGCCATCGACGAACGGCCAGGCGTTGATGATGGCGGCCTGCTTCCAGGGGTGGCCGGTGTCGCTCTTGGCGAGCTTCTCGCGGTCGGTCACGAAGAAGAAGCCGTTGCGGTCGGCGTGGGCCGAGGCCTTGACGGTCTTGCCGGTCTTCTGGTCCTTGTAATCGAACAGCAGCACCGAGTTGTTGCCCGAGAAGTCCCAGGCGTCGTTCGGCGTGTGCGAGAAGAAGCCCTTCAGGTCGCCGGTCGTCGGGTCGATGTAGGCCTGGCCCGAGGTGTAGAGGCTGGGCCAGTTGCGCGGGTCGTCGCCCTTGGCGGTGCGCTTCCAGGTGTTCCAGGGCGCGGGGTTGCCGGTGCCGACGACGATGGTATTGGTCTCCACGTCGAACGACGGCGTCTGCCACGGCGCGCCGCCGCCCTGGCTCCAGGCCTCGGCCTTGCCGGTGGGGCTGTTCGGGTCGTTGGGCCAGCTCGGCGCCTTGGGGTCGCCTGTGGGCGTGCTGGGCTGGCCGTTCAGGCGGCCCACGTGGCCTTCGACCAGGGGGCGCGCCCAGACTTCCTTGCCGGTGTCGGGGTCGCGCGCATACAGGTAGCCGACCACGCCGAATTCGTCGCCCGAGGAGCCGTGCACCAGCAGCACCTTGCCGGTCTTCTGATCCTTGATGATGAAGGGCGCGCCGGTCATGGTGTAGCCCACCTTGTGGTCGCCGAACTTCTCGTTCCACACCACCTTGCCGGTGGCGCGGTCCAGCGCCACGATGCGCGCGTCCAGCGTCCCGAAGTACACCTTGTCGCCATAGATAGCGGGGCCGCGGTTGACCACGTCGCAGCAGGGGCGGATGTCCTCGGGCAGGCGGTGCTCGTAGGTCCACAGACGCTTGCCGCTGCGCGCGTCCAGCGCCACGAAGCGCGAGTACGAGGCGGTGACGTAGATCACGCCGTCATGGATCAGCGCCTGTGCCTCCTGGCCGCGCTGCTTCTCGCCGCCGAAGGAGTAGCTCCACACCGGCACCAGGCCGGCGACGTTCTTGGTGGTCAGCGTCTTGGCCGGGCTGTAGCGCTGCGCCGTCAGGCCCAGACCGTAGGTCAGCACGTCCGCCGTGCTCTTGTGGTCGTTGGCGATTTCTTCCCAGGTGACGGGCTTGACGTTGGCGGCCTGGGCCGTCAGCGCCAGGGCGGCGGCTGCGGCCAGGCTGCCCAGGCGCAGGTGCTTGGATACCGGTGAGGACATGGTGGTTGTCTCCTTGTGTTGTGGTGGATGAATCACGCCAGCAATGAGGCAAGAGGCGTGCCAAGAAGGTTTTGGCAGCAGTACGCCGGGGTTTGCCGCGTCTTGCGTTCAAATGTGGAGCGCAGCGCGCTGCCCGGCTGTTCATTTCAGGAGCAGCCGGGCACGCCCTGGCGCAAACTGGGACAGCGCGCGGCGCCGTCCCAGGGCACATGCGCGGTGGCATGCAAATTGCGCAAGCGGGTTCATCCCTTTTCCATAATCAGGAGACAACCCATGCAGCAATCTTTCTTCGTACCGGCACGGCGCGGCCTGCTGGCCCTGGCGCTGGCCTGCGGCGCCACCGCCGCCCTGGCGCACGGCGACGTGGTGCCCCAGGCCGTGGACACCAGCACCCTGCCCCAGCTCGGCACGAAATGGCGCGAGTCCAACCCGTACAGCAGCGGCGAGGGGCACAAGGAGGCGCTGCGCATCGGCAGCTCGGCCTACAACCAGAACTGCGCGCGCTGCCATGGGCTGGAGGCCATCTCCGGCGGCATCGCGCCCGACCTGCGCAAGTTCGACGAGGAATGCGCCGGCTACGCCGACGCCGCCAAGGCCAAGGTGTGCTACCAGGAGATGGACGACTACTACGCCGGCACGGTGCGCCGCGGCCGCACGCGCGACGGGCGGGTGTACATGCCGCCGTTCGAGGGCACGCTGACGCAGGAGGCCATCTGGTCGATCCGCACCTACCTGGAGGACCGGCGGAACTCCGTGAAGTGATTGCGATGACAAGCAAAAATGGCTGCCAGCGCCCGTCTAATAAGCGCTGGCAGCTATTGAATAAGGAGCAATCGCTTCAGGGCTGCGCAGGCTGCAGCGCCCGCCGCTCGTAGGCCGGATACCACTGCGCCAGGCTGCGGTGCAGTTCGGCGGGCTGCGCGGCCCAGCCGGCGAACCGTTCGGGCACGGGCATGCGCAGCAGCTCGCTCAGGTCCAGCCCCTGCTGTGCGCTGTCCTGCATCCAGCCCGTCAGCCAGCGCAGCCAGTCGCGCGTTTGGGCGATGCCTAGCAGCCCCTGGTCCACCGGCCCGTGGCTGGGCACGAGCTGCTTGAATTGCCCCTGGCGCTGCCATTGCGCGAGCAGGTCCAGGGTGTGCAGCCATTGCGCCGGATCGGCGTGCGGGGTGGTCGGCACGCGGTCGGCGAACACCAAGCCCCCGGCGAACAACACGCCGGTGCTGTGGTCGAGCAGCACCAGGTCATCCCCGGTGTGGCCCTGCAGGCGGCGCAGTTCCAGGTGGTGATCGCCCAGCGTGAAGCTGCCGGGCTCCAGCGCCTGGCGCGCCGGGGTGGCCTGCGTGCCCCGCATCCAGCCGCCGCACAGGCGGTACAGGTTGTCGGCATAGCTCTCGCCCTCGGCCTGCATGCCGGCGATGCTGCCGGCCAGGGCCTGCGTCGGCACGCCGTCCCACGCCTGGTTGCCGAAGAAGTAGTCGGGGTGCAGGTTGAGGTTGAGCACCCTGCGCACCGGCTGCGGCGTGACGGCGGCAAGGGTGGCGGTTATGGCGCGGCGCTGCTGCTCGCCGTACACGCGCGAGGGTCCGGTGTTGATGACGATGACGCCATCGCCCGTGGCGATGAACGCGGTGTTGATGATGTTGCAGCCGTTGGCGGGCAGGAAGTCGGCCACCGCACCTTCGATCACCCAGGTGCCGGGGGCGATCTGGCGCGGCTGCAGGCGGTAGTCCAGGCGGGCGGTGTCGGGCGCCGTCCTCGTGGGCTGCGCCATGGCGGGCATGCAGCAGGCCAGCGCGATGAAAAGGGTATTCAGTGTCTTCATGCCCGCACCTCGGCATCGATGCGGTTGCCGTTGTTGTCCTGCCCGAGCAGGCGGAACGCCTTCGGGCCTTGCAGCGGCATCTCGACGGTGAGCAGGGGGTTTTCCGACACCGGCTCGTGCAATTGCATGCGCCACCAGGGCTGCTGCGCGGCGTCCTGCAGTTCGAGCCGCTCGATGTACAGCGCGGGCACGCCGGCCACCAGCCCGGTGTCCATGGGGTGCATGATCTGCACGCGCAGGCGCCGTGTGCCGTCGGCGAGGTTGCCGAAGAAGCGCGCATGCACCTGGTTCAGCGTCTTGCTCCACGAACCGTCGGCGCGCGTCACGCCGGGCACCGTGCAGCCACCGCCCGCGGCCTGCGCCATGGCCCCGCCCACGTGCCAATGCCCATCGCGCGTCTGCACCAGGCAGCGCACCGGCGAGGCCTGCTCCAGCCGGATGCGCAGCGCCAGCAGGGGCAGGGCCTGCAGCGGCTCGAACGCCAGGACTTCGCGGATCGGGTTGCGGTCGGCGATGACGAGCATGCGCGCGATGCCTCCGCCCACTGCCTGCAGCGCCCGGGCGTCGATCTGCAGCGGCACGTTGAGCGCGTCGTCGGCGAACGCGGGCGTGCGCACCAGCACCGCGTCGGTGAAGCGCAAGGGGGCTTCCTGGGTGTATTTCCGGCGCAGGTCCGGCCATTGCGGCGAGCCCAGCGGGTCGCTCCCCGCGGGGTCTTGCGTGGCCGCGCGCGCGGCGTGGGCCGCCATGCCCCACAAGCCCGCCAGCAGCACATTGCGGCGTTTTGCCATGGTTGATTCTCCGGTGGTGTCGCGGCGCATGGAACACATGCCGCGCAGGTGTCACGAAAAGTGTTGCACGGTGGAACAGGTGTTGCGCGCGCGGCGCCGCGGCCAGCGCATGCGCTGCAGCAGGGTGTCCTTCACGATGCACTGGTGGTACAGGAAGGCCAGCACATGCAGGGCCACGAGCAGCACCAGCGCGGCGGCGGCCCACTGGTGCACGTTGCTGAACAGCTCCTTGGCGCCGTCCCAGCGGCTGGCCATCTTGGGCAGCGGCATGCCGAAGAAGCGGATGGGATAGCCGGAAAACACCGAGCCGAAGAACCCCGACCAGGGCAGCACCAGCATCAGCGCGTACAGCAGCCGGTGGGCGCCCGCGGCCAGCGCCTGCAGGGCACGGGCCCCGGGCGGCGGCGCCACGCGCGGGCGCAGCAGCGCCCAGGCCAGGCGCACGGCGATGAGTAGGCACAGCACCATGCCCCATGACTTGTGCACGTTGAACCACGCTGCGCGCAGGCCGCTGCCGTCCTTGGGCAGTCCGGTCATCCACAGGCCCAGGGCGATCTGCCCCACGATCAGCACGGCCATGAGCCAGTGCAGGAAAACGGAAAAACGGTCGTAGCGGGGCTGCGGCATGGAACACCTCCTGGGCGGCCCATGTACGGGCCCATCAATCGAGCAGATCGGGCGGCAGCAGGTTCTTCTTGCGGTAGATGGTGTTGCGCGAAACGCCCAGCGCCTTGGCCGCTGCCGACACATTGCCCTTGTGCAGTCGCAACATCTGTGCCATGGCGTTGAGGGTCACGTCGTGCAGGCTGTGGCCGTCCTCGCCCAGGTCGTCGGTGGACAGCGGCGGCGCGCCCACACTGGGCACCAGGGGCAGCTCCGGCGCGGGCAGCGGCATGGCCAGGGGGTGCATGGGCGCGCGCAGCTCGTCGAGGAAATCGTCGGGCAGATGCTCCAGGCGGATGGTGCAGTCGTCGTCCACCATCACGCAGGCCGTGCGCAGCAGGTTGTGCAGCTGGCGCACGTTGCCCGGCCAGTGGTAGGCCTGCAGCAGTTCCATCACCTGCGGGGCGATGGCGATGTGCGCGTTGCCTTCGAGCGCATGCAGCACCTTCTTCACCACGGCTCCAAAGTCGCTGCGCTCGCGCAGCGCGGGCAGGCGCACGACCAGGCCGTTGAGGCGGTAGTACAGGTCTTCGCGGAAGTCGCCGCGCGCGATCAGCTCCTTGAGGTTCTTGTGCGTGGCGCTGATGACAGTGACATCCACCTCCATCTCCTTGCCCGCACCCAGGGGGCTTACCTTGCGCTCCTGCAGCACGCGCAGCAGCCGCGCCTGCAGGTGCTTGGGCATGTCGCCGATCTCGTCCAGGAACAGCGTGCCGCCGTGGGCCTGCAGGATCTTGCCGGACGCGCCTTTCTTGCGCGCGCCGGTGAAGGCACCTTCCTCGTAGCCGAACAGCTCGGCCTCGATCAGCGTGTCGGGGATCGAGGCGCAGTTGACGGCCACGAAGGGCTGGCGTGCGCGCACCGAGTCGTTGTGCATGGCCTGCGCCAGCAGGTCCTTGCCCGTGCCGGTCTCGCCCAGGATCATCACGGGAATGTCGCGGTCTACCACCTTGCGCAGCTTGGCGATGATGGCCGACAGCTGCGCATCACCCGTGTCGAGGTACTGCAGCGACGACAGTTGCCCCTTGGGCACCGGGGCGATGCGCACTGGCGGCGCGCCGGCATCGGCCAGGGGCGAGACGATGGGCGTGGCCCAGGGGCTGGCGGGCTTGACCTCGGTGCGGCACCAGACGGACACGCCGTTGTGCAGGCACAGCTGGTGCGGCGTGGCGGCGCTGCCGGCGAACAGCTCGAACAGCGCCGACATCGGCAGGTTGAACAGCGACGAGAAGGTGTGCGCCTGCAGCGCGCCGAACGACATGCCGAGCTGGAACTGCGCGCTGCGGTTGGCCGAGAGAAAGCGCCCCTCGGGCGTGAAGGCGGCGATGCCCTCGACCAGGGTGCCCAGGAATTCGGGGCGCGCGTGGAAATGCAGGCGCACCGCCTTCGGGAAGCTGCTCGCGAACATGTGGTTCTCGATCATCTGCGCCGACATGCGTACCAGCGCCAGCGTGTGCTGGTGGTAGCTGCGGTGGTCGCCCGTCACGTCCAGCGCGCCGACGATCTCCCCGTAGGGGGCGAGGATGGGCGCGCACGAGCAGGTCAGCGCATGGTTGGTGCGCATGAAATGCTGGTCGCCATGCACGGTGATGGCCTGCTGCGCCGTGAGGGCCGTGCCGATGGCGTTCGTACCCTTGGTCTTCTCGCTCCAGTCCATGCCGGGCACCAGCGCCACCTCGCTGGCCTTTTCCAGGAAATCGCTGTCGCCCATGGAGTGCAGCACCATGCCCTGTGCCGAAGTCAGCAGCACCATGCTGTGGGTGTTGGCGATCTGCCCGCGCAGCGTTTCCATCACCGGTACGGCATGCTGGAACAGGAAACGGTTCTCCTCCAGGGAGTCCTTCAGGTGGCCGATGCCGAGGCTGGTGAAGTCGGGCTCGTCATCGGTGGAGACGCCAAACGCGAGCGAGCGCTGGTTTGCCTCGTCGATGAGGGCGATGGCGTCCGGTAGCGGCGGCGGTGTCTGCACGGCCATGTCGGATGGCCGGGTCGGCATGGTGCCCATGAAAGTCTCCTGGGTATGGAAATACGTGTTTCCATCTTTTTTATGGTCTCTGGCGCACGACCTGCGTGCGCAGGGGCGTGGTCGTCTGCTCCGGGGATTGTCCGAACGGTACCGGTGTTTGACAACCTGCAGGCTGCGCAAGGGTTATTTGCAGCAAAAAGTGTGCCGCTGTCGCGGTGGCGTCAGGCGGCCTTGAGGTGCACGATGCGGGCCTGGCAGTTGGCATAGGCCTGCTCCACGCGTGCCTCCACCAGGCGATGGCCCACGGGGCACGCGAAGCCCGGCAGCGCATCTGGCGCCGCCAGCCGCAGCGTACCGTTGACGCGCAGGCGCGCACGGCGCGCGAAGTCCACGAACACCATGCCTGCCTTGCCGTTACCCTGCGCGACGGCCTGCCAGAGCCTGGCGCCGGCCGCCTCGCCGAGCAGGAAGTAGAAGGTCTGCGCGTCGCCGAACGCCACCAGCGGGTAGGTGCCTTGGGCCGTCGCCACGCAGGCCAGCATCTGCGTGAAGACGGCGCCGTCGGCCTCGCGCACGCTGGCGAAGAAGAACGGCTGGCTGGCCATGAAGCGGGCGTTGCCCGCGCTCAGGTGGCTGGCCACCGTGCCCTGCATCTCGCGCGCCTGCGCTTGCACGCCGAAGCGTGCGTGCGCCGCACGTTCGCCCGGATGGAAGATGCCGGGGCCGCCGGGGTCTTCGAGGACGATGCGCATGGTGGCTCCTGGCGTGTTGATCAGGCCGGAACGAGGTGCAGCAGCCCCGCCACCGGCGCGCGCAGCACGCGGCAGTCCGCGACGGCGATGGTGCGCGGCGCCGTGAGCCAGTCCGGGTCGGGCCCGGCCAGCGCGGCGCGCCCCTGCACCAGCACGGTGGACTGCCGCGCGAAATCGACGAACAGCAGGGCCAGCGCGGGGTGCTCCAGCAGGTTGCCGATGGTGTTGAACAGGTTGTTGCCCGGGTAGTCCGGGAAGACCAGCCGCGTGCCGCCCTCCACGCGCAGCAGCGGCTCGGCGCCGCCCTCGGTCTGGCGCCCGCGGTACGAGCAGTCGCAGTCGCCCGCCGCGCTGGCCGAGCCCAGCAGGAAGAACGGCTGGGCCTCCAGCCAGGGCTGGAGGGCGCGCAGGTCTTCGGCGGGCGCCATGGTCAGAACTGGTAGGAGGCGCTCAGGCCGGCCATCCACTGCCGCCCCGGTGCGGCCTCGTAGTAGCGGCCGTTGCTCTCGTTGACGATGACCGAGCCCACGTACTGCTTGTCCGCCAGGTTGTCGATGCGCGCGAAGACATCGAGCTTCCAGGGCCCCCATTGCCGGGTGTAGCCGGCGCTCAGGCCCAGCACGCCATAGCCCGGGGCCTCGACGCTGTTGCTGTCGTTGGCGGCGATGGCGCCGACGTGGCGCCAGTCCGCGCCCACGCGCCAGTCGGCGTGGGGGCGCCAGTCGAGCCCGAGCGCGGCCTGGGTGCGGGCCGTGCCGGCGATGCGCTTGCCCGCGGCGATGCAGCCGCCCTTGCTGTCGCAAAAGCCGTCGCGCAACGTGGCGTCGAGCACGGTGAGCGCCGCGTTCAGCTGCCACTGGCGCGCCAGCTGCAGGTTCGCGCCCAGCTCCAGGCCCTGGCGCCGCGTGCGCCCGGCGTTGCGGTAGGTGGCGCGCCCGCCGGTGTTGTCGGCGGCGACGATCTCGTTGTCCGTATCGGTATGGAACAGCGCCGCCGACCACTGGCCGCGCAGCAGCTCGCCCGCCAGGCGCTGGCGCAGGCCCAGCTCCAGGCTGGTGGAGGTGGCTGCCTGCAGGCCGAAGTTCAGGCCCGGCAGGCCACCGGGGCGGTAGGACAGCTCGTTGAACGTGGGCGTTTCCATGCCACCGCCGGCCGAGGCATAGACGTGGGTGCGTTCGTCCAGCGCGCGCTGCACCGACAGCATGGGCAGCCAGCGGCGAAAGCGCGTGTCGCCGCTGTCGTTGCCGTTGGTGGGGGTGATGTAGCGGTCGTCGGAGTCCACCTTCACGTGGCTCCAGCGTAGCCCGGCGTCGAGCTTCCACTGCGGCGCGAAGGCCCAGCTCGCCTGTAGGTAGGGGTCGGCGTTGCCGAGGGTGTTGCGTTCGTCGCGGCGCAGCGCGCCTTGCACGCCGAGCTGGCTGCCCAGGAAGTTGTTGTAGCCCTGGCGGTCTTCCTTGACCACGTTGGCGGACAGGCCCAGCACCAGGCTCAGGGGCTGGCTGAGCGCTTGGGTGTCGTGCGCCCAGCGCAGGTCCATGCCGCCGTAGTCGCGCGCCATGTCGATCACGCCACCGGCGCTGGTGGGCGGGGTTTGCGACGCCACCGGGGTGGACTGGTACTGGGTGATGCGGCGCTGCCCGGCATAGACCATGAGGCGCAGCGCATTGCGGCCGTCCACGCGCACGTCGTAGCCTAGCCCGGCCTGGGCCTGGCGCATGCTCTTGCGCATGTTGAAGTCCATCGGCCCCTTGGCGACGAAGCGCGGATCGGCGGCCCACTCGGCGGGCGTGGCGCCGCCGGGGTCCTGCGCGGTGACTTCCACGTGGTTGACCACCATCATCAGGTGGCTGTCCGGGCCGGAGTCGGTGTCCAGGCGGGCGTTGAACAGGTTTTTGTCGGCGGCGCTTTGCGGGCGGTAGCCATCGGTCAGGAAGCGGCTGGCGCTGACCACGTAGCCCACGCCCTGGCGCTCGCCCTGCGCCTTGAGTCCCAGGCGCTTCTGCCCGTTGCTGCCCATGGCGAAGCTGCTGTCGATGCGCGGGCTGCCCTCGCCGCGCGCGGTGTAGGCGTTGATGACGCCGCCCGAGGCGTTGCCGTACAGCGTGGAGTAGGGCCCACGCAGCACCTCGATGCGCTCGACCGATTGCAGGTCGATGTTGTTGGCCTGGCCCTGGCCATCGGGCATGGTGGAGGGGATGCCGTCCACCAGGATCTGCACGCCGCGTACGCCGAACATGGAGCGCGCGCCGTGGCCGCGAATCGACAGTTGCAGGTCCTGCGCGTAGTTCTGGCGGTTTTGCAGCAGCAGCCCAGGCGTGGTGGACAGCGCTTCCGAGAGGTTGACCTGCCACTGGCGGTCGCGCAGCCGGTCGCCATCGACCAGGGTGACCGAGGCCGGGGCGTAGTCCAGCGGCGATTGCACCAGGGTGCTGCGCACGGTGACATCGGGCAGGGCCGGAGCCTGCACCTGTGCCTGCGCCGCCTGGGCCAGGGCCAGCAGGCCGCCGCAGGCTGCGAACGACATCAGTGGGACGGCATGCATGGAGGCTCCTTGCACGAGAAAAAGGAAGTGGGCGTAGGGGAAGGCAGGGCGCGGCCAGGCCGCGCCCTGTGCAGGCATCCGGCCCGGCTGTGCGGGCCGAGCGGGGGCTTAGAAGAAGCCCAGCGCCTTGGGGCTGTAGCTCACCAGCAGGTTCTTGGTCTGCTGGTAGTTGGACAGCGCCGACTTGTGGTTCTCGCGCCCGATGCCCGACTTCTTGTAGCCACCGAAGGCCGCGTGCGCGGGGTACAGGTGGTAGCAGTTGGTCCACACGCGCCCGGCCTTGACGGCGCGGCCCATCTGGTAAGCCGTGGTGCCGTTGCGGCTCCACACGCCGGCGCCCAGGCCGTACTCGCTGTCGTTGGCGATGCGGATGGCGTCCTCCATGGTCTTGAAGGTGGTGACCGAGGCCACGGGGCCGAAGATTTCTTCCTGGAACACGCGCATGTCGTTCTGGCCGAACAGCAGCGTGGGCTTGATGAAGAAGCCGTCGTCGATGTCCCCGCCCTGGCGGTTGCGCTCGCCGCCCGTGAGGCACTGCGCGCCTTCCTGGCGGCCCACGTCGATGTAGCCCAGGATGCGTTCGAGCTGCGCCTGCGACACCTGCGCGCCGACCATGGTGGTCTTGTCCAGCGGGTGGCCCTGCTTCATCGACTGCACGCGCTTGACGGCGCGCTCGATGAAGCGGTCGTAGATCGATTCCTGGATCAGGATGCGCGACGGGCAGGTACAGACCTCGCCCTGGTTCAGCGCGAACATCGAGAACCCCTCCATCACCTTGTCGAGGAACTCGTCGTCCTGCTCCATCACGTCGGCGAAGAAGATGTTGGGGCTCTTGCCGCCCAGCTCCACCGTGGAGGGAATCAGGTTGTCGGCGGCGGCGTGCAGGATGCGCTGGCCCACGGCCGTGGAGCCGGTGAAGGCGATCTTCGTGATGCGCTTGCTCGTCGCCAGCGCCTCGCCCGCTTCCTTGCCGAAGCCGTTGACCACGTTGACCACGCCAGGCGGCAGCAGGTCGGCGATCAGCTCCATCAGCACCATGATCGAGGCGGGCGTCTGCTCGGCCGGCTTCATCACCACGCAGCAGCCGGCGGCCAGCGCGGGCGGCAGCTTCCACGAAGCCATGAGCAGCGGGAAGTTCCACGGAATGATCTGCCCGACCACGCCGATGGGCTCGTGGAAGTGGTAGGCCACGGTGCTGGCGTCGATCTCGGAGATGCCGCCTTCCTGCGCGCGGATGCAGCCCGCGAAGTAGCGGAAGTGGTCGATGGCCAGCGGAATGTCGGCCGCCATGGTCTCGCGCAGCGGCTTGCCGTTGTCGATGGTCTCGGCAATCGCCAGCAGCTCCAGGTTCTGCTCCATGCGGTCGGCGATCTTCAGCAGGATGTTGGCGCGCTCCGTCACCGAGGTGTGGGCCCACTTGTCCTGCGCGGCATGGGCGGCGTCCAGGGCCAGGTTCACGTCGTTGGCGTCGGACTGGGCCACCTTGCAGAACGCCTTGCCGGTGATCGGCGAGACGTTGTCGAAATAGCGCCCCGCCAGCGGCGCGACCCACTTGCCGCCGATGAAGTTGTCGTACTGCTGCTTGTAGGGGTAGGCGATGTCGAGGTTGAAGCGCTTGAGTTCAAACATGTCCATGGAAGTCTCCTTGAGGGTGGTGCCGGGGCCGGGGGGCTGGCTGGGCAAGGAGTAATCAAGCTTCGTGCCAGCCCTGGCGCACAGGGGGCAGGCGCTGAAAAGGGCGCGGCACGGGGTGCGATGTTGCAGGCCATGGCACCGGGTGTTCCAGATTGGGTCACTGGTGTGCAGGCTTGTGACACTGCGGCTGCTGGTGGCATGGTTGCTCTCTTTTTGAGAGCTTCTTGCGCTTTTTGGGCGGGCGCTGGAGGCTGTTTTTCCTCCTATTTCCGTGCCCGCATGCGTCTCACGCTCACCCCTGCATCGCCGCGCCGATCAGCGGCCACAGCGCCTGGTGCGACGGGCGGAACCAGTGGATGTGCCCGATGGCGCGCAGCCCGTGGTCTGCGGGGCGCACGGCCAGGCTGCTGCGCGGGGCGGCGGGCCAGGTGCGCAGCAGGTCCTGCACCGTGGCCGGGGTGACGATGTCGTCGTCCGTGGCGTAAAGCACGGTGACCGGGGTGCGCACCTGGGCGTGGAAGTCCTGCGCCGGCTGGCCGCGCACGGCGTTGGTGGCGTAGCCGCCCGCGGCGCACCACTGGCCCCACTGGCGCGCCACGGCGGCGGGCAGGTTCTCGCCCAGGCCGATGCGCGAGGTGGGCGCGTAGCCCAGCCAGCGCGAGGCCAGCGGCATCAGCACGCGCAGGCCCAGCCGGGCCTTGAGCGCGAAAGCCAGGCGCATGCCGCCGAACCAGCCGCTGGAGGCCGCCACGCCCACCAGGCGCGCCACCTGCGCGTGGTTGGGCAGCAGGCCCAGCATCTGCCCGCCCGCGCTGTGGCCCACCAGGATGGCCTGCGCGGCCTGGCAGCGCGCCAGCAGCCACTGCAGCGCCGCCACCTGGTCGCGCTGGCCCCAGTCCACGAGCCGTGCATCGCACCGCGCCAGCGGCCCGTGCAGCGACTGGCCGATGCCCCGGTAGTCGAACACCAGCACGGCGTAGCCCTGCTGCGCCAGCCAGCCGGCGAAGTGCCAGTAGAACTGCTGGCGTACGCCCGTGGCCGGTGACAGGAGCACCGGCAGCGGCTGTGTGGCCACCTCTGGGGCTGCGCGAAAAAAGTGGCCGCGCAGGCGTACGCCGTCGGCGCAGGCAATGTCCACCGGCTCAGGCCCGGGCTGCGCGGTGGCGGGGGTGTCAGTCATGGGAGTCTCCAAGGGTTTGCACATGCTCCAGCCAGCGCGCCACGGTGTGCAGCTCGGCGTCGGTGAAGCCCGCAGTCAGGCGCTGGTTGATGCTTTGCGTGGCAGTGCGCAGGGCGGGCAGTTGCGCCTGGCCGGCGGGCAGAAGCCATAGCTGCAGCGTGCGGGCGTCGTGCGGGCTGGGGCGGCGCGCCACCCAGTCCAGTGCCTCCATGCGCTGCACTAGGCCTGAGGCGGCAGAGGGCGCCAGGTCCAGCGCCTCGGCCAACTGGCCCATCGTGATGCCGTCGCTGCGCGCGAGCACGAACAGCACGCCGGCCTGCGCCGGTGTGGGCGGGCGTGTGCCCGACAGCGCGGCGCGCTCCTGCTGCGCGGCGATCCATTGCTGTAGGCGGCGCTGGGCGCTGCCCAGCAGGTACACGAGACGGGGTGGGTGGGCCATGGCACGGGTTATTTATTTCGCGTGCGAAATAATAAGGCCAGGCGCCACGGTGGATGTCCCGGCTGGGACAGATGCTCCTGAAAGAAGAGCTGTCAGCGCTTTCTGTACAAGCGCTGGAGCCCGATTTCCCTATGAATCCTGTGCGTCCGCCAGCCCGGCGCGCAGCGCGGTCTTGAGCACCTTGCCGTAGCTGTTCTTGGGCAGCGCGGCCACCCAGTGGTAGTGGCGCGGGCGCTTGAAGCGGGCCATCTGCGCCAGGCACCAGGCGTCGAGGGCGGCGCTGTCGGGCGCCGCGCCCGCGCGGGCGACGACGAAGGCCACGGGCACCTCGCCCCACTCGGCGTCGGGCTGGCCGATCACGGCCACCTCGGAGACGGCGGGGTGCGCCAGCAGCACCTCTTCCACCTCGCGCGGGTAGATGTTGGAGCCGCCGGAGATGACCAGGTCCTTGGAGCGGTCCTTGAGCGTGAGAAAGCCGTCCGCGTCCAGGCTGCCCGTGTCGCCCGTGTGCAGCCAGCCGCCCTGCAGCGCCTGCGCGCTGGCCTCGGGGTTGTTCCAGTAGCCGGGCATCACGGTCTCGCCGCGCACCACCACTTCGCCGACTTCGCCCACGGGCAGCGGCGCGCCGGCGGCGTCCACCACGCGCACCTCCACCAGCGACTGGGCCACGCCCACCGAGGCGATGCGCTGCAGCCAGCGCGGGTGCGCCCGGTCCAGCAGGTGTTCGCGCGCCAGGGCGGTGATGGTCATGGGGCTCTCGCCCTGGCCGTAGATCTGCACCAGGCAGGGCCCGAGCGTGGCCAGTGCGCGCTGCAGGTCGTCCACGTACATCGGGCCGCCGCCGTAGATGATGGTCTTGAAGCCCGAGACCGCCGGTGCGCCGTCCGGGCCGCCAGCGCTCTCCACGTGGTCTACCAGGCGCTTGACCATCGTGGGTGCGGCGAACAGCACCAGCCGCCCTACGCGCTGGGCCAGATCGAGCAGCTCCGCGGGCTCGAACCCACCCGAGGCCGGCACCACGTGCTGCGCACCGCGCAGGATGTGGGCGAAGTTGTACAGCCCGGCGCCGTGCGACATGGGTGCGGCGTAAACCATGGCGTCGCGCGCATCCACGTCGTCCACATCGGTGAAGTAGCAGGCCGTCATGGCCAGCAGGTTGCGGTGGGTCTGCATCACGCCCTTGGGCCGGCCCGTGGTGCCCGAGGTGTAAAAGAGCGAGGCCAGGTCGTCCGGTGCGCGCTCCTGCACCGGCAGGGGGGGCTGGTGCATGGCCTGTTCGTAGGCGGGTGCGCCCAGTACCAGCACCTGCGTGCCAGGGGGCGCTACCGGCGTGGCAGCGGGCGCGAGCTCGGGCGAAACCAGCAGCAGCGCCGCGCCGCTGTCGTGCAGCACGTACTCCAGCTCGCGCGCGTGCAGCTTGTAGTTCACCGGCACGGTGACGGCGCCCGCCCAGTACACGGCGTGCAGGGCCTCCAGGTATTCGCGCACGTTGGCAGCGTAGAGGGCCACGCGGTCCCCCGGGCCGATGCCCTGCTGGCGCAGGTGCGCGGCCAGCGCGGCGACGCGTGCGCCGAGTTGGCCGTAGGTGAACCAGGGCTGGGCACCCACCCGCAGCGCCGGGCGGTCAGGGTACAGGGAGGCGCTGCGCTGCAGCAGGCGGGCAATGTTCATGAGTGTTGTCTCCGGGAACGTGTTGTACGAATCTTCTTGGGGGGCATCAGGCCGCGGCATGTGCATCTTGCAGGCATTGCACAAAGGCCTGCGCCGCGCGGCTCGGCGCGGGCGAGCGCCGCACCAGGCTGACGAAGCGGCAGTGGTAGTGCAGCTGCTGTGGGTTCACGGCCTGCATGCGGCCCTGGCTCTCAAAGGCCTCGGCGTAGTGGTCTGGCAGAAAGCCCAGAAAGCGCCCCGACAGTACCAGCGTGGCGATGGATTCCTGGTCAAAGCCGGTGGCGCTGCGCGTGAGCTGCGCCTGGTGGCTCAGCTCCATGTTGGGCGAGTGGTAGCCCAGGCCCGCGAACGGGTAGGCGCGCAGCGCGTCCCAGTCGAGGGCCGCGTGCGCCTGCGGCGGCTGGCCGAACAGCGGGTGGCCCACGCCGCAGTACAGCAGCATGGTTTCGCCGAACAGGTCGCTATAGACCAGGCTTTGCGAGCTGCGGTGCGCGGGGATGATGCCCACCTGGTAGCTGCCGTCGATCACGCCGCGCTCGATGGCGTTGATCGACCCCACATGCAACTGCAGCTGCACATGCGGCGCCTGGGCCGTGAAGGCGGCGATGGCGTCGCCGATGCGTGCGGCGGGGTTGCTCGCCGTCTTGTCGAACACCGCGATGGCGAGCGCGCCGCCCATGCGCGTGTGGATGTCGTCGATGCTGCCCAGGAAGCCGCGCACCGAGGCCAGCAGCCGCAGCGTTTCCTCGTACACGCGCTGCCCCTCGGGCGTGAGCGCGAAGCCCGTGCGGCCGCGGCGGCACAGCGTGAGGCCCAAGCGCGTTTCCAAGTCCTTGACGTGGCGGCTCACGGTGCTGGTGCCGATGTTCAGCTCCAGCTCGGCCGCGGCCATGCCGCCGCACTCGACCACGGCTTTGAACACCTGCAGCAGGCGCAGGTCCATGTCGCTGAGCTGGCCCAGCACGGCGCGCTGGCGGGGGGCGGTTTTTACTTGCATAAACTGGCAAGTGAACGTGGATATTTGTTGCTTCAACGAATTATGGCGGGCGCCAACAATGCGTGCATTCCCTTTCTGGAGACCGCCATGTCTTTTGCCGTGATCGACGAAACCACCACCGCCCCGCGCATGGACGCCGCCTGGCTGGACGCGCACTGGATGCCGTTCACCGCCAACCGCAACTTCAAGGCCAAGCCGCGCATGATCGTGGGCGGCCAGGGCGCCTACTACACCGACGCCGAAGGCCGCAAGATTTTTGATGGCCTGTCGGGCCTGTGGTGCTCGGGCCTGGGCCATGGCCGCACCGAGGTGGCCCAGGCCATCGGCCGCGCCGCCGCCACGCTGGACTACGCGCCGGCCTTCCAGTTCGGCCACCCCGCGTCGTTCGCGCTGGCCAACAAGATCAAGGAGCTGACGCCCGCCGGGCTGGACTATGTGTTCTTCACAGGCTCGGGCTCCGAGTCGGCCGACACCTCGCTCAAGATGGCGCGCGCCTACTGGCGTGCCAAGGGCCAGGGCACCAAGACGCGCCTGATCGGCCGCGAGAAGGGCTACCACGGCGTGAACTACGGCGGCATCTCGGTCGGCGGTATCGTGGGCAACCGCAAGCTGTTCGGGCAGGGCGTGGAGGCGGACCACATTCCCCACACCCAGCCGCCGGCCGGCACCTTCCAAAAGGGCATGGCCGAGGACGGCGGCCGCGCGTTGGCCGACAAGCTGCTCGACGTGATCGCCCTGCACGATGCGAGCAACATCGCTGCGGTGATCGTGGAGCCCTTCTCGGGCTCGGCCGGCGTAGTGATCCCGCCGAAGGGCTACCTGCAGCGCATCCGCGAAATCTGCACGCAGAACAACATCCTGCTGATTTTTGACGAGGTCATCACCGGCTTTGGCCGCTGCGGTGCCTGGACCGGGGCCGAGGCCTTTGGCGTGACGCCCGACATCCTGAACTTCGCCAAGCAGGTGACCAACGGCGCGCAGCCGCTGGGCGGCGTGATCGCCACCAAAGAGATCTACGACACCTTCATGGCGCAGGGCGGCCCCGAGTACATGCTGGAGTTCCCGCACGGCTACACCTACTCGGCCCACCCCGTGGCCTGTGCGGCGGGCAACGCGGTGCTCGACATCCTGCAGAAGGAAGACATGCTTGGACGCGTGAAGGCGCTGGCGCCCTACTTCGAGAACGCCGTGCACGGCCTGAAAGGGGCTAAGCATGTGGCCGACATCCGCAACTACGGCCTGGCCGCGGGCATCACCATCAGCGCCCTGCCCGGCGAGCCCGCCAAGCGCCCTTACGAGATCGCCATGAAGTGCTGGGAGAAGGGCTTCTACGTGCGCTACGGTGGCGACACCATCCAGCTCGCGCCGCCCTTTATTAGCACGGAAGCGGAGATCGACCGTTTGGTCAGCGCCCTGGGCGACGCACTGGCTGAAACCGCTTGATTCATCAATTTTGATAGCTGCTAGCGCTTGTTGGATAAGCGCTAGAGGCCCATTTGACCCCTAAACCATGCAGAACGATAACAACGTGACCCAGACCATCGGCCATCTGATCGACGGCCAGCTCGTCGCCGACACCGAACGCACGCAGCCCGTGTTCAACCCCGCCACCGGCCAATCGACCACCCGCGTGGCGCTGGCCAGCCAGGCCACGGTGGAGGCCGCCATCGCCTCCGCTGAGGCAGCCTTCCCCGCCTGGCGTAACACACCGCCCTTGAAGCGCGCCCGCGTGATGAGCAAGCTCAAAGTGCTGCTCGAAGAGAACGCCGACAAGATCGCCGCCCTGATCACCGCCGAGCACGGCAAGGTGCTGGCCGACGCGCACGGCGAGCTGCAGCGCGGCATCGAGAACGTGGAATACGCCAGCTACGCGCCCGAGCTGCTCAAGGGCGAGCACAGCCGCAACGTGGGCCCCAGCATCGACTCGTGGTCTGAATTCCAGGCGCTGGGCGTCACCGCAGGCATCACGCCGTTCAACTTCCCGGCCATGGTGCCGCTATGGATGTGGCCCATGGCCGTGGCCTGTGGCAACACCTTCGTGCTCAAGCCCTCCGAGCGCGACCCCACCAGCGCGCTGTTCATTGCCCAGCTGGCGCTGGAAGCCGGCCTGCCGCCCGGCGTGCTCAACGTGGTCAACGGCGACAAGCTGGCCGTGGACACGCTGCTGCAAGACCCCCGCGTCAAGGCCGTGAGCTTTGTCGGCTCCACGCCGATTGCCGAATACATCTACGCCGAGGGTTGCAAGCACGGCAAGCGCGTGCAGGCCCTGGGCGGTGCAAAGAACCACGCCGTGCTGATGCCCGACGCCGATGTGGACAACGCCGTCAGCGCGCTGATGGGCGCGGCCTACGGCTCGTGCGGCGAGCGCTGCATGGCCATCCCGCTGCTGGTGGCCGTGGGCGACGCAGTGGGTGACGCCGTGATCGCGGGCCTGAAGACCGAGATCGCCAAGATGAAGGTCGGCCCCGGCACGGACAACAGCAACGACATGGGCCCGCTGGTGACCAAGCCGCACTTCGAGAAGGTGAAGGCCTATGTGGACAGCGGCGTGGCCGAGGGTGCCTCGCTGGTGGTCGATGGCCGGGGCGTGCAGGTGGCCGGCCATGAGGAAGGCTACTTCCTGGGCGCCTGCCTGTTCGACCACGTCAAGCCCGGCATGAAGATTTACCAGGAAGAAATCTTCGGCCCCGTGCTCGGCGTGGTGCGCGTGAAGACGCTGCAGGAAGCCATGCAGCTCATCAACGACCATGAATACGGCAACGGCACCTGCATCTTCACGCGCGACGGCGAGGCTGCCCGCTACTTCACCGACCATATCCAGGTGGGCATGGTGGGCGTGAACGTGCCCTTGCCCGTGCCGGTGGCCTACCACTCGTTCGGCGGCTGGAAGCGCAGCCTGTTTGGCGACCTGCACGCCTATGGCCCGGATGCCGTGCGCTTTTACACCAAGCGCAAGACCATCACCCAGCGCTGGCCGAGCGCGGGTGTGCGCGAAGGCGCGGTGTTCAGCTTCCCCAGCAGCCGCTGAGCCGACCTTCCTCCGTCTTCCCCCATGCCGCCCCGGTTGTTCGCCGTGGGCGGCTTTGTCCGTGGGGGGGCGTGCGGCGGCATGAGGGCGCGAAAAGATGCCTGCGAGGGCGCCAGTTTGGCCGCAAGCGTGCGATGCACCCTGTTACAGTCGTTCGCACAAAACCCGTCTGCAGATGAAATCGCCCCCCGAGTCCACCCGCCGAGAGAGTGTGCATTGGACGGTGCGCATGAATCGGCGCAACCGCAGTGCGTCCTACGTACTGCTCTTCGTGGCCCTGGGATCGCACCTGCTGACCATCGGCGCACCGGCCTGGGGGTGGGTGGCCCTGGCGCTGAACTATCTGGTCTATCCGCACCTGGCCTATTGGCGCGCGCGCCGCGCGGACGACCAGCGGCGCGCGGAAATGCACAACATGGACGCCGATATCGTCCTGGCGGGTATGTGGGTGAGTGCACTAGGCTTCCCGCTGTGGATCACCTTCATTCTGTGCGCTTCGGGCTGCATCAACATGGTGGTTTTTCACGGTGGGCGCGGCGGGGTGCGGTTCCTCCTGAACATAGGGGTGGGGATTGCGCTGGTCGCGTTGGCGGTGCCGCTGCACTGGCACCCCGAGACCGATTTGCGCACCACGGCGCTGTGCATGGCGGCGCTGGGGCTGTACCTCTTCGCATTTGCGCGCGACGGCTATGAGCGGGCCATCGCCCAGCATGCGGTGCACGCGCAGCTGCGCGGGCAGTTCGATGAAATCCGCTCCCTGCAGGCGCAGCTGCGCGAACAGGCGCTGCGCGACCCTTTGACCGGCCTGTTTAACCGGCGCCACCTGGATACAGTCCTCGCCCCGATGCTGGAGCGCTGCGCCAGCCAGGGCGCGTCGCTGTCTCTTCTGATGATCGATATCGACCATTTCAAGCGGGTCAACGACACCCATGGCCACGCCGCGGGCGATGCGGTGCTGCAGGCGCTGGCACAACTGCTGTTGCGTCACGTGCGGCCCCAGGACGTGGCGTGCCGCCTCGGCGGCGAGGAGTTCATGCTGGTGCTCGACAACACCCCGGTGGCTGTGGCGGCGCAGCGCGCGCAGGTGCTGCGCCAGGCGTTTGAGGCGCTGCGGGTGCGCACCGTCGAGTGCGAGTTGGCCGCCACCCTGTCGTGCGGCGTGGCAGCGTGTCCCGACAGCAGCCAGGAGCCCCGGGCGCTTGTTGTCTGCGCCGACCAGGCGCTTTACGCGGCCAAGAAGCAGGGGCGCAACCGTGTCGTGGTGCACGCGCCGCAGGCGCGGGGCTTCTGAACTTCGGGCGCTGGGCGCATGGGCATGGGCGGGGGGTATTGACTACCTGCCCATCACAAGTGTTTCACTCGCCAGCGCGGGGGAAGGTGAGCGGCCTAAAATCGGCTCCCCCTTGGGGCCCTATCGGGCTCCTGTACCCCGCCGGCGGAGTCCAGGCCTACATGCTCCGTCCGCCGGCCCTGCCTTCGCTGGAGAAGCAAGATGTCCGAGAACACGGCCCCGACCCCCACTGACAAACGCGCACTGCTGCGCCGTGCGGCGCTGGAATACCACGAGTTTCCCAAGCCCGGCAAGGTGGCCATCGCCGCCACCAAGCAGATGGTGAACCAGCACGATCTGGCGCTGGCCTACTCGCCCGGCGTGGCAGCACCCTGTGAAGAAATCGTCAAGGATCCGGCGGCGGCCTTCAAGTACACCAGCCGGGGCAACCTCGTCGGCGTGGTCACCAACGGCACGGCGGTGCTCGGTTTGGGTGACATCGGCCCGCTGGCGGGCAAGCCGGTGATGGAAGGCAAGGCTGTGCTGTTCAAGAAGTTCTCGGGCATCGACGTGTTCGACATCGAGATCAACGAGAAGGACCCGGACAAGCTGGTCGAGATCATCGCCGCGCTGGAGCCCACTTTCGGCGGCATCAATCTGGAGGACATCAAGGCGCCGGACTGCTTCTACGTCGAGCGCAAGCTGCGCGAGCGCATGAACATTCCGGTCTTCCACGACGACCAGCATGGCACGGCCATCGTCGTGGGGGCCGCCATCCTCAATGGCCTCAAAGTGGCCGGCAAGGACATGCGCCAGGTCAAACTCGTGGCGTCCGGTGCAGGGGCGGCTGCGCTCGCGTGTCTGGGGCTGTTGGTCAAGCTTGGCATGCCGCGCGAGAACATCTGGGTGACCGACATTGCGGGCGTGGTTTACGAGGGCCGCACCGAGCTGATGGACGACGACAAGTCGTTCTTCGCGCAGAAGACCAGCCAACGCACGCTGTCCGAGGTGATCGCGGATGCCGACGTGTTCCTCGGCTTGTCGGCCGGCGGTGTGCTCAAGCAGGACATGGTCCGCGCCATGGCGCCGCGCCCGCTGATCTTCGCGCTGGCCAACCCCAACCCCGAGATTGCGCCCGAGGACGTGAAGGCCGTGCGCGACGACGCCATCATCGCCACGGGCCGCACCGATTACCCGAACCAGGTCAACAACGTCCTGTGCTTCCCCTACATCTTCCGTGGCGCGCTGGACTGTGGTGCCACCACCATCACCACCGAGATGGAAATTGCCGCCGTGCACGCCATCGCCGAGCTGGCACAGGCCGAGCAGAGCGAGGTGGTAGCGGCGGCCTATGTGGGTGAGCAGCTCTCGTTTGGCCCCGAGTACCTGATTCCCAAGCCGTTCGATCCGCGCCTGATGATGAAGATCGCCCCTGCCGTGGCCCAGGCTGCGGAGGACAGCGGCGTGGCGCTGCGCCCCATTGCCGACATGGACGCCTACCGAGACCACTTGCAGACCTTTGTCTACGCGTCCGGCACCACCATGAAGCCCATCTTCATGATGGCCAAGAAGGCGCAGCGCAAGCGCGTGGCCTATGCCGAGGGTGAGGAGGAGCGCGTGCTGCGCGCGGCGCAGATCGTGGTGGACGAGAAGATCGCACGCCCCACGCTGATTGGCCGCCCGGCCGTCATTGCGCAGCGCTGCGAAAAATTCGGCCTGCGCTTGCAGGAAGGCCGCGACTACGACGTGGTGAACGTGGAGAACGACCACCGCTACCGCGATTTCTGGCAGACCTACCATCGCATGACCGAGCGCAAGGGCGTGACGGTGTCCATCGCCAAGATCGAGCTGCGCCGACGCCTGACCTTGATTGGCACCATGCTGTTGCACAAGGGCGAGGTCGATGGCCTGATCGTCGGCACCTGGGGCCACACGGCGCACCACCTGCAGTACATCGACCAGGTGATCGGCCGACGCGCCGGCGTGCAGACCTATGCCTGCATGAACGGGCTGATGCTGCCTGAGCGCCAGGTGTTCGTCGTGGACACCCACGTCAACTACGATCCCAGCGCCGAGCAACTGGCCGAGATCACCATCATGGCCGCCGAGGAGATGATGCGCTTCGGCTTCAAGCCCAAGGCGGCGCTGCTGTCGCACTCCAACTTTGGCAGCAGCAACCAGCCCAGCGCGGTGAAGATGCGCCAGACGCTGGAGTTGCTGCGCGTGCAGGCACCCTGGCTTGAAGTTGATGGCGAGATGCATGGCGACGTGGCGCTCGATGGCAAGGCGCGCGCCACGCTCATGCCGCACAGCACCCTCGCAGGTGATGCCAACCTGCTGGTCATGCCCAACATCGATGCGGCCAACATCTCCTACAACCTGCTCAAGACCGCCGCCGGCGGCAATATCGCCATCGGCCCGGTGCTGCTGGGGGCGGCCCAGCCGGTGCACATCCTTACGGCCAGCACCACGGTGCGGCGCATCGTCAACATGACGGCGCTCACGGTGGCGGACGCCAATGCCGCGCGCTGAGAGCGCGTGAACAGGTTGGCGAGAGCGTGCGCTAACTTTAGAGGCAATTCCTTAGCAAGTTGTCTGCCTGTTTTTTGGGCAGGCGCTTGCTTTTTGGGGGGCTTTGGGCGACACTAGTAGGCTTAAATTTCGGGTTAACCCGTAATTTGCCGAAAGGTGTAGTCGATGCTGAAGGCTGTAGCCATCCAGGCGTTGCGAGCCGGTCTTGCATGCGTTGTGGGTGCAGCTTGCGTACTCGCCCCGGCGCCCGCAGCGGCGCGTGGCCCATTGCCCCACGAGGGTTCCCCCACCATCACGTTGGCCGAGTTGCCGCCCCAGGGGCGCACCACCTACGCGCGGATCCGCGCGGGTGGCCCGTTCCCCTATGAAAAGGACGGCACGGTGTTCGGCAACCGCGAACGCCTGCTGCCCGCACATCCACGGGGCTACTGGCGTGAGTACACGGTCAAGACGCCCGGCGTGCGCAGCCGCGGTGCCCGGCGCATCGTGTGCGGCGGTGCGCCGCGCACACCCGACGCGTGCTACTACACCAGCGACCACTACGCCAGTTTCCGGGAAATTGTGCAATGACGCTGGACGCGCGGCAGCTTCACCGGCATGCTGGCGCCTGCGCTGGCGCAGCCCACGTTTTGGCGGAGCGCGCACCCGTGCCTCGCAACTTGGCTCCCTTGGGGGGCTTCTTCGATAAAGAAAGAGCAGCGGAGATGGAAACGCCACTTCGTCACCACCAGGACAATCCCATGCGCGGCGTGCGCGCCAACATCGTGCAGTCCATCCGCGCCTACCGCGTGGCCGACTTGCTTGCCGCCGCGCAGAGCCTGGGCCACCATTTCCTGTATGCCAACCTGGCGCATGCCCAGACCAAGCAGGATGTGCTGGAGCTGATCGCCACGCAGTTCACCTTTCCGGCCCATTTCGGCAAGAATTTCGATGCGCTGTACGACTGCATGACCGACCCGCTGCACAAGGCGGGCCCGCAGCCGGGCTTCATCGTGGTGCTTGACCAGATTCCGACCACCGTCAAGTTCGACAAGGAAGCGCGCGAGCAGCTGCTAGACATCTTCCGCGATGCCGCCGACTACTGGGCCGACCGCAAGATCGCGTTCCGCTGTTTCTATTCTTTTCTGTAGCCCGTTCTGCATCTGCTGGCCAAGCAGAACGGGCGACCGAGGCCCCCGCCGTGGACATCGCCCTGCCGGGCGCTGCGCAGATGGTGTCGGCGGACACGCTGGTCGACGTTTCTCCCTTGGCGTTGTGTATGAGCAGCCCGTTCAACGCCGGTTACTGGCGCAATGCCGCCTGAACGGGATTCCTGGTCAAAATAACCTCCAGCCCTTGCTGGGTAAGCGCTAGCAGCTCTTTTTTCAGGAGCACTGCTGGGCCAGCGCCACGTATTCGGCCACTGGCACCTCTTCGGCGCGGCGCTGGGTGTCGAACTGGCCGGTGAACTGCCGTGCTTCGAGCCAGCGGCCCAGCGTGTGGCGCAGCAGCTTGCGCCGCTGGCTGAACGCGGTCTGCACCAACTCCTCCAGCACCGCCTGTGACAACGGCGCGGGTTGGGCGTGCGGCACCATGCGCACCACGGCACTGTCCACGCGCGGCGGCGGGTCGAAGCTCTCCGGTGGCACGAACAGCACGTTCTCCATGGCGTAGCGCCACTGCAGCATGACCGACAGGCGCCCGTAGTCGCCGGTGGCGGGGGCGGCCACCATGCGGTCGATGACCTCTTTTTGCAGCATGAAATGCTGGTCCTGGATCCAGTCCACGTAGCCCAGCAGATGGAACAGGATCGGGGTTGAGATGTTGTAGGGCAGGTTGCCCACGACCCGGATTTTCGGAGCGCCCAGCGCTTGCGCAATCTGCGCAAAGTCCGCCTTCAACACATCCGATTCGATCACCTGGAGCTGGCCGTGTTGGCGCAGCCGGGCGGCCAGGTCGCGGTCCAGTTCCACCACCGTGAGCCGTCCCAGGCGTTCGACCAGGGGCTGTGTCAGGGCGGCCAATCCGGGGCCGATCTCGACCATCGGCTCGCCGGCCACCGGGGCGATGGCGCGCACGATGGCGTCGATGATGCCGTCGTCGCAAAGGAAATGCTGGCCAAAGCGCTTGCGCGGAATGTGCTTCATAGTGCCGTGGGGATGGAGCTCACTGCGGCGGCTCGCGGTATTCGACGTAGGCGCGCGCGCGCTGCTCCTGTGCCCAGGTGGTGTAGGCGTCTTCCAGCTTCTTCTCGCGAACGGCATCGCGCGCCAGTTCGCGTTGTTCGCGCGGGGTGAGTGGCACCTCACGGCGCTCCACCAGCTGGATCAGGTGCACGCCAAAGCGCGAGACCACCGGCGGGCTGACCTCGCCGGGCTGCAGCGTCTGCACGGCCTGCTCGAACTCTGGCACGTAGCGGCCCGGCGCAGCCCAGCCCAGGTCGCCGCCCTGCGCGGCGCTGCCGTCCTGCGAGTGCTCGCGTGCCAGGGCCTCGAAGCTGGCCTGGCCAGTCAGGATGCGCCGCCGGTAGTCGGCCAGGCGCGCGGCCGCCGTGGCCTCGTTCAACTGCGCATTGGTGCGCAACAGGATGTGGCGCACGTGGTTTTGCGTGACCATGGCCTGCATCCCGGCGCTGGTGCGCTCCAGCACCTTCAGCACGTGAAAGCCGGCCGCGGAGCGCACGGGGCCGGCCACGCCGCCCACCGGCAGCTTGCGTGCCGCGTCGATGAACAGTTCGGGGTAGCGGTCCGCCGGGCGCAGGCCGAGTTGGCCGCCTTGCTTGCCCTCCGGTGCGTCGGAGTACTCGCGTGCCAGCGCGGCGAAGTCGCTGGCGCTCACGCGGGCCTTTTCCGCCGCAGCTTGCGCGCGCGCTTGGGCTGCATCGACCACGGCAGCGCTGGCGTTCTCCGGCACGCTGACCAGGATGTGGCCAAGGTTGATGGCGAAGGGCGCGTTGGCACCGCTGCTGCCCTGCTGCTCGCGCAGGTACTGCTCCACTTCGACCTCGCTCACGCGCACGCGCGATTCCAGCTCGCGTTCGCGCAGGCGCTGCACCAGTAGCTGGTTGCGCAGCTCCTGGCGGAAGCGTTTCGGGTCCAGGCCTTCGGCGGCCAGGCGGCGGTGCATGTCTTCGACCGAAATTTCGTTCTGCCGCGCCACGTTCTGCTCAGCCTGGTCCACGGCGTAGTCATCCACGCGCACGCCACTTTCCACGGCCTGCTGCTGCAGGATCTTTTCCAGGATCAGCCGCTCCAGCACCTCGCGCGCCAGCACGTCCTGGGGCGGTACGGCCATGCCCTGGCCAGAGAGCGTCTTTTCCACGCGCGCCACGCGTGCCTTGACCTCGTTGTTGGTCAGGGGCTCGGAGTTGACGATGGCGACGATGTAGTCCGCCTGGCGAATGCCGGGCACGGCCGCAGCCGCTTCGGCGGCCGCAGCGGCGGCGGGCGAGACCTTGGTGCTGCCCTGGTCCCGGGCCAGCGACGGGCCGGCGCCGCCGGGCAGGCGCAGTTTCTGCGCTTGGGCAGCGGGGTGGGCCAGGAAGCCCAGGCAGGCAAGGCCCAGGGCGAGGGCTCGATGGTTCAACAAGGTGCGCATCGGATGAATCGGGCTAGTCGTATTGGCTAAAACGGCTGGGTGGGCTGACTTGCTCACGCAGGTACTGGTAGCGCGGGATATTCTGCTTCAGGCTGGACAGGGGGTTGGAGCCCAGGCTCAGGCGGGTGAACCCGACGAATTCAAGCTGCAGCAGCAGGCGCGTGCTGGTCTGGGTCTGCCCGCTCTGCAGGCGCTCCAGCACCACGCGGCCGATCCAGCAGCAGCTGTCGTACTCGAAGCCGACCACGGCATCGACCAGGCGGCGTTCCATGGTGCTGTAGTTCAGGCGTCCGACGCTGTACCAGCGCCCGCCACCCTGGCCCCGGCCGGGGCCCAGGTCACGGCCCTTGTCGCCCCACAGGTCATTGATGGGCCATTGCCAGCCGACGTCGATCTGCTCGCTCATGTCGCGCTGGAAGCGGTAGGCTGCGCTGACCGTACGGTAGGCACCCGGGCTGTAGCGCCCGCCCACGGTAGAGCGGATTGAGCGGTGGTCCTTGGGGTTGTACTGCACCGTCGCTTCGGTGGCCCACTGGGGCGTCCAGTTGACGGCGGCGCCCAGCAGCAGATCGGACAGGCGCTCGTCCAGCGGCGCCACGCCCGGCAGCGTCACGCGCTGGTCAGAGAAGCGCACGCGCTGCGCCACGCCCAGGCGCAGCACTTCAGCACCGGTTGTGGGGTTCAGCAGGCGCGAGGTCAGGCCAAGCGTGAGCAGGTTGTTGTCTGCCAGGCGGTCGTTGCCGGTGAAAGCGTTCTCTGTGAAAACGGTGGCGAAGTTGAAGTCGTTCGCCGCGGTGTCGTACACCGGCAGCAGGCGCTGGTCGCGGTACGGCGTGTAGGTATAGAAGGCGCGCGGCTCCAGCGTCTGCGTGAAGGCGCGGCCCAGATACTCGGCCTCGCGCTCGAATACCAGGCCGCTGTCCAGGCTGAAGGTGGGCAGTACGCGGCTGGCCGTGCGCGCGCCGTTGGTCAGGGCACCGTCGAACTCGTAGTGCGTCGCGTGCACCTGCACGCGCGGGGTGACGAAGCCCCAGGGCGCGAGGAACGGGCGGCTGAGCTGCGCCATGGTGTAGCTGCGCTGCGCGTTGGGCTGGCCGGTGAGCAGGCGGTCGGCGTGAAAGCGTGTGGTGTCCACCTCGACGCTGGCGTCGAAGCTGCTCCCGAGGCTGGAGGGTGCGTAGCGCCAGGTGAGCTGGGGCAGGCGATCGTAGGGCGGGACGATGGGCGCCGTCACGTCCTGTAGCGTTTGCCAGCGCAGCGTGCGCGCCACCATGGATATGTCGCCCTGGCTCCAGTTCAGCGAAGCGTCGTTGGGCAGCAGGCGCTGGATGAGCTGCGACCGCCCGGTGCCCTGCAAGGCCATGCGCGGGAAGTCGCGCCAGTAGTCGTCGTCGCTGACGCGGTTGAGGTTCAGCCCCAGGCCCAGCCCGCCCAGGGGGCTGTTGATAAGCCCTGAGTGCCTAACCGTGTAGGACCAGCGGTTGCGGCTGGCCAGCTTGTCGTTGGGCAGGTAGCTGGCACCAATCTCGCCCTGGTACGACGGCTCCAGGTAGCGGAACTCGGCACCCAGGTTCAGCCCGCGGCGCGCCATGACCATGGGGGTGATGGTGGCGTCGCGGTTGGGCGCGATGTTCCAGTAGTAGGGCAGGGCTACCGTGGGGCCGTTGACGCTGTCCACCGGAATGAGCGTGGGCGGCAGCAGGCCGGACTTGCGCTTGTCCGACAGGGGGAAGCTCAGGCGCGGGATGGCGGGCGAAGACAGCCCCTTGAATTCCAGTCGCGCGTTTTCTGCCACACCCACTTGTTCTTCGGTGTCGAGGTGGATGCGCTCAGCGCGCACCATCCAGTCGGGCTGCCAGCTTTCCGTTTCGTCGCGCTGGCAGGTGGTGTAGGTGGCTTGGTGCACCACGGAGCGGGCAGCGTCGATGAAATCGGCGCGCGTTGATTCGCCATGTCCCTCGGTGGCGAGGAAACGGTAGCGTGCGTCGCTGAAAAAGCCCTCGAACGCCTCCACCCGCAGGTTCAGCTCAGAGCCTTCATAGATGTTGCCCGCGCGGTTCATGCGCACGTGGCCGCGCGCCTGCGCCAGGTCATCGGACACGGTGTATTCCAGGCGGTCGGCCCGGATCACCGTGTCGCCACGGCGCAGCTCGGCGTTGCCTTCGACCACGGCGTTCACGTCGGCCTGGCCCTCGATGCGGTCACCGCGCACGAACACCGGCAACTGGTTGCGCACCTCGGGGGCGATCTTCTCTTGCAACAGGGGGCTGGCGCGCAGTGGGCGCGCGGGCGTCTCCTCCTGGGCCCAGGCGGTGGGCGCCAGCGACCAGGCCAGCAGCGCCACAGCCAGCGCGCTGTGCGTCAAACGGGGGCGGCAATGCAGCTCGGCGGTGGGCTCGCGGGAAGGCACGTTGGTGGGCGGGGAAAGCACGTCGACAAAGGAGACCGCCCCCAAGAGCAAGGCGGGCGGGGCGGTTTGTAGAATCGGATTATCCATGAGCGCCCCTCTTTCCTCCCCGTCCACCGCACCATCCTCTTCCCTTTGGCCCGATGCGGCGCGCCAGACCGCCTTCAGCGCCTGGATCGCCCCGCTGGTGGCCGTCCACGGCCTGCGTCCCGAAACCTTGCGCCCCGCATCCGCGGACGCGAGTTTCCGCCGCTACCTGCGCCTGGACACCGCCAGCGGTGCCAGCCTGGTGGTGATGGATGCGCCCCCTGACAAAGAGAATTGCCGCCCCTTCGTCCAGGTGCAGGCGCTGATGCAGCAGGCGGGCCTGCGGGTACCCGAGATCCTGGCCTGGGACGAGGCGCACGGTTTCATGCTCCTGTCCGACTTGGGCGTGCAAACGGTGATCGAGGTCCTGAACCCTGAGAAACCCCAGGCCGCGCTGGACTGGTACCGGCTGGCGGTGGATGCGCTGCTGGACTGGCAGCAGGCGTCGCGCCCCGGCGTGCTGCCGCCCTATGACGAGGCGCTGCTGCGCCGCGAGCTGCAGCTTTTTCCGGATTGGTACGTGGCCCGGCACCGTGGCGTGGCGCTCGATGCTGCGCAGCAGGCCACGCTGGCCCAGGCCTTTGACCGCATCGTCGCCAACAGCCTGGCCGCGCCCAGCGTGTTCGTGCACCGCGACTTCATGATGCGCAACCTCATGGTGCCGTCCACCGGGGCGCGGCTCGGCGTGCTGGACTTCCAGGACGCGGTGTACGGCCCCATCACCTACGACATCGCCAGCCTGCTGCGCGATGCCTTCATCAGTTGGGACGAGGACTTTGTCATTGACGTCACCGTGCGCTACTGGGAGAAGGCGCGCCGCGCGGGCCTGCTCGGCGCGCGCAGCGCCTCGGGCTGGGGCGATGACTTTGGCGAGTTCTACCGCGCCGTCGAATGGATGGGCCTGCAGCGCCACCTGAAGGTGGCCGGCATCTTCGCGCGGCTGACACTGCGCGACGGCAAGCCCAAGTACCTGGCGGACGCACCGCGCTTCATCGCCTACATCCGTGCCACGGCCACGCGCTACCGCGAACTGGCGCCTTTGCTGCGCCTGGTCGATCAGATCGAGGGCACCAGCGCGCCTGTGGGCTACGCGTTTGGGCGGATGTGACGATTTTGCATAAAAATAGCCTCCAGCCCATACTGGGCAAGCGCTAGCAGCTCACTATTCAATAGCAAACCAAGAGCAAACAGTTCAGCATGCCCCGCTTTTACAGCCCCATACCGCTGGTTTGCGGCGCCGAAATCGACCTGCCCGAAGGCGCCGTGCGCCATGTGCAAGTGCTGCGCCTGCAGCCAGGCGATGCCATCACACTGTTTGATGGCGGAGCGCAGGGCCAGGGCGGGGAGTTTGAAGCCATCGTGCTGCACATGGGCCGCAACAGCGTGCGCGTGCGCATCGACGCCCACTTGGCGCTAGAGCGCGAGGCCGCCCGCGCCGTGCATCTGCTGGCCGGCATCACGGCGGGCGAGCGCATGGACTGGCTGGTCGAGAAAGCCACCGAACTCGGCGTGGCCAGCATCACGCCGGTGGCGGCCGAGCGCAGCGTGCTGCGCCTCAAGGGCGAGCGCGCCGACAAGAAGCGCGCCCATTGGCAAGCTGTGGCCGTGGCGGCCTGCGAGCAGTGCGGGCGCAACCGCGTGCCCACGGTGCATCCCATGGCCACGCTGGCCGAGGTACTGCCCACCCTGGCGCCAGCGGGCCCCGGCCAGCGCCTGCTGCTGTCCCTGCGCCCCGAAACCCGGGCGCTGCGCGAGGGGGCTGCGCCGCAGGGCGCGCTGTGGTTTCTCTCGGGGCCCGAAGGCGGGCTCAGCGCTGCCGAAGAGGCGATGGCGCTGGGCCAGGGCTTTGCCCCGGTGACGCTGGGGCCGCGAGTGCTGCGCGCCGAGACGGCGCCGCTGGCGGCCCTGGCCGCCTTGCTGATTTGAGTAAAAGCCCTCTGTAGCCCTTGCTGGGTAAGCGCTTCCAGCTCTTTAATTCATAGCGAACGCAAGGGGGCTTGGCAACAGGCAGAATGGCCGGCCATGCGATTTTTTAAAGACCTGAGCCTTTCGGCCTTCACCGCCGGCTTCGTCGCCGTGCTGGTGGGCTTCACCAGTTCGGTGGCCATCGTGTTCCAGGCGGCGCAGGCTTTTGGCGCTACGCCGGCGCAAATCACCTCATGGATGTGGGCGCTGGGGCTGGGCATGGGGCTGTGCTCGCTCGTGCCCTCGCTGCTGCTGCGCCAGCCGGTCATGGTGGCCTGGTCCACGCCGGGCGCTGCCGTGTTGGCCACGGCCGGGGTGGCCGGCGGCTTTTCCATGGCCGAAGCCGTGGGTGCCTTCATGGTGTGTGCGCTGCTTATTACGCTGGCGGGCGCGACGGGCTGGTTCGAGCGGGTGATGAACCGCATTCCCATGGAAATTGCGTCTGCGCTGCTGGCGGGCGTGCTGGCGCGCTTTGGGCTGGAGGCCTTTGCCGCCGCGCAGACGGCGCTGCCGCTGGTACTGGTGATGCTGGCGGCCTACCTGCTGGCGCGCAAGCGGCTGCCGCGCTATGCGGTCGTCGTCACACTGGCGGCGGCGGTGCTTTTCGTTGCACTGCGCGGGGACATGCGCTGGTCGGCCGTGCAGTTGGAGCTGGCCATGCCGGTGTTCACCATGCCGCACTTCAGCCTCTCGGCGCTGGTGAGTCTGGCGCTGCCCCTGTTCGTGGTCACCATGGCATCGCAGAACCTGCCAGGCGTGGCGGTGATGCGTGCCACGGGCTACCAGTTACCCGTGTCGCGCCTTATCACCATGACCGGGCTGGCCACGCTGGTGTTGGCGCCCTTCGGTGCTTTTGCGCTGAATTTCAGTGCGATTACCGCGGCCATCTGCATGGGGCCGGAGGCGCATGAGGACCGCAGCAAGCGCTACACCGCAGCGGCGTCTTGCGGACTGATCTACGTGGTGATCGGGCTGTTTGGCGCGGTCATCACCGGGCTGCTCACCGCCTTTCCGCGCGAGCTGG
>NZ_CYIG01000005.1:222500-224301 GCF_001298675.1 Paenacidovorax caeni
GTGCAATTTATTGCACGTGGTAGGAGAGCGTTCTGTAAGCCTGTGAAGGTGTCTGGTAACGGATGCTGGAGGTATCAGAAGTGCGAATGCTGACATGAGTAGCGTTAAAGGGGGTGAAAAGCCCCCTCGCCGTAAGCGCAAGGTTTTCTACGCAACGTTCATCGGCGTAGAGTGAGTCGGCCCCTAAGGCGAGGCAGAGATGCGTAGTTGATGGGAAACAGGTCAATATTCCTGTACCGATGTGTAGTGCGATGTGGGGACGGAGAAGGTTAGCTCAGCCAACTGTTGGATATGTTGGTTCAAGCCTGTAGTCGTGCCCGGTAGGCAAATCCGCCGGGCTTAGATGAGGGGTGATAACGAGTCTGCTTGCAGACGAAGTGAGTGATACCCTGCTTCCAGGAAAAGCCACTAAGCTTCAGCTACACACGACCGTACCGCAAACCGACACTGGTGCGCGAGATGAGTATTCTAAGGCGCTTGAGAGAACTGCGGAGAAGGAACTCGGCAAATTGATACCGTAACTTCGGGAGAAGGTATGCCCCAAGTAGGTGAACTCGTACAGAGGGAGCCAAAAGGGGTTGCAAAAAATCGGTGGCTGCGACTGTTTAATAAAAACACAGCACTCTGCAAACACGAAAGTGGACGTATAGGGTGTGACGCCTGCCCGGTGCTGGAAGATTAAATGATGGGGTGCAAGCTCTTGATTGAAGTCCCAGTAAACGGCGGCCGTAACTATAACGGTCCTAAGGTAGCGAAATTCCTTGTCGGGTAAGTTCCGACCTGCACGAATGGCGTAACGATGGCCACACTGTCTCCTCCGCAGACTCAGCGAAGTTGAAATGTTTGTGATGATGCAATCTCCCCGCGGAAAGACGGAAAGACCCCATGAACCTTTACTGTAGCTTTGTATTGGACTTTGAACGGATCTGTGTAGGATAGGTGGGAGGCTTTGAAGTGAGGTCGCTAGATCTCATGGAGCCAACGTTGAAATACCACCCTGGTGCGTTTGAGGTTCTAACCTAGGTCCATTAGCTGGATCGGGGACAGTGCATGGTAGGCAGTTTGACTGGGGCGGTCTCCTCCCAAAGCGTAACGGAGGAGTTCGAAGGTACGCTAGTTACGGTCGGACATCGTGACGATAGTGCAATGGCATAAGCGTGCTTAACTGCGAGACTGACAAGTCGAGCAGATGCGAAAGCAGGACATAGTGATCCGGTGGTTCTGTATGGAAGGGCCATCGCTCAACGGATAAAAGGTACTCTGGGGATAACAGGCTGATACCGCCCAAGAGTTCATATCGACGGCGGTGTTTGGCACCTCGATGTCGGCTCATCTCATCCTGGGGCTGTAGTCGGTCCCAAGGGTATGGCTGTTCGCCATTTAAAGAGGTACGTGAGCTGGGTTTAAAACGTCGTGAGACAGTTTTGTCCCTATCTTCCGTGGGCGCTGCAGATTTGAGGAAGCCTGCTCCTAGTACGAGAGGACCGGAGTGGACACACCTCTGGTGTACCTGTTGTCACGCCAGTGGCATCGCAGGGTAGCTAAGTGTGGAAGAGATAACCGCTGAAAGCATCTAAGCGGGAAACTCGTTTCAAGATGAGATCTGCCGGGGCCTTGAGCCCCCTAAAGAGTCGTTCTAGACCAGGACGTTGATAGGCTGGGTGTGGAAGCGCAGTAATGCGTTAAGCTAACCAGTACTAATTGCTCGTGCGGCTTGACCCTATAACTTTGACATACCGTCAAATTGTTATGCCAAGCACGCAATCAAATTAATGATTCGTCTCTATGAATTCGCTTGTAT
>NZ_CYIG01000006.1 GCF_001298675.1 Paenacidovorax caeni
GGTCCACTTCTGGCTGATGTTGCGCAGGGCCAGGTAGAACAGCTTGGTCAGCGCCTCGTCGCTGGGGAACGAGCCCCGGTTCTTGGTCAGCTTCCTCAGGCTCATGTTCACCGACTCGATGGCATTGGTGGTGTAGATGACCTTGCGGATTTCCGGCGGGTAGTCAAAGAACGGGGTCAAGCGGCTCCAGCTCCTGCGCCAAGACTGACCGATGGGCAGGTACTCGGCATCCCAGCGGTCCTCGAATTCACCGAGCATCAGCTCGGCCTCTTCGGCGGTGGCGGCCGTGTAGATGCGGCGCAGGTCGGCAGCCACCTCTTTGCGGCGCTTCCATGAGACGTAGTTCAGGCTGTGGCGCACCATGTGAACGATGCACAGTTGCACCACCGCCTTGGGAAAGACGGCCTCAATGGCGTCAGGAAAGCCCTTGAGCCCATCGACGCAGGCAATGAAGATGTCCTGCACGCCCCGGTTGCGCAGTTCGGTCACAACCTGCAGCCAGAACTTGGCACCCTCGGTCTGCGCCAGCCACAGGCCCAGCACCTCCTTGTCGCCCGTCATGGTGATGCCGATGGCCAGGTACACCGCCTTGACCCGCACCGCGCCCTCGCGCACCTTCACATGGATGCAGTCCAGATAGACGATGGGGTAAATCGGCTCCAGCGGCCGGGCCTGCCAGGCCTTGACCTCATCGGCCACGGCGTCCGTCACCGAGGAAATCAGACTGGGCGAAACTTCGGTGCCGTACATCTCTTCGAGGTGAGCCTGTATCTCGCGCACCGTCATGCCACGGGCGTACAGCGAGATGATTTTGTCGTCGAAGCCGGCCCAGCGGGTCTGGTGCTTGGGGATGAGCTGGGGCTCGAAGCTGCCGTGACGGTCGCGAGGCACCTCGATGGGCAACTCGCCGAAATCGCCCTTGAGGGTCTTCCTGCTCTTGCCGTTGCGGGTGTTGCCAGCGGGGTTGGCCACCGCCTCGTTGCGTTCATGGCCCAGGTGCTCAGTCAGCTCAGCGTCCAAAGCTCGCTCGACCAGCAGCTTGGTCAGTTGCTTGAGCAGGCCGTTCTCGCCGATGAGGTCTTCAGGCTTCTTGTAGTTAGCCAGCAGGCCAGACAGCAGTTCTTCGGGTACGTCGTGTTTCTTGGTACTCATGGTGCTTACGGACAGGCCGACTTGCGTCGGCGTTGGATTGACCGTTTACACAAAATTCTGCACACCCTCTGCGCACGGCCCGGCGCATGCGCTTGAACTGCTTGGCGTGTGCGTAGCGCCCGATCTGCGCGGCCAGCCGTGGGGCCACGCGGTTGTAGATCTGGCGCAGCTTGAGGCCGTTGTCCTCGGCCGCCTTGACCAAATGCTGGCGGCTCTTGTCTAGCAGCCGGCTGTCGGTGGGGTGCGCCACGGCCTTGGGCATGACGGTGGTGTCCACTATGACCCGCTGCACGCTGGCCTTGTTGATCAGCCCCGCAGCCCTGGCGGCCTCGATGGTTATCGCCAATAGCACCTCCACGCCTTCCTCGCCGATGCGCTGGCGCCAGCGCGTCACGCTTCTGGGATCGATGGGCAACTCAGTCTGCAGGTAGGTCTCGCCGCAGAAGAACTGCCAGTACGGGTTCTCCACCCAGGTGTTCACAACTGCCTCGTCAGAAGCATCGTTGGCGTGCTGCAAGTACAGCAAGCCGGCGACCAGACGCGGCGCCAGCGGCGGGCGGCCGCGGCCCGAGGTGAAGTGGCTGGCAAAGTGCCGCTCGATCTGCTCCCAGTCCATCAAGCCAGCCAGGCGTACCAGCGGGTGGCGCATGTTGATCTGCTCGTCCAGGCGCGGGCGGAACAACTCGCCGCTCTAGGGCTGGGAAGGCTTCGGGCGCATCGGACTCCTCGGAGGAATTTGCAAGAAAACAGGTACTGGCAAAACCATACCTTGCAAGTCCTGCGCCCATCAATCAGCAAAACTACGTGTCAGATCAACGGCTTGCGCGTTGTTCAGGGCGGACTAGCTACTCATGCAGCTACACATTTTAGGCTGAATGACAGTACATCAAAGCGCACCACATTGGATAGTTAATTTCACAAGCCAATGATTTAAAAGGAATTTTTTAGAAAAAATAGAACGTCACTGCACGTTAAAAAACTCACAGCAGCACAATGTCGTACTGCTCCTGCCCCATTGAGCTTTCGGCCTGCAGCGAGATAGGCTTGCCAATGAAGTCCGACAGCCCGGCCAGGTGCTGGCTTTCCTCGTCAAGGAACAGCTCCACCACCTTGGGCGAGGCGATGACGCGGAATTCGCGCGGGTTGAACTGGCGCGCCTCGCGCAGCACCTCGCGCAGGATGTCGTAGCACACGCTGCGCGCGGTCTTCACCTCACCGACGCCGTGGCAGGTGGGGCACGGCTCGCACAGCATGTGCGCCAACGATTCGCGCGTGCGCTTGCGCGTCATTTCCACCAAGCCGAGTTGCGAGAAGCCGCCCACCATGGTTTTGACGCGGTCGCGCGCAAGCTGCTTCTTGAACTCGGCCAGCACGGCGCTCTTGTGGTCCTCGCGCAGCATGTCGATGAAGTCGGCAATGACGATGCCGCCCAGGTTGCGCAAGCGCAGCTGGCGCGCGATGGCGCCCGCGGCTTCCAGGTTGGTCTTGAAGATGGTGTCGTCGAAGTTACGCGCACCCACGTAGCCGCCGGTGTTCACGTCGATGGTGGTCAGTGCCTCGGTTTGGTCCACGATCAGGTAGCCGCCCGACTTCAGGTCCACGCGCCGCCCCAGCGCGCGGGCGATTTCCTCGTCGATGGCGAACAGGTCGAAGATCGGGCGCTCCCCCTTGTACAGCTGCAGCTTGGCCGTCGCGGCAGGCATGAACTCGCGCCCGAACTGCTGCAGCGCAGCGAACTGCTCGCGCGAGTCGATGCGAATGCTCTGCGTCTCCTCGCTGGCGATGTCACGCAGCACACGCTGCAACAGGTTCAGGTCCTGGTACAGCAGCGACAGCGGCGGCAGGCGCATAGCGGCCTGGCGAATGCCGGCCCAGGTCTTGCGCAGGTAGGCGATGTCCTCGGCCAGTTCCTCGTCGCTGGCGTCCTCGCCATTGGTGCGCAGGATGAAGCCCCCGCCGCCGCCCGTGGCCTTGTCGCCGACCAGCGCCTGCAGGCGCGCGCGCAGCGCGTCGCGTTCAGCGGGTGGGATCTTTTGCGACACGCCCACGTGGTCGTCCTGCGGCAGGAACACCAGCAGCCGCCCAGCGATGCTGATCTGCGTGGACAGGCGCGCGCCCTTGCTGCCGATGGGGTCCTTGATGACCTGTACCATGAGCGACTGGCCCTCGAACACCTGCTTCTCGATGGGCACGGATGGCTCCCCCTTGCGCGCGAACATCGGCGCCTCGCCGCCCTCCTGGCGCTGCCACACGTCGGCCACATGCAGAAAGGCCGCGCGCTCCAGGCCAATGTCGATGAACGCCGACTGCATGCCCGGCAACACACGCGAAACCCTGCCCAGGTAGACGTTGCCGACCAGGCCGCGCTCCAGCGTGCGCTCGACGTGCAGTTCCTGCACCGCGCCGCTTTCGACCACCGCGACGCGCGTTTCCTGCGGGGACCAGTTGATGAGAATGTCTTGTTGCATGGCGGCGGAATTCCTTGAAGCAGCCATGATGCCTCAAAGCGTTGCGCCGCACGGGCCCGCAGAAAAATTAGGCACCCAATCGGCCTCCAGCCCTTTCTAGGAAAGCGCTGGCAGCTATCGAAAGAGAAGTACCCTGTTACAACGCCAGCGGCTGCGCCAGGCCGCGCATGCCGTGCAGCAGTTGCGGCTGCAGCGCGACCACGCCGCCGATGACGATGAGCGCCGGCGGGCGCACGCGGTGCTCCTGCGCCAACGCGGGCAGCGTCTGCAGAGTGCCGGTGATACAGCGCTGCGTGGGCAGCGAGGCCTGTTCGACCAGCGCCGCCGGCGTGTCGGCAGGCAGGCCGTGGCGCGCCAGCTCGGCGCAGATGGTGGGCAGCGTGCCGATGCCCATGTAGATCACCACGGTCTGGCGCGGACGTGCCAGCAGCTCCCAGTCGAGCGCCACCTCGTTGTCGCCGCGCAGGTGGCCGGTGGCGAACACCAGCGTGGCCGCGTGGTCACGGTGCGTGAGCGGGATGCCGGCGCAGGCCCCCGCGCCCTGGGCGGCCGTAATGCCGGGCACCACGTCGAACGGAATGCCCGCCTCGGCCAGGGCCTGGGCCTCCTCGCCGCCGCGGCCGAAGATGAAGCCGTCGCCGCCCTTGAGCCGCACCAGAGGACGGCCGCTGCGCGCCAGGCGCACCATCAGGTCGATGATCGACTCCTGCGGCAGCGTGTGGTGCGATGACTCTTTGCCGACGTAGATCAGGTCGGCATCCTCGGCCACGTAGCGCAGCACCTCCTTGCCGACGAGGTGGTCGTACAGCACCAGGCGCGCGCCGCGCAGCGCCTTGACGGCGCGCAGCGTGAGCAGCTCGGGGTCGCCCGGCCCGGCGCCGACCAGGCTCACGCGCCCGGGCGGCAGAGGGGTGTTGGCGCATTCCTCGCGGGGCGGGGCACGGAACCAGCGCGCATCTTCAACGAACTTCATGGCGGCCTTTCTTTGTCGGCATCGTGGTGCAGGCATTGTTCGGGCGCATGCATGGCGCCGTCCTTGAACCAGTTCAAGGACAGCCAGGCCCACCCCCAGCGACGATGCGGTTACTCGCAAGAAGAGGGGAATGGACAGCGACCTCGCGAGAAGTGCCGCGGCATCCGCCACGGACACTACCCATGTGCTGATCCCTGACGCAGAGGACCCACAATGACCGCAAAAAGAATTGCCAGGCTGGTCGCGCTAGCGGCCGCCACCCTGGTGTCGGCCACCGCCATGGCGCAAAAGCCTGTCGCGGAGGCGGAGAAGAACTACCAGGCCGGCGGCTCGCCGCTGGCCGAGGTGCCGATGTACCAGAGCACGAACCCCAAGGCGCCCAAGATGACGCAGGCCGAGTTCGACCGCGCGCGCCAGATCTACTTCGAGCGCTGCGCCGGCTGCCACGGTGTGCTGCGCAAGGGCGCCACCGGCAAGCCGCTCACCCCGGACATCACGCTGGGCAAGGGCACGGACTACCTGAAGGTCTTCATCGCCTACGGCTCGCCCGCCGGTATGCCGAACTGGCAGACCTCGGGCGAATTCGACGAGGCAACCGTGGACCTAATGGCGCGATATATCCAGCAAGACCCCCCCACCCCCCCCGAGTGGAGCCTGGCAGACGCCAAGAACACCTGGAAGGTCATCGTGCCGCCAGAGAAGCGTCCGACCAAGAAGATGAACAAGTACAACTTGGAAAACATCTTCTCCACCACGCTGCGTGACACCGGTGAGGTGGCGCTGATCGACGGTGATACCAAGGAAATCATCAACATCGTCAAGACCGGCTACGCGGTGCACATCTCGCGCATGTCGGCCTCGGGCCGCTACCTGTTCGTGATCGGCCGCGACGCCAAGATCAACATGATCGACCTGTGGATGGAAAAGCCCGACAACGTGGCCGAAATCCGCGTGGGCCTGGAAGCACGCTCGGTCGACACCTCCAAATTCAAGGGCTACGAAGACAAGCTGGCGATTGCCGGTTCGTACTGGCCGCCCCAGTTCACCATCATGGACGGTGACACGCTGGAGCCGCTGAAGATCGTCTCCACCCGTGGCATGGTCGTGGGCACACAGGAATACCACCCTGAGCCGCGTGTGGCGTCCATCGTGGCCTCGCACTACAAGCCCGAGTTCCTGGTGAACGTGAAGGAAACCGGCAAGACGCTGCTGGTGGACTACTCCAACCTGAAGGCATTGAAGATGACCGAGATTGGCTCGGCCCCCTTCCTGCATGACGGCGGCTGGGACTCCTCCAAGCGCTACTTCATGGTGGCGGCCAACAACAGCAACAAGATTGCTGCGATTGACGCCAAGGACGGCGAACTGGCCGGTCTGGTCGAAGTGGGCAAGATTCCCCACCCGGGCCGTGGTGCGAACTTCGTGCACCCCACCTATGGTCCGGTGTGGGCCACAGGTCACCTGGGCGATGAAACCATCTCCCTGATCGGCACCGACCCCAAGAAGCACAAGCAATATGCCTTCAAGGAAGTCGCCAAGATCAAGGGCCCGGGCGGTGGCGCTCTGTTCGTCAAGAGCCACCCCAAGTCCAAGAACCTGTGGTCTGACGCACCCCTGAACCCGGATCCGAAGGTGTCTCAGTCCATCGTGGTGTACGACATCAACAACCTGGACAAGGGCTACAAGACCCTGCCGATCGCCGAGTGGGCCGGCCTGCCCGACGATGGCGGCGCCAAGCGCGTGGTGCAGCCCGAGTACAACAAGGCGGGTGATGAAGTGTGGTTCGCCGTCTGGTCGGCCAAGGACAAGGCCAGCGCCCTGGTCGTCGTGGACGACAAGACGCTGAAGCTGAAGAAAGTCATCAAGGATCCGCGCCTGATCACCCCGACTGGCCACTTCAACGTGTACAACACCCAGCACGACGTCTATTGATGTAATGCTGCGATTGGAGACCTGACATGCCACGTTCCGCCGTCCTGTCCCTGGCTGGGGTGCTGCTGGCCACGGCGGCTGGCGCGCAAACCGCGCCAGCGCCCGTGCCTGGCCCCGAGCGCACCGCGCAGCTCGTGCGCATGGTGCGGCAGGACTGCGGCTCATGCCATGGCATGCGTCTCACCGGCGGCCTCGGGCCGGCGCTCACGCGCCAGGCCCTGGCCGGCAAACCCCCGGACTATCTGGCCGCAGTCATCCTGCACGGCATCCCCGGAACGCCCATGCCCCCCTGGAGTGCCATGCTCCAGGGCGCCGAGGCGCGGTGGATCGCCGAGCAACTGGCCAGCGGCTTCCCCGAAGAAAACAGGAGCTCCGCCCCATGATGAACCGGCGCACCCTGCTCTCCCTCAGTGCCAGCGCGCCGCTGCTCGCCAGCGGCTGCGCGGCCCCCTCTTCCCTGGCCACGTCCGCCCCGGCCCCTGCACTGCAGGGCACGGGTGATTTGGGCGTGGTCATCGAGCGCGCCCAAGGCGCGCTGACCCTGGTCAACACCAGCCGCCGCGAAGCCATTGGCCGCGTGACCGGCCTGGGCGACCTCTCGCACGCCTCGGTGGTGTTCTCGCGCGACGAGCGCTTCGCCTACGTCTTCGGCCGCGACGGCGGGCTGACCCAGGTGGACATCCTGACACAGCGCATCACCGCCCGCGTCATGCAGGCGGGCAACTCGATTGGCGGCGCCATCAGCGCCGACGGCAGCTTGGTCGTCGCGCAAAACTACACGCCCGGCGGCATCAAGGTGTTCGACGCCGCCACGCTGGAACTGCTGGCCGACCTGCCCGCCCTCACCCCCAGCGGCGAGCGCTCGCGCGTTGTGGGCCTGGCCGACCTGCCGCAGCGCCGCTTCATCTACAGCCTGTTCGATGCCGGTGCCATCTGCATCGCCGACTGTGCCGACCCGCGCAAGCCCCGCGTCACCACGCTGGAAGGCATCGGCAAGCAGCCCTACGACGCCCTGGTGTCACCCAACGGCCGCCACTACATCGCGGGTCTGTTCGGCGAAGACGGCCTGGCCATGGTGGATCTGTGGGAAGAGTCGCCACGCGCGCGCCGTATCCTGGGCGGCTACGGGCGCGGCCAGCAGCCCCTGCCCGTGTACAAGATGCCGCACCTACGCGGCTGGGCCGTGGCCGGGCGCCACGCTTACCTGCCCGCCATCGGGCGCCACGAGGTGCTCATCGTCGACACCGCCACCTGGGCCGAGGTCGGGCGCATCCCGGTCGCGGGGCAGCCGGTCTTCGTCATGGCACGCCCTGACGGGCGCCAGGTCTGGGTCAATTTTTCGGTCCCCGACTACAACCGCGTGCAGGTCATCGACACCCCGAGCCAACGCGTAGTGCAAACGCTTGAGCCCGGCAAGGCCGTGCTGCACATGGAATTCACGCCGCGCGGCGAATCGGTATGGATCAGCTGCCGCGACGACAACCGCGTGCAGGTCTACGACACGCACACGCTGCAAACGCAGGCCACGCTGCCTGTTGATGCCCCGAGCGGCATCTTCTTCACCGCACGCGCACAACGCATGGGGTTCTAACGACGATCTTCACATTGGGGCACGCATGCGCATTCATCCCCCCGAGCAGGCCCTGGACCTTGCCCTGCTCAACCCCTGGCAGCGCGGCTTTCCGCTGTTGCCCGAGCCGTTCGCGGCGATTGGCGCGCCCCTGGGCCTGGGCGCCGCCGAGGTTCTTGCCCACTACGCGCGGCTGCAGCGCGAGGGTACGCTCAGCCGCATCGGCGCGGTGTTCGCCCCCGGTGCGGGCGGCGCCTCGCTGCTCGCCGCCATGGCGGTCCCCCCCGAGCGGCTCGAGGCAGTGGCCGCCAGCGTCTCCAGCCATGCCGGCGTGAACCACAACTACGAACGCGAGCACACCACCAACCTGTGGTTCGTGGCCACCGGGCGCGACGACGCGCAGGTAGAACAGTTGCTGCGCAAGATCGAGGCCGACACCGGCCTGCCCGTGCTGCGCCTGCCCATGCTGCGCCCCTACCGCATCGACACCGGCTTCGACCTGCGCGCCAGCCAGTCCCAGGCCACGGGTGCCACGCACTGGGCGGCCACGCCGCTGCAGCCGCACGAGCAGCCCCTGGCAGCGTTGGCAGAACACGGCCTGCCGCTGACCGAGCGCCCCTACGACCTGTGGGCCGGACAGCTGGGCCAGAGCGTCGATGCCGTGCTGGCGCAGTTGCAGCGCTGGCTGACGCAGCGCACCCTGGCCCGATTCGGCGTGGTGGTGCGCCACCATGAGCTGGGTTACACCGCCAACGCCATGACCGTGTTCGACGTGCCCGACAGCGCCGTCGATGCCTGCGGCGAGGCACTGGCGCAGGTGCCCGGCGTCACGCTGGCCTACCAGCGCGCGCGGGCACCGGGCTGGCGCTACAACCTGTACTGCATGGTGCACGGCCGCGACCGCCAGGCCGTGCGCGCCACCGTGGCCCAGGCCACCGCGCAGGCCGGGCTAGCCAGTCGGCCCCAGGCGCTGCTGTTCTCGCTACGCCGCTTCAAGCAGACCGGGGCGCGCCGCTTTGCCCACCTGGCACCCTCAAATTCGATAGCTGCCAGCGCTTGACCAGCAAGCCCTAGAAGCCAATTTGACCCAAAAAATCAACCAAGGAACCCACGATGCTCACCCCAGAAGACGCCCGCCTCATCGACCGGCTGCACGGCGGCTTCCCGCTCGTGGACCGGCCTTTTGCCGCCGTCGGCGCGGAGCTTGGCTGGAGCGAGGAGCGCGTGATTGAGCGCCTGCACCAGCTGCTGGCGCAAGGCGTGCTCACGCGCTTCGGGCCACTGTTCCAGATCGAGCGCGCGGGCGGGCAGTTCGTGCTCGCCGCCATCGCCGTGCCCGAGGAACGCTTCGACGCCGTGAACGCCGTGGTCAACAGCTTTCCCGAAGTCGCGCACAACTACCGGCGCACGCACGCGCTCAACATGTGGTTCGTTGTCGCCGCCGAATCCCCCGCGCAGGCCGACAGCGCCCTGGCGCGCATCGAGGAGGCCATCGGCCTGCCCGTGCTCGCTTTCCCGAAGGAGCAGGAGTATTTCGTCGAGCTGCGCCTGCCCGCACTGGCCACCGCTGCCGCACCAGGAGAACACCATGGCGCTTGATGCCTTTGACCGCGCGCTGATCGCGGCCACCCAGGGCGGCCTGCCGCTGGTAGCGCGCCCCTACGAAGCCGTGGGCGCCATGCTCGGCGTGCCCGGCGAACAGGTACGCGAGCGCCTGGCACACATGCTGGCCCAGGGCCTGGTGCGCCGCATTGGCGCCGTGCCCAACCACTACCGCCTGGGCTACACCGCCAACGGCATGAGCGTCTGGGACGTGGCCGACGAACACGTGGCCACGCTCGGCCCGCGCGTGGCCGCCCTGCCAGGCGTGAGCCACTGCTACCGCCGCCCACGCCACCTGCCCGGCTGGCCCTACAACCTGTTTGCCATGCTGCATGGCACCAGCCGCGAGAGCGTGCAACAGCAGGCCGACGAGATCGCCGCCCTGCTGGGCGACGCCTGCCGGGGCCACGACATTCTGTATTCCACCGCCATCCTGAAGAAAACCGGCCTGCGCCTGAAGGAGTGAAGCCATGTTTCGCATCAGCCAGTACCTACGCGAACTCGCCCAGGCACAAGCCACCGGCAGCTACCCCACACCGCGCGAGCGCCATGCCAAAGGCCCCGTGGTCATCTGGAACCTGATCCGCCGCTGTAACCTGACCTGCAAGCACTGCTACGCCCTCTCGGCCGACCATGATTACGCAGGCGAGCTGTCCTTGCCGGAAGTCTTCACCGTGATGGACGACCTGAAAGCCTTCGGCGTGCCTGCGCTCATCCTCTCGGGCGGCGAGCCGCTGCTGCGGCCCGACCTGTTCGAGATCGCCGCGCGCGCGCGCGATCTGGGCTTTTACACCGGCCTGTCGACGAACGGCACGCTGATCGACGCTCCCATGGCCGCGCGCATTGCCGGCGCGGGCTTCGACTACGTGGGCATCAGCCTCGACGGGCTGAAGCCCACGCACGACAAGTTCCGCCGCCTCGACGGCGCCTTCGACCGCAGCCTGGCCGCCATCCGCCACCTGGCCACGCACAACGTCAAGGTGGGCCTGCGCTTCACCATGACGGCGCTGAACGCACACGACCTGCCCGCGCTGCTGCAGCTCATGCAGGACGAAGGCGCGAACAAGTTCTACTTCTCGCACCTGAACTACGCCGGGCGGGGCAACATCCACCGCGACAAGGACGCGCACCACCAGGCCACGCGCACCGCCATGGACCTGCTGTTCGACCACGCCTGGGCCGCCGCCCAGGCCGGCAGCCTGGACGACTACGTGAGTGGCAACAACGACGCCGACGGCCCCTACCTGCTGCAGTGGGTGCGCCAGCACCTGCCGCAATGGGAAGAAGCGCTGCGCCAGCGCCTGGTGGCCTGGGGCGGCAACGCCAGCGGCCAGATGGTGGCCAACATCGACAACCTGGGCCACGTGCACCCCGACACCATGTGGTGGCACCACGACCTGGGCAGTGTGCGCGCGCGTCCGTTCTCGCAGATCTGGAACGACACCAGCGACCCGCTGATGGCCGGTCTGAAGCAGCGCCCGCGCCCCGTACAAGGCCGCTGCGCGTCGTGCCAGTACCTGTCCATCTGCAATGGCAACACACGCGTGCGCGCCCAGCAGCTCACTGGCAACCCGTGGTTCGAGGATCCAGGCTGCTACCTCAGCGACGCCGAGGTGGGCGCCGTCAGCACGCCCTTCGAGACGCCTGCGAACAAGCATGCGCGCCGCACCATCGAGATTGCCCATGTTTAGCGCCCTCCGCCCCCTCTTGAGCGCCGCAGTTGCCCTGGCCTGGTTGCCCACGCTGCACGCCCAGGCGCCCGAAGCCGCCAAGCCCAACGCCCCCGCCCTGTACCAGCAGCACTGCGCCGTGTGCCACGGCGCGCAGCGCACCGGCCTGATGGGCCCGGCGCTGCTGCCCGAGAGCCTGGAGCGCGTGCGCCCCGCCGAGCTGCAGCGCGTCATCGCGCAAGGGCGCCCCGCCACGCAGATGGCGGGGTTCGCCAGCCAGCTTTCGGAAAGCGAAATCCAAGCCCTGGCCGCCTGGGTGCGCACGCCCGTGGTGCCCGCGCCGCGCTGGGGCGAGGCCGACATCCGTGCCTCGCGCAGCTTCACGCCCCTGCCGGCCGACGAACCCGTCAAGCCCAAGTGGGACGCCGACCCGATGAACCTGTTTATCGTGGTCGAGGGCGGTGACCACCACGTCTCGCTGCTCGATGGCGACCGTTTCGAGGTCATCACGCGCTTCGCCAGCCGCTACGCGCTGCACGGCGGCCCCAAGTTCACGCCCGACGGGCGCTACGTGTTCTTCGGCTCGCGCGACGGCTGGATCACCAAGTACGACCTGTGGCGCCTGGCCGTCGTGGCCGAGGTGCGTGCCGGCCTGAACATGCGCAACGTGGCCGTGAGCGGCGACGGGCGCTGGGTCATGGCCGCCAACTACCTGCCGCACACGCTCGCGCTGTTCGACGCCGACCTCAACCTGGTGAAGACCTACGACGCCGCCACGCTCGACGGCAAGGCCAGTTCGCGCGTCTCGGCCGTGTACGACGCCACGCCGCGCCACAGCTTCGTGGTGGCGCTCAAGGACATTCCCGAGCTCTGGGAAATTTCCTACGACAAGAAGGCCGAGCCCATCTACGACGGCCTGGTGCACGACTACAAAATGGGCGAAGCCATTGCCAAGCCCGGCTACCTGGGTGTGCGCCGCACGCCCTTGAGCGAACCGCTGGACGATTTCTTCTTCGACCAGAGCTACCGCCACGCGCTTGGCGCCACGCGCCCCAAGCAGGGCCAAGGCGCCGCCAGTGCCCAGGTGGTCAACCTCGACATCCGCCGCAAGGTGGCTGACCTGCCGATTGCCGGCATGCCCCACCTTGGCTCGGGCATCACTTTCGCGTGGAACGGCACCACCGTGCTGGCCAGCCCGAACCTGGGCGGCGGCGCGGTGGACGTGATCGACATGAAGACCTGGAAGACCGTGCGCACCATCAAGACGCCGGGCCCCGGCTTCTTCATGCGCAGCCATGAACAGACGCCTTACGCCTGGACGGATTCGATGATGAGCCCCAGCGCCAAAGACACGCTCACCATCATCGACAAGCGCACACTGGAGCCTGTCGCCCAGGTGCGTGAGCCGGGCAAAACGCTGGCGCACATCGAGTTCACGCGCGATGGGCGCTATGCGCTGGCCAGCGTGTGGGAGATGGACGGTGCCCTCGTCGTCTTCGATGCCACCACCTTCAAGGAGGTCAAGCGCCTGCCCATGAAGAAGCCGGTAGGAAAATACAACGTGTGGAACAAGATCACGCGCAGCGAGGGCACCTCGCATTGACCAGCGCCACTGCCGCGGCGGCCCTCCCGCGCACCCCGCCCCCGGATGCCCCCGCCCAGCACCTTCCGGGCGACTTGGTGGTCTGGCTGCTGGTGCTGCTGGAGTTGCTCACCTTCGGCATGCTGTTCGTGGCCTTCGCGGGAGCGCGCCTGCGCGACCCTGCACTGTTCGCCGCGGGCCAGGCGACACTGGACCTGAACTCGGGCGCGCTCAACACGGTACTGCTCGTCAGCGCCAGCGCCTGCGCGGCGCGCGCCCTGCACGCCGTGCGCGCCAGCCACAGCCGTGCAGGCGCGCGCTGGCTGCTGGCTGCACTGGCTTTTGGCCTCGGCTTTCTGGGCGTGAAAAGCCTGGAGTACCTGCACAAATGGCAGGAGGGACTGGACATTGCCGAAAACACCTTTGCCATGCTCTATGTCGGGCTGACGGGTTTTCACTTCCTGCACGCCGCCGTGGGCTGCCTGCTGTTCGCCCTGCTGTGGGCACCCACGCGGCGCGGCGCCTATGGCCCGGGCAACTGCCACGCGCTGGAGACCGTCACTGTGTTCTGGCACATGGTCGATCTGCTGTGGATGGTGCTGTTCCCGCTGGTCTACGTGCTGCGCTGATGAACTACTCATTTAATAGCTGCCAGCGCTTTCCAGATAAGCCTTAGAGCCCAAATACACCAAAAATCCATGACCGCACGCCGCATCAATGTTATCTGGGCCATCCTGCTGCTGGCCACGGCGCTGACGTGGTGGCTCGGCGAAAGCGGTAGCGCCACGCGTGCCGAGCTGGCCAGCGCCGCCATCGTGCTCGGGCTGTCGGCGCTCAAGGGTGCGCTCATCGTCCTCGACTACATGGAGCTGCGCCACGCTCCGGCGCTGTGGCGGCGGTTGCTGCTCGGGTGGCTGGCGGTGGTGGTACTGCTGCTGCTGGCCGCCTCGGCCTGGCACGCGCGCTGAACCACGCGCGGCAAGCCGCCGCCGGGGTGGCACTTTAATCTTGAACAAGGTCAAGGATTTCTCCTGCACAAAAGAAGAAGATAAAACTCCCATTTAAAAGGAGGGCTTACGAATGAGCCAGGTGCACAGCGGGTTTACCAAGCAAATGGCCCGCAATATGTTCTACGGCGGCACGGTGTTTTTCGCACTGCTGTTCGCTGCACTCATCTTTGACAGCGAGCGGCGCATCCCCGAACGATCCAACGCCCATGCCATCACCCCTGCGGTGGTGGCGGGCAAGAAGGTCTGGGAGACGAACAACTGCATCGGCTGCCACACGCTGCTGGGTGAAGGCGCGTACTTCGCGCCCGAGCTGGGCAACGTGTATAAGCGCCGCGGCCCCGACTTCATCAAGGCCTGGATGGCCTCGATGCCCTCCAACACCCCGGGCCGCCGCCAGATGCCGCAATTCAACCTGACCGAGGAGCAGACCAACAACCTGATCGAATTCCTCAAGTGGACCGGCGAGATCAATACCGAAAACTGGCCACCCAACATCGAAGGCTGACCCAGGAGCACAAGCCATGACCACCCAGGTTCTCAAATACCAAAGCCAGTCGGTTTCCCGGCTGTACTTCATCGCAGCCATGGTGCTGTTCGCCGGGCAGATCATCTTCGGCATCACGCTGGGGCTGCAGTACGTGATCGGCGACCTGTTCTTCCCGTACATCCCGTTCAACATCGCGCGCATGGTGCACACCAACCTGCTCATCGTGTGGCTGCTGTTCGGCTTCATGGGCGCGGCGTACTACATGGTTCCCGAGGAGGCCGAAACCGAGCTGCACAGCCCGGCGCTGGCCATCGCGCTGTTCTGGATCTTCCTGGCCGCCGGCGCGCTCACCATCCTGGGCTACCTGCTGGTGCCCTATGCCAAGCTGGCCGAACTGACGGGCAACAACCTGCTGCAAACCATGGGGCGCGAGTTCCTGGAGCAGCCGCTGCCCACCAAGGTCGGCATCGTCGTCGTCGCGCTGGGCTTCCTCTACAACATCAGCATGACCGTGCTCAAGGGCCGCAAGACCAGCATCACCCTGGTGCTGCTCATGGGCCTGTGGGGCCTGGCACTGATGTTCCTGTTCAGCTTCGTCAACCCCGAAAACCTGGTGCGCGACAAGATGTACTGGTGGTTCGTGGTGCACCTGTGGGTGGAAGGCGTGTGGGAGCTGATCCTGGCCGCGCTGCTGGCCTACGTGCTGGTCAAAACCACCGGCGTGGACCGCGAGGTGATCGACAAGTGGATGTACATCATCATCGCCTTCGCGCTGATGAGCGGCCTGCTGGGCACGGGGCACCACTTCTTCTTCATCGGCATGCCTGGCTACTGGCTGTGGATCGGCAGCGTCTTCTCGGCGCTGGAGCCCCTGCCCTTCTTCCTGCTGACCATGTTCGCCTTCAACATGGTGCAAAGGCGCCGCCGCAACCACCCGAACCAGGCCGCCGTGCTGTGGGCCGTGGGCACCTCGGTCATGGGCTTCCTGGGCGCGGGCCTGTGGGGCTTCATCCACACCCTGGCGCCGGTCAACTACTACACCCACGGCTCGCAAGTCACCGCCGCGCACGGCCACCTGGCCTTCTTCGGCGCCTACGTGATGGTCGTCATCACCATCATCAGCTACGCCATGCCCACGCTGCGCGGCCGCCTGGCCAACAGCCAGCGCTCGCAGGCCCTGGAGATGTGGAGCTTCTGGATCATGTGCATCGGCATGGCAGTGATGGTGCTGGCCCTGACGGCTGCGGGCACCGTGCAGGTCTGGCTGCAGCGCCTGCCCGAGACCAACGCCCTGGCCTTCATGGCCACGCAGGACGAACTGCGCATCTTCTACTGGGTGCGTGTCGGCGGCGGCGTGCTGTTCCTGATCGGCCAGTTCACGTACTTCGCCAGCTTCTTTGCCGGCGGCAACCACGTGCTGCCCGGTGATAAGCACCACAAGCACGGCCACGACGACCACGCCAGCGGCGCCGCCGTGAACCCTCTGCAGGCCAAGCCGGCCCAGCGCGTGCACCCACGCGTCTGATAGCGCAGCGCTGACCCAAGGCTTGCCCGGCCCTGCGGGGCCGGGCAAGCACTCCCCTAACCACCGAGACCATGCCCATGGACCACAGCGAACAAAAGCACCTGGAACAGGTGCCCTACTACGCCGAGCAAGGCGGCGAGGCCGCACTCTTCGCGCATGCGTTCGCGCAGCGCCTGCCGGTGCTCATCAAGGGACCCACGGGCTGCGGCAAGACCCGCTTCGTCGAGCACATGGCAGCGCGCCTGGGCCGCCCGCTCATCACCGTGAGCTGCCACGACGACCTTTCGGCGGCCGACCTCGTGGGCCGCCACCTGATTTCGGAACGCGGCACCGTGTGGGCCGACGGGCCACTGACCCGCGCCGTGCGCACGGGTGCCATCTGCTACCTTGACGAAGTGGTCGAGGCGCGCAAGGACACCACCGTCGTGCTGCACCCGCTGGCCGACGACCGCCGCGTGCTGCCCATCGAGCGCACGGGTGAACACATCGCCGCCGCCCCGGGCTTCATGCTCGTGGTGAGCTACAACCCCGGCTACCAAAACGTGCTCAAAAGCCTCAAGCCCAGCACGCGCCAGCGCTTCATCGCGCTCAACTTCGACTACCCCGTGCCCGAGGTGGAGCAGGCCATCGTCACGCGCGAATCGGGCGTGGACGCTGCCGTGGCCCAGCGCCTGGTGGCGCTGGCCCAGGCGCTGCGCCGCCTGACCGCGCAGGACCTGGAGGAAACCGTCAGCACGCGCCTGCTGGTGATGGCCGCACGCCTGGTGGTCAGTGGCATCACGCTGCCCACCGCCTGCCAGGCCGCCGTGGTCGATGCGCTGACCGACGACGCCGACACCGCCGCGGCGCTGGCCGAGGTGGTGGCTGCCGTCATCGGAAGTTAAGCATCTTTTTGGCCTCTAGCCCTTGCTGAGAAAGCGCTAGCAGCTATCGTTTTTGCAACCTCGCAGGAGAGCGGCATGGAAGAATGGGTCGGCCGCCAGTGGCACCGCTTCATCACGCGCGCGGCCGATGGCCGCGCCTCGCACGCCCCGGTACGGCTGGAGGAGATGCAGCGCACCATCGGCCTCATGTTCCGCGCCGGCGGCGGCGGCCAGGGCGTGCGCATTGCCCCGGCGGGCACCAGCCGCGTGGGCGGCGCGCGCTCGCTGCTGCAGCGCATCGCCGGCGGCGGCACCCACGCCGTGCTGGGTCAGTGGCAGGCCGATGTGCTGGCCCTGCCGCCCGAGATCGGCGTATTTGACGAAGCCCAGCACAACCGCGACCTGTACCTGTGGCTGGCCGCGCTGGCCGCGCACCTCGACCCGGCCCAGGGCTGGCTCGCCGGCCACGTTGCGGCCACCGAGGCGGCGCTGGCGGCCTTTCCCGGGCTGCGCCCGCGCTACGCGCGGCTGCGCGCCCAGCAGTTGGCGCAGCGCCCCGACCCGGCACGCCTGCGCGGCCGCGCTGCCACGGCCGAGCACGCCGTGCAGCAGGCCCTGCACGGCCACGCCCCCGACCTGGACATGGACCTGGACATCCGCCACGGCGACGTGGCCCCGCTGTGGCTGTGGCTGACCCTGCCCGCCGCCGACGCCACCCGCGCCGTGCCCACGCAGAAGAAGCAGGGCCAGGGCGCAGAGGAAGCCACCGTCCAGTCCCCGGCCGCGAGCGACCCGCGCCGCCGCGCCGCGCAGTCGGTGGCCGACGAGCGCAACAACGCGCCGCTGATGATGATGTTCCGCGCCGAGTCCATCCTGTCGTGGACCGAGTTCACGCGCGTCAACCGCGCCGACGACGACGATGACGACGGCACCGCGCTCAGCGCCGCCAACGACATGGACGAACTCGCCATCGCCCCCGATGGGCACGCCATGGCCTCGCGCGTGAAGTTCGACCTCGACCTGCCCAGCGCTGCGCACGACGACCTGCCCCTGGGCCCCGGCATGCGCTACCCCGAGTGGGACTACAAGCGCGCGCTGCTGCACCCCGACCACTGCGCCGTGCAGTGCTACGTGGCGCGCGACGCCGCCCGCTACACCGCGCCGCCGCCGCTGCGCGCCGTGGCGCGGCGCATGCGGCGCCGGCTCGAAGCCCTGCGCGCCGCGCCGGCCCGCCTGCGCGGGCGCACCGAGGGCGACGACATCGACATCGATGCCTGGGTGCGCCACCGGGTCGAGGCCGGCCAGGGACCGGCCAGCGAGGCGCCTCCGGTCTACGTCCAGCGCGTGCGCGCCGAGCGCAGCCTGGCCACCCTGCTGCTGGCCGATCTGTCGCTGTCCACCGACGCCTATGCCACACAGGATGCGCGCGTCATCGACGTGATCCGCGACGCGCTGCACGTCTTCGGCGAGGCACTGTCAGCCAGCGGCGACGCCTTCGAGATCCTGGGCTTTTCGTCGGTGCGCCGCCAGCACGTGCGCATCCAGCACCTCAAGGGCTTCAACGAGCGCTGGGACGCGGGCGCCATTGCGCGCGTCAACGCCATCAAGCCCGGCTACTACACGCGCATGGGCGCGGCGCTGCGCCACGCCACGGCCCGGCTGCTGGAACGCAACGAGCGCCAGCGCCTGCTACTCATCCTGACGGACGGCAAACCCAACGATCTCGACGTGTACGAGGGCCGCTACGGCCTGGAGGACACACGCCATGCCGTACACGCCGCGCGCGCAGCAGGCCTCACGCCGTTCTGCGTGACCATCGATGCCGAAGCACACGACTACCTGCCGCACCTGTTCGGTTCGCAAGGCTATGCGCTGGTGCACCGGCCGCAGGATCTGGTGCGGCGCCTGGCCACTGCGTATGCCGGGCTGACGCGCTGACACAACACCCCCGCGCGCCGCTTTTTCCCCCGTCACTGCGGCCCTGCCCACCACGTGCCGCCTTGCAGGCGCGCGGCGGGCAGGCGTTTTCCCGTATTCACAGCGTCATGGAATTGCGTGAGAACAGCCCTGTAATTGCCACAAGTCATGAAAATTCATACAGAATTCCCCTTTAATTGCAGGCAATACAAAAATCATCCCCACGCCATGGACACCCAGCAATTCGACATTCCCCGCTACCTGGCCGCCCTGCCGCTGTTCCAGGAAATGACCCCGTCCGAACTGCAGCGGCTGGCCACAGGCTGCCGCCTGCGGCGCTATGGGCGCGGCGACTGCATCTTTCGCGTGGGCATGCCCTGCGAGGAGTTCCACGTCACCGTCACTGGCCAGATCAAGCTGTTCGCCATCTCGCCCGCAGGGCAGGAGAAGGTGATTGAGCTGGCCGGCCCCGGCGTGAGCTTCGCAGAGGCGCTGATGTTCACCGACAAGCCCTACATCATCAATGCCCAGGCCCTGGCCGATGCCTTGATCCTTAGCGTGGGCAAGGCCGCGGTGGTGCGTGAGATCGAGGACGATCCGCGCTTCGCCATGCACATGCTGGCGGGCATCGCGCGCCGCTTGCACGGCTTGGTGCATGACGTACAGGCCTACTCGCTGCACAGCGGCATGCAGCGCGTGATCGGCTACCTGCTGCACTCGCTGCCCGAAGACAACGCCGTCAGCAACACCGCCAGTGCCAGCACGGGCAGTGCCATGGGCTGCACGGACGCGGTGGCGCTCAACGTCTCGCTGCCCGTAAGCAAGGCCACCATCGCCTCGCGCCTGTCGATCACGCCGGAGTACTTCTCGCGCGTGCTGCACGAGCTGGAAGTAGCCGGCCTGATCCGCATCGACAAGCGGGAAATCCACATTCCCAACCCCGCGCGGCTGGCCAGCCACACGCTGCAATAGGCCTGCTCAGCCGAGTACCCCGGCGGCGCGCAGCAGCCCCGCCGTCTCGAACAGCGGCAGCCCCATGATGCCGGTGTAGCTGCCGTCGAGGTTCTCCACATACTGCGCCACCGGGCCCTGGATGCCATAGGCCCCGGCCTTGCCCAGGGGCTCGCCACTGGCAACGTAGGCGGCGATCTGCGCCGGCGTGATCGGGCCGAAACGCACGCGCGAGACCGACAGCGCCGCCAGGCGCTGCCCATCCGCCTGCAGGGCCACGGCGGTGAGCACCTGGTGCTCACGCCCCGCCAGCTCGGCCAGCATGCGCGCGGCATCCTGCGCATCCGCGGGCTTGCCATAGATGCGCGGGCCCAACGCCACCGTGGTGTCGGAGCACAGGATGGGTGCCGGCGCCAGCCGCCGCTGGGCGTGGCGCACCACGGCTGCGTCGAGCTTGAGCGCCGTGACGCGCTGCACATAGTCCGCAGGGGCCTCGCCCGGCAGCACGGCCTCGATGGCCTCTGCGTCCTCTTCGGGGCCGGGCAGCAGCAGTTCGTAGCGCACCCCTAATTGCTCCAGCAGTTGGCGGCGTCGCGGGCTCTGCGAGGCGAGGTAGATGAATTTATGGGTCAAATTGGCCTCCGGGCCTTAACCATCAAGCGCTAGCAGCTATGAAAAAGATACCGCAGACTGCGCTGCAGCGCGGGTCACTGCCCCCAAGAGGGCTGCGTTTTGCCTTGGGGCGGCCCCGCGGCAAAACACGGGGTCACTCACGGTGGTACGGGTGCCCCGCATTCACGGACCAGGCGCGGTAAAGCTGCTCGATCAGCAACACGCGCACCATGGCGTGCGGCAGCGTCAAATCGGACAGGCGGATGCGCTCGTGCGCGGCCTGGCGAAACGCCGGATCGAGCCCATCCGGCCCGCCGATGACCAGCGCCACATCGTCGCCTCCAAGCTGCCAGCCCTTGAGGCGCTCGGCCAGCGCCTTGGTGGTCAGGCTGGTGCCACGCTCGTCCAGCGCCACGACCCGGGTGCCGCGTGGAATGGCGGCTTCAATGCGCTCGCGCTCCGCCGCGTAGAGGGTCTCCAATGTCTTGGAGCCGCGCGGCTCAGTCTTGACGGCCTTGAGCTCCACCTTGAGTTCCGGCGGAAAGCGCTTGGCGTAGTCGTCGTAGGCCGTCTGCGCCCAGTCGGGTACGCGCTGGCCCACGGCCACGATGAGCAGCTTCATCGCTCAGCCCCCGGGGTCTTCAAGATCAGGCCTTGGGCGCAGACTTCTTGGCGGCTGCCTTACGGGCCGGGGCCTTCTTCGCGGCCGGCTTCTTGGCGCTGGCAGCGGCCTTCGGCGCCGCCTTCTTGGCCACGGGCTTGTTCACCACCACGGTTTTCACGGGCGCCTTCTTGGCGGCGGCCTTGGCCGCGGGCTTCTTCGCTGCGACAGCGGTGGCCTTGGGGGCTTGCTTGGCGGGGGCCTTTTTGGCGGCAGCCTTCTTCGGCGCCGCTTCTGCGGTCTTGCGCGCCGGGGCCTTCTTCACGGCGGCGGACTTCTTGGCTGCAGCTTTGCCAGCAGGCTTTGCGGCGCCCTTGGCGGGTGCTTCGTCTTCCGACGCCGTCAGCTTGCGCGGCTTGGCGGCACCAAGCTTCAGACGCACGGGCGTGTCACCCCAGATTTCCTCCAGGCGGTAGTACTGGCGGATGGCCGGTTGCATGATGTGCGCCACGGCCTGGCCGCAGTCCACGATGATCCATTCACCGTTTTCCTCGCCCTCGGAGCGCGGCTTTGGAAAGCCCGCCTCGCGCACGGCGTCGCGCACGCTGGCGGCGAGGGCCTTGGTCTGGCGGTTGGAGCTGCCGGTGGCCACGATCACGCGCTCGAACAGCGGCGAAAGGTGCTCGGTGTTGAAGACCTGAATGTCTTGGGCCTTCACGTCCTCCAGCCCATCGACGATGGCACGCTGGAGCTTGGTGACGTCCTTCTTGGCTGCGGTTTCCGTTTTGGTGGAGGTGGTCATCGGGTATTGGGTGGTCAAAAGTGAAGGCAATATAGCGCGCATTGCGCCAGGACAGAGCCCCGCATGTTCCCGAACGCCAAGAGGCCGGAACGATGGCGGGGTCTGTTTTTTAAGAGTCTTTGAGGGCTTCAGGGCTTATGGAGCAAGCGCCAGCAGCTATCAAAAAGAGAGTTTGCAGCGTCAAATCCAGTTGCGCCGTACCAGGAAGCGCCGCGTCAGTTCGGCCTCGTGCGAGCCCGGGGGATCTTCACGCCGGTACTGCCACGACACCAGCGGCGGCATGGACAGCAAAATGGACTCGCTGCGCCCCCCCGACTGTAGGCCGAAGTGCGTGCCCCGGTCCCAGACCAGGTTGAACTCGACATAGCGGCCGCGCCGGTAGAGCTGGAAAGCACGCTCGCGCTCGCCGAACGGCAGCGCCATGCGGCGCTCGACGATGGGCAAGTAGGCGGGCAGAAAAGCGTCGCCCACGGCTTGCGTCATCGCCAGGCTGCGCTCAAAACCCAGGGCCGAGAAGTCATCAAAGAAGATGCCGCCCACGCCACGCTGCTCGTCGCGGTGCTTGAGGTAGAAGTATTCGTCGCACCAGCGCTTGAAGCGCAGGTACAGCCCCTCGCCAAAGGGCTTGAGGGTGTCATGGCAGATGCGATGGAAATGCACCGCGTCTTCCTCGAAGCCGTAGTACGGCGTCAAATCCATGCCGCCGCCAAACCAGCACACCGGCTCCTGTCCGGGCTGCCCCGCCGAGATCATGCGCACGTTCATGTGCACCGTCGGCACATAGGGGTTGAGCGGGTGGAACACCAGCGACACGCCCATGGCTTCGAACGGTGCGCCAGCCAGCTCGGGCCGGTGCTGCGTGGCCGAGGACGGCAGCTTGGCGCCACGCACGTGCGAGAAGCCGACGCCGGCGCGCTCGAACACGCGCCCGCCTTCGAGAATCTGCGTGACGCCATCCCCCTGCAAGGGCTCATCGGGGCTCTTGCGCCAGGGATCGACCAGAAAGCGCGCGCCGCGCGGCCCTTCGATGGCCTCGACCGCGCCGGTGATACGCGATTGCAGGTCGAGCAGGTAGCCACGCACACGCTCGGCCGTGCTGGGCGGATTGAATGCCGACAGTGCCATCAGCTCTTCACCGCCCGGTGGCCAATGTCGCGGCGGTATTGCGCGCCATCGAAGTGAATGCCGCGCGCCACGTCGTAAGCGCGCTGCTGCGCCTGGCGCACGTTGTCGCCCAGCGCCGTCACGCACAGCACACGGCCGCCGCTGGTGCGCAGCACGCCGTCCTGCAACTGCGTGCCCGCATGGAACACCATGGCGTCGTCGGCCTCGGGCGGCAGGCCCGTGATGGCGTCGCCCTTGCGCGGATCCTCGGGGTAGCCGTGCGCGGCCATCACCACACCGAGCGCAGTGCGGCGATCCCACTGCAGCTCAACCTGGTCGAGCTTGCCTTCGGTGGCGGCCAGCATCACGTCCACCAAATCGCTCTTGAGGCGCATCATGATGGGCTGCGTCTCGGGGTCACCCATGCGGCAGTTGAATTCCAGCGTCTTGGGATGGCCCTGGGCATCGATCATCAGGCCGGCGTAGAGGAAGCCGGTGTAGGGAATGCCGTCCTTTTCCATGCCGCGGATGGTCGGCATGATGATCTCGCGCATGGCGCGGGCGTGCACGTCGGCCGTAACCACGGGCGCAGGCGAGTACGCGCCCATGCCACCCGTGTTGGGGCCCTGGTCGCCGTCCTTGAGGCGCTTGTGGTCCTGGCTGGTGGCCAGGGCAGCGACGTTCTTGCCATCGCACAGCACGATGAAGCTGGCTTCCTCGCCGGCGAGGAATTCCTCGATGACGACGCGCGCGCCGCCTTCGTTGTGCGTCACGCCGTACTTGTTGTCCACCAGCATGAAGTCCACCGCGTCGTGGGCCTCCTGCAGCGTCATGGCCACCACCACGCCCTTGCCCGCCGCCAGGCCGTCGGCCTTGATGACGATGGGCGCGCCCAGGCGGTCCACGAAGGCGTGGGCCGCGGCCGGGTCGGTGAAGGTGTCGTAGTTGGCCGTGGGGATGCCGTGGCGGCGCATGAAGGCCTTGGAGAAGGCCTTGGAGCTTTCGAGTTGCGCGGCGGCCTTGGTCGGGCCAAAAACACGCAAGCCGTGGGCACGGAATTCATCCACCACGCCGGCGGCCAGCGGTGCCTCGGGGCCGACCACCGTGAGGCCCACCTTTTGTTCCTGCGCCCACTCGCGCAACTGCACCACACCGGTGATGGGCAGGTTCTCGAACTTGGGGTGGTGCGCCGTGCCGCCGTTGCCGGGCGCAAGATAGACCTTGGTGGCCCGGGGCGACTGGGCCAGCTTCCAGGCCAGCGCGTGTTCGCGGCCACCGCCGCCTATGACGAGTACTTTCATGGGATCCTTGCTGGTTCTTCTAGAGGGCGGCGTTGTGGTAAACGTCCTGCACGTCGTCCAGTTCTTCGATCATGTCGAGCAGCTTCTGCATGCGCGCGGCGTCGTCGCCCGCGAGCTCGATGGTGTTCTCGGCGCGCATGGTCACCTCGGCCACCTCAGGCTTCAGGCCCGCGGCCTCCAGCGCGTCGCGCACGGCCTCGAAATCGCCCGGCGCGGTGAGCACCTCGATAGCGCCGTCGTCATCGGCGATCACATCCTCGGCACCGGCCTCCAGCGCCACTTCCATCACCTTATCCTCGCTCGTGCCGGGGGCAAAGATGAGCTGGCCGCAGTGCTTGAACTGGAACGCCACCGAGCCTTCGGTGCCCATGTTGCCGCCGTACTTACTGAAAGCGTGGCGCACCTCGGCCACGGTGCGCACGCGGTTGTCGGTCATGGTGTCGACGATGATGGCCGCGCCGCCGATGCCGTAGCCCTCGTAGCGGATTTCCTCGTAGACCACGCCTTCGAGGTTGCCTGTGGCCTTGTCCACGTTGCGCTTGATGTTGTCGGCCGGCATGTTGGCCGCTTTGGCCTTGTCGATGGCCAAGCGCAACCGCGGATTGGCCGTCGGGTCGCCCCCGCCCTGGCGTGCGGCAACCATGATTTCACGGATGATGCGGGTCCAGACCTTGCCGCGCTTTTCGTCCTGGCGGCCTTTGCGGTGCTGGATATTGGCCCATTTGCTGTGTCCTGCCACGAAGCGTCCTTTGTATTGAATTACCCTATTGCCCCCGATTTTACTTTTGCCCGCCAAAGCCCCCCGAGGAAACCCGAAATGGCCGACCCGATCCTGATTGCGCAGCACGCCACCACCACCTGCCACCTGCTCCCGGGCCTGGCCAACCGCCACGGCCTCATCACCGGCGCCACGGGCACGGGCAAGACCGTGACGCTGCAAACCCTGGCGGAGCGCTTCTCGCGCATCGGCGTGCCCGTATTCATGGCCGACGTGAAGGGCGACCTCACCGGCATCAGCCAGCAGGGCAGCCTGGCGCCCAAGCTCGCCGCCACGCTGCAAGAGCGCGGCTTGCCGCTGCCCACGCCCACGGCCTGCCCAACGCAGCTGTGGGACGTGTTCGGCGAACAGGGCCACCCGGTGCGCGCCACCATCTCCGACATGGGGCCGCTGCTGCTCGGGCGCATGCTCAACCTCAACGATACGCAGATGGGCGTGCTGAACCTGGTGTTCAAGATCGCCGATGACAATGGCTTGCTGCTGCTCGACCTGAAGGACCTGCGCGCCATGCTCGCCTACGTGGGCGACAACGCCAAAGAGTTCACCACCGCCTACGGCAACATCAGCGCCGCCAGCGTGGGCGCCATCCAGCGCGGCCTGCTGCAGATCGAACAGCAGGGCGGCGACAAGTTCTTCGGCGAACCCATGCTCGACCTGAACGACTTCATGCAGACCGTGGACGGCCAGGGCATGGTCAACATCCTCGCGGCCGACAAGTTGATGAACGCGCCGCGCCTGTACGCCACCTTCCTGCTCTGGATGCTGTCGGACCTGTTCGAGCGCCTGCCTGAGATTGGCGACCCCGAGAAGCCCAAGCTGGTGTTCTTTTTCGACGAAGCCCACCTGCTGTTCAACGAGGCGCCGAAGGTACTGGTCGAGCGCATCGAACTTGTGGTGCGCCTGATCCGCTCCAAGGGCGTGGGTGTGTACTTCGTCACGCAGAACCCCCTGGACATCCCTGACACCGTGCTGGCCCAGCTCGGCAACCGTGTGCAGCACGCGCTGCGCGCTTTCACCCCACGCGACCAGAAGGCCGTGAAGGCCACGGCCACCACCATGCGCCAGAACCCTGGTCTGGACATCGAGGCGGCCATCACCGAGTTGGCCGTGGGCGAAGCACTGGTGAGCTGCCTGGACGAAAAAGGCCGCCCCGGCGTGACCGAGCGCGTTTATGTGCTGGCACCGGGCAGCCAGATTGGCCCGATCACGCCGCAGCAGCGCCAGGCGCTGATCGCGGGCTCACTGGTGGCGGGCGTGTACGAGAAGATGGTGGACCGCGAATCGGCCTACGAGAAGCTGCAGGCGCGCGCTGGCGCACCCGCCGCAGGCACAGCGGTGGGCGGCGCGCCCGCGCAGGGCACCGACGGCGGCCTGCTAGGCGGGCTCAACGACGTACTCTTTGGCACCACGGGCCCACGCGGCGCCAAGCACGATGGCCTGGTGCAGACCATGGCCAAGACGGCGGCGCGCACCGTCGGCTCCAGTCTGGGCAAGGAAATTCTGCGCGGCGTCATGGGCAGCCTGTTCGGGGGCAACGGCAAGCGCCGCTGAACGCTGGCGCCCCACACGGGGCGCCCAGTCTGCCCTGCCCCTTCGCCCACAAAGCGAACGTGACACCTTCCCGCTGTCTTGCTGAAGAACGATCCATGGTGCGTATAGCGATCTGCGACGACATGTCGCATGAACTGCGACACCTCGTCGCACTCACCGAGCAGTACGTATCCCGCAACGGCGTCGACGCGGAAGTGATCGGCTTCAACCATCCGGATGCACTACTGACGGCCATGGAGGCAGAGCGCTTTCATGTCTACGTGCTGGACATCGTCATGCCGATGGTCAGCGGACTGGAATTAGGCAAGGCAATCCGCCGCATCGACCGTGAAGCGCAAATCATCTATGCCTCCACGGAGCCGCAATTCGCCTTGCAGGCCTATGCCGCCCATCCGTTGTCTTATCTGGTCAAGCCGATCGGCGCGCCGCAGCTGTTCGATGCCTTGGCACTGGCCCTCGCCAGGGTCGCCACCGCCGAAGAGCCCTGCTTTGCCGTCAAAACCCTCGACAGCCTGCGTGTAGTCAACATGGCACACATCATCTGCTGTGAATACAGCAACCACGCCGCCATCTTCAACATGGCGAGTGGCGAGACAGTGCGCAGCCGCACCTTTCGGGAAAATTTCTCGGAATACTGTGCCCCCCTCTTGCGGGAAAGGCATTTCCTGCAGTGCCACGCCTCGTTTGTGGTCAACATGCGCCGGATTGAGCGCTTTGCCAAGGGCGACTTCACGCTCCACGGCGGAAAGACCATTCCGATTGCCCCGAAACGATACGCAGTGGTCCGTGACACTTATATGAATTACCTGATGGCAAGAACGGGCGGCCAGGTAAACGCGAGATGATGGCGCATTTTCCCGATTTACTCAGGGCCGTGGTCACCGATGCCATGCTGGTCCTCCTGCTCTGCACCATGGCCACACCCAAGTACAAGAGCAAGGCCGTTTACGCTTTGGCAATCGCACTCATATTAAGCATAAACATCAGTGCGAACTATTACTTTTACCGCACCCAAAACTACACGGCCGTTTTTTATGTCGACCTCGCGATGCTGCTGGTGATCGGAATCACCCTAAAGCCCCTGTTCACAGACACGATCATGCAATGGTGCTTCAGCTATGTCACCATGATCAACATCTACTCCGCCGTTGTATTTCTGAGTTATTTCTTGCGAAATATCTTCCCCAATCCACTGTACGGCAATTCAATCGCACGTTTTTTGCTTTTTACAGCCTTCATCCTGGCATTTAAAAAATGGGTGTCTGCACCGTACCGCAAGGTGCTGGACTACTGGCATATCCACCTGCTGCCTATCGTTGCATTGCTGGCCTGTCTGCTGGGGTACTTCTTTGGCGGCGACATTCGCGACACACTGACCAGGAATCAACTGCCTTTATTCCTTCTCATCTTCCTGGGGTTTGCGGTCTACACCTCCATCATTTACTCCCTCAAAATCATCACCCGACAGCATGCCATGCGCGAAGAAAATGCGCTCATGCGTGTTGAGAAAGAATATCTCCAGCTGGCGACAAATGGAATGACAGAGCGAATCAAGCTGATGGAAGACGCATCGGCACAGAACAGCCGCGCAGCACATGATCGCCGCCATTTCCACAACGTGCTACTGGGACTGCTGGAACGAGGGCAAACCAGAGAAGCTGCGGCGTTGCTGCAAGCCGACAGACACGCAACGCCAACGACCAGCACTGCCTATTGCGAGAACCCGGCCATCAACGCCGCCGTCTGCCACTACGCAAGCATGGCGGAACAAGCGGGCATCCGCACGGAAATATGCCTGGATATCCCTGACAACCTGGACGTCGACCCCATCGGTTTCTCCATGGTGATTTCCAATCTCATGGAAAATGCCATCCATTCCTGCCAGAACCTGCCGCAAGGCAAGACACCCTACCTTCTGCTCACCTGCCACCATGTTGGACGGCTGCTGCTGGAAATAGAAAATCCCTGCAGCCCCGACACCACGCTGGACGGCAACGGTCTTCCCGCGGTTCGCAGCGAGGGGCATGGCATCGGCAGCAAAAGTGTTGCCGCCTTCGCCAAAAATTACGATGCCGAACTACTCTATGAAATCGCAAATGGCGTCTTCCGGGTGCGACTGCTGGTGTAGCAGCGCAGCGAAGGCGTGATTCTCCCGACCTTTTGCAAGGACTGCTGAAAACCACCCTCAGCCCCGGAAGATTGCCATCACGCACTGACGCTGGCCGTGATGTCTGCGACCTCCCCCTCTTTGACGAACTGGCGAATCGCTGTCGCATCCTTGCCGGTCGATCCGGTCGTGATGACCACGAAAGTACGGGTGGCCGGGTGCTCGGTATTCTCGTCGATCCAAGTTCCGGAATTCAAATAGCATTTACCGCCATCCACATAGCGGCACATGGGCACATGGGTGTGGCCAAAAACAACCACCTCCACATTCTTCTCATTTGGATTCTCCAAATAATTTGCCTTTGCCCTGGAGAAGAATGAATCAGGGAATGCTGGAGGAACCGCGCCAGCGACCGACACTGCAAAGGGAGCCTCGGGAACTTTGACCTTATTAGCCACCTGGCGCGCCTGCCAAGAAAGCTGAATATTTCTGAACAGCGTAGGAGCAGAAATATACTTCTTACCCGTCTGCTCATCCGTCAACATGGCGGGGTAAAAATCCTTATAAGTGTAATCCCCATTAAAACCAGAGATACGGATCTTGAATATTTTATTGGTCGCAAAGTGATCCTCGCCACTCTCATAGGGCGTCATCTTTTTTGAGATATTATCCAAGATACTGTAGTACGCGTATGCACCCGCTTGGTCTACATAAGCAGAATCCTTCAGGCCCGCATAATCGCCGGGACTGATGACGGGCAGATTCTGGGCCACCTTGGGTTTTCCTTCCAGCACCCAGGTTGCGGCATAACGGGCATAAAAATAGCCTGCTGGCAAGATTGTCTTGCCCTGATTGCCACACAACGCTTCATTGGTTACCGTATCGGGTGCCGAGAATACGTCATAGCGATGGCCGTGCTCGATGACAATTTCGTTTCGGTCACCGGTATAGTACGTGCCGAGCCCTTGAGGCTCCGCGCTCCCAGCCTGCACCAGTTGGGGAATGGCCTCCTGCAACACGCTTGGCTTGAGTGTCAAATCATGGTTTCCAGGGACATAGACCAGTTTGATCCCACTGGCAATGACCCTGTTCAGCTCATCAATGACACCTTGGTTGTTCGCGATGACATTCCTGTAGAACTGGTCCTGGTCGGTATACAGCGGATAGTAGTAAACCGGCAAAAACCACTCATCGAGAAAATCACCGGCAATCACCAGTTCACGCACATCTTTTGTGTTTTGCAGACATTGCAAAAACTTGATGAGCAGCGGCCGGTTTTTCAGCGTCTCGGTGTAGCGGTCTTCGATACCGAGGTGGATATCGCTGATGACGACGATTTTGTTCCGGACCGCATCAGCCGCCCACAGAGGCGCAGCGTCGGAATACGCGCTACTACTGCTCCCGCAGCCGGAAGCATTCAAGGCTGCCAGCGCGCCAGCGCCCGTGCCCATGCTCTTGACAAAATCTCTCCGGGAAAACTTCATTTTGACTCCAGTGAACCCGTGGTGGTTGGTGGGTGTATCCCTCACAGGGTACTGTGGAAACAGTAAAAAACGTCTGCCTACACTCAAAGGCGTCGTTTTTGCACTTATCTGACACGACGAGAAACGGTTCGAGTGAGCCCGCAGGCATGGCATGCCGCCGCCTTCAGCAGCCATTGCATTGCTCTTTAATTGATAGCTAATAGCGCTTGATAGACAAGCGCTAGCTGCCTTTTCAACCAAGATTCCCGGTAAGATGCAGACCCATCGCCGCACAGCACTCGTGCCCCCGAGGACGCCGCCATGAACCCCATCGCCCTGCCCCCTCCCACCGCCGCCGACGTGGCGGCCGCCGCGCTCCGCCTGCAGAACGTGGCGCACCGCACGCCGGTACTGCGCTCGGGCATGGCCGATGAGCTGCTCGGCGCCCAGGTGTTCTTCAAATGCGAGAACCTGCAGCGCACCGGTTCGTTCAAATTCCGTGGCGCGTACAACGCCCTCGCCCAGCTTGATGCCGCACAGCGCGAGCGCGGCGTGCTCACCTTCTCGGCCGGCAACCATGCCCAGGCCATCGCGCTGGCGGCGCGGCTGCTGGACATCCCGGCGCTGATCGTCATGCCCGAGGACGCGGCCGCGTCCAAGATGGCGGCGACGCGCCACTATGGCGCCCAAGTCGTCACCTACAACCGCTTTACCGAAGACCGCGAAGCCATCAGCCAGCACATCGCGCAGGAGCGCGGCATGGCGCTGGTGCCGCCGTCAGAGCACGCGCACGTCATCGCGGGCCAGGGCACCGCAGCGCTGGAGCTGCTGCAGGAAGTGCCACGCCTGCACTACCTGTTTGTGGCCGTGGGCGGCGGCGGCCTGTTGGCTGGCAGCCTGCTGGCCTCACAGTCAGCGGGCAGTGCCTGCGAGGTGTACGGCGTGGAGCCCGAGACCGCCAACGACGCACAACAGTCGCTGCGCAGTGGGCAGATCGTCACCATTGCCCAGCCGCGCACCATCGCCGATGGCGCGCTGACCACGGCACTGAGCCCGCTGGCGTTCGAGGTCATCCGGCGCCATGCCGACGGCATCGTCACCGCCAGCGACCTGCACCTGGTGCACGCGCTGCGCTTTTTTGCCGAGCGCATGAAGATCGTGGTCGAGCCGACGGGCGCGCTGGCCTTTGCAGGCGCGCGCCACGGCGGGGTCGATCTGCGCGGCAAGCGTGTGGGCATCATCATCAGCGGCGGCAACGTCGACCTGGCGCGCTATGCGCGCTTTCTGGCAGACTGAGCGCCCTTCTTTTTCTCTGCTCCCAAGAACAACCCATGAGCAACGTCCACGTCATAGACCACCCCCTGGTACAGCACAAGCTGACCCTGATGCGCAAAAAGGACGCCAGCACCAACAGCTTCCGCCGCCTGCTCGGCGAGCTGTCCACGCTGATGGCCTACGAAGTCACGCGCGACATGCCCCTGCAGGACGTGACCATCGAAACCCCGCTGGAGACCATGACCGCGAAGATGATCGACGGCAAGAAGTTGGTGCTCGTCTCCATCTTGCGCGCGGGCAACGGCTTCCTTGACGGCATGCTCAACGTGGTGCCCGGCGCGCGCATCGGCCACATCGGCCTGTACCGCGACCCGGCGACGCTGCAGCCGGTCGAGTACTACTTCAAGATGCCCTCGGAAATGGCGGAGCGCGACATCATCGTTGTCGACCCCATGCTGGCCACCGGCAACTCCGCCGCCGCCGCCGTGCAGCGGCTCAAGCAGCTGCAGCCGCGCTCCATCAAGTTCGTCTGCCTGCTGGCAGCCCCCGAAGGCGTGGCCACGCTGCAGAAGGCGCATCCCGAAGTGCCTATTTACACCGCCGCCATCGACCGCGAGCTTAACGACCATGGCTACATCCTGCCGGGTCTGGGCGATGCGGGCGACCGCATCTTCGGCACCAAGTAAGAAGGCCGCGCGGGCGCCGCAACCTATCCGTTGAGCACCACCGCCACGCCCCTGCTCGCCGCCGGCACGCTGCTGGGCGGCATCGGCCTGTTTCTGCTCGGCATGACCATGCTGACCAACGGCCTCAAGCTCGCTGCCGGGCGCGCGCTGGAGCGCATCCTCGCCGCCTGGACGCGCACGCCGCTGCACGGCCTGGTGACCGGGGTGGCGCTCACGGCGCTGGTGCAGTCATCCACCGCCATGACGGTGGCGGCCATCGGGTTCGTCAACGCCGGGCTGCTCAGCTTCAGCTCCGCGCTGTGGGTGGTGTTTGGCTCCAACCTCGGCTCCTCCGTTACCGGCTGGCTCGTGGCCTGGCTGGGCTTTTCCGTCAAGGCCGATGCCTTCGCCCTGCCCTTCATCGGGCTCGGCATGGGCCTGTACATCAGCGGCAACGGCACACGCCGCGGCGCGCTGGGCCAGGCCATCGCAGGCTTTGGCGTGCTGTTCCTGGGCATCGAGCTGCTGCGCCAGGGCTTCAGCGGCCTGGGACCGCAGGCCCTGCCGGCGCTGGCCAGCGACCTACAGGGCCTGGCGCTGGCCGTGCTGATCGGCCTGGGCATGACGGTGGTGCTGCAAGCCTCCTCGGCCACGCTGGCGGTGGTGCTCACCGCCGTGGCCGGGGGCTCGCTGGCCGTGGAGGTGGGCGCGGCCATGGTGATTGGTGCCAACGTGGGCACCACGCTCACCGGCATCCTGGCGGCCATCCAGGCCACGGCCAACGCACGGCGCCTGGCTGCCGCGCACGTGCTGTTCAACGTTGTCACCGCCGTGGTGGCGCTGGCGCTGCTGGGGCCGCTGCTGGCACTCATCGACACCGTGGGCCAGTGGCTCACGGGCCACAGCGATGCGGTGACGCAGCTCGTCATCTTCCACACGGCCTTCAACCTGCTGGGCGTGCTGCTGATGTGGCCGCTGGCCAAACCACTGGCGCGCTTTCTGCTCGCACGCTTTCGCTCAGCGGAGGAAGATGAGGCGCGCGCCCGCTTTCTTGACCGCAACGTCAGCGCCGTGCCCGCACTGGCGCTGCAAGCCCTGCGCCGCGAGATGACGCGTGTCGGCCACCTGGCCATGCAGCTCGCCGCAGACGCCACGCGGCTCGCCCCCCCATGGCCCGCGCCCGCAGCCCAGGCAGGCGCACAGCTGGCACGCCAGCTACAGACGCTGGAGCAACTGCTGCAACAGGTCGGCACCTTCGTCAGCGACGTGAGCCGCCAGGCCCTATCGCGCGACGTGGCCGAACAGATGCCGGAGCTGCTGCGCATCGCCGGCTACTACGACACGCTGGCGCGCGTCATGGCCCAGGCTGGCCAGCAGGTGCTGCGCACGCCACGCACACAGGCGCTGGAGGCCGGGCACGCCAGCCCGCTGGATGCCCTGGCCCCGGCCTGCGCCGCTGCCCTGGCGTTCTTCGAGGCCGCCGACCCGCAAGCCGCCGTGCCCGAAAGCAGCCCAGGTGCCAGCGATGCCCTGGCCGCCGTAGACGCAGCCCATGCCATCTTCGACGCCACCTACGAAGATGCCAAGGCGGCCCTGTTGCGCGCCGGCGCCCTGGGGCAACTGGAAGTGGCCGCCGTGCACGAGTGGGCCGGCCTGCTCGGCGATATGCGCCGCGCCGTGGAGCAAGGCCACAAGGCGGCCGCGCGCCTGGCCATGCTGCCGCCGCTGCTGCCGCTGCCGAATGGCAGTGCCGAGGCCCCCATACCGTCGCCCGCCGGCCAATGAGCTGGGGCACTCTTGGCTTACGCCGCACAGGCGCTTGGCACGAGCTCCTCTTTTGATAGCTGGTTGCGCTTGGCTAGCAACGGATAGGGCATCAAAAACACCCGAAAAACCCAAGTAGCAAGCGCTGGAAGCTATCAGAAAAATAGCATTCACCGTCACCCGGAACCTAGCCCCTGTAAGGCCTGGGCAAATTCCGCCTCGGATGCCAGCCACTGCATGGGCGGCAGCGCCGCGCGCAGGCGCTTGCCGTAGCCCATGGTGCGCAGGCGCGTATCACACACCACGAGCACGCCCCGGTCGGCCTCGTGCCGTATCAAACGCCCTGCGCCTTGCTGCAGGGCCACGGCGGCCTCGGGCAAGGCGTGCTCACGGAAGGCGCTGCGGCCCGCAGCCTCCAGGCGCTGGGCGCGCGCCTGGGCCAGCGGGTCGTCTGGCGGGGCAAAAGGCAGCTTATCGATCACCAGCAACTGCAGCGCGTCACCGGGCACGTCCACCCCCTCCCAGAAGCTGCCTGCGCCCACCAGCACGGCACCGCCCTGGCGCAGGCGCTGCAGCAGCAGGTGGCGCGGTTGCTGGCCCTGCACTAGCACGGTAAGGCCCTGCCCCGCCAGGCGCTCCTGCAGTGCCGCGCCAATGGCGTGCAGTGCACGGCGCGTGGTGGTCAGCACCATGGTGCGCCCGCCCAGGCGCAGCGCGGCATCGCCCGCGAGTGCCGCCACGGCCTGGCTGTGCGCAGCGCTGGAAGAAGGCGGCGGCATATCCGGCGGCACGTACAGTGCCGCCTGGCGCGCATAGTCGAAAGGGCTCTCCACCCGCAGGATACGTGCATCCTCCACGCCACACGGCCCGGTGAACCAGCGCAGCGTGGCATCGCCGCCCAGGGTGGCCGAAGTAAAAATCCAGGCCGTGGCAGGCGTGCCAGCCACCGGCTGCATCAGCGCACGCATGGTGTCGGCAATGTCCGGGGGCGACTCGACGAAGCGCAGTTGCGTGCCCACGTCGAGCCAGCGCACCGCGCCGGGCACGCCCGGCACCGCGAAGTGCGCCATGCGCTGCATCAGCCCTGTGCCGCGCACATGCAGCTGCGCCAGTGCGGGAGCCTTGTCCTGCAGCATGCCCAGGGCAGCCACCAGGCTGGCGCACGCCTGCCCCAAGCATTGCATGGCCTGGTGCCAGGCGCTGGCGGGCACGCCCTGGGGCAGTGCCTCCTGCCAGGGCAGGCGGGCGCCTTCGGGCTGCACGCCAGCGGCCTGGCGCAGGCCGCGCACAGCATCCTCCAGCGCCGTGGCCAGGGGCAGCCAGGGGGCCAGGCCACGTGCCTGGGCCAGCCCTTCAGCCAGGGCATCGCGCGCGAAGGCGCGCAGCGCGCCCGTACCCACCTGCAGGCCGGTGAACTGCAGGCCAGTGTCACAGAGCTGGTGCGCCTCATCGAACACCACCACGCGCGCGCGGGGCAGCAGCTCGGCCACGCCCGCCGTGCGCAACGCCAGGTCAGCGAAGAACAGGTGGTGGTTGACGACCACCACGTCGGCCGCAAGAGCGTCGGCACGGGCGCGGTTCACATGGCAGGTGCTGGCATGCGGGCAGGCGGCGCCCAGGCAGTTGTCGCGCGTAGAGGTGATGAGCGGGAGCACGGGCGTGGCCTCGTCCAGGCCGGGCAGCTCATCCAGGTCACCGCTGCGGGTGCCGCGCGCCCACTGCTGCACACGGGCCAGTGCACGCAGCCACTGCGGATCGAGCAGTTGCCCGGGCACGCCCCGGCAGGCACGCTCCAGACGCTCCAGGCACAGGTAGCTGGAGCGCCCCTTGAGCAGCGCCGCACGGACGGGCACGCCCAGGGCGGCCTGCACGCGCGGCAGGTCGCGCAGGAAAAGCTGGTCCTGCAATGCCTTGGTGGCGGTAGACACCAACAGCCGCTGGCCGCTGAGCAACGCGGGCACCAGGTAGGCAAAGGTCTTGCCCACGCCGGTGCCGGCCTCGGCGACGAGCGCGCCACCGTCCTGAATAACCTGCGCCACGGCCTGGGCCATGGCCACCTGGCCCGCGCGTGGGCGAAAATGCGTGTCGGCCTGCGCCAGCGGCCCTTGCCCGGCGAAGGCCTGCGCCACAGCCTGCGCAAGTGCGCTGGTCACGGCGGGAGCGGCAACAACATCAGACACAACACAGGGCGCACGGGCGGGCAAGACAAAGATGGCAAGCCATCATAATGACTGCCCATGCGCCTACGCGACACGACCACAGCATGAGCAAACCATTTCGCCTCATCGCATCGACCGGCATCCACAAAGGAGACCGCGATTACCAGCAAGACCAGGTGGCGGTACTCGCGCACCCGCGCTTCAACGGCTGCGTGCTGGGCGTCGTGGCCGACGGCATGGGCGGGCGCAGCGGCGGCCGCAAGGCGTCAGACCAGGTGATGATGACGGCACGCCAGCTTTTCGAGCGCTATTCGCCCGAGACGGACGACGCCACCAGCATGCTGAAGAACCTGGTGAACGAAGCGCACATCGTCATCCGGCTCACAGCAATTTCGGCCGAGCAGGAGCCGCACAGCACGATTGCGGCCTTCCTCATCAACCCGCGCGGCGACTGCCACTGGGTGCACGCGGGCGACTCGCGCGTGTACCACTTCCAGCATGGCCGTCTGCTGCACCGCACGCTGGACCACTCCTACGTGCAGGCACTGGTGGACCGCGGCGAGATCACAGAAGCCGAGGCCAACGTGCACCCCCACTCCAACATCCTGGTGGGCTGCCTGGGCGCTGAAAGCGACCCGCCCGCCACCACGCACTTCATTCCCCAGCTGCAGCCCGGCGACGTCATCCTGGCCTGCAGCGATGGCGTGTGGCACTACTTCTCGCCCAATGAGCTGGCCTCCGTCATCGAGGGCCTGTCGCCGCGCGAAGCCACGGAGTTCCTGATCGACAAGGCGCGCTCACGCGCGCGCGGCGGCGGCGACAACCTGTCGCTGGCGATCGTCAAGATCGAGCCGCTGGAGGATGAGAAAAAACCGCCGCGCATCGTCTTCCCCGGCGGTTAAGGCCCACGCCCTCAAGCACTCAAGCACTCAAGGCTGGCCGCCAGGAACCGGCAGGCTCGCGGCTGGCTTGCGCCCCTGGGCAGCGTCTTCGGCGGCCTCCTGGCGGTGCTTCTCGCGGCGTTCCTGCGCTTGCTTTTGCTTGGCTTCGTAGCGTTCGCGCGCCTCGGCTTCGCGCGTGCGGGCGGCCGCGGCGCGCTGGGCGTTTTCGGCCGCCTTGGACTGGGCATGGGCCTTTTGGCGCTCGGCGCGCTCACGCGCTTGGGCATCGCGGTTTATGCGCTCCTGTACCGCCATCCTGGGCGCTGGTGCGCGCGGCACGGCGCCGGCTGCGGCGTCCTGCGCGGCCCGCTGTTTTTCCTCGATGGTGCGTAGGCGATCGGCCGTGCGCTCGCGGCGCTCGGCATCACTGATGGCTTGCTCCTCGCGGCGCAAGCGCGTCTGCGCCTCACGGTCGCGTGCCCGCACCTGGGACAGGCAATCCTCCACGGCAAAGCGCTGGTAGCACGCGGCCTCAGCTGCCTGCCGCTCTTGCGCCAGGGCCTCGCGCTCGCTGGCGATGCGCGCACGCGTCTGCGCGCGCTGCGCCTGGAGGGCTGACGGCGCGGCTTGCGCCGCTTCGCCCGGGGCTGCCCCCTGCTGCGCACGCACCGGCGCGGCGGCCAGCAGGCAGGCGGCAAGGCAGACAACCAGCACGCGGGGTGAGAAAGGGAGAAAACGTTTCATAACGGCATTTTCCCTGCTCCGCACACAGCCTGCCGCCTCACGTCAAACCGGTGTCCACCACGCGCCGCTCCAGCTGCAGGTATTCCTTCGACTGCATTTCGTTGAGGCGCGATACGGTACGCGGAAACTCGTGGGCCAGCGGGCCTTCGGTGTAGATGTCTTCGGGCGGCACGGCCGCTGACACGACGAGCTTGACGCGCCGGTCGTAGAGTACGTCCACCAGCCAGGTGAAGCGCCGCGCGGGCGAGGCCATGTTGACCGGCAGGTGCGGCACGCCCGACAGCAGCACGGTGTGGAACTGCGTGGCAATTTCCAGGTAGTCGTTCTGCGAGCGCGGCCCGCCGCAGAGCTCACGGAAGTCGAACCACACCACGCCGCCAGCCCGGCGCAGGGCACGGATCTCACGCGCCTCGATGTGCAGCACCGGATCCTCGTCATGGACTTCGGCCAACTGGTCGAACATGGCGGCCATGGCGGCGTCGGCTTCAGGCCCTAGCGGGCAGTGGTAAAGCTTGGCGTTTTCCAGCGTACGGCGGCGGTAGTCGGTGCCGTTGTCCACATTGATCACTTCCATGCGCTCGTTGAGCAGCGCAATGGCGGGCAGGATCCGGTCGCGGTGCAGTCCGCCGGGGTACAGCCCGTCGGGCTCGAAGTTGGACGTGGTGACAAAGCCAACGCCGTTATCGAACAACGCCACCAGCAGGCGGTGCAGGATCATGGCGTCGGTGATGTCGGCGACGTGGAATTCATCGAAGCAGATGAGCTTGTAGCGCTTGGCGATGCGCGCGCCCAGCACGTCGAGCGGATTCTGCGTGCCCTGCAGCACGGCCAGCTCGCGGTGCACCTCGCGCATGAATTCGTGGAAGTGCAAACGCACCTTGCGCTTGAGCGGCACGGCGTTGAAGAAGCAGTCCATGAGAAAGCTCTTGCCGCGCCCCACGCCGCCGTACATGTACACGCCACGCGGAATCTCGGGGCGGTTGATGAGTTTCTTCAGGGCGTTGGAGCGGCGCTGCTTGTAGCCGCGCCACTCCTGCGCACAGCGCTCCAAGGCATCGACGGCGCGCAGCTGCGCCGGGTCGCTGTGAAAACCCTTGGCGGCCAGTTCCGCCTCGTATGCCTGCCTGACGTTCACCCGCAATCTCCTTGTTTATCAAAAAGAATAGCTGCCAGCGCTTGTCTGGCAAGCGCTGGCAGCCATTTTCATCATGAACTTATCAGAAGTTCAGGGTGCGCTTGTCAACGGCCAGGGCCGCTTCCTTGGTAGCTTCCGAGAGCGAGGGGTGGGCATGGCAGATGCGCGCGATGTCCTCGGCGCTGGCCTTGAACTCCATGGCCACCACGGCCTCGGAGATCAGTTCGGAGGCCATCGGGCCCACGATGTGCACGCCCAGGATTTCGTCGGTGGCGGCATCGGCCAGGAACTTGACCATGCCGGTCGTGTCGCCCAGCGCGCGCGCGCGGCCGTTGGCCAGGAACGGGAACGTACCGGCCTTGTACTTCACGCCGTCGGCCTTGAGCTGCTGCTCGGTGCGGCCCACCCACGCGATCTCGGGGCTGGTATAGATCACCCAGGGGATGGTGTTGAAGTTGACATGGCCATGCTGGCCCGCGATGCGCTCGGCCACGGCCACGCCCTCTTCCTCGGCCTTGTGCGCCAGCATGGGGCCGCGCACCACGTCGCCCACGGCCCAGACGCCCGGCAGGTTGGTCTTGCAGTCAGCGTCGACCACGATGGCGCCGCGCTCGTCGAGCTGCAGGCCCACAGCTTCGGTGTTCAAGCCAATCGTGTTGGGCACGCGGCCGATCGAAACGATGAGCTTGTCAACTTGAAGCGTCTGGGCTTCGCCCTTGGCGTTGGTGTAGGCAATGCTGACGCCCTTCTTGGCCGACTTGATGTCGCCAATCTTCACTCCCAGCTCAATCTTCAGGCCTTGCTTGTCGAACGCCTTCTTGGCTTCCTTGGCAATTTGCTCGTCCACGGCACCCAGGAAGGTCGGCAGGCCTTCGAGGATGGTGACGTCGGCACCCAGACGGCGCCACACGCTGCCCATTTCCAGGCCAATCACGCCCGAGCCGATCACACCCAGCTTCTTAGGCACGGCGCCCACGCGCAGCGCGCCGTCGTTGGACAGCACGTTGACTTCGTCAAATGCAACGCCCGGCAGCGCGCGGGCGTTGGAGCCGGTGGCCACGATGACCTGCTTGCCTACCAGGGTTTCGCTGGCTGCACCCTCGACCTTGATTTCGTAGCCGCCTTCGACGGCCTTGGAGAACGCGCCACGGCCATGGAAGAAGCTGACCTTGTTCTTCTTGAACAGGTACAGGATGCCGTCGTTGTTCTGCTTCACAACGGTGTCCTTGCGGCCGATCATGGTGGCCACGTCCATGGTCACCTTGCCGGTGCTGATGCCGTGCTCGGCAAAGTGCTTGGTGGCATGCTCGAAGTGCTCGGACGACTGCAGCAGCGCCTTGGAGGGAATGCAGCCCACGTTGGTGCAGGTGCCGCCCGGAGCGGGGCCGCCGTTGTCGTTCTTCCACTCGTCGATACAGGCGACCTGCATGCCCAGCTGGGCCGCGCGGATGGCGGCGATGTAGCCGCCAGGGCCTGCGCCGATCACGATGACGTCGAATTGCTTGCTCATGGTTACTTCAGTGTGAGATGAGAAAAAACCCACCGCAGGGCTTGGCCGAGGGTGGGTTGGGAGACGTGAACCCTGCTTTCAGGATTACAGGTCGAACAGCAGGCGCGAAGGATCTTCCAGCGCATCCTTCATGGCGACGAGACCCAGCACGGCTTCGCGGCCGTCGATGATGCGGTGGTCGTAGGACATGGCGAGGTAGTTCATCGGGCGCACGACGACCTGGCCGTTTTCGACCACGGCGCGGTCCTTGGTGGCGTGCACGCCCAGAATGGCCGACTGCGGCGGGTTGATGATGGGGGTGGACATCATCGAGCCGAAGGTGCCGCCGTTGGAGATGGAGAAGGTGCCACCGGTCATTTCTTCAATGCCCAGCTTGCCTTCAGCAGCCTTCTTGCCGAACTCCGCGATCTTCTTCTCGATGTCGGCGAAGCTCATCTGGTCGGCGTTGCGCAAAATGGGCACCACCAGACCACGGGGCGAGCCCACGGCGATACCGATGTCGAAGTAGCCGTGGTACACGATGTCGGTGCCGTCCACCGAGGCGTTGAGCACCGGGTACTTCTTCAGGGCATGCACGGCAGCCTTCACGAAGAAGGACATGAAGCCCAGCTTGACACCGTGCTCCTTGGTAAACGCGTCCTGGAACTTCTTGCGCAGGTCCATCACCGGGGCCATGTTCACTTCGTTGAACGTTGTCAGGATGGCGTTGGTGGACTGCGATTGCAGCAGACGCTCGGCCACACGGGCACGCAGGCGGCTCATGGGCACGCGCTGCTCGGGGCGCTCGCCCAGGTCTTGCGCGGCAGACGGTGCAGCCACCTGGGGCAGTGCCTTGGTGGGCACGCCGGTTGGAATGACTGCAGCCGTGGACTTCACGCCACCGGCCACGGCGGCCAAGGCGTCGCCCTTGGTCACGCGGCCATCTTTGCCGGTACCGGCAACAGCAGAGGCAGGGATGTTGGCTTCGGACAGGATCTTGGCGGCGGCAGGCATGGCCACGCCGCCCTTGTTGCCACCCGCAGCGGCCGCTGGTGCAGCCGCAGCAGCAGTTGCAGGAGCTGCTGCCGCAGGCGCGGGGGCAGCCGCCGGGGCAGCAGCACCCGCCACAGCCTCGGTGTCGATCTTGGCGATGAGCTGGTCGGCGGCCACGGTGGCGCCATCGGCCTGCACGATCTCGGCCAACACGCCAGCAGCGGGCGCGGGCACTTCGAGCACAACCTTGTCGGTCTCGATTTCGATCAGGATTTCATCGGCTGCCACAGCTTCGCCGGGCTTTTTCTTCCACTGCAGCAGGGTGGCCTCGGCCACGGATTCAGACAGCTGGGGGACCTTGACTTCAACGATTGCCATTTTGAATTCTTTCCAATGCGATGTTTTGTACTGAGAACGTGGGTTCGCGGCCTTACTTGGTCAGCACAAAACCCTTGAGCTTGGCGAACGCGGCTTCCACCAGGTTCTTCTGCTGCTCGGCGTGCAGGTGGGCGTAGCCAACGGCAGGCGAAGCCGAGGCGGCACGACCAGCGTAGCCGAGCTTCTGGCCGGCCAGCATGTTCTCGTGGATGTTGTGCTGGATGAAGAACCAGGCACCCTGGTTCTGCGGCTCGTCCTGGCACCACACGATCTCGGTCGCCTTGGCGTACTTCTTCACCTCGGCAGCGAATGCCTTGTGCGGGAACGGATAGAGCTGCTCCACGCGGATGATGGCCACGTCCTGCGCGCCCTTCTCGGCACGCTTCTTCACCAAGTCGTAGTACACCTTGCCCGAGCAGGCGATCACGCGCTTAACCTTGGCGGCGTTCTTGACGATGGCTTCGTCCTGCTCGCCAATCACGGTCTGGAAACCGCCCTTGGTGAATTCGGACAGCGGCGACGTGGCGTCCTTGTTACGCAGCAGCGACTTGGGCGTCATGATGACCAGCGGCTTGCGCAGGTTGCGCACCATCTGGCGGCGCAGCACGTGGAAGATCTGGCTGGCCGTGGTCGGCTGCACGATCTGCATGTTGGTGTCAGCGGCCAGCTGCATGAAGCGCTCCAGGCGGGCCGAGCTGTGCTCGGGGCCCTGGCCTTCGTAGCCGTGCGGCAACATCAGCGTGATGCCGTTGACACGGCCCCACTTGACTTCGCCCGAGGCGATGAACTGGTCGATCACCACCTGCGCGCCATTGGCGAAATCGCCGAACTGCGCTTCCCAGATCACCAGGGTATTGGGGTCGTTCGAGGCGTAGCCGTATTCGAAGGCCAGCACGGCTTCTTCGGACAGGATGGAGTCGATGACGACGAACGGCGCCTGGTTTTCGGCCACGTTCTGCAGGGGCACGTAGGAGCCCACATCCCACTTCTCGCGCTTTTGGTCGTGGATCACGGCGTGGCGGTGCGTGAAGGTGCCACGGCCGCAGTCCTCGCCAGACAGGCGCACGGGGTAGCCCGATGCGACCAGCGACGCGAACGCCATGTGCTCGCCCATGCCCCAGTCCACGTTGACCTCGCCACGGCCCATGGCGGCGCGGTCGTCATAGACCTTCTTCACCAGGGTGTGCGGCGTAACGCTTTCGGGAATGGTGGTGATCTTCTCAGCCAGACGCTTCCACTCGGTCAGAGGAATCGCGGTGTCGGCTGCGTCGCTCCACGTCTGGCCCAGGAACGGGCTCCAGTCCACGGCGTACTTGCTCTTGAAATTGGTCAGCACAGGATCAACCGTGTGCTTGCCTGCATCCATGGCGGCACGGTAGGCCTTGGCCATGTCGTCGCCCAGGCTCTCGCCCAGGCCCTGGGCGGCGAGCTTGTCGGCGTACAGCTTGCGCGTACCGGGATGCTGGGCGATCTTCTTGTACATCAGCGGCTGGGTGAGCATGGGGGTGTCCTGCTCGTTATGGCCCAGCTTGCGATAACAGACGATGTCCACCACCACGTCCTTGGAGAACTCCATGCGGTACTCCAGCGCCAGCTGCATGGCCAAGCACACGGACTCTGGATCATCGCCGTTCACGTGCAGCACAGGCGACTCGATCATCTTCACGATGTCCGTGCAGTACAGCGTGGAGCGCAGGTCACGCGGATCAGAGGTGGTGAAACCGATCTGGTTGTTGATGATGATGTGCACCGTGCCGCCCGTGGTGTAGCCACGGGTTTCCGACAGTGCCAGGGTTTCCTGGTTCACGCCCTGGCCAGCGAACGCGGCGTCGCCGTGCACCAGCACGGGCAGCACCTGCTTGCCCTTGGGATCGCCGCGACGGTCCATGCGCGAACGCACCGACCCCTCGACCACGGGGTTGACGATTTCAAGGTGCGAGGGGTTGAACGCCAGGCTCAGGTGCACAGGGCCACCGGGGGTGGACACATCGGAGCTGAAGCCCTGGTGGTACTTCACGTCGCCTGCGGGCAGGTCCTCAGGCGCGGTGTGGTCGAACTCGGCGAACAGATCCTTGGGCATCTTGCCCAGGGTGTTGACCAGCACGTTCAGACGGCCGCGATGGGCCATGCCGATCACCACCTCCTGAACGCCCTTGGAACCAGCATCCTGGATCAGCTCGTCCATGGCCGCGATGAAGCTCTCACCGCCCTCGAGAGAGAAACGCTTCTGGCCGACGTACTTGGTGTGCAGGTAGCGCTCAAGGCCCTCGGCGGCTGTCAGGCGGTCAAGGATGCGCTTCTTCTTGTCGGCATTGAATGCCGGCTTGCTGCGAATGCTCTCCAGCTTCTGCTGCCACCAGCGCTTCTGGTTCTGGTTGGTGGCGTACATGTACTCGGCGCCGATGGTGCCGCAGTAGGTCTCGCGCAGCGCGTTGATCAGCTCGCGCAGGGGCATCTTGTCCTTGCCGAAGAAGGTGTTGCTCGTGTCGAACACCGTTTCTTGGTCGGCATCGCTGAAGCCGTAGAAGGACGGCTCCAGTTCGGGAATCTGGGGGCGCTCGGCGCGCTTGAGGGGATCGAGGTCGGCCCAGCGCGCACCGACGTTGCGGTAGGCGGCGATGAGTTGTTGCACGGCGGTGCGCTTACGCCCCATCTCGGCATCGGCACTGGCCACCACCACCTTGGTTCCGCCTTGCTTGGCACGCTCGGCAAAAGCGTTGATCACGGGCTGGTGGGGCACATCCCGCGCATCCGTCCCATCCGAAGCGGGAACATGTTGCAATGCATCAAAGTACTCGCGCCAGGAGTCGGGCACGCTGCCCGGATTGGCAAGGTAGTTCTCGTACATCTCTTCGACATAGGGCGCATTGCCGCCGAAGAGGTAGGTGTTGCCCTGGTAGGCTTGGTAAACGGACGTTGTCTCGCTCATATTTCGCTGACCTCCGTCTCCCTGAAGGAGACATGAGCTGGTTGGTAAACCTTCCGCGACACGGCTGAACCGGTTGGCGGATGCGACTGTGGCTGGGGAAGGGCCTTGGGTTGCAGCAGATATTGTGCCACCGAACGCAGCTACGGGTCAGGGATGATCGCAGGCCAGGTCGCGTACAGTCGGGTACTCGCAACTCTCAGCTGGTCCATGCCCTTCTCCAAGCTGCAAAACCGCACTTTTCTGGCGCTGCTGATCGCAGTCACCATCGCATTCCTTGCGATCCTTTGGCCATTCCATGGGGCAGTGTTCTGGGCCATGGTGCTGGCCATCCTGTTCATGCCACTGCACCGGCGCCTCCTACAGCGCATGCCGGGGCGCCCCAACATGGCCGCGCTTTGCACGCTGTGCCTGTGCCTGCTCCTGGTGATCCTGCCCATGGCGCTGATCAGCCTCTCACTGGTTCAGGAAGCGGCGCAGGTGTACGAGCGCATGCGCTCCGGCCAGCTCAACTTCGGCAGCTATGCGCAGCAGATCTTCAGCGCATTGCCCGAATGGGCCACCCAACTGCTGGCCCACTTCCACCTGTCCTCGCTGTCGGAGCTGCAGGAGAAGTTCTCAAGCGCTGCCGTCCAGGCCAGCCAGTTTCTGGCCACCAAGGCACTGAACATCGGCCAGGACACACTGGGATTCATCGTCAGCGTCGGCATCATGCTCTACCTGCTGTTCTTCCTGCTGCGCGACGGCGTGGCACTGGGCCGGCGGGTGCGCCAGGCGATCCCACTGGACGAAGCGCACAAACGCAACCTCGCGAGCAAGTTCACGACCGTGGTGCGCGCCACGGTGAAGGGCAACATTGTGGTCGCGGCATCGCAGGGCGCACTGGGCGGCCTGATCTTTTGGGTACTGGGCATCCAGGCGCCGGTTCTCTGGGGCGTGCTCATGGCCTTCCTCTCGCTGCTGCCAGCGGTGGGGGCCAGCCTGATTTGGATGCCGGTGGCGCTGTACTACCTGGCCACCGGCGCCGTCGCCCAGGGTGCGATCCTGATTGCCTACGGCATCTTTGTCATCGGGCTGGTGGACAACCTGCTGCGCCCGCTGCTGGTCGGCAAGGACACCAAGCTACCCGACTACATGGTGCTGATATCGACCCTGGGCGGCATGTCGCTGTTCGGTCTCACAGGCTTCGTCATCGGCCCCGCGATTGCGGCACTGTTCGTAGCCACTTGGGGCCTATTCACCCAGGATGTGGGGGAAGATAGGCAGGAGTGACACGCGCGCCCCATGCCGTAGCCGGTCAGTCCAGCCACTTCTGCATGAACTGCGCCTGCCCCATGGCGGGGTCGAGGGTATAGCCCGCGAAGCCTTCACGCTCGTAAGCACGGACCGCGGGCAGGTTGCCCTGCAGCACTTCCAGCGTGAGCTTGCACGCGCCGCGCTCACGCGCCACGCGCTCCACGACTGCCAGCATCTGCTGCGTCACGCGGCGCCCGCGCCATGCCTGCAACACCGCAACATCGTGCACGTTGACCAGCAGCCGGCAAGCAAAGGTGGAGAACCCTTCCAGGCAGTTGATCAGTCCGACCGGCAACTCTTCGGCATCAGCACCATCCCGCGCCCAGGCAATGACACTGAAAGCCCCTTGGCGCTGCCGCAGGGCCTGTGGCAAACACGCCTTCACCTCGGGCGCCAGGGGCTCACCACCCCCCGCAGGATCGCGGGCATAGGCGTCAAGTAACGTCACCAACGCCTGCGCATCACGCGGGTTGGCATAGTCCACAACACGCACATCCACCATGGCCGTCATCCGGCACGGGCCGCATCGGCCAGACGTTGAGCACAAGCACTGGCCTGCGTCTGATCCTGCGCCTCGACCATGACACGCAGCAGCGGCTCGGTCCCGCTGGCCCGGATCAGCACGCGTCCGCAACCGTCCAGCTCTGCCTCCACTGCGGCAGTTTCCCGTGCCAGCAATGTGTTGGCACGCCAGTCCTGGCCGGGCTGCAAGCGCACATTGAGTAGCACCTGCGGGAACAACTCCACACCCGCCAGCAGCTCAGCCATCCCCTGCCCACTGCGCACACAAGCTTGCAGCACCTGCAGGGCGCTGATCAAACCATCGCCGGTGGTGTGCTTGTCCAGCGCCAAAAGGTGGCCCGAGCCCTCGCCACCCAGCAGCCAGCCATGGCGCGACAGTTCCTCCAGCACGTAGCGGTCGCCAACCTTGGCTCGCACCAGCTTCACACCCTGGGCGCGCAGTGCCAGCTCCACGGCCATGTTGGTCATCTGGGTACCCACCACGCCAGGCACCAGCTCATCGCGCACCATGCGCTCGCGCGCCAGCAGGTACAACAGCTCGTCACCATTGAACAGGCGCCCGCTGCCATCAACCATTTGCAGGCGGTCCGCATCGCCATCCAGGGCGATACCGAAGTCCGCATGGTTGGCGCGCACCGCACGCACCAGCGCATCCGGGTGGGTCGCACCCACCTCCTGGTTGATGTTCAAGCCATCAGGCGCACAGCCAATCGGCACCACGTCGGCACCCAGCTCGTGGAACACCTTGGGCGCGATCTGGTAGGCCGCGCCATGTGCCGCATCCACCACGATGCGCAGGCCCTTGAGCGTAAGGTCATTGGCAAACGTGCTCTTGCAGAACTCGATGTAGCGGCCTGCCGCATCGTCCAGGCGGCGCGCCTTGCCCAGGCTTGCCGAGTCGACCCACACCGGCGGTTCGTCCATGGCTGCTTCGACCGCAAGCTCCCATGCATCAGGCAGCTTGGAGCCAGAAGCACTGAAAAATTTGATGCCGTTGTCCGCATACGGGTTGTGGCTGGCGCTGATAACCACGCCCAGGCTGGCGCGCTGGGCACGCGTCAGGTACGCCACACCAGGCGTAGGCAACGGGCCAAGCAGCACCACATCGACCCCGGCCGAGTTGAAGCCAGACTCCAAGGCGGCCTCCAGCATGTAGCCCGAGATGCGAGTGTCCTTGCCAATCAGCACCGTGGGGCGCTCCTCACTGCGACGCAATACACGCCCGACGGCGTGGGCCAAGCGCAGCACAAAATCCGGTGTAATGGGCGGCTGCCCTACGGTGCCTCGAATGCCGTCGGTGCCAAAGTATTTGCGTGTCATTGGGGTTCCCCTCCGTTTGCTTCTTGTTCCTGCATGGCCTGCCACACGGCCAGTGCCGCCACGGTCTCACGCACGTCATGCACCCGTACGATGGGTGCGCCTTGCTGCACTGCCAACAGAGCTGCGGCCACGCTCGGGATCAAGCGTTCACCCACCTCCAGCCCCGTTACAGCACCCAACGACGACTTGCGCGACCACCCCGCCAGCACCGGGTAGCCAGACGCCCGCAGTGCCTGCTGCCGCGCCAACAGTGCGAAGTTCTGCGCCACGGTCTTGCCAAAGCCGATACCCGGATCCAGCACAATACGGGCCTTTTCAACCCCCAGCCCTTGCAGGGCCTGCGCCTGCAGCTCTAAAAACGAGAGCACCTGGGGGAGCACATCGCCCTCCATGGGTACCGCCTGCATGGTCTGCGGATCGCGGTGCATGTGCATCAAGCACACGCCGCAGGTTGGGTGCGCCGCAACGGTCTGTGCCGCACCAGGCTGGCGCAGGGCCCAGATGTCATTGACGATATCGGCCCCCAGGTCGAGCACCTGCTGCATCACGGCGCTTTTGTAAGTGTCAACCGAAACCGGAACCCCCAGGCGCACGGCCTCGCGCACAACAGGGAGCACACGCGCCAGCTCTTCTTCCAGCGGTACGGCCGGGCTGCCGGGGCGCGTTGATTCGCCACCGATGTCCAATATGTGGGCCCCCTCCTGCAGAAGACGCTCACAGTGGCGCAACGCAGCCTGCACGCCTGCATGGCGCCCGCCATCGGAAAACGAATCCGGAGTGGCATTGACAATGCCCATGACCTGCGGACGCGCCAGATCGATACGGAAGCGGGAGGTTTGCCAGAACATGGACACGAGAAACCAAAAACGGGGCCTTCAAAGCCCCGTTGGATGGAAGGTTGACAACCTTGGAAGGTGTTTCAGGCCGCCGTGGGGGCCGGGTCGGTCTTCACAGCAGGTGTTCCGCCACTGGGGCCATCACCCCCCGAAGACGGGGTGCGCGGCGTCCAGTCCTTGGGCGGACGGGGCTCGCGGCCTGCCATGATGTCTTCCAGCTGCTCGGCATCGATGGTTTCCCAGTCGAGCATCGCCTTCGCCATGGCGTGCATCTTGTCGGAATGTTGCTCGATCAGGCGACGCGCCAGGGCATACTGCTCGTCGATGATGCGGCGCACCTCGGCATCGACCTTCTGCATGGTCTCTTCCGAGATGTTGGTGGTCTTGGTCACCGAGCGGCCCAGGAATACTTCGCCTTCGTTTTCGGCATAGACCATAGGCCCCAGTGCTTCGCTCATGCCATAACGCATGACCATGTCACGTGCAATGTGCGTGGCGCGCTCGAAGTCATTGCTGGCACCCGTAGTCATCTGGTGCATGAACACTTCTTCAGCGATACGGCCACCAAACAGCATGGCGATCTGGTTCAGCATGTACTCCTTGTCGTAGGAGTAGCGGTCCTTCTCGGGCAGGCTCATGGTCACGCCCAGGGCACGGCCGCGCGGGATGATGGTGACCTTGTGGACCGGATCGCACTTGGGCAGCAGCTTGCCGATGAGGGCGTGGCCGGCCTCGTGGTAAGCCGTGTTGCGGCGCTCCTCCTCGGGCATGACCATGCTCTTGCGCTCGGGGCCCATGATGATCTTGTCCTTCGCCTTCTCGAAGTCCTGCATCTCGACCACGCGCGCATTACGGCGCGCTGCCATCAAGGCAGCCTCATTGCACAGGTTGGCCAGATCAGCGCCGCTCATACCCGGAGTACCCCGGGCAATGATGGCCGGATTTACATCCTGCCCAGCGGGAATTTTGCGCATGTGCACGCCCAGGATCTGCTCACGTCCCCGAATGTCGGGCAGTGTCACGTAGACCTGGCGGTCGAAGCGTCCGGGGCGCAGCAGGGCCGCGTCCAGGATGTCGGGGCGGTTGGTGGCGGCCACGACGATCACACCCAGGTTGGTCTCGAAACCGTCCATCTCGACGAGCATCTGGTTCAGCGTCTGCTCACGCTCATCGTTTCCGCCGCCCAGGCCAGCGCCACGCTGGCGGCCCACCGCGTCAATTTCGTCAATGAAAATGATGCAAGGGGCGTTCTTCTTGGCGTTCTCAAACATGTCCCGCACACGGGCCGCGCCCACGCCGACGAACATCTCCACGAAGTCGGAGCCCGAGATACTGAAGAACGGCACCTTGGCCTCGCCGGCAATGGACTTGGCCAACAGCGTTTTACCCGTGCCGGGGGGGCCAACCAGCAGCAGACCGCGCGGAATGCGGCCACCGAGTTTCTGGAACTTCTGCGGATCTTTCAGAAAGTCGACGACCTCCTTCACCTCTTCCTTGGCTTCGTCACAGCCCGCGACGTCTGCGAAGGTAACGGTGTTGTTGTTCTCATCGAGCATGCGCGCCTTGCTCTTGCCGAAGCTGAAGGCGCCCCCCTTGCCGCCGCCTTGCATCTGGCGCATGAAATAAATCCACACGCCGATCAGCAACAACATCGGGCCCCAGCTGACGAGCAACGTCATCAGCAGGGAGCCCTCCTCGCGCGGCTTGACGTCGAACTTGACGTTGCTGTTGATCAGGTCACCCACCAGGCCACGATCGAGATAGGTGGCCGTCGTGCGAACCTTGCGGTCATCGTTGGTGGTGGCGACGATCTCGGTGCTGCCGCCAGGTCCTTCTTGGATGATGGCGCTCCTGATGCGGTTGTTACGAACCTCGTCGAGGAACTCCGAATAGGCCATGTGGCCCGCATTGGCACCCACACGGGTGTCAAACTGTTTGAACACCGTGAACAGCACCATGGCGATAACCAGCCATACGGCAACTTTAGAAAACCACTGATTGTTCAAGCGGGAGCTCCAGAATTCAAAGAAGATGGGCAGACATGCCCTGATTCAGCTGAGGTTCTATTCTAGGGTTTCAAGCCCAACCCCACCCCTTTACCCTAGCAAGGGCCATGGGCACAACATGCCTATTTGAGGCCAATGCCAACCAGAAAAGTTTCCGACGATTTGTCGCGCGAGGCCTTGGGCTTGATCGGCTTGACCACCTTGAAGCTATCCTTGAACAGTTGCACCAACTGTGTGTAGCCGCTGCCATGGAACAGCTTGACCACCAGCGCGCCTTCAGGCTTCATGTGGTGCTGCGCAAAATCGACCGCCAATTCGATCAAGTGGGCAATGCGCGCCGCATCGATCGAATCCACACCTGAGAGATTCGGCGCCATATCGGACACGACGGCGTCCGCCAGCCGGCCTTGCAGGGCCTGCTGCAGCTGCGCAAGCACACTGTCTTCACGGAAATCGCCCTGGATAAAGGCCACCCCTTCGATCGGCTCCATGGGCAGTAGATCCAGGCCAATGATGGTGCCATTGAGCTGCCCAGCCGCAGCCCCCCCGGGCGACAGGCGACGGCGCAAGTACTGGCTCCATGCGCCTGGCGCACACCCCAGATCGACCACCGTATCACCCGGCCGAATCAGTCCGAGCTGCTCGTCGATTTCCTTAAGTTTGTAGGCGGCGCGGGCGCGGTAGCCGTCTTTCTGAGCGGCTTTCACATAGGGGTCGTTGACATGCTGGTTCAGCCACGCCTTGTTGACCTTCTTACTCTTGGTCTTTACTTTCATTGCAATTACGTCCTCACGGGATAATACGCTCCATGCCCCAAATTCAATTGACCCCTGCCGAGCGCCGGGAACACCGCGCCAACGCCCATCATCTTGACCCAGTGGTCATGATCGGAGGCGATGGCCTCACGCCCGCCGCCCAGAAGGAAATCGACGCTGCACTGAACGCCCACGGCCTCATCAAGGTACGTGTATTCGGCGATGACCGTGCTGCACGCGAGGCGATGTACCAACAGCTCGCTGACGACCTCAACGCCGCTCCCATCCAGCATATCGGCAAGTTACTGGTGTTCTGGCGTCCCCAGCCTGACAAGGAAAAAACGCTCGATGAAGACCGCAAGCCCGGCCCGCGTGACGTCAAGGTGCTCAAGTTCGGCCGCCCCGGCCAGCGGCCGGAAGTCAAGCAGCTGCGCGTACTCGGCAACCAGCGCCTGACCGCCGGCGGCCAAATCAAACGCGCCAAAAAACCCAAGAAAAAATCCATCAAGAAGGGCCAGGCCGACTGATGGGCGCTTCCGAAACAGCGCAGCGCCATGTGCTGTGCATGAAGTGGGGCACCAAGTACGGCCCCGAATACGTCAACCGCCTCTACGCCATGGTGCGCCGCCACCTGAGCGGCAGCTTCAACTTCGTCTGCCTGACTGACGACGCCACCGGCATTCGGCCCGAGGTACAGTGCTTGCCTATCCCGCCGCTGAACCTGCATCTGAAGCCAGGCCAACGCGATGGTGCATGGAAGAAGCTCACCACCTTCGAGGCAGACCTGCACGGCCTGCGCGGCACGGCGCTGTTCCTTGATGTGGACGTGGTCATCGTCGGCTCGCTCGACGCATTTTTCGAGTACCCGGGCGATTTCCTCATCATCCACGACTACCCGCGCTTCTGGCGCTTCGGCAAGCGCATCACGGGTAACTCGTCGGTTTACCGCTTCCAGTTGGGCGCACATGCCGACGTGCTCGAATACTTTCGCACCCACATGGAAGAAGTGCAGGCAAACAATCGCAACGAGCAAACCTTCCTCTCGCGCTACCTGCACAAGCAGGGCAAGCTGGCCTACTGGCCCACAGGCTGGTGCCCGAGCTTCAAGTACCACGGCATACCCTCCTGGCCACTGAACTACTGGCGCGAGCCCTGCGTGCCAGAGGGAGCGCGCATCATGATCTTCCACGGCGAATGCAACCCGCCTGACGCGCTCGCCGGGCGGCGCAACAAGCGCCTGGGATTCATCCGACCCGCACGCTGGGTGGCGCAGCACTGGCGCGAATGACGCTGTGCCAGATGGCAGGGGACTGAAAAAAGCGCCCTGCCCAGCACGGCAGGGCTTGGTCTTCAGCACAAAGCACGCCCTTGTCCTCGAAAGCCCGCCCTTGCGACCGCCATCCAGCACTGGACTGCCACCATGCGCACTGGAATCACGGATGCTGGCGCACAGAAGGTATTCCCTGCTCGGGCAACGCGAAGGCAAGCAAGGGGACCCGCCACAGCTTGCCAACCTGCACGGCTGCAGGCCGTTCGGGGCAATCCTGGATTGAGGATCTGTCGGACGAAATGGGTTCTCCAGGCTTTTGCTATCACCTTCGCGGTGTCAGGCGCCACAGCACCACCGCCGCACAGGCCCACTGCAACACGTACAGCACCGACCCGAGGCTGTGCCATAGCTTGAGGCTCTCTCGCGCGACGATGCGGGGAGCCACGCCGTACTGAACCAGCAAGGCGAACAACAACCCGGCAACTACAAAACCGATAGCTTCCCGCGCCCACTCCTCAAGCGTTTCAACCCCTTTTTTCCTTGAAAGCACAAGCAGGGCAAGGCAGCAAACCACGGACACCCAGGTCTGTGCAGCGAACAATTGGGCCGCCATATTGCCCGCCATAGCGGGCGTAGGCAGGTGGACGAACAACAACGGCACAGCCATGAAACCAATCGCCGAGAGGCTCCCCCACCACAGGGCAGCTGCGAATTGGGGCAGACGCTGGGCCATGCTGCGACTTTACGCTTCAGAGATAGCTGACCGACACCACTTCGTAGCGGCGCAGACCGCCGGGTGCCTGCACTTCTGCGGTGTCACCCTCCTCCTTGCCGATCAGCGCACGCGCGATCGGGCTGGAGACGTTGATGAGGCCGAGCTTCAGGTCGGCTTCATCCTCGCCAACGATTTGGTACTTCACGGTCTCGCCGCTGTCCTCGTCTTCCAGCTCCACCGTGGCGCCGAAAACCACACGGCCGCCAGCGTCGAGCTGCGAGGGGTCGATGATCTGCGCGGCCGAGAGCTTGCCCTCGACTTCCTGGATGCGGCCCTCAATGAAGCCCTGGCGGTCCTTGGCGGCTTCGTACTCGGCGTTCTCACTCAGGTCACCCTGGGCGCGCGCCTCGGCGATGGCGGCGATGACGGCGGGGCGGTCCACGGTCTTAAGGCGGTGGAGCTCTTCCTTGAGCTTCTCGGCGCCGCGCTTGGTGATGGGAATGGTGGCCATTGCAAAGTCTCCATGCTCAACAAACCGGCCGCTTCCTTGATGGAGCGGCCCGAAAAAAAAGGGAAACCGCCGCGCGTTGCCGCGCGGCGGTTTCAGTTCAGCGGCAATTATGCCCGATTAGCCCAAGGGCTCAGGCCTGTAGCTGGGCGTGCATTTCTTGCACAGAAATCACGTTCAACTGCCCCATGGCCTTCATGCCATCAACGGCAGCCTCGGCCCCGAAGATGGTGGTGAAGGTCGTCACGCGTGCCAGCAACGCATTGGTACGAATCGCGCGCGAATCAGCAATGGCATTGCGACGCTCTTCCACCGTGTTGATGACCATGGCAATTTCATTGCTCTTCATCATGTCCACGATGTTCGGGCGGCCTTCCGTCACCTTATTGACCACCGTGACTGGCACGCCCGCTGCGGCAATGGCCGCAGCCGTGCCGCGCGTCGCCAGGAGCTCGAAGCCCATCGCTACGAGCTCGCGCGCAATGGCCACCGCGCGCGGCTTGTCAGCATTCTTCACCGTAAGGAACACCTTGCCCGAGGTGGGCAGTCGCGTCCCGGCGCCGAGCTGGCTCTTGACGAAGGCCTCGCCGAAAGTCTTGCCCACACCCATGACTTCGCCGGTGGATTTCATCTCAGGGCCGAGGATGGTGTCCACGCCCGGGAACTTGACGAAGGGGAACACGGCCTCTTTCACGCTGAAGTACGGCGGCGTCACTTCCTTGGTAATGCCCTGTGCAGCCAGCGTCTGACCGGCCATGCAGCGCGCAGCCACCTTGGCAAGCTGGATGCCTGTGGCCTTGCTCACAAAAGGCACGGTGCGCGAAGCACGCGGGTTCACCTCCAGCACGTAGATGACGTCGCCGCCCTCGGTTTCCTGGATGGCGAACTGCACGTTCATCAGGCCCACCACGCTCAGGCCCTCGGCCATGGCAGCGGTCTGGCGTTTGATCTCGGCCACGGTCTCAGGTTTGAGGTAGTACGGCGGCAGGGAGCAAGCCGAGTCGCCCGAGTGCACGCCAGCCTGCTCGATGTGCTCCATCACGCCGCCGATGAAGACCGCGCCGGTGGCGTCGCGCACGCAGTCCACGTCACACTCGATGGCGTTCGACAAGAAATGATCTAGCAGCACGGGCGAGTCGTTGCTGACCTTGACGGCCTCGCGCATGTAGCGCTCCAGGTCGCGCTGCTCGTGCACGATTTCCATGGCGCGGCCACCCAGCACGTAGCTGGGCCGCACCACCAGTGGGTAGCCCAGTGCAGCCGCCTTTTCCAAGGCCTCGGCCTCGGTGCGCGCAGTGGCATTGGGCGGCTGGCGCAGGCCCAGCGAGTGCAGCAGTTGCTGGAAGCGCTCACGGTCCTCGGCGGCATCGATCATGTCAGGCGTGGTGCCGATGATGGGCACGCCTTCCTTTTCCAGGCCCAGCGCAAGCTTGAGTGGCGTCTGGCCACCGTACTGCACGATCACGCCCTCGGGCTTTTCCTTGTCCACGATTTCCAGCACGTCTTCGAGCGTGAGCGGCTCGAAGTACAGGCGGTCCGAGGTGTCGTAGTCGGTCGACACGGTCTCAGGGTTGCAGTTGACCATGATGGTCTCGTAGCCATCCTCGCGCATCGCCAGCGCAGCATGCACGCAGCAGTAGTCGAACTCGATGCCCTGGCCAATGCGGTTCGGGCCGCCACCGAGCACCATGATCTTCTTCTTGCTGGTTGGCGCCGCTTCGCATTCCTCGTCGTACGTGGAATACATGTAAGCGGTGTTGGTGGGGAACTCGGCGGCGCAGGTGTCTACCCGCTTGTAGACCGGGCGCACGTTCAAGGCGCGGCGCGCCTCGCGCACGGCCTTGTCGCTGGTCTTGAGCAGCTTGGCCAGGCGGCGGTCGGAGAAGCCCTTCTGCTTGAGCGTGCGCAGCGTGGCGGCATCGAGTGCGGCCAGCGCTTGCGCGCCCTTCTCGGCCACCAGCTTGTCCAAGTCGAGTTCAATCTTCACGATCTCCTCGATCTGCACAAGGAACCAGCGGTCGATCTTGGTCAGCTCAAACACTTCATCCACCGACAAGCCCATGGCGAAGGCATCGCCCACGTACCAAATGCGCTCGGGGCCGGGCTCACCCAGCTCCTTTTCCAGCACTTCGCGGTCCTGGGTCTTCTCGTTCAGACCATCCACACCCACTTCCAGACCGCGCAGTGCCTTCTGGAACGACTCCTGGAAAGTGCGGCCCATGGCCATGACCTCGCCCACGCTCTTCATCTGCGTGGTCAGGCGGTCGTCGGCAGCGGGGAATTTCTCGAACGCGAAGCGCGGGATCTTGGTCACCACGTAGTCAATCGAGGGCTCGAACGACGCGGGCGTCGCGCCGCCAGTGATGTCGTTCTTCAGTTCGTCCAGCGTGTAGCCCACGGCCAGCTTGGCCGCCACCTTGGCGATGGGGAAGCCCGTGGCCTTGGAGGCCAGTGCCGAGGAACGCGACACGCGCGGATTCATCTCGATGACGATCATGCGGCCGTCCTTCGGGTTCACCGAGAACTGCACGTTGGAGCCACCTGTGTCCACACCGATCTCGCGCAGCACCGCCAGGCTGGCGTTGCGCATGATCTGGTATTCCTTGTCGGTCAGCGTCTGCGCCGGTGCCACGGTGATCGAGTCGCCGGTGTGCACACCCATGGGGTCGAGGTTTTCGATGGAGCAGACGATGATGCAGTTGTCCTTCTTGTCCCGGACAACCTCCATCTCGTACTCCTTCCAGCCGAGCAGCGACTCTTCGATCAGCAACTCGTTGGTGGGCGAAGCCTCCAGGCCGCGCTTGCAGATGGTTTCGAACTCTTCCGGGTTGTAGGCAATGCCGCCCCCCGTGCCGCCGAGCGTGAAGCTGGGACGGATGACGGTGGGAAAGCCCACGTTCTTCTGCACAGCCCATGCCTCTTCCATGGAGTGCGCGATACCCGAGCGCGCCGAGCCCAGGCCGATGCGGGTCATCGCATCCTTGAACTTCAGGCGATCCTCGGCCTTGTCGATGGCCTCGGGCGTGGCGCCAATCAGCTCAACCTTGTACTTGTGCAAAACCCCGTTGCGCCACAGATCAAGCGCGCAGTTCAGCGCGGTCTGCCCGCCCATGGTGGGCAGGATGGCGTCGGGGCGTTCCTTGGCGATGATCTTCTCGACCGTCTGCCAGGTGATGGGCTCGATGTAGGTGACGTCGGCCGTGGCCGGGTCGGTCATGATCGTCGCGGGGTTGCTGTTGATCAGGATGACCTTGTAGCCCTCCTCGCGCAGCGCCTTGCAGGCCTGGACGCCCGAGTAATCAAACTCGCACGCCTGGCCGATGATGATCGGGCCGGCGCCAATGATGAGGATGCTCTTAATGTCGGTGCGCTTGGGCATTTACTTCTTCTCCATCAGCGCGGTGAAGCGGTCAAACAGGTAGGCGATGTCATGGGGCCCGGGCGAAGCCTCGGGGTGGCCCTGGAAGCAGAACGCAGGCTTCTCTCTGAATTCCAGGCCCTGCAGGGTGCCGTCGAACAGGCTGACGTGCGTAGCACGCAGATGGGCAGGCAGCGAATCCAGCGCCACGGCGAAGCCGTGGTTCTGGCTGGTGATGCTGACGCGCCCCGTGTCCAGGTCCTTCACGGGATGGTTGCCGCCGTGGTGGCTGTTGGCCATCTTGAAAGTGCTGGCACCGGCCGCAAGCGCCATGATCTGGTGCCCCAGGCAGATACCGAAGGTCGGCACGCCGCTGTCCAAAATTTGCTGCACTGCCGTAATGGCGTAACCACAGGCCGCCGGGTCACCTGGGCCGTTGGACAGGAAAATGCCGTCGGGATTCATGGCCAGCACCTCGGCAGCCGGCGTCTGGGCCGGCACCACGGTGAGTGCACAACCGCGGCTGGCCAGCATGCGCAGGATGTTGTGCTTGACGCCGAAGTCATACGCCACCACCTTGAAACGCGGAGCGGTCTGCTGGCCATAGCCCTGGCCGAGTTGCCACTCGGTCTGGTCCCAGGTGTAGGGCTGCTTGGTGGAAACCACCTTGGCCAGATCCAGCCCATTCATGTCGGGCGCGGCCTTGGCGGCAGCCACAGCCGCAGCGATGCGCTCGGGTGTGACAGCCTCGCCCGCAGCCAAGCCGACGATGGCGCCATTCTGCGCGCCCTTGTCGCGCAGCAGGCGCGTCAGGCGGCGCGTGTCAATGTTGGCGATGGCCACGGTGTTCTCGCGCACCAGGTACTGCGAGAGGGTTTCGGTCTGGCGGAAGTTGCTCGCCAGCAGAGGCAGGTTCTTGATGATCAGGCCCGCGGCATGGATCTTCTCGGCCTCGACATCCTCGGGATTGACGCCGTAGTTGCCAATGTGCGGATACGTGAGCGTCACGATCTGCTGGCAGTAGCTGGGGTCGGTGAGGATTTCCTGGTAGCCGGTGATGGAAGTGTTGAACACCACTTCACCGACGGTGGTGCCGGTGGCACCGATCGAGTTACCGATAAAGACCGTGCCGTCTGCGAGCGCCAGGATGGCGGGTGGGAAAGCTCCCTGTAGAGACAAAAGCACTGGGTTCTCCGGATGGTTGCGGTCGCCCGGCGCCTGAAGGCCACTCGTGCGCGCGGCCATGCGCGCGCAGTACACAAGTGCCCGTGGCTGCTCTCAGATAGGTTGTTGCTTTGGGGTGCGATCGGGCGACGCTATTGCGAGAAAAGCCCCCGATTATACCAAGCGCCTCTTTCCCAAGCGCTGCTGCCAGGATAACCGCAGGCCCGCGCCAGGAAACGCCCCTCGTCAGCGTGCCGCACCACTCGCGTGCAGGCAAATAGCCGCGGCAGCCGCCACGTTGAGCGACTCTTCCCCCCCTGGCTGGGCAATGCGGATGCGCTGTGTCGCCTGCGCCTCCAGCGCCGGTGCCACCCCCTGGCCCTCATGGCCGAGCACCCAGGCGCACGGCCACGGCAGTGCGGCCCGGTGCAGGTAGTCACCCTGGTGCGAACTCGTAACCAACAAAGGCAACCCCAGCGCCTGCACCTGCGCCAGCCCGCCGCCCTCGACCAAGCGCAAGGCGAAATGTGCGCCCATACCGGCGCGCAGCACCTTTGGCGACCACAGCGCCGCACACCCTTTGAGGGCGAGCACCTGCACAAACCCGAACGCCGAGGCGCTGCGCAAGATTGAGCCGACGTTGCCCGCGTCCTGCAGGCGGTCCAGCACCACGGTGGCCAGGCCTGGCTGCAACGCAGGCGCGGCGGCGAGGTCCAGCACAAACCCCATGCCCTGCGGCGCGGGTGATTCCAACCCGCTGATTTCCGCCCAAAGTGCATCCGCCAGAACTATGTTTTTCATAGCTGCTTGCGCGTACTGCGATTGGGCTAGAGGCCAAAAAGACTCTGAAAAAACGGCCACCGCGGGGCGCTGGCCTCGCGCCAGCAGGGCCCGGCACAGGTGGTCGCCCTCCAACCAGACACGGCCCTGCTTGCGGTAGGCCGTGCTGTCCTGCGCCAGGCGGCGCAGATCCTTGACGAAAGCGTTGTCGCGGGAATGAACGAAAGTGGTGGTGGATGGCATGTCAGAGAAGCTGCGCGACGGGCGCGAAAGTACGCCGGTGCTCGGGGCACGCGCCATGGGCGCGCAGTGCCGCCATGTGGGCCGCCGTGCCATAGCCCTTGTGCCCAGCAAAGCCATATTGCGGGTAGCGCTCGTGCAGTTGCGCGCACCAGCGGTCACGATGCACCTTGGCCAGGATGGATGCCGCCGAGATGGCTTGCACGCGTGCATCGCCCTTGACGATGGCCTCTGCGGGCACATCCAGCACAGGCAGGCGGTTGCCATCGACCAGCACCATCACCGGCTTCAGGCGCAGCCCCTGGACTGCCCGGCGCATGGCCAGTAGTGTGGCCTGCAAAATGTTCAGGCGGTCGATTTCCTCGACACTGGCCTCGGCAATGCTGAAGCACAGCGCATGGGCGCGAATTTCGTCAAACAGGGCCTCGCGCCGCGCCGGGCTGAGCTTCTTGGAGTCGGCCAGCCCGGCGATCGGCCGCTGGTCGTCCAGGATCACCGCGGCTGCGACCACGGGCCCGGCCAACGGGCCACGCCCGGCTTCGTCCACGCCAGCGACCAGGCCAGGCGGATGCCAAGGCAGGGGCACTTGCAGCGGCTCAGGCGCCAAGGACTTTCTGGATCGCATCGGCAGCCAATCGGGGGGTATCGCGCAGCAATTCATGGTGCAGCGCCGTAAAGCGCTGCTCCAGGGCTGCCAGGGTGTCGGGTGCATCGGCACGGGCTCGCAGCCAGCGCAAGGTGGCGGCCGCCAGCGCCTCGGGCGTGGCGGCATCCTGAATCAGCTCTGGCACCACAAAGTCACCACACAGGATGTTGGGCAGCCCCACCCAGGGCTGCAGCTGCTTGCGCCGCATCAGGCGCCAGCTCCAGCCCTGCATGCGGTAGCCAATCACCATGGGGCGCTTGAACAGCGCCGCCTCCAGCGTGGCGGTGCCGCTGGCGATCAGCGTGGCATCGCAGGCGGCCAGCACGGTATGCGACTGGCCCGTGACGATCTGCAGCCGATGCGCCACGCCGCAGTCACGCGCCACCTCGGCAATGCGCTGCTGCAGCGCCGGCACAGCGGGGACTACTAATTTGATAGCTGGTAGCGCCTGCTGGATAAGCGCTGCAGCCTGAAAGAATGCCGGAGCAATGTACTGAACCTCCGCCGAACGGCTACCCGGCAGAACCGCCAACACGGTGTCGTCGGGCGCCAGGCCGAGCTGGGAGCGGGCGGCGGCGCGGTCTGGCACCAGGGGGATGACGCTGGCCAGCGGATGGCCCACGTAGCTGGCGGAAATGCCATGGCGCGCAAGCAATTCCGGCTCGAACGGGAAGATGCACAACACATGGTCGGCCGCGCGCCGTATTTTCTCCACACGGCCCGCACGCCAGGCCCAGATCGAGGGACAAACGAAATGCACGGTCTTGATGCCGGCAGCACGCAGGTCGGCCTCCAGGCCCAGGTTGAAATCGGGGGCATCGACACCGATGAACACGTCGGGCCGGTTCTTCAATAAATCTGCACGCAGCGTCTTGCGGATGCGCAGCAGCTCACGCAGGCGGCGCAATACCTCCATGCTGTAGCCGTGCACGGCCAGTCGGTCGCTGGGCCACTGGGCGTCAAAGCCACGGCGCACCATCTGTGGACCGCCAATGCCATGTGCCATCAACGCTGGCCAACGGGCCTGCATACCGTCGAGCAGCAGGCCTGCCAGCAAATCGCCAGAAGTCTCGCCCGCCACCATCGCGATGCGGGGCGCATGCCGTTCACTCATGGACTCTAGCGGGCTATGCCCTGGGCCGCTGCAGCCAGGAAGGTGTCCATCATCGCCACATCCTGCGCCGCGTCAGGCACCTGTGCAGCCAGCGCCTGGATGGCGCTGCGCGCCTGCTCCAGCGTTAACCCCTGGCGGTACAACAGCTTGTGCATCTCGCGGATGGCCGCAATGCGTTGCGCAGAGAAATCGCGGCGGCGCAGACCCACCAGGTTCACACCACGCACGGCCAGCGGGTTGCCGTCCACCACCATGAACGGAGGAACATCCTTGCCGATGTGGCTGGCAAAACCCACCATGGTATGCGCGCCAATGCGCATGCGCTGCAACACACCGGTAAGGCCGCCTACGGTGGCCCAATCGCCAACCTCGACGTGGCCCGCCAAGGTAGTGTTGTTGGCCATCGTGGTGTGATGCCCCACCACGCAGTCATGCGCGATGTGCACATAGGCCATGATCCAGTTGTCATCGCCGATGGTGGTCACGCCTTTGTCCTGCGCCGTGCCCGTATTGAAGGTACAGAACTCACGGATGGTGTTACGGTCACCAATGACGAGGCGCGTGTCCTCGCCCGCGTACTTCTTGTCCTGCGGCACCGCGCCGAGCGACGCAAACTGGAAAATACGATTGTCCCGGCCGATGGTGGTACGCCCCTCGATCACGCAATGCGCCCCCACTACAGTGCCCGCACCGATACGCACGTGCGGGCCAATGACGGCGTAAGGGCCAATGGTCACGCTCGGGTCGATCTCGGCCCCGGCATCGACAATGGCGGTCTGGTGGATGTTGCTCACGGTGCGGATGGCACTCGGCCCCAGGTCAGCCCACTTGGCGCATGGTGCACATCAGCTGCGCCTCACAAGCGACCTCATCGCCCACGCGGCCCACGCCGTTGAACTTCCAGATGCCGCCGCGCACGCGGTCGATGGTGATGTCCAGGATGAGCTGGTCGCCCGGCTCCACGGGACGCTTGAAACGCGCGCCGTCGATACCGACGAAGTAATAGATGTTGTTCTCATCGGGCACCTGGCCCATGGCGTCGAACGCCAACAGCCCTGCCGCCTGGGCCAGCGCTTCAAGAATCAGCACGCCGGGCATGACCGGGCGGCCGGGGAAATGGCCCATGAAATACGGCTCGTTGAACGTGACGTTCTTGATGGCCCGGATGCGCTGGTTGCGCTCAAGCTCAACCACCTTGTCCACCAGCAGGAAGGGGTAGCGGTGGGGCAGTTGCTTGAGGATTGCGTGAATATCCATCATCTGGTTTTCCGTTTTTCTATGTGGCTTTCAGTGCCTGTTCCAGTGCCTTGATGCGTTCGCGCAAGGCGTGCAATTGCTTGAGTGTGGCGGCGTTTTTTTCCCACTTGGCGTTTTCATCGGCGGGAAACATGCCGGTGTACAGGCCGGGCTGGCTGATCGAGCGCGTCACCGTCGTGGCGGCGGACACGTGCACATGGTCGGCCAGCGCCAGGTGGCCCAGCACGATACCGCCGCCGCCCACGGTGCAATGCGCGCCAATGCGCGCACTGCCCGCCACGCCCGCGCAGCCGGCCATGGCCGCATGGCGCCCGACATGCACGTTGTGGCCAATCTGCACCAGGTTGTCGAGCTTGACGCCGTCCTCGATGACCGTGTCGTCCAGCGCACCACGATCCACGCAGGTGTTGGCACCAAGCTCCACGTCGTCGCCGATGCGCACCGCGCCCAGCTGCTCGATCTTGACCCAGGCACCGTCCTCAGGCGCAAAACCAAAGCCGTCGGCACCGACCACCACGCCCGAATGCAGGATGCAGCGCGCACCCACCTGGCAGTCCTCGCCCACGGTGACGCGCGACTTGAGCCAGGTACCGGCTCCGATACGCGCCCCACGCTCGACCACACACAGCGGGCCGATGATGGCACTGGCATCGACCTGCGCGTCCGGATGCACCACGGCACTCGGGTGCACGCCTGGTACCGGCCCGCGGCCCTGCGCCTGGCGCCACAACTGGGTGGCACGCGCGAAGTAGGCATAAGGGTTGGCAGCAACGATGCAGGCGCCGCGCTGGCGGGCCTGCTCTCGCAACGCGGGTGCCACAATGACGCAGGCCGCCTGGGAGGCGGCCAGCTGCTGTTGGTAACGGGGGTTGCTGAGAAAGCTCAGATCGCCCGGGCCGGCGGATTCCAGGGGAGCGATGCGTGCAATACGTGTTTCGCGCGTCGCCCCCTCGAGTTCGCCACCAAGCGCATCGACGATCTGCCCTAACAGCAAACTCACACTCGATCCTGCGAACGTCGCATCACTTGGCGCCAGCGTTGAGCGCCTTGAGCACCTTGTCGGTGATGTCGTGCTTGGGATTGATGTAGACGGCTTCCTGCAGGATCACGTCGTACTTCTCCTGCTCGGCCACTTGCTTGACGACCTTGTTGGCGCGCTCCAGCACCTGGGCCAGCTCTTCATTCTTACGCGCGCTCAGGTCCTCCTGGAACTCGCGACGCTTGCGCTGAAACTCGCGGTCCTGATCGACGAGCTGGCGCTGACGCGTCTGGCGCTGACTCTCCGCCATGGTGGGCGCATCGCGTTCGAACTTTTCCGACGCAGACTTGAGGGTGTTGCCCATGTCTACGAGCTCCTTCTCACGCTTGGAGAATTCCTGCTCCAGCTTGGACTGCGCAGCCTTGGCAGCATTAGCTTCGCGGAACAGGCGGTCGGTATTGACGAAACCCGCCTTGAATTCTTCGGCATGCACGGCCAACGGAGCCGCCAGAGCCATGGAACCCAGCAACACGGCCAGGGAGAAATGACGAGAGAAGGTTTTCATTAGAAGGACGTTCCAATTTGGAATTGCAGTTTCTGGATTTTATCGCCTGCCTGCTTGCGCACAGGCTGCGCATAGGCGATACGCAGCGGCCCCAGCGGCGAAATCCAACTCAGGCCCAGGCCCGCGGAAGCGCGCATTTCACCAAAGCTGATTTTTTCATTGTCGCCAAAAACGTTGCCTGCATCGACAAAGCCGAAGACGCGTAGCGTGCGATCGTTACCCGCGCCGGGGAATGGTGCCACCAACTCGGCGTTGAGTGTGACCTTCTTCGGACCGCCCAGGGATGCGCCCGTGATGTCACGCGGGCCGAGCGTGCCCTGGTCAAAGCCACGCACTGAACCAAGGCCGCCTGAGTAGAAGTTCTTAAACACGGGGAATGGACGCCCGCCGATGCCTTTGCCCAAGCCCAACTCACCATTGAACGCCAGCGTGAATTTCTTGTTCAACGGCACATACTGCTGGTATTGGTAGTTAGCACGTACGTAGCGTGCATCCCCGGCGACAGACCACTCAGAATTCAGGCGCTGATAGCGGCCAGAGTTGGGCGCCAATGCACTGTCGCGGTCATCGCGCGACCAACCAATCGTGAGAGGTACACCATTGCTGCTGTAACCGTAGGCATCTGCATAGGCGAGGTAAGCCGCCGGAATATTGGTGCCGGCCTTGATGCGCGTGTGCTCCAACCCACCGCCAAAGAACACCGTATCCACCTCGCTAAAAGGCACGCCGAAGCGCACGCTGGTACCTGTGGTAACAATCTCGTAATTACCGCCCTGATCCTGGTAGGGCTTGTCGGTGCGGTAGTAAAGATCGAAGGTGCGCGAAATGCCGCTCTGGGTGAAGTACGGATCGGTGGTGGAGAACACCAGGGTACGGCGGTACTTGCTGGTGTTCACGTCCACGCCCAGGTAATTGCCCGAGCCGAACACGTTGTCTTGCTTGATGCTAAACGAGAGCGCGATCTTTTCGGCGCTGGAAAAGCCTGCACCAAGCTGCAGCGAACCTGTGGGCTTTTCCGCCACATTGATCACCAGATCCACTTGGTCAGGCGACCCTGGCACATCCTGCGTCTCCACGTTGACCTCGGTGAAATACCCAAGGCGGTCCACCCGGTCGCGCGATAGCTTGATCTTGTCGCCGTCGTACCAGGATGCCTCGTACTGACGGAACTCACGGCGGATCACTTCATCGCGCGTGCGGTTGTTGCCACTGACCTGGATGCGGCGCACATAGGCGCGGCGCGAGGGTTCGGCACGCAACACGATAGCCACGCGATTGGTTTCACGGTCGATCTCGGGCACTGCTTCGACACGCGCGAACGCGAAACCGAAGTTGCCGAAGTGCTCCGTGAAGGCCTTGGTCGTTTCCGTCACCTTGTCGGCGTTGTATGGCTCACCCGGCTGGATGCTGACGAGCGACTTGAACTCGTCATCACGGTCGAGGAAGTTGCCTTCGAGCTTGACACCAGAGACGACAAAACGCTCGCCCTCCGTCACGTTGATGGTGATGGCAATGTCCTGCTTGTCGGGCGAAATAGCCACCTGCGTGGAATCAATGCGGAACTCCAGGTAACCGCGCTGCAGGTAATACGAACGCAAGGTTTCCAAGTCAGCATTGAGCTTGGCGCGCGCATAGCGGTCGCTCTTGGTGTACCAGCTGAGCCAGCCACCAGTGTCCAGATCGAACAGGCCCTTGAGCGTGGATTCGCTGAAGGCCTTGTTGCCGGTGATGTGGATTTCCTTGATGCGCGCAGGCTCGCCCTCAGACACCGTGAAGGTCAGGTTAACGCGATTGCGCTCCACCGGGGTAACAGTAGTCACCACCTCGGCGCCGTACAGGCTCTTGTTGATGTACTGGCGCTTGAGCTCCTGCTCTGCACGGTCGGCCAGTGCCTTGTCGAACGGGCGCCCCTCGGCCAAGCCCACATCGCGCATCGCCTTCTGCAGTGCGTCCTTGTCGAATTCCTTGGTGCCGGCGAACTCCACGTTGGCAATCGTGGGCCGCTCTTCGACTACCACCACAAGCACGTTGCCATTGGCCTCTAAGCGCACGTCCTTGAACAAACCGAGCGCAAACAACGCACGGATGGCTGCGGAGCCTTTTTCGTCGCTGTACTCGTCGCCCACACGCAGGGGCAGCGAAGCGAAGATGGTGCCCGGCTCGACCCGCTGCAACCCCTCGACCCGGATATCCTGCACTTTGAAAGGCGCCAGGGCCCAGGCAGCCTGGGAAGCAAAAACCATGGCGGCGATGGCCGAAGCGGTGCGCACACCCCAGCGATTGATGTGTTTTGTCATGAGTGAAGCAGGTGTTGCCCGCGCGGGCCAGGCAGCAAAAAGATTAGCCAAAGAGCCGGGTGACATCATTGAACAGGGCGATAGACATCATCAGAATCAGGACCGCAACGCCCGCGCGTTGCAATCGCTCCATCCAGGCGTCGGACACAGCCCTGCCGGCCACGGCCTCCCAAAGATAATACAACAGGTGGCCGCCGTCCAAGACCGGCAGCGGCAACAGGTTGAGCACCCCCAGGCTGACGCTGATCAGCGCCAGAAAACCCAGGTAGTACGCCAGCCCCATGGCCGCCGATTTGCCGGCGTAGTCCGCAATCGTCAGGGGGCCGCTGAGGTTTTTGAGCGATGCCTCGCCAATTACCATACGCCCCATGGTACGCAGCGTGAGACTCGAAACCTCCCAGGTTCGCACCACGCCGCTCCAGAGCCCTTCAAGCAGACCGTAGCGCACGGTAACCATCTCGGGTGCGACGCCCACATAAGCACCAATGCGACCAATGGGCGCCTCGGAGGACTCCCGGTACAGCGCGGGCGTCACGTCCAGCGTCAACACCTGCCCACCGCGCTCGATACGCCAAGCCTGTGTGAGCGCTTTGCCATCGCGCACCGAAGCACGGATCAGCTCATGCAGTTGCGCGCCATCCGTCACATCCACGGCACCCACCTTCAACACCAGGTCACCAGCACGCAATCCGGCGCTCTCGGCGGCACCGCCTGCCATCACCTCGCCGAGGACCGGCCGCCGCCATGGCCCCTGAATGCCAATCTTGCGCAGCAACTGGGCATCGGCGTCCCCAGCCTCCAGCCGCGATGTCTCCAGCACAACCTCGCGCTGCACAGCGCCAGGACGCGCCTGCACGGCCAGGCGCACGTTGTCGCCTTCCAGCGCCGCACGCGCCAGCGTCCAGCGCAAATCCTCGAAGGAGCGCACGGGCTCAATGTCTTGTGCCCCAACACCAACCCCCAGAACCAGTTCCCCGCCACGCAAGCCTGCCTGCTGGGCGATGGAACCTGCGGCTGGGCTGGCAAGGTATGCCTTTGGCTCCTCGACGCCACTCCAATTGACCACGGCGTACAGCAACACCGCCAGCAGCAGGTTCGCCAACGGCCCGGCTGCAACAATCGCGGCGCGGGAACGCAACGGCTGGTTATTGAAAGCCAGATGGCGCTCGTTCTCATCCACAGGCGCCTCGCGCTCGTCGAGCATGCGCACATAGCCGCCCAGAGGAAATGCAGCAATGACGAACTCGGTGGGCGAACCCTGCCGCCGCCAGCGCAGCAAAGGCATGCCAAAGCCGATGGAAAAGCGCAGCACCTTGACACCGCAGGCAACCGCCACGCGGTAATGGCCGTACTCATGCACAGCGATCAAAATGGCCAGCGCCACGAAGAAAGCAACCACGGTCAGCAGCACGGCTCGTACCTCCTCACGCAGCCATACGTGCCACGGCGCTTTGCGCGACGCTACGGGCCTCGGCGTCTAGCGCCAGCAGGTCATGCAGGCTGGCCGTGTGCGTTGGTGTGAGGCGCTCGAGCGTCGCAAGGTTCACGCGGTGGATATGGTCGAAACGCAGGCGCCGCGAAAGAAATGCGTCCACCGCCACCTCGTTCGCCGCGTTGAGGACAGCCGTCGTCCCCTCCGCAGCACGCAAGGCTTGCCACGACAGGTGCAGCCCGGGAAAGCGCTGCGCATCAGCCTCTTCAAACGTCAGCGCGGCCAGCGTCGCAAAGTCAAGCAAAGCCGCGCCACTCTCGATGCGCTCGGGCCACGCCAGACCGCAGGCGATGGGAACGCGCATGTCTGGCGTACCCAACTGCGCCAGGATGGATGCATCCTTGAACTGCACCATGGAGTGAATGATCTGCTGCGGGTGGATCACCACCTTGATTTGCTCGGGCGCCATGTCGAACAACCAACGCGCCTCGATCACCTCCAGCGCCTTGTTCATCATGGTGGCGGAATCGACCGAGATCTTCCGCCCCATGGCGAAATTGGGGTGTGCACACGCCTGCTCGGGCGTGATTGCCGCGAGCGTGGCCGGGTCACGCTGCCGGAACGGACCACCAGACGCCGTCAGCAGAATGCTATCCACACGCTGCGCCCACGTGCCGCGATCCTCTGGCAAGCACTGAAAAATGGCGGAATGCTCACTGTCGATCGGCAGCAGCGTGCAACCGTGCGTGCGCACCGTGTGCATGAACAGCGCACCGCCCACCACCAACGCCTCCTTGTTGGCCAGGAGCAGGCGCTTGCCCGCACGCGCCGCCGCCAGGCAGGGGGCGAGGCCAGCGGCGCCCACAATGGCGCCCATGACGGCGTCGACATCCGGGTGCGACGCTATTACTTCAAGAGCATCTGGCGCTTGAAGCACCTGCGTTGGAAGGCTATTTGCCTGAATTTTTTCAGCCAGCACCCGCGCATGCTCGGCGCTTGCCATGACGGCATAGCGAGGCAGGAATTCGGCGCACTGGGCCAGCAAGGCATCGACCTGCGTGGCAGCGCTCAAAGCCAGCACCTGGAAACGGCCAGGATGGCGCCGCACCACATCCAAGGTACTGGTGCCAATCGAGCCCGTGGAGCCCAAAACCGTCAATCGTTGCGTCATCCGTATACCCAAGAGGAAAGCATCATGGCCAGCGGCAAGGTCGGCAGCAGCGCATCCACGCGGTCAAGCACGCCGCCATGTCCCGGCAACAGGCTGCTGCTGTCCTTAGCGCCGGCGCTGCGCTTGACCAGCGACTCCACCAAATCCCCCACCACGCTCATGGCTGCCATGAAAATAGCCCCCAGCAAAAGCAGCCACCACCCCTGCCGAGCCAGCCGTGTGTAGAAACTCGGCACTGCGGGCTGCAATGCTTGGTCCGCCCAAACCCATAGCAGTGCCAGCAGCAGCACCCCCGCCATTCCGCCCCATACGCCTTCCCAGCTCTTGCCAGGGCTGATCGAAGGTGCCAGCTTGTTGCGCGTAAAGCGCTGACCGAAGGCACGCCCGGCAAAGTAGGCGCCGATATCAGCCACCCATACCAGAGACAACACCGACAGCAAGAAGTTCACGCCCAACATCCGCGCCTGCACCACGGCCAGCCACGCCAGCCACAGGGCCAGCAGGCCGCCAACGACGCGCAAGGCCTTCGGAATCTGCGGCCACCCCACCACGCCAGCGCGCAACAATCCCGCGCCGCCAAGTACCCACAGCCCTCCCCCTGCGACCCAAGCCCAGGACATGGAGGACTGCAGTCCACCCGCGGCCCACGACAGACCGCACAGCCCGACACACAAAGCACCCAGGCCCAGGGCTGCGGCCTGGCCGAAGCCGTTGAGTCGCCCCCACTCCCAGGCACCAGCGGCCATCAGCGCCAGCACCACCAACGTGAATGGCCCGGGATCGGGGTAGAACAAGGTCGGCAACAGGATGGCCAGCAAGACCAGGGCGGTGATGACGCGCTGTAAGAGCATGGAGTGTGAACGGCCCCCCGCACTAGGCGGAACGCGCCGCCTGGATTTGTTCGGAGGTCTTGCCAAAGCGGCGCTCGCGCGCGCCGTAGGCGCTAATCGCTTCATCAAGCGCCGCTTCGTCGAAATCGGGCCATAGGCGGTCGCTGAAGTACAGCTCGGAATAGGCTGCCTGCCAGAGCAGGAAATTGCTGATGCGCATCTCGCCCCCCGTGCGTATCAGCAGGTCCGGATCCGCGACATGCGCCATGCCCATGGCGGCATGAAGGCTGGCTTCGGTGATCGGCTCGCCACGCTGGGCCAAAGCCGCCGCAGCCTGGGCGATGTCCCAGCGGCCACCATAGTTGAAGCAGACATTGAGCACCAGTGCCGTGTTGTGCGCGGTGGCATCCTCAGACTGCGCCAGACCGGCACGCACTTTGTCGGACAAGCCGGCGCGCTCGCCAACGAAATGCAGGCGCACGCCCTCTTTCGCCAGCTGTGGAACCTCGCGCGCCAACGCCATGGCCATTAATTCCATGAGGCCGGAGACTTCATCCTGCGGACGGTTCCAGTTTTCGGAGGAAAACGCAAATACGGTGAGCACGCGCACACCGCGCTCGCGGCACGCACGCACGCAGCGGCGCAACGATTCGACCCCCTGCTTGTGGCCCACGAGGCGCGGCAACAAGCGGCGCGAAGCCCAGCGGCCGTTGCCATCCATGACGATGGCAATGTGGTGCGGCACCACGGTAGAGTCAGCCATGACCGAGACAGCCCGCGGTGTTGTGCAGGCCGTCAAATTGCCATGATCTCTTGTTCCTTGGCCGCCACCAGCGCGTCAATCTCGGCGATACGCTTGTCGGTGGATTTCTGCACGTCGGCTTCGGCACGCTTCTGGTCGTCCTCGGAGGCGAGCTTGTCCTTGACCAGCTTTTTCACGGCATCGTTGGCGTCGCGGCGCAGGTTGCGCACGGCCACCTTGGCCCCTTCCGCCTCGTTGCGCGCGAGCTTGGTCATTTCCTTGCGGCGCTCTTCGCTCATCGGCGGCATGGGCACGCGGATCAGGTCGCCCAGCGAGGCCGGGTTCAAACCCAAATCGCTCTCACGGATGGCCTTTTCGATCTTCGCGCCCATGTTCTTTTCCCAGGGCTGCACACTGATCGTACGCGCATCCAGCAGCGATACGTTGGCTACCTGGGACAACGGCACCATCGAGCCGTAGTACTCGACATGGATGGTGTCGAGCAGCGCAGGATTGGCACGGCCGGTGCGAATCTTAGCCAGGTTGTTCTTGAACGCCAGGATGGACTGGTCCATCTTGGCTTCGGTATTCTTCTTGATATCGGCAATGGTCATGTTCTGTTCCTTCGTGAGCGCAAAGGCCAAGCGATCAAGCGTACACCAGCGTGCCTTCGTCCTCGCCCATCACCACGCGTTGCAGTGCGCCATGCTTGACGATGGAAAACACACGGATCGGCAACTTCTGGTCGCGGCACAACGCGAACGCCGTGGCGTCCATGATGCCCAGGTTGCGCGTGATGGCCTCGTCGAACGAGAGCTTGGAATAGCGCGTGGCCGAAGGATCCTTGTTGGGGTCGGCCGTGTAAACGCCATCCACCTTGGTGGCCTTCAGCACCACCTCGGCGCCGATCTCGGCACCACGCAATGCCGCAGCCGTGTCCGTGGTGAAGAAGGGATTACCGGTCCCCGCAGCGAACACAACCACCTTGCCCTCTTCGAGGTACTGCAGGGCCTTGGGACGCACGTAAGGCTCCACCACCTGGTCAATGGCGATGGCGGACATCACGCGCGCCGTCAGCCCCTGCTTGTCCATGGCATCGGCCAGGGCCAGGGCGTTCATCACCGTAGCCAGCATGCCCATGTAGTCGGCCGTGGCCCGGTCCATGCCGACGGCGCCACCTGCGACGCCGCGGAAAATATTCCCCCCACCGATCACCACCGCCACCTGTACGCCCAGGCGGGTCACACCGACCACCTCCTCGACCATACGTTCAATGGTGGCGCGGTTGATGCCAAAAGCATCGTCACCCATCAGGGCCTCGCCAGACAACTTGAGCAGAATGCGCTTGTGGGCTGGCGTGGCGTTGGACATGGGCGGACTCTCCAGAGGCAAAAACGGTGGCAAACGGATATGAGGTATTTCAGGCAGGAAGTAACTGCGGATTAAGCAGCCGCAGCCTTGGCGGCAGCCACTTGCGCAGCCACTTCGGCAGCGAAGTCGTCGGCCTTTTTCTCAATGCCTTCGCCCACCACGTACAGGGTGAAACCCTTCACGGTCGTGTTGGCGGCCTTGAGCATCTGCGCCACGGTTTGCTTGCCATCGGCAGCCTTCACGAACACCTGGTCGGCGAGCGAGACTTCCTTGAGGTACTTTTGCACGGCGCCGTCGATGCGCTTGGCCGTGATTTCGGCGCTTTGCGCGGGCTTGCCGGCAGCCACCAGTTCCTTGTTGGCTTCATCCGCCTTGCCTTCGGCCACCGAGCGCTCCTTGGCGATCAGTTCCGCAGGCACGTCAGCGCTGGTCAGAGCGACAGGCTTCATGGCAGCCACGTGCATGGCCACGTCCTTGGCGGCAGTGGCGTCACCGTCGAACTCCACGACCACGCCGATGCGCGAGCCGTGCAGGTAGGAAGCCAGGTTAGAGCCGTCGAAGCGCTTGAAGCGACGGAACGACATGTTTTCGCCGATCTTGCCGATCAGGCCCTTGCGCACGTCTTCCAGCGTGGGACCAAAGCTGTCCTGCTCATAGGGCAGTGCACCCAGGGCTTCCACCGTGGCGGGGTTGTGCAACGCCACCAGCTTGGCTGCGGCGTTGGCCATGGCGATAAAGCTGTCGTTCTTGGAAACGAAGTCGGTTTCGCTGTTGACTTCGACCAGGGCACCCGTGGTGCCGTCGATGTAGCTGGCGACCACGCCTTCAGCCGTCACGCGGGCGGCGGCTTTGCCAGCCTTGGTACCCAGCTTGACGCGCAGCAGCTCTTCAGCCTTGGCCATGTCGCCATCAGCCTCGGTCAGGGCTTTCTTGCACTCCATCATCGGGGCGTCGGTCTTGGCACGCAGCTCGGCGACCATGCTTGCGGTAATTGCAGCCATTGAAATCTCTCCGTATCAGTTCATTTCGTCACAACAGGATAAAAAAAGGGGGCTCACCATGGGCCCCGCTTTTTCTTGCGCCCGGTCGCGCAGCCGGGGAATCAGGCAGCGGATTCTTCCACTTCCACGAATTCGTCAGCGCCTTCGCCGGCCACAGCCTTGGCCACGTCGGCCACGGCGTTGGCACGGCCTTCAAGGATCGCATCAGCGATGCCACGGGCGTACAGCGCCACGGCCTTGGCCGAGTCGTCGTTACCAGGGATCACGTAGTCAATGCCCTCGGGGTTGTGGTTCGAGTCCACCACGCCGATCAGCGGGATGCCCAGCTTCTTGGCTTCGGACACAGCGATCTTGTGGTAGCCCACGTCGATCACGAAGATGGCGTCGGGCAGCGCGTTCATGTCCTGGATGCCGCCGATGTCTTTTTCGAGCTTCTCAAGTTCGCGCACGAACATCAGCTGCTCTTTCTTGCTCATGGAATCCAGACCAGCTTCTTGCTGGGCCTTCATGTCCTTCAGACGCTTGATCGAGGTCTTGACGGTCTTGAAGTTGGTCAGCATACCGCCGAGCCAGCGCTGGTCGACGTAAGGCACGCCTGCGCGCTGCGCCTGCTCAGCCACCAGCTCACGGGCTTGGCGCTTGGTGCCGACCATCAGAATGGTGCCGCGGTTGGCGGAAAGTTGCTTGGCAAACTTTTGCGCCTCCTGGAACATCGGCAGCGACTTTTCCAGGTTGATGATGTGAATCTTGTTGCGATGGCCGAAGATGAACGGGGCCATCTTGGGGTTCCAGAAGCGGGTTTGGTGGCCGAAGTGGACACCGGCTTCCAGCATTTCACGCATAGTGACGGTCATGGGAGTTGCTCCAAAGGTTGGGTCTGAAATCCAGCCCGCCATTTGCCGCCCCTCAAAAGAGGCCAACAACACCTTGGAAGGGCTGGTTTGCGATTAACTTTGCCGACAAGCCAAATGGCCCACCACCCCACCCCGAGCAACTCAAGACAAGACAGCTTCAGCAAAGCCTGAGGATTCTAGCATGGCCGGCCACTTTCAGCGGCAGCAACGGGCCACGGATTACTTTTGCCTTCACGGCTGCCCCAAAGCCGCGCCCCACGCGGGCACAATCCCCTTGTCATGCTGCACTGCACGATCCGCAGCTTAGAGAACTATCAAAACAATAGCTTCTAGCGCTTATCCCAAAAGCCCTGAAGGCCAAAAACACCCAAAATCATGAAGATCGCCATCGTGGGCGCCGGTATCGTTGGCGTCACCACTGCGTACGAACTCGCCCGCGACGGGCACGCTGTGACCGTCTTTGAGCGCCGTGCCAGCGCTGCTGAGGAGTCCAGCTTCGCCAACGCAGGGCTACTCGCCCCCGGGCTGCTGCGCCCCTGGGCCGCGCCCGGCGCCCTGGGCCCAGCACGCGCGCCACTGCTTGGCCGCCAGGCCCTGGTGCGCATTGCCAGCGGCGCCACGCGCGCCGATCTGGCCTGGCTCTGGCGCTGGCGCCGCAACGCCCTGCAGACCAGCAAAGGCGTGCTGCCGCCCGCCCTGGCTGCGCTGGAACAGCTGGCGCGCTACAGCCACCGCCGCTTGCACCAGACCCTGGAAACCCTGCAGCTCGACCCGGAAACCCGTCGCGGCGGCCTGGTGCTGCTGCGCAGCGAAGCCGAGCACGCCGCCCTGGCCCCAGTGCTGCAGCTGCTGCGTGACGCCGGCGTGGCGCTGCACGAACTTGATGCCGAAGCCGCACGCACCATCGAGCCCGGGCTGTGCCCGCAAACGCCCCTGGCCTGCGCCCTGCACCTGCCCGGTGGCGAACTGGGCAACTGCCGCCTGTTCGCACTGATGCTGCGCCAAGCCGCGCAAGCGCTGGGCGTGGAGTTCATGTTCGGCACCACGGTACGCCAGCTGCACACGGCCCCTGCCGGCGTGGAGCTGGCGGGCGACACCCGGCCGCAGCGGTTCGACGCCATCGTGCTGTGCGCCGGCGGCGCGTCCGCCGAGCTCCTGCGCCCCCTGGGTCTGCGGCTCCCGCTGGCGCAACTGCACGGCTACACGATGAGCACACCCCTGCGCGACGAGCTGCACGCGCCGCTGGCCAGCGTGGTCGATGCCAGCCAGCGCATCAGCATCACGCGGCTTGGCCAGCGCATACGCGTCGCTGGCGGGGCGGAGCTGGGGCACTGCGCCACGCACCACCAGCCCACGCTGGAGCGTATGTACCAGGTACTGACCGGCTGGTTCCCCGGCGGCGCCCAGCTTTCGGCTGGCGCACAGGTCTGGCGCGGCAGCCGCGCCATGCTGCCAGACGGCCTGCCGGTGCTGGGCCTGAGCGGCCAGCCCGGCCTGTGGCTCAACATCGGACACGGCGACAGTGGCTGGGCCCTGGCAAGCGGCTGCGCGCGCGTGCTGTCCGATCTCATGGCCCAGCGCACACCCGAGGTCGATCACGGCGCGTTGACCATGGGCCGCTGGTGACGCAACCGGCGCAAAATGCTGCCATGCATCCGGTTACGACGCGCCAGCGCCTTCCCTTGTTCGACCTGGCGGCCACACGCCGCATTGAGGCCACCGCCACGGCCGCCCTGCCGGCGCACACACTCATGCAGCGCGCGGGTGCAGCCATAGCACGCTTGGCCCGTGCACTCGCACCGCATGCACGGCACATCTGGATTGCCTGCGGCCCTGGCAACAACGGCGGGGATGGCCTGGAGGCCGCACTGCACCTGCACCAGGGCCTGCACCGCCATGGCGTGGCCGTGACCGTCACATGGCTCGGCCAACCCGGCCGCGCCCCCGCCGACGCGCAGCACTCATGGGAACGCGCGTGCGACGCAGGCGTCTCTTTTTCCAATACGCCCCCCACCCATCTGGACGCGCGCGACCTGTGCATCGACGCCTTGCTGGGAATCGGTCTGGCCCCAGAGGACACGCCGCGCCCGGCGGACGCCCGCCTGCACGCCTGCCTCGACGCGCTGCACGCCAGCCCCGCCACGGTGCTGTGCGTGGATCTGCCCTCCGGCCTGCAAACGGACACCGGCCAGTACGCTGGCACGTTGGCCCCGGCTGGACTGCCCGCCGCACCGCGCCACACCCTGAGCCTACTGACGCTCAAGCCCGCACTGTTCACTGGCGCGGGGCGGGATGCAGCAGGCACCGTATGGCACGACGACCTGGGCGTTGCGCCGGGCGATGAACCGCCCAGCGCCTGGCTCTGCGGCCAGCCCGCAGCCACTGCGCGCGCACATGCCAGCCACAAGGGCAGCTATGGCGATGTCGCCGTGGTCGGCGGCGAGGGGCTGGAACAGCGTGGCATGGGCATGCGTGGCGCGGCGCTGCTCGCCGGCAGCGCCGCGCTCCACGCCGGTGCGGGCCGGGTGCTGGTGGCCCTGCTTGATGCGGGGGCGCAGACTGTGGATGCCGCACAGCCCGAGCTGATGCTGCGCCGCTTCAACGCCCTCGACCTGCCCCGCCTTACCCTGGTGTGCGGCTGCGGTGGCGGCCTGGCGGTCGCACCGCTGCTGCCCCGCATACTGGCTGAAGCCCCGCGCCTGGTACTGGACGCCGACGCGCTCAACGCCATTGCCGCCGACCCGACCTTGCAGCAGCAACTGGCACACCGGGCCGCACGGGCGCAGCCCACGGTACTGACGCCACACCCCCTGGAAGCGGCACGCCTGCTCGGCATCTCCACCGCCCAGGTGCAGGCGCGGCGCCTGCAAGCGGCCCAGCAGCTGGCCGAGCGCTTCGGCTGCGTGACCGTACTCAAGGGATCGGGCAGCGTGGTCGCCGCACCGAGCCGCGCGCCGGCCATCAACCCCACGGGCAATGCACGCCTGGCCACGGCAGGTACTGGGGATGTGCTGGCGGGGCTGCTCGGTGCACGGCTGGCCGCAGGTGGTGATACCTTCGAGGCGGCCTGCGCCGCCTGCTGGCAGCACGGCCACGCCGCCGACGCCTGGCCTGCGCTGCAGGCCCTCACGGCCTCGCGGCTGGCACGCGCACTGTCCACGGGCTGATCTGGCGCCGGCCCAAGGGGCTCGCACTACCGCTTTGTGCGCGCTGCGCCCACTGCGCGCCCGTGCGGGATGCACTGGCGGCCAGACTTGCCCCCCTCCTGCATCCGCTGCGCGCGCCGCTAACGCCCGCGCGGCCACGCCCTCAGCGCTTGATACCGAAGGCGCCGAGCATCTGCTCTGTCTGCTTTTGCAACTGCTCCTGCATCTGCGTGAGCATGGCGCGCGACTGCTCGGCGTAGCCGCCGATGAGGCCCTGGCCGCCGAGGAACTGCTTCCACATCTCGGGCGTCATGCCCTGCGTCTGCTCGGCCAGGCGCGCCTGCACGTCCGTGAAGGTCTGGATATTCTTTTCCAGGTAACTGCCCATGAAGCCCTGCATGGCATGGCCATAGAAGCGGATGATGTTGGCCAGCACAGCCTCGGAGAACATGGGCGCACCGCCCGCTTCTTCCTCCAGGATGATCTGCAGCAGGATGCTGCGCGTCAGGTCGTCGCCCGTCTTGGCGTCGCGCACCACAATGGGCTGGCTGGCCATCACCAGTTGTTTGACTTCGGCCAGGGTGATGTAGGTGGAGGTGTCGGTGTCGTACAGGCGCCGGTTGGGATACTTCTTGATGACGCGCTGGGCAGGCTTGGCAGCCGCTTTTTTCTCTGGCACAGCAAACTCCTCGGGCATTTATTGCAGTGCAATAGATTCTAGGGACTGGCGGCCCGTAGCCCGGCCGCATTAACCCTGAGACGGCACCACCAAAAACCATAGCTGCTCGCGCTTGCCTGGCAAGGGCTGGCTGGCAAAAACACCCAAAACTACAAAAAATCGGGCGCCATGACCGCCATCAGCACAGTCTGGCTGACCTCCAGCCGCTGGCGCTGGCGCAACCACCACACGGACCCTTTGCGGATAGAGCATTCTCCTGCGCCCATCCCCAGCAGGTGCGCCGCCGTCAGCCCCAACAGCGGCTGGTGCCCCACCACCAGCACGGCACCACGCGCCCTGGGCCACTGGACCAGCTCCAGCAGTTCAGCGGGCGTCCCCTCGGGCAACAGCTCGGCACGCAGCTTGTATTTGCGCCCCAGCGCCTTGGCCGTCTGCTCGGCGCGCCGCGCAGGGCTGGAGAGCACGCGCAGGCCCTCGGGCAATTGCCGGTCAAGCCAGGCCGCCATACGCGCGGCCTGCTTCTCGCCGCGCGGGGTCAGCGCGCGCTCCAAGTCGTCCAGGCCGTCTTCGCCCTCATGGGCTTCAGCGTGGCGCCACAGGATCAGATCCATCATTGTGTCTTCCGTTTCTTGCGTGCCGCCGTGGCCTGCTGTTGGCCATAACGCGCCATGAGAGCCGCTTGCGCCCCCGCACCGGTGGTCGGGCGTGGCGCGCGCTCGTAGCGGCCATCGGACCGCTGGGTCCAGGCATCGCGGTCGTCGTACAGGTAGGCCACCAAGCATTCATCGATGATGCGCTGGCGCAAGCCGGGCTCGGTCACGGGCCAGGCCAACTCCACACGGCGCATCATGTTGCGGTTCATCCAGTCGGCGCTGGAGAGGTACAGCTCCTCCTGGTCGCCCGCGGCGAAATAGAACACCCGCGTGTGCTCCAGAAAGCGCCCGATGATGGAGCGCACCCGGATGTTGTCGGTCACACCGGGCAACTGCGCGGGCAGCATGCAGGCGCCGCGCACGATCAGGTCGATGCGCGCCCCCTGCTGGCCCGCCTTTACCAGGGCACGCATCAGCGCTTCGTCGGTGAGCGCATTCATTTTGGCGACGATGCGTCCGCCCTGCCCAGCCTGCGCCGCCAGCCCCACGCGCTCGATTTTTTCGATCATGCGCTTGTGCAGGTGGAACGGCGCCAACATGAGCTGGCGCAGCCGCGGCGGCCGGTTCTGGCTCGCCAGATGGTTGAACACACCGTCCATGTCGGCCGTGATGTCGGCATTGGCCGTGAGCATGCTCAGGTCGGTGTACAGGCGCGCCGTGCGCGGGTTGTAGTTGCCGGTGGAGAGATGGCCATAGCGGCGCAGCTGGCGGCCCTCGCGGCGCGTGACCAGCAGCATCTTGGCGTGCGTTTTCAGCCCCACCACGCCATAAACCACCTGCGCGCCGATCGATTCCAGCGCCTCGGCCCAATTGATGTTCGCTTCTTCGTCAAAGCGCGCCTTCAATTCGACCACCGCCATGACTTCCTTGCCGCGGCGCACCGCCTCGCGCAGCAGCTCCATCAGCTCCGAGTCGGAGCCTGTGCGGTAGATGGTCTGCTTGATGACCAGCACGTCGGGGTCGTGTACGGCCTCGCGCAGAAAGGCGAGCACGGCGTCGAAACGCTCGAAAGGCTGATGGATCAGCACGTCGCGCTCGCGCAGCTGCGCCAGGATGGGCACACCTTCCTGCAGCCCCACCGGCCACGCCCCGCGCCAGGGCGGGAAGAGCAGCGCCGGATCGTTCACCAGATCCACCAGCTGCGACAACCGCACCGGATTCACTGGCCCTTGCACGCGAAACAGCGCGCCCTCGGGCAGCCCAAACTGGGACTGCAAAAAATCAGCCAGAAAGCGCGAGCAGCTTGACGACACCTCCAGCCGCACGGCCTGGCCAAAGTGGCGCTGCTGCAGCCCCTGGCGCAGCGCCGTGCGCAGGTTGCGCACGTCTTCCTCATCCACCGCCAGGTCGGAGTGGCGCGTCACGCGGAACTGCGAGAACTCGGTGACCTCGCGCCCCGGAAACAAATCGGCCAGATGCGCGCGGATCACGCTGGAGAGCATCACGAACAGCGCCCCCTTGGGTGCCACACGCCCCGGCATGCGGATGACGCGCGGCAGCACGCGCGGCACACGCACGATGGCAATTTCGTTGTTGCGCCCAAACGCATCCGAACCCTTGAGACGGACGATGAAATTGAGCGACTTGTTGGCCACCAGCGGGAACGGATGGGCCGGATCCAGCCCGACCGGGATCAACAGCGGCCGCACCTCGCGCTGAAAGTACTCCTGTACCCAGCGGCGCTGCTCGGGCATGCGCTCGCCGTGCGAGACGATGCGAATGCCCTGCGCCGCAAGCGCCGGCACGAGCGCATCGTTGTACAGCGCGTACTGGCGCGCCACCAGATCCTGCGCCTTGGCCATGAGCGCCGCGAACGAGGCCACGGTGTAGGCCCCCTTGGTCTCGCCACTCTGCGCCGCCGTGATGTGCGGCGCGGCGCGCACCTCGAAGAATTCATCCAGGTTGGACGAGACAATGCACAGGTAGCGCAGGCGCTCAAGCAGCGGCACATCGCTGCGGCAAGCCCAGTCGAATACACGCTCGTTGAAAGCCAGGATGCTGTGGTCGCGGTCGAGAAGAGGCTGGGCAGAGGCCGGCAGTGCGGTTTCCGCAGCGGGCGCTGCACCGTCGGCAGGCGTGGTCGATGGAGGGGGAATGGACGGCATGAATGCGGCTTCGGGGAGCGACAGCACCAGTATCACCGCCATCAGTGACAGATTGATGACATGCAAATGACCGTCATAAAACGGTCACTCAACAAAGACACTCAACCAAGAAAATGGCGGCGGTAACGTGCGGGCAAGTCCGCCATGCGCATGAACATGGGCAGGTCCGCCGTGTTGAAATCCGGGTCCCAGGCAGGCGCACCCAGCACACGCGCGCCCAGGCGCAGGTAGCCCTTGATAAGCGCTGGCGGCTCCACGGGCAGGTTGCCGTTGAGCTGCTGCACCGGCAGCGGCAGGCGCGGGCGCACGTGGTGCTCGATAGGGGCCAAATGGGTGTGGCGCAGTTGCTCCCAGATGCTGGCTGCCACGTCGCCGCTGACCACGCCGTTGTGCAGCATCGGGATGCTGGCGCAGCCGATCATGGCGTCAAGCCCGTTGCGCACCATGAAATCCGCCAAAGCCCCCCACAGCGCCAGGATCACGCCGCCATGGCGGTGCTCCGCATGCACGCAACTGCGCCCCAGCTCCACCATGCGGGGACGCAGCGCACGCAGCCGCGTCAGGTCGAACTCCAGGTCGCTGTAGGTACTCCCTACCCGGCGCGCCTGGGCAGGCGTGAGCACGCGGTAGGTACCGATCACCTCACCGCTGGCCAGGTCGCGCACCAGCAGATGCTCGCAATAGTCATCGAACAAGTCCACGTCATGGCCCGCAATGGCGGTATTCAGGCGCGCCCCCATCTCCTGCGCGAAGATGGAAAACCGCAACCGCTGAGCCTGCCGTACCTCATCGAGGTGCCGCGCCCAAGTCACTTCCAGGCCGGGACACGCCACAGGCCGCGCACCCAGAGCCATGCCTGGGCGGTGAAGTGACCCCCTGGGCAAGGGCGACAGCGGCAGCGTGGGATTAGGCAGTTCGTTCATCGGGACTTCTCCTTCGGCCCTGTGGCCGTGCCGCCAGTGTGGTGCGGCGCCATGACAACACCGTGACGGCACCAACAGACCGATCGAATACAATTTGGCACATCTCTTGCAATTACCACGCTTTCTCCCCGTTCATGTACCACCCGGTTGAGGTCTCGGAAATTTCCGGACCGGTCGTTGGCACTTCCCTGCAACGTACCTTGCGCGAACAGCAAACCCTGCTGGACAGCGCCGGGGTCGGCATCGTCTTCATCCGCAACCGGATCGTGGTGCATTGCAACCAGCGTTACGCTGAAATCTATGGCTATGCCAGCCCACAAGAACTGCTGGGGCATAGCAGCGAGACCCTGCACCCCAATCGCGACGCTTTCCGTGCGCTGGGGCGTGAGGCCTACACCACCCTCTGCGAGGGCCAAACCTTCCGCTGCGAGCGCCAGATGCGCCGGCGCGACGGCACCCTGTTCTGGGCCAGCCTCACGGGCCGCCTGATCAACCCCCAGGACACCCGCGAAGGGTCCATTTGGACCGTCGACGACATCGACGAACACAAGCAGACGCAGGACCTGTTGCGCACCATCCAGCTGGAAAAGCAGGTGCTCTTCGACCAGGCCATGGTCGGCATCGTGTTCCTGCGCGAGCGCCACCTCACCCGCTGCAACCGCCACTTCGAGCAGATGCTGGGCTACGAGCCTGGCGAGCTGATCGGCAGCCCGTCGCGGCGCTGGTACCGCAGCGATGCCGAGTGGGAAGACGCTGGCAAGCGCTGCTACGCCCCCTTCGCCCAGGGGCAGTCCTTCGCCGGCGAAGTCACGCTGTGCCGCAAGGATGGCACGCCGGTGGTCTGCGACGTCCGAGCCAAGGCCATGGGCGCACAGGGCTCGGTGTGGATCGCCATGGACATCACCGAGCGCAGGCGCGCGCAAGAGGCATTGGCCAAGGCCCACGAGGAACTGGAGCGCCAGGTGCGCGAACGCACGCGCGAGCTGCACGAGACCGTGGTCGACCTGCACCGCGAGATCGTGGACCGCAAGGAAGACCAGGACCGCATCCACTGGCTGGCCCACTACGACGCCCTGACCGGCCTGCCCAACCGCACGCTGCTGGCCGAGCGCAGCCAGCAGGCCATACGCGAAGCGGCCAGCGCCGGCACGCCGCTGGCGGTGATGTTCATCGACCTCGATCACTTCAAGCACGTCAACGACTCGCTGGGCCACCGCGTGGGAGATGCGCTGCTGATCCAGATCGGCAACCGCCTGCGCGCCGTGGTGCGCGAGTACGACACCGTGTCGCGCCTGGGCGGCGACGAATTCGTGCTGCTGCTGCCCGGCGCCAACGCGCAAGGTGCCGCACGCGTGGCGGGCAAGCTGCTCGAAGCCTTCCGCCAGCCTTATCAGATCGGCCACCACGAGCTGACCATGGCGCCGTCGATGGGCATCGCCCTGTACCCCAGCGACGGACAGGACTTCGACGCCCTCACCCAATCCGCCGACGTGGCCATGTACCGCGCCAAACGCGACGGCCGTGCCACGTTCCGCTTTTTCACGCCCGAAATGCAGGCGCAGTCGCTGCGCGCGCTGCAGCTGGAAAACGCCCTGCGCCGCGCCATGGAGCGCCAACAGCTGGAACTGCACTACCAGCCGCAGATCAACATCGCCACCGGGCAGGTGCGCTGCGTCGAGGCGCTGCTGCGCTGGACCCATCCCGAGCTGGGGCGCATCTCCCCGGCCGAATTCATTCCCGTGGCCGAGAACAGCGGCCAGATCCTGCAGATCGGCGAATGGGTGCTGCGCACCGCGCTGGCGCAGCTGCAAGCTTGGCGCGCGCAAGGGCTGGACCGCATCAAGGTCGCGGTGAACCTCTCGGCCATCCAGTTCCACCAGCCGCAGCTGCCCGAGATGGTCAGCCGCCTGCTGGCCCAGGCTGGACTCCCGCCCGACGCGCTGGAGCTGGAGCTGACCGAAGGCGTGGCCGTGGCCGACCCGCGCGCCGCCATGACGACCATGCAGCAACTGCGCGCGCGCGGCGTACACCTGTCGATGGACGACTTCGGCACCGGCTATTCGTCACTGAGCCAGCTCAAGCATTTCCAGCTCTACAAGCTGAAGATCGACCAGTCTTTCGTGCGCGATCTGGAGCACGACAGCAACGACCGCGCCATCGTCAGCGCCATCATCCGCATGGCCCAGGCCCTGGGCCTGCAGACCACCGCCGAGGGCGTGGAAACCGCCGCGCAGCTGCAGTTCCTGCGCGAGCAGGGCTGTGACGAGGCACAGGGCTACCACTTCAGTCCACCGCAAGCCGCAGGACAGATTGAATCGTTTTTGCTGCAACGTTGCGTATAAAGGCAAAAGCGCCTCTAACGCTTTTGCAGCAAGCGCTAGCAGCTCCTTTTTCAATAGCACCCAGCACCAAGCACCCGGCCACCGAGGTGAAACCGCGATTCAAGCGCCACGGGCCCAGCGCCGTCCGGAACGGCTACGTGCAAGGAGCAGGGTGCTGCGCCTCCCACCGCGCCCTGGCGCGACACGCATGGTGCTGCGTGGAACTCTGCCGACCCTTCATTTAGTAACTTTGTTTCAAACACAAGCCTGCCAAGCCACCACTTCGGTGCCCCTGCCCCACCTTGGGGCATAACGCACCAAGGTGTCATTTTGATGGCAAGAAAGCAACAATTGCTTTCAGTAAGCGCATCTACTGCAATAATTTCGTCGTAATTTTTTTTCTTGAACGGGAGTTTTTTCATGAAGAAGTCGTTGATTGCCATGGGCGCCGCCCTGGCCTGTTTGGGCACCGCCCACGCCGAAAGCTCGGTGCAGCTCATGGGTCTGATGGATGCCTACGCCGGCTCCGTGCGCATGGCGGGCGACGCCGACCGCACCAGCGTGGTCGGCTCGGGCGGCCTGACCACTTCGTGGTTCGGCTTCAAGGGCACCGAAGACCTGGGCGGCGGCCTGAAGGCCGGCTTCCTGCTGACCTCGTTCCTGCGCGTCGATACCGGCAGCCCCGGCCGCTTCAACCCCGACCCCTTCTTCTCGCGCGACGCCAGCGTGAGCCTGTCCGGCGGCTTCGGCTCCGTGGCCCTGGGCCGCGGCATGGCCCCCAACTTCCTGCCCACCATCCTGCTGAACCCGTTTGGCGATTCGTTCACCGTGTCGCCCCTGGTGCTGCATGCCAACATGTCCACCGTCGGCTGGCCCGCGGGCAACCTGACGACCCCGGCCGATACCGGCTGGAGCAACCAGATCACCTACACCACACCCAGCTTCGGCGGCCTCAAAGCCAACCTGCACTACCAGTTCGGCGAGCAAGCCGGCAACTCGGGCAAGAGCAACATCGGCCTGAACGTCATGTACTTCGGCGGCCCGCTGACCCTGATGGGCTTCTACGAGCGTGCAGACATCAGCAACCCCGTGCCTCCCAACAGCCTGATGAACCGCAAGTCCGACTGGATGCTGGGCGGTGCATACGACTTCGGCATGGCCAAGGCCTACCTGACCTACGGCCAAGCCAAGGTTGACGCCACCGACTTCACCGGCAAGACCTTCTCGCTCGGCGCCGAAGTGCCGGTGCTGAACAAGGCCGGTGCCATCAAGGCTGCCGTGGCCCGCACCAAGGCCACCACCGGCCCCGGCGAAGCCACGCGCACCACTGCTAGCCTGGGCTATGACCACTTCCTGTCCAAGCGCACCGACGTGTACGCCGTGGGCATGTACGACAAGGTCACGGACCTGTCGTCGGGCACGAGCTTCGTGGTGGGCATCCGCCACCGCTTCTGATCCGCAGTACCGCGGTAAAAAAAGCGCGGGGCCCCTCGGGGTCTCGCGCTTTTTTGTTTTGGCTGCTCTTTTTTCAAGAGCATCCAGCGCTTGCTGGACGCCCTCCAAAGCCGTTTTTCAACCAAGAACAGGGTTAAAAACTCTCCCAATCGCCCTCATTCGCCGTGCTGGCAGGCTTGGGTTTGGCGGCAGGAGCCGCCAGCGGTGCGGCTGGCTTGGGTGCCGGCACCGCTGGCGACTTGACCGCCGCCGCGGGCTTGGTGGAGAGGCCCACCTTTTTCGCGGGTGCTGCGGCACGGGCCACGGGCGCGGCCACGCGCTGCGGCACGGGTGCATGCGCTGCCGCCGCATGCTGCTGCGCCAGGCGGAACACCGCCACAGCACCCACCAAGTCCTGCGCCTGCTGGTTCAGGCTGGCCGCCGCCGCTGCACTTTGCTCCACCAGGGCCGCATTCTGCTGCGTGGCATGGTCCATTTGGGTCACGGCTTCGCCCACCTGGGCCACGCCGCTGGCCTGCTCGCTGCTGGCGGCGCTGATTTCGCCCATGATGTCGGTAACGCGGCGGATCGCTGTCACCACCTCCTCCATGGTCGAGCCCGCCTGGTCCACAAGCTGCGAGCCCTGCTCCACGCGCTCCACGCTGGCGGTGATCAAGGATTTGATCTCCTTGGCCGCATCGGCACTGCGCTGTGCCAAGGAACGCACCTCTCCCGCCACCACAGCGAAGCCCCGGCCCTGCTCGCCCGCGCGTGCCGCCTCGACGGCGGCATTCAGTGCCAGGATATTGGTCTGGAAAGCGATGCCGTCAATCACGCCAATGATGTCGGCAATGCGGCGCGAGCTGTCGTTGATGCCGCGCATGGTGTCCACCACCTGCGCCACCACCTCGCCACCGTGGGTGGCGACGGTCGAGGCATTCAAAGCCAGTTGGTTGGCCTGGCGTGCGTTGTCGGCATTCTGGCGCACGGTAGAGCCCAGCTGCTCCATCGAAGCGGCAGTCTCCTCCAGGGCGCTGGCCTGGCTCTCCGTGCGTCCCGACAGGTCACTGTTGCCCTGGGCGATCTCGGCGCTGGCGGTGGCGACGCCCTCGGCGTTGCTGCGCACCTCCGAGACCACTGCCGCCAACTTGTCGCGCATTTCTATCAGGCCCTGCAGCAACTGGCCAATTTCATCGCGCGAACGGACACTGAGGGAAACAGCCAGGTTGCCGTTGGCGATTTCGCGCGTGGCACGCACGGCTTCGTCGACCGGCACGGTGATCAGCCGCGTGATCCACCACCCCAGTGCCACGGCCACGGCCACGGCCAGCGCCAGCCCAGCGCCAACCATGGCCCGCGCCGCATCGTAGGACGCTTGCGACGCCTTGTAGGCCTTGTCCGCGCCATCGGTATTGATTTTGGCAAGCCGGCCGATGGTCTCGGCCATGGCGATAAAGGCTTTTTGCGAATCCCCGTACAGCAGCTTTGCGGTGTCGGCCTGCGCCCCGCCCTCCTTGGCCAGCGCCAAAAGCTGCGCTTGCACCTTCAGGTAGGCCTCGCGCGACTGCTTGAACTCCTCGTAGGTCTTGACCTCCTGTGGCGTGACCATCGGCGCATACACCTTCTCCTGGTCCGCGAGGATCTTGTCAACCGCCAGCACATCCTGCGCCAGCCGCGCCTTTTCCTCGGGGGACTCGGACAAGGCCAAACCAACTTCGCTAGCTCGCAGGCGGTTGGCGGTGGCCCGCATCTCCCCCAATATGTGCACGCTGGGCAGCCAGTTGGTTGCGATATCGTGCGTGTCCTCATGGACATCGCTGAGCTGTACCAGTGCCAGCACACCCACCAGCAGGCTCAGCAGAACCATGGCAATGAAAGCCAGGCCCAGTTTCATACCGATGCGCAGATTGGAGAATCCCATTTTGGCGCCTCACATTTCCTACAAGGCCTAACGAATACAAAAAGTGGCCTGGCTTCGGCTCAAAAACTCACGCCGTGGCCACTGCTTTGACGAGGCCCATTTCGCTGCTGCTCAGCAGCGACTCGATATCCACCACGATCAGCATGCGCTCGCCCACCGAGGCGATGCCACGCACGAACGCCGAGTCCACCTGGCTCTGGAACTGGGGGGCAGGCTTGATGGAGTCGGCCGTCAGCGCCACCACATCGGCCACGGCATCAACCACCGCACCCAGCACCGTGCCCGCCACGTTCAGGATGATGACCACAGTGAAGTCTGTGTAATCGGCCGTGGCGCAATGCAGCTTGAGGCGCAAATCAACGATGGGCACGATCACGCCGCGCAGGTCAATCACGCCCTTGATGAAATCCGGCGCATGCGCCATGCGCGTGGGCTGCTCGTAGGAACGGATTTCCTGCACACGCAGGATGTCGATGCCGTACTCCTCCGTGCCGAGTCGGAACGTAAGGTACTCCGAGGCGCTGCCGGCGGCGGCCCCCGTGCGTTGCGTGGAAGACGGGGAGGATGTAGCCATGTCGATGTCCTTCAGGATGCACAAAAACTGCGATGGGCCGCACAGCAAGGAATGCGCTGCACGATTTGCAACATTTTGGCCGATTTTCCAGCGCCTGCAGCCCTGTTACGAACCCGTAGCGCACCGGCAACCCCTACCAGCCAAAAAGAAAGAGCATGCGTGCCACGGGGCACACATGCTCTTTCTTTCATAGCTTCTAGCGCTTGATGGATAAGCGCTGGAAGCCATTTTTCATGCCATCAGGCCTGTGCCTTCAGGTAGTTTTCAGCGCCGTCGAGTATTTCCTTGTGGGCGGCATCGATGCCTTCCCAGCCCAACACCTTGACCCACTTGCCCTCTTCCAGATCCTTGTAGTGCTCAAAGAAGTGACTGATGGCCTTCAGGCGCATGGGGTTCACGTCCTCCACGGTCTTCCAGGGCTCGTACATCTTCAGAATCTTGGTGGTGGGCACAGCCAGCACCTTGCCGTCAATGCCGGCCTCGTCTTCCATCTTCAGAATGCCCAGCGCGCGGCAGGGCACCACCACGCCGGGGTGCAGCGGGTACGGGGTGATCACCAGTACGTCCACGGGGTCGCCGTCACCCGAGAGGGTCTGGGGCACGTAGCCGTAGTTGCAGGGGTAGTACATGGCCGTGGTCAGGAAACGGTCCACGAAGACGGCGCCCGACTCCTTGTCCACCTCGTACTTGACGGGATCGGACTCGGCCGGGATCTCGATCACCACATTGAAGTTTTCAGGAAGGTTCTTGCCGGGCTTGACGTTGTTGAGCGACATGGGTTTGGGGGTCTGAGTAAGGATGTGGAGCGCATCGCGCCAAAGCTGCCACGCTGCGGCCTTGGTGCGAAACGGCCACGGATTTTAGGCGCTCGCGCCTTGCACCTTGCTTGCAGTCGCCAGTTTGGCGTTAAATGGCTGCGTTGGCCAATCGTCTCGCCCCATGCCTCCCATCCGGCGGAGCACGAGGAAGCAACGCAGCGGAAGCAATTTCCACCGGCGTTGCTTCCACCCGTGTACCCCTTTTTGGAGACCGAGTATGGCGGCATCGACGGCATTGACTTCCCCTCTGATACTGGCCCTGGTTTGCGGATTGCTCGCGGTGGCCTACGGCCTGTGGGCGCGCGGCTGGATCTTGGCCAAGGACGCAGGAAACCCGCGCATGCAGGAGATCGCCGCCGCCATCCAGGCGGGTGCTGCGGCCTACCTGGCGCGCCAGTACAAGACCATCGCCCTCGTCGGCGTGGTGCTGGCGCTTTTGATTGGGGCCTTCCTCGACGCCACCACGGCCATCGGCTTCGTGGTGGGCGCCGTCCTCTCCGGTGCCTGCGGCTTCATCGGCATGAACGTCTCGGTGCGGGCCAACGTGCGCACGGCCCAGGCCGCCACCCAGGGCATGGGACCAGCGCTGGATGTGGCGTTTCGCGGCGGCGCCATCACCGGCATGCTGGTGGTGGGGCTGGGGCTGCTGGGCGTCACCGGCTTCGCCTGGTTCCTGCTGGGCCGTGCCGGGTCGGATGCCTCGCTGGCCGGCACGCTCAATCCGCTGATCGGCTTCGCTTTCGGCTCTTCGCTCATTTCCATCTTCGCGCGCCTGGGCGGCGGCATCTTCACCAAGGGCGCAGACGTAGGCGCTGACCTGGTGGGCAAGGTGGAGGCCGGTATTCCAGAAGATGACCCACGCAACCCCGCCGTCATCGCTGACAACGTGGGCGACAACGTGGGCGACTGCGCCGGCATGGCCGCCGACCTGTTCGAGACCTACGCCGTCACGCTCATCGCCACCATGGTGCTGGGCGCGCTGCTGGTGGGCACGGCCCCTGCGGCGGCCGTGGCCTACCCGCTGGTGCTGGGTGCCGTGTCCATCGTGGCATCCATCATTGGCTGCTTCTTCGTCAAGGCCAGCCCGGGCATGAAGAACGTGATGCCCGCGCTGTACAAGGGCCTGGCCATCGCCGGCGCGCTGTCGCTCGTCGCCTTCTGGTTCGTCACCGCCTGGGTAGTGCCCGACAACGCGCTGGGCGCTACGGGCGCGCAGGCGCGCCTGTTTGGTGCCTGTGCCACGGGCCTGGTGCTGACGGCCGCGCTGGTGTGGATCACCGAGTTTTACACCGGCACGCAGTATGCGCCGGTGCGTCACATCGCCCAGGCCTCCACCACGGGGCATGGCACCAACATCATCGCGGGGCTGGGCGTGTCGATGCGCTCCACGGCCTGGCCGGTGCTGTTCGTGTGCATCGCCATCGTGGTGTCGTACGCGCTGGCCGGGCTCTACGGCGTGGCGGTGGCGGCCATGTCGATGCTCTCCATGGCGGGCATCGTCGTCGCCCTGGATGCCTACGGCCCAATCACCGACAACGCCGGCGGCATCGCCGAGATGAGCGAACTGCCCCCCAGCGTGCGCGACATCACCGACCCGCTGGACGCCGTAGGCAACACGACCAAGGCCGTGACCAAGGGCTACGCCATCGGCTCGGCCGGCCTGGCGGCGCTGGTGCTGTTCGCCGACTACACCCACAAGCTGGAAAGCTACGGCATGGCCGTGCGTTTCGACCTGTCCGACCCCATGGTCATCGTCGGGCTGTTCATTGGTGGGCTGATCCCCTACCTGTTCGGCGCCATGGCCATGGAGGCCGTGGGCCGCGCCGCAGGCAGTGTGGTGGTGGAGGTGCGCCGCCAGTTCCAGAGCATCCAGGGCATCATGGAAGGCACGGCCAAGCCTGAGTACGGCAAAGCCGTGGACATGCTGACCAGTGCCGCCATCAAGGAAATGATCGTGCCCAGCCTGCTGCCCGTGGCGGTGCCCATCGTGGTGGGCCTGCTGCTCGGGCCGAAGGCCCTCGGAGGCCTGCTCATGGGCACCATCGTCACCGGCCTGTTCGTGGCCATTTCCATGTGCACCGGCGGCGGCGCCTGGGACAACGCCAAAAAGTACATCGAAGACGGCCACCACGGCGGCAAGGGCAGCGAGGCACACAAGGCCGCCGTCACCGGCGACACGGTGGGCGACCCTTATAAGGATACGGCCGGCCCCGCAGTGAACCCCCTCATCAAGATCATCAACATCGTGGCGCTGCTCATCGTGCCACTGGTGGTCAAATTCCATGCGGGTTGAAGTGGTTTGAGCACAGCGCCTGGGAAGGGGCGGGCAGCAGGGGTGTTACCCTGCGCCCTTCCCAGCCGCGAGTGCGCATCTGATGGCAGCAGGCGGCATACGATGGCGCACGCCGGCATTTATCCAGACGATGATGGACGCGAAACACGTCACCCCCTCTCCCCCTGCCGACCTCGGCACCGCGCTGCACCAGCGCCTCATCCATGACGTGCTGACCGACTCCAGGCATTTCATGGAGCACATCGCAGAGGCCGCGCGCCAGTCTCTGCGGGCGCGTGAAGACATGGCGCGCACGGCCGGTGAGCACCAGGCCATGCTCGAAGCCCGCCAGCGCCTGTCGCAACTGGCCCCCGTGATGTGCGAGCGCTACCCCACCGCGCTGCGCAACGCGCTCGACCAGGCAATCGCCCAAAAGCAGAAATCCACGCGCGCGCTGTCCAGCATCCATTTCGACGACCTCGAACTGATGGACGAAACCCAGATCAGCGAGAGCGTCGAGCGTGCCCGTGCGCAGCAAATGCTGGCTGCCGCGGTAGATGGGCCGCAGGCTGATTTCGACGCCCTCATGAGCGCGGCCCAGGGCCTGACCACCGTCCGCCCCGAGCACAACCCGCTGCGCCCGGAGGTCTTCTTGCAGGCGCTGCAAAGTGTGGTGGCGCAAATGCAGACCACCAACCAGGTGCGGCACGACTGGATGGGCCACCTGGCCCAGGCCCTGGGCAGCGAACTGCGCAAGCTCTACCTGGCGCTCATCGAAAGGCTGCGGCAAGGCGACGTCCGCCCCGTGGGCTTCGCCATGCGCCAGTCCAACGGAAAGTACGTCTATCTCGCACCCTCTGAAGGCAACATCGCGCCAGGCTTCGGCCCCGAGAAAGAGGAAGACGCACCACAGGCCGCGCAGGCCGACGCGCGGCTCACGCTCGACCGCCTGCGCCGCCTACTGCTGGGCGAACTCACCGAGGCACCTGCGCCAGCCCCGGCCGCGCAGGAGGACTTCGCCGAGCGCTTCTCGCGCGAGTTCGAGGGCCCCGGCGCCTTCCCCGCGCTGGAGCCGCCCAGCACCGACTTCGCCGCCACCGTGCCCGCCGCCTTCGAGGCACTGCAGGAGATGAACCAAGTCGACCACATGATGCAACGCCTGGGCGAGCAGCGCGCCCAGCCCGGCGGCGCAGCCGGCTACGCCGCCCTGCGCCAGCACCCGGGCGGGCTGGGGCAGGCCTTGAGCATGGAAGTGGTGGCGCTGATGGTGGACAACATCGCGCGCGACGAGCGGCTGCTCTGGCCCGTGCAGCAATTCATCCGAACGCTCGAACCGGCCCTGCTGCAACTGGCCCTGGCCGACCCGCGCTTCTTCAGCCACAAAGACCACCCCGCCCGCCGCCTGCTGCAGGAAATCACCAACCGCAGCCTGGCCTTTCCCCACACCAAAGCGTCCGGATTCGACAGCTTCATGCAGTCGCTGCTCCAGATCGCCGGCAGCCTGGCGACCGCCGACATCGACGGCCAGGCGCCCTTCGAGCGAATTCTGGAGGAATTGAAGGCTGCCTGGGCCGAAAGCGAGCAGGCGCGCGAACGCGAACGGCAGCGCGCCATCGAAGCCCTGCAGCACGCCGAGCAGCGCCACCTGCTGGCCGCGCAGATGTCGCGCGAGATCTGGCTGCTGCCGCAGATGGACAAGGTTCCCGGTGAAATTTCGCGCTTTCTGCTCGGCCCCTGGGTCAAGGTCATGGCCCAGGCACGCCTGACGGACCCGACGGGCAATGCCGACCCGGGCCGCTACCGCGAGACCGTAGACGCCCTGCTCTGGAGCGCGCAGCCCGAGCTGACCCGCGCGAACACCAGCCAGCTCGCGCGCTTGGTGCCCAAGCTGCTGTCCAAGCTGCGCGAAGGCCTGGCATCCATCGACTACCCGCCCGCGCAGACGCACGCCTTCTTCGACCTGCTCATGCAGTTGCACCAGGAAGCGTTCCGCCCCGCGCCGGCCGCAGCGCCCCGCCCGCCACAGCCGACCCTGCCGCCCGCCGCCACTGGCACGGCGCCCTCCCGGCCGGCGCTGCCGCCGGACGACGAGCCCTGGATCGCGCCCTCGGAAGCCAAGGAGTCCGGCTTCATGGACGTAGCGCCAGACCCACAAGCGCCCCCCGCCACCAACGACACCAACGACACCGACGGCGCGCCCAAGGCACCGCCCCTGGATATCGGCACCTGGGTAAACCTGCGGGTGAACGGCCAGTGGGAACGCATGCAGTTGTCCTGGATCGGCCCGCACAACACGCTCTTCCTCTTTACCGGCGCCAGCGGCCGTACCCAGTCGATGCCGCTGCGGCTGCTCAACCGCCTCATCGAACAAGGCACCATGCACGTGCTCACACAGCAAACCGTGGTGGACAGCGCCCTCGATGCGGTGGCGCAAGCCGCCATGCGCAACAGCCTGGACAGCACGCGGTAAGCGCACGGGCTGCAAACTCCTATTTCCATAGCAGCTAGCGCTTGGTGGATAAGCGCTAGCGCCATGTGAAGCGGTGACAACGTAACGCCTCCGGCTCTGAGGGGCATGCCCGCGCCCCTCTTGGCGGCGGACGGGTTTGTGGCACGATGGGTCCATCGGCATCCCCTCGAAACGCCCTTGCCTGCCCACGAACTGCGCATTGCGGACAGCCCAGCCGCCCTCTCTCCCGCCGCCTGGGACGCTTTGCTCGCCACCCAGCCGCTGCCTACGCCATTCATGCGCTATGCCTATCTGGCCGCGCTGCACGACAGCGGCAGCGCCACGCCGCGCACGGGCTGGGCACCGCGTTTTTTCACGCTGTGGCAGGGCAACGAGATGGTGGCCGCCTGCCCGCTGTACCTCAAGAGCCATTCGTATGGCGAATACGTGTTCGACTGGGCCTGGGCCAGAGCCTACGAGGAACACGGCCTGCCCTACTACCCCAAGGCGGTGGTGGCCGTACCGTTCACACCCGTGCCGGGGGCCCGCCTGCTGGCGCGCGACGCCAATGCGCGCGCCCTGCTGGTACAGGCCATGCGCCAATGGTGCGCATCGGAAGGCATCTCCTCCCTGCACGTGCTGTTCGCCAGCGACGACGACCTGCAGGCCTGCACGGCCCAGGGGCTGATGCAGCGCCACACGGTGCAGTTCCACTGGCAGAACAACGGCTACACCGACTTCGACGGCTTCCTTGCCAGCCTGGCGCAGGACAAACGCCGCAAGATTCGCCAGGAACGCCGCAAGGTGCGCGAGGCAGGCGTTACGTTCCGCCGGGTGCGCGGCACGGACATCACGCCGGCCGACTGGGACTTCTTCTACCGCTGCTACGAACGCACCTACCTCGAACACGGTAACCCGCCCTACCTCACGCGCGACTTCTTCACCCGCATGGCTGCGCACATGCCGAACAGCTGGCTGCTGTTCATCGCCGAGCGCGACGGCCGCCCGATTGCTAGCAGTCTGATAGCTGTCGGCGCTTCTCCTTCAAGCGCTGGAGACCAAAAAGACCCTGAAAACCTGGTGGCCTACGGCCGCTACTGGGGCGCGCTGGAGCGCGTGGACTGCCTGCATTTCGAGGCCTGCTACTACCAGCCGCTGCAGTGGTGCATCGGCCACGGCGTGCAGCGTTTCGAGGGCGGCGCGCAGGGCGAGCACAAGATGGCACGCGCCCTGCTGCCTGTGTCCACGGCAAGTGCACATTGGCTGGCCCACCCGGCCTTTGCCGACGCGGTGCAACGCTTCCTGTCGCGCGAGGGCGAAGGCATGACGCAATATCTCGAGGCGCTACAGGCGCGCAACCCGTTCAAGCCAGCAGGCTGACCGCCTGTGCTCTTTTCGCCTACAATCCTTGGCTGACGGGCCTCCTCGCATGGGGAAGCGGCCAACCGGGTCAGGTGGGGAACCAAGCAGCCCTAACCGTGGATACAGTGCCGGGGGTAAGGCTCGTCAACTCCCCCTCCTCCTTCTGCCTATGCACGCACGCCCACGCTATGGTGCGGAGCGTCTTTCTGTGCACGCCGCTACAGCTCCAGCCCACCGTCGTTGTTAAGCGCATGGCGGCCACACAGCAGGCCTTGCCGCACTAAGATGGTGTTGGTATGGACCGGGACACCATGTCAACATACGCTACGCCCAGGGTCTGGCCCTGGTGCATCGGCAACCGCCTGTGCGGGCTGCTGGCCTGCATGGCGTTGCATGTCCTGGCGTCCGACACGGCCCCCCCCGCCGAACCGCCCCTGCTGCCCAGCACCCGCGACCGGCTGGAGATGTCGAGCGACCGCAACCCCCTGCCGCGCAACACAGCCCTGCGCGTGGACGTGACGCGCTGGCTCGGCAGCGGCACCGGCGGCAGCCTGGGCCTGTCGCTCGGCATGGCGACGCAGACCAGCACCTCGGTGCCGGCGCTGGCCATGACCGAGCCCATCTGGGAACCCACGCTGGGCGTGCACTGGCGCGCGCCACTGGGCGGCAACATGTTCCTGGACCTGTCGACCTGGACGCGCGCGCCCTACCGCAGTCAGACACCCGATGCCATGGACATGATCTGGCTCAACCGCCAGCCCAACTACGGCACGCGCGTGGAGGTGCAATGGGCCTCGCCGCGCTTCGGCGGGCTGTTGCCCGAGTTCGGTGCCATCGGCGTCAAACTCGAAGGCGATTCGCAGCTGCTGCTGCGCACACGCTCCGGCGGGCCCATGCTGTACTACCGCACGAAGTTTTAAGTGTTTTCAGGCCCCAGCCCTTGTGCAGCAAGCGCTGACAGCTATTTTTTCTGCAGCGCCAGCCAGCGTGCCGCACCCTCGCCAGCCGCACGCCCCGTGGCGCAACTGGCCGTGAGCAGGTAGCCACCCGTGGGCGCCTCCCAGTCGAGCATCTCACCCGCGCAGAACACGCCGGGCAGGGCCTGCAACATCAGGTGACCATCCAGGGCCTCGAAGGCCACGCCGCCCGCGGTGCTGATGGCCTCCTCGACCGGCCGCGGCGCCACCACGGTAATCGGCAGTGCCTTGATGGCCTGCGCCAGCAGCGCCGCATCCTGCATGCCATCCTTGCCGAGCTGCTCGTAGAGGACCGCGGCCTTGATACCGTCCAGCCCCAGGCGCCCCTTGAGGTGGCTGGAGAGGCTGCGCGCACCCCGCGGGTGGCGCACCTCGGCCAGCACGCGCTCGGGCGTGTGGCTGGGCAGCAGATCGAGGAAAAAAGTGGCATGGCCGTGCGCCGCGATTTCGTCGCGCAACAGGCTGGAGACGGCGTAGACCAGGCTGCCCTCCACGCCCGTGGCCGTGGCGACGAACTCGCCGCGCCGCGCAAAAGCCCGGCCATCGCTGGCGGTAAACGACAGCGCCACCGACTTGAACGGCTGGCCCGCATAGCGTTCGGCGAAGAACGGCGTCCAGCCTACGGCGGGTGCAGGGCCGCGCCCGATCAGTTCGCGGAAGAAATCACGCCGTGTCTCGCCCACGGGCGCATCGACGCGCGGCACGTCAAAGCCGCAGTTGGCCGGCTGCAAGGGCGCGATGTCCACCCCCTTGCCCGCCAGCAGCGGCACCCAGGCCGCGTCCGAGCCCAGGCGCGGCCAGCTTGCGCCGCCCAGGGCCAGCACCGTGGCGCGCGCGGCCACCTGCCGCTCGCCCTGGGGTACGGCAAAGCGCAGGGCGCCATCCTGTGCCCAGCCCAGCCAGCGGTGGCGCATGTGGAACTGCACGCCCAGACCGCGCAGCCGGTGCAGCCACGCGCGCAGCAGCGGGGCGGCCTTCATGTCGGCAGGGAACACGCGGCCCGAAGTGCCTACGAAAGTGTCCACACCCAGCCCCTGCGCCCAGGCGCGCAGATGCTCGGCGCCAAAGCGCTCCAGCAGCGGCGCGATCTGCGCGCTGCGCGCGCCAAAGCGCGCGGCGAATGGCGCGAATGGCTCGGAGTGCGTGAGGTTCAGCCCGCCCTTGCCCGCGAGCAGGAACTTGCGCCCCGCCGAGGGCATGGCGTCGAACACGTGCACGGCCACGCCCGCCTGGGCCAGCACCTCGGCCGCCATGAGGCCGGCCGGGCCGGCGCCGATGACGGCGGCGTCGCAGATAAGAGGAAGAGAGGGAGAAATGAGAGGTTCTGTCAATGCATCGGGCATGGGCCGATCATCCCACCATCAAGCGGCGGCGCGGCCTTTGTCGCCTTTGTCCCGCTACGCCGTCATGTGGCACATGCTGGCGCCCTGCCACGCTCTGCTCAAAACAACGTGCCCTGCACCGGCGCAGCCAGGGGCTGCACGGCCGGTGCCGGGGCATCGTCCCCTTCGGGCACCCGCACCAGCCGCCCTTCTCCGCTCAGAAACGCCGCGCCCACCACCTCGCCCGGCACCTGGGCCTGTACGGCCGCGCGGTAGCGCTGCAGCTGGGCGATGAGCTGGGGCTGGCGCTCAGGCTGGGCGGCGCTCTTGTAATCGAGCACCCACCAGCGCGCGCCCTCGCGCGGCGCGTGCAGGCGCACCAAGCGGTCCAGGCGCAGGCTTTGCCCCTGGTACATCAGCGGCGCCTCATTCACGGCCAGGGCCACGGCGGCCTCGTCCCAGGCCCAGGCGCCCTCGCCCTGCACGATGCGCCGCGCCATGGCGGCGGCGGCCTCGGCCGCTTCGGGCGGCAGGCTGAATTCGCGTGCCAGCTGGGCGGTGCGCTGCGCGCCCCAGCCCTGGGTGCGGGCCTGGTCCAGCGGCAGGCCGGCCACGCCCACGCGCTCCAGCAGGGCGTGCATGGCACGGCCCTGGCGCGCGGGCAGGTCATCGGTCTCTTCCACGGGGGCGGGCTGCGCAGCGGCGGCACGCTGAAAGGGCAGCTCCAGCAGGGTGAAGGGCGCTTCCTGCGCCGCACCGGCGCCGGGCTGCGCGGCCAGGGGGTCGGCATCGTGCTGCATGAGCGGTGCCAGGCGCGCCCACCAGCTGTCCGGGTTGGCGCCACTGGCCTGCACGCACGACAGCGCCAGGCACTGCTTGGCCCGGGTGACGGCAACGTAGAGGGTGTTCAGTTCCTCGCGCTGGCGCTCGGTCATTTCTGCGGCCAGGGTGTCCTGGGCGCTGGCGGGCGGGCAGGATTCGCTGGCCAGGAAGATGAAGCGCCGCGGCAGCGCCTGCTCGCCCGGCCAGTCCACCAGCACGGCCATGGTTTCGGCCTTTTTGCCGCGCGCGTCGGTGTCGAGCAGCAGCACGCTGTGCGCCTCCAGGCCTTTGGCGCCATGCACGGTGAGCAGGCGCACGGCCTGGGCGTCGGCGCGGCCGGGGGCGGCCATGCCGCCCTTCTTCATGGCGCGCACGAAAGCGTAGGGGGTGAGGTAGCGCCCGCCGTCCTGCTGCAGCGCGCAGGCCAGCAGCGCACGCAGGTTGGCCAGCACGCTGGCGCGCTGAGGCGCGGGGGCGCAGGCAGCAAAGCGCGCCAGCACGTCGCCGTGCTGGTAGATGGCCTGCAGCGCATCGTGCGGGGGCAGGTGCGCCACCCATTCGCGGTACTGCGCCAAATCGGCCGCCAGCGCTTTGCAGTCAAGCGCTAGCAGCTCCTGTTGTTGTAGCAAGTCGAACCAGCTCAGGGCGGCGTGCTCGGGCTGGCGGCGCAGCACCGCCAGGCGGGTGAGCAGCGCGTCGGGCACGCCGAACAGCGGCGACTTGAGGGCGCGCGCCAGCGCCAGGTCGTGCGCGGGCGAGACCAGTACGTCGAGCAGGGCCACCACGTCCTGCACCTCGGGCGCTTCGCTGAGGTCGGCCTTTTCCGGCTGCACGCAGGGAATGTGCAGCGCGCGCAGCGCCTCCTGCATGCTGGCCAGGCGGTCGCGCTTGCGCGCCAGCACCATGATTTCGTGCGCCGGCACGCCCATGGCGATGCGCGCGGCCACCCATTGCGCGGCCTGGGCGCACTCGCGCATGCGCAGGGTTTCTTCGGCCTCGTGGCGCGGGGTGGTGAGGCTGTCGCGCCAGGCTGGCGGGGCGGCGTCGGCGTCGTCGCTGGCGTCATCGGTCTTGGCGATGGGCGGCAGGCGCAGCAGCTCGCCTGCATGGCCCGATTCCGTGGTGTGGTTGCGAAAGCCGCTGTATTGCTGCTGGCCTTGCGCCGCCTGCATAGCGGCGTTCACGGTGGCGATGATGCCGCGCGCATTGCGCCGCGTGTGGTCGCAGGCCAGCAGGTCCCCCCCCAGGCCGTCGCGCACGAAGGCCTGGGCGGCTTTGAACACCTGCGGCTCGGCGCGGCGGAAGCGGTAGATGCTCTGCTTGGGGTCGCCCACGATGAACACGCTGGGTGGGCGCTGGCCGCTGGCGCCGCCGCCGGCGCCGGCGTAGGCGGCGAGCCAGGCGTGCAGCGCCTGCCACTGCAGCGGGTTGGTGTCTTGGAATTCATCAACCAGCAGGTGGCGCACACGCGCGTCCAGACGCTCCTGCACCCAGCCGCTCAGGGTGGGGTCAGACAACATGACCAGCGCCGTGCGCTCGACGTCGTTCATGTCCACCCAGCCACGTGTGCGCTTGAGCTGAGCGAACGCGGCGATCAGGCAGCGCGCCAGGCGCGCCAGGCGCTGCTGGTGCTGCCAGGCTTCGTGCTGGGCGCGCGCCGCACACAGTGGCAGCAGCTCGGCCTCGGCCTCCTGCGCGGCGGGGAACTTCTCCAGGTTCTTCGTCAGCCGGTCTTCCTTGGCAACGAAGAAGGCCTTGCGCAGGCGGTCCAGGCGCTCGTCCAGGCGCGTATCGAGGCCATCGGCGAAGGCATCGACCACGGCGTCGGCGGCCTTCTGTGGCGTCTTGGCGCTCTCGGCGCCCAGTTGCTTGGCCCAGGCCAGCCAGCGCGCGCGTGCTGCCTCACCCGCCAGCGCCTCGGTGGGCGCGGCCAGGCCGGCCAGGCGCGGAAACTGTTCGCCAAACGGTGGCACCGAGGCATCGACGATGCCCGCGGCGTCGGCCAGCTCGAACTCCACGCGCTTGGCCAGCGCTGCCTCCAGCGCCTTGTGCGTCTGCGCGCGGCCATGGCGCGCCACAGTGGCCTCATAGTCGGCGCGCAGCCCGGCGTCTTGCAGCACCGCCGCGAGGAAGGGCCGCCAGACCTCGCGCACGGCCTCTGCGTCGTCCTCCAGCAGTTCGTAGTGCGCGGGCAGGCCGCGTTCCTGCAGCAGGGCCAGCGGGGCCGTGCCCAGCAGCGCCGCGAACCAGCTGTGAAAGGTGCGGATCTGCATCGGCCGGCCGCTGGCGAGCAGGGTTTGGTACAAATTTCGGAGCGGCTCGCGCAGCTCCCGTGCGGCCTGGGGGGCAATTCCGCGTGCCATCAGCTCTTGTTCAAGCTGTGCGGGCGTGGCGTGGGCGAATTGCTCCAGCCACTCCTGCAGGCGCTGACGCATCTCGCCCGCCGCCTTCTTGGTGAAGGTGATGGCGAGGATTTCATGCGGCGCGCAGCCCTCCAGCAGCGCGCGCAGCATGCGCGAAACCAGCACCCAGGTCTTGCCCGCGCCCGCGCAGGCCTCGACGGCGACGCTGCGCTGCGGGTCGCAGGCAATGGCGTAGAAGGCCTCGCGCGAGACGGGCTGGCCGTTGTGTTCGTAGGCGGCGTCATGCATTCCAGAAATCCTTGCGGCACAGGCCGCGCACGGCACACCACTCGCACACACTGCCCTCGCCCAGCGCAGGCAGCGGCGCGCCCTCGGCGATGCGTGCCATATCGCCCAAGATGCCCTCGATGAGTTGGTCGCGCAGCGCCACCACGTCGGGCTGTTCGTGCAGCTGCGTCTCGCCGCGCTCGCCCACGTTGACGTAGGCAGCGCGCAGGTGGTCGTCGGGCATCAATGCGGCGTAGAAGGCGAGCTGCGTGTCTTCGCCGCCAGCCTGGATGCGCTGGCGCGTGACGCTGTCGCTTTCGGTCTTGTAATCGATGACCAGGGGGGCGCCTCCCGCCATGTCCACGCGGTCGAGCGTGCCCACCAGCTCCAGCGCGCCGAGCGGCTGGCGGGTACGCACCTCGGCTTCACGGAAGGTGGCGCCTTCGGCTTCATGGCGGGCCAGCCAGTCCAGGTAGCCGCTACGCAGCGCCGGCCAGCCGCTGGCGTAGGGCAGAAAGTCGGCCTCGTGCAGCCGCAGGTCGCGCGTGGCGCGGGTGGCGGCTTCGTCCATCAGCGTGACGCGATCGGCCTCGGGTGCATCGCGCAGCGCTTCGTGGAAGTGCTGCAGCACAGCGTGCAGCCAGGTGCCGAAGTCGCGCTTGTCCAGCGTGGCGTCGAGCTCATCCGACTCCTGCAGCCCGAGCAGGCGCAGCGCGTAAAAGCGGTAGGGGCAGTGGCGCAGGTCGGCATAGGCCGAAGCGGAGAGCCGCGCCAGCGGCAGCGCCGCGCCATCGGGGCCCGGGCGCGCCACGGGCGTCGGCGCCACGTGGCGCGGAACCCGCGGGTCGACGCAGTCTTGCGCCCCCTTTTCGGACTGCCCGGGCTGCTGCAGGGCCAGCACCAGTGGGCTGGCCAACAAGGGCTCACCGCCCTCGCTGGCGCGCCAAAGGATGTCCACCCGGGGCTGGCCCAGGGCATGGGCCCAGGCGGCACGCTGGGCCGCTTCCAGCGCAGCGCGTGTGGGCAGGCCCAGGGCCTGGCGCTGCGCGGGCGTCCACTGGCCGGGCGGTTCGGGCGCGGCCTGCAGGCGTTTCTCGTCGCAGCCCGGCAGCACCAGGGCGGCGAAGGGACGGCCCAGCAACTGCGACAAGGGCAGCACAACCACTTCGGCCGGCACACCCGGCGCCCCTTCCGGCTTGAAGCGCGCGGCCTCCAGGACTTCATCGACCCAGCGGGTGAACGACTGCAGCGAGAACACCGGGCCAGGGACCTCGTCGAGTACGCTGCGGGCGTCCGCCGCATCGCCCAGGCGCAGCTCCAGGAGCACGCGCGCGCCAGCGGCGTCCGCCGCCAGCGGCTGCCACTGGCCACTGGCCTGCAGCAGCGCTTGCAGGGCCTGCATCCAGTCGGCCAGGGAGCGATCGGCACGCAGCGGGCGGCGCAGGGCCTCGATCTGTGCCAGTACGGCCGCCACTTCGGGCGGTGCCGCAGGCGCGCCGCTGGCCACGGCATCGCGCCACGCGGCAAGGGTGTGGCGGCGCAGCCATTTCTCCAGCGCACGCTGGGCGAGCTCGGGCACGGCAGGCATTTGCTTGACCCAGTCGAGCACGGCGTCGGTGCTGGCGCTCCAGGCACAGGCGCGCAGCGGCGCCAGCACCTGCGCAGCCGCCCGGGTGGTGGAAAGCGTCCAGCCGTTCTCGTCGCGCACGGGCTGGTGCGTACCTGCCAGCAGGGCACCAATGCGGCGTACCAGGGCGCGGTCGGTGCTGGCCAGCGCGACAGGCACACGGCCCGCCTGCACGTGGGCCAGCACGCAGGCGGCGGCACGCTGCGCCTCATCCTCGGCGTCCTGCGCGGGGTGCAGCGCCAGCTCCCCGGGGGGCTGCGCAGCGTGCAAAGGCCAGGCCAGGGCACATGCGCCCCAAATGGCGCGCAAAGCGCCTGCCAGCGGGTCAGGCTGAAAGCCCTCCAGCACCACGAGCGCATCGACAGCAGCGCGCACGCCAGGCTCGAACAGTACGTCGCACGCATGGCGCGAGGCGGCGACCCACTCCAGCGCGATGCGCGCCACCACGGCCTCGTAGCGCAAGGTGCTGCCCTCCCCGGCCAGGCCCAGCAGCGCCCGCTGCGTTTCGGCCCAGGCCGCGCGCTCCGCCGGGGAAATGGCGGCTGCCACGGGAGCCAGCTGGGTGGCAGCCTCCAGCAGGGGCGCGGCCAGCATGTCCTGCTCAGCGCCCAGGCCAGCCTGCGCCAGCAGGCTGCGCGCCGTGAGGCTGTCGCGCGCCACGTCCATGGCCAAGTCAAGCCCCTGGGGAACGAAGCCGCCGAGCTGCTGCGCCCAGTTGCGCGTGGTCTCGAAACGCGGTGCAAACCCATCGGGCACGCGCTGCGCCCACTGGCGCTGCGCTTCGGCCATGAGCTGTGCGTAGGGTACAAGCACCACGGTGCGCGCCGGGTGCGCGCCGGTGGCCTGAATGTGGGCCTGCACGGCATCCAGCGCATGCGTCCACAGGGGATCGCAAGCCGCGTTGGCATCATTTTTCGCTATGACTGTCATAGCGTCTGGCGTTGCAGGCACAACGCTGGGCGGGGGATTGGTTTCTGTCACAATGCCCTGAATTTACCTTTGTCTATCCACCTCTTCGCAAGGAAATTCCCCCATGGCCAGCGATTTGATCAAACATGTCTCCGACACCAGCTTCCAAGCCGACGTGCTGCAATCTGGCACCCCGGTGCTGGTGGACTACTGGGCTGAATGGTGCGGCCCATGCAAGATGATTGCCCCCATCCTGGACGAAGTGGCGGGCGCCTACCAGGGCAAGCTCACCATCGCCAAGATGAACGTGGACGAAAACCGCGAGATTCCCGCCAAGTTCGGCATTCGCGGCATTCCCACGCTGATGTTGTTCAAAGATGGCCAGCTTGCCGCGACCAAAGTGGGCGCCATGAGCAAAGCCCAACTGACCGCTTTCATCGACCAGCAACTGGCCTGATGGCGTCTTGCGCACCGGCCCACAGGCCGGTGCGGCCGCGCAGAGTCCCTCGCGCTTGGCAGCGCATCCGATTTTCCTGTCATAATCCTCACTGATCGTCCTGCCGCACCGCATCCAGCGGCTGATTCCAGATCACAGGCTTGCCCCGTCCGCCACCTACCGTGGCCCCGCACGGCACGCAGCCCCACTCCCTCGCACCAAGACATTTCCACTCCGTCCAGGAGTCATTCATGCACCTTAACGAACTCAAGGCACTGCACGTGTCTGAAGTCCTCAAGCAGGCGGAAGCGCTTGAGATTGAAAACGGCGGCCGCATGCGCAAGCAGGAGCTGATGTTCGCCATCATCAAGAAGCGCGCCAAGGCAGGTGAGCAGATCTTTGCCGACGGCGTGCTCGAAATCCTGCCCGACGGCTTCGGTTTCCTGCGCAGCCCTGACACCAGCTTCACGGCCAGCACGGACGATATCTACATCAGCCCGAGCCAGGTGCGCCGCTTCAACCTGCACACCGGCGACATGATCGAAGGCGAGGTGCGCACGCCCAAGGATGGCGAGCGCTACTTCGCGCTGACCAAGCTCGACTCGGTCAACGGCGGCCCGCCCGAGCAGAACAAGCACAAGGTGATGTTCGAGAACCTCACGCCGCTGTTCCCCAAGGAGCAGATGAAGCTTGAGCGGGACATGAAGGGCGAGGAGAACATCACCGGCCGCATCATCGACATCATCTCGCCCATCGGCCGCGGCCAGCGCGCGCTGATCGTTGCCCCGCCAAAGAGCGGCAAGACGGTGATGATGCAGCACATCGCCCACGCCATCACGGCCAACAACCCCGACGTGCACCTGATGGTGCTGCTGGTGGACGAGCGCCCGGAAGAAGTGACCGAGATGCAGCGCACCGTGAAGGGCGAGATCATTGCCTCGACCTTCGACGAGCCCGCCGCGCGCCACGTGCACGTGGCCGAGATGGTGATCGAGCGCGCCAAGCGCCTGGTCGAGCTGAAGAAGGACGTGGTGATTCTGCTGGACTCCATCACCCGCCTGGCCCGCGCCTACAACAACGTCGTGCCCAGCTCCGGCAAGGTGCTCTCGGGGGGCGTGGACTCCAACGCACTGCAGCGCCCCAAGCGCTTCTTTGGCGCGGCACGCAAGGTGGAGGAAGGCGGCTCGCTGACCATCATCGCGACGGCGCTGGTCGATACCGGCAGCCGCATGGACGAGGTGATCTTCGAAGAGTTCAAGGGCACGGGCAACTGTGAAATCCACCTGAGCCGCCGCCTTTACGAAAAGCGCGTGTTCCCCGCCATCGAGATGAACAAGAGCGGCACGCGCCGCGAAGAGCTGCTGCTGCCGCCAGAGATTCTGCAGAAGACCCGTATCCTGCGCCAGTTTATGTACAACATGGACGAGATCGAGTCCATGGAACTGATGATCAAGAAAATGAAGGAAACGAAGAACAACGTCGAGTTCTTCGAAGCCATGCGCCGCGGCGGCTGATCAGCCCCGTTCGCAAAAACGAAAACGCCCCGTCTTTGACGGGGCGTTTTCGTTGGTGGTGCCAGTCTCAGCCCAATGCCTGCAGAGCCGCCTGTATTTTCTGCAGCGCCTCATCGGTAATCAGACCGCCGGAAAACTTGGCCACCGTGGACAGTGGCATGCCAGAGGCCATGCCAATCTGCGGATGCGCGGAAATACCCGGCAGATACTGCTCGAGGATGGCCTTGGTGGACTCGTTGCCGAGCAGTTCACGCACGGTGGATTCAAGGGAATAAGCCATAAAAGTTTGCTTTCTTGCTTGCAAAAATAGTGACGGGTGCAGGCCATGGATCGAGGAAATGGCCTGCGCTGACTCTAGGGCAAGGCTGGCGCAACAAGTAGAGGGCACACCCCATAGGTATGCGCCCAGTCTGTGCCCGCTCAGTCCTTGAACTGTGGTACCTGGCGCGCCATGCTGGCGGTCATGGCCGCCACCAAGTCCTTGCTTTGCAGCATGGCGGCGTTCCATGTGGCGATGTAATTCAGGCTGTCGGCCACGCTGTGGTCGCGTGCGTAGTTGAGCATTTCCTTGGTGCCGCGGATGGACAGCGGCGACTTGGCTGCGATGCTGGCGGCGATGGCCTGCACGCCTTCGTACAGCGCCTCGCGCGTGGCGAACACGCGGTTGAGCAGGCCGATCTCGCGCGCCTCCTGCGCGCCAAAGACGCGGCCGGTGTACGCCAGCTCGCGCGTAATGCCTTGTCCGATGAGCTTGGGCAGGCGCTGCAGCGTGCCCACGTCGGCCACCATACCGATGTCGATCTCCTTGATGGTGAAGCTCGCGTCCTCGCTGGCGTAGCGCATGTCGGCGCAGGTGATGAGGTCGATGCCGCCGCCAATGCAGCCGCCATGGATGGCAGCAAGCACGGGCTTGCGGCAGCGCTCCAGGCTGGTCAGCGTGTCCTGCAGGTCGAGAATGACGCGGCGCAGCTTCTCGCGCTGGCGGCCCTCGCAGTCGTCGGCCACCTGCGCGCCCAGGCCCATCATCATCTGCAGATCGATGCCTGCGGTGAAGTATTTGCCCTCGGCCTGCAACACGGCCACGCGCGCCTCGGGGGTTTCGTCCACCCACTGGAAGGCCTGGCGGATTTCCTGCCACATGGTGGCATTCATGGCGTTGGCCTTTTCAGGGCGGTTCAGGCGCACGGTGGCGATGTGGTCTTGCAAGGCAAGGCCCAGGGTTTCAAAGGTCGGGATCGTCATTCACAACTCCGGTTTCAAGTGTTTTTGGCCTCCAGCGCTTACGGAGCAAGCGCTGGCAGCTCTCTTATCAATAGCAAATCAGGCCTTGGCGCCCTTCATGGCTGCCAGATACGGCGCCAGGCGCTTGCCCATTTCCTCGCCCAGGGCCTGCAGGCCGCTCAGGGGGCGCACCATGACCTCGAAGTCGACGATCTTGCCCTCCACATCGAAACGAATCTGGTCGATGCCCTTGAGCTCCTTGCCGCCCACCTTGGCACTGAACTCGAGCACCACGCTCAAGCCGTCCTCGCTGGCGTAGCTGCGGTGGTAGGTGAAGTCTTCAAACACCTTGACCACCGTGCCCAGAATGAGCTGCACCGCCTGCGCGCTGGGGTACGGCGTGTGCGCCATGGGCGAGCGGAACACCGCCTGGGGGTGCAGGATGGACGGCAGCAGCGCCATGCTGCCCTCGGCCACCATGGCGTGCCAGGTTTTCAGGCTCTCCTGCACCGCAGCGGGTATCTGGTGCGTGGCCGGGGCGCTGGCGGGTGCGGCGGGCTGGAAGTCGATGCGCAGCGCCAGTTCGGTGCCCTGCTTGATGGCGCGCTTGGCGTCCAGCTCGGCGGCCTTGTCGGCACCGCCAATCAGGTGCACGCGCACGCCCTGCGCCTGCAGCGCAGCCTGCAATTCGCGGTTGGGGTCTTGCCCCGCGCAGACGATGACGTTGTCCACGGGCAGGGTCATGTCCTTGCCGTCCACGCTGATGTGCAGGCCCGCGTCGTCCACCTTGCGGTAGGTCACGCCGGGGATCATCTCCACGCCCCGGTTCTTCAGCCCGGTGCGGTGAATCCAGCCCGTGGTCTTGCCCAGGCCATCGCCCACCTTGCTAGCCTTGCGCTGCAGCAGGTAGATCTTGCGCGGCACCTGGCCGATGCGCGCCGGCTGCAGGCCGCCGCGCGCGCTGCCGGTGGTGTCCACCCCCCATTCGGCAAAGAACTTGGCCTTGTCCAGGCTGGGGCTCACGCCCTCGTGCAGCAGGTATTCCGATACGTCGAAACCAATACCGCCCGCGCCAATCACGGCCACGCGCTGGCCCACGGGCTTCTTGTCGCGCAGCACATCCAGGTAGCCCAGCACCTTGGGGTGGGTGATGCCGTCAATCTCGGGCAGGCGCGGACGGATGCCGGTCGCCAGCACCACGTGCTGGAAGCCCGCTTGCACCAGCTCCTGCGCATCCACGCGCTTGCCCAGCTTCACCGTCACGCCCGTCTGCTGCAGGCGCTGGCAAAAGTAGCGCAGGGTTTCATAGAACTCCTCTTTGCCCGGCACCTGCTTGGCCACGTTGAACTGGCCACCGATCTCGCTGGCCACGTCGAACAGTGTGACGTCAATGCCGCGCTGCGCGGCCTCGGTGGCGAAGGCCAAGCCGGCCGGGCCGGCACCGACCACGGCCACGCGCTCTTTCTTCACCAGCGGCACCGGCACCAGGATGGTTTCGTGGCACGCACGCGGGTTGACCAGGCAGGAAGTGATCTTGCCGCCAAAGGTGTGGTCCAGACAGGCCTGGTTGCAGCCGATGCAGGTGTTGATGTCCTGTGCGCGGCCCGCGGCAGCCTTGTTGACGAACTCCGGGTCTGCCAGGAAGGGGCGCGCCATGCTCACCATGTCGGCCTGGCCACTGGCCAGCACTTCTTCGGCCACCTCCGGGGTGTTGATGCGGTTGGTGGCCACCAGCGGAATACCCACCTTGCCCTTGAGCTGCTGCGTGACCCAGGCAAATGCGGCACGCGGCACCTTGGTGGCAATGGTGGGAATGCGCGCCTCGTGCCAGCCAATGCCGGTGTTCAAGATGGTCACGCCCGCCTGCTCCAGCGCCTGCGCGAGCTGCACCACTTCGGCCTGCGTGGAGCCGCCTTCGACCAGATCGAGCATGGACAGACGGAAGATGATGATGAAGTTGGCGCCCACCCGGGCGCGCGTGCGGCGCACGATCTCCAGCGGGAAGCGGATGCGGTTTTCGTAGCTGCCGCCCCATGCGTCGTCACGCTGGTTGGTCTGTGCGGCAATGAATTCGTTGATGAGGTAGCCCTCCGAGCCCATGATTTCCACGCCGTCGTAGCCCGCGCTCTGCGCAAGTGCGGCGGCATTGGCGTAGTCCTCGATCGTCTGCTCCACCTCCGCACCCGTCAGTGCATGGGGGCGGAATGGGCTGATGGGGGCCTTCAGGCTACTCGGCGCCACCAGCTCGGGGTGGTAGGCGTAACGGCCAAAGTGCAGGATCTGCATGCAAATCTTGCCACCCGCGTCATGTACCGCCTGGGTCACTACCTTGTGCTTGTCGGCCTCGGCCTGTGTGGTCATGGCCGCGCCACCGGGCATTGGACGGGCGCGTTCGTTGGGCGCAATGCCGCCGGTCACGATCAGCCCCACGCCGCCACGCGCGCGCTCGGCATAGAAGGCGGCCATGCGCTCGAAGCCCTGGGGGGCTTCTTCCAGCCCCACGTGCATGGAGCCCATGAGCACGCGGTTCTTGAGCGTGGTGAAGCCCAGATCCAGGGGCGCGAGCAGGTGGGGATAAGTGGTCATGGGGTGTCCTTGTCGTCGTGGGTCGTGGGCAGGAGAGGCTGGCTGGCACACTATGCAACCAGTTGCACAAAAGTGTACGATCGTTCGTTTAACTATGCAACGGGTTGCATAGCTGGATTTCCCGGATAGACTGCGCCCCCATGTCTTTGCCGCACGCCGTTCTAACCTCCTTGCTGGAAAAATCCACCTCGGGCTATGACCTGGCACGGCGCTTCGACAAATCCATCGGCTATTTCTGGCACGCCACGCACCAGCAGATTTACCGTGAGCTGGCACGCATGGAAGGTGCCGGCTGGATCGAAGGCTTCGTGCCGCCCGACGCTGGCAAGACCCGCAAGAAACACTACCGCGTGCTGCCCGCCGGACGTGCCGAACTGGTGCGCTGGGCCGCCGAGCCCACGCCCCCCATGGACCTGCGCGACAGCTTCACCGTCAAGCTGCGCGCCGACGCCATCCTGGACGAAGTGGATCTGTGCGAGGAACTGGCGCGCCACAACGCGCTGCACGCCGCGCGCCTGGCCCAGTACCGCGCCATCGAAGCGCGCGATTTCCCCGCCACCCCACCGCTGACGCGCGCGCAGGCCATCCAGCACATGATCCTGAAAAAAGGCATCCTCTACGAAGAAGGCGAGATTGCCTGGGGCCAGGAGATGCTGGCGCTGCTGCGCCGCCCGGCCCAGACATAGAATCGCGGCACCGTCCACCCGGGTGCCTGCATGTCCTCCCTCCTCGATTTTTTTCGCCGTCTCCTGGGCCGCAGCCGGCCCAGCCCGGCACCTGCGCAGACGCAGCAGGGCAAGGCCAGCGCGCAATTCCAGGTCCTGAACCAGCTCGCCCCCCTCAAAGCCGAGCCCAGCGCACCGGCCCCTGCCCCGACGCCCACCAACCGCAGTGCCTCCTTCATTTGCCGCGAGCCGGTACTCAACCGCCAGGAACAGATCGCGGGCTACTTCTTCCATTTGCACGGCCATCTGCAAAGCCGTCTGCAAGGCAAAAACGAGCCGCTGCACAAGGCCTACGACGATGCCCTGCTGCGCAACCTGATTGACCTGCACGTACACCGGCTGCTGGGCCACCGCAAGGCCTTCATCCACCTGAGCCCCGCCTCACTCAACAACCCGCTGCTGGAGCGGCTCCCGGTAAAGAACAGCGTGCTCATGCTGTCCCCCAACCTGAATGCGCTGGACCTGGACCAGCTCCAGCCCCAGCTGGCCACACTGCGCCAAGCCGGCATGGCCCATGGCTGGGTGCTGGATAAAAACCTGCTGGCATTGCACCCCGCGCTGCGTGAGCTGGCCATGCAGGCCGACTATGTGCAGCTCGACACCGCCAAGTTTGACGGCCTGGAGATTGAAGCCCTGTGTGAGACCCTGGGCAACAGCCCCGCCCAAAACCGGGCGCCGCTGCAGTGGATCGCGCAGGAGCTGCACAGCTTTGACGAGTTCAACCTGTGTTTCAAGGGCGGCTTTGACTTCTTCATGGGCGATTTCGTCACCAGCCGCGAGAACTGGCATCCGCCCAAGAGCGAAATCAACCGTCTGCTGACCATCAAGCTGCTCAACCTGCTGCGCAGCGACGAAGACCTGAGCGTCATCGCCCAGCAGATCACCGCCGATCCGGTGCTGGCCTTCAAACTGCTGCGCTACCTCAATTCCCCGGCCTTCGGCCTGTCCCAGCCCGTACTGACCATCGACAAGGCGGTGATGGTGCTGGGGCGCGAGCGCTGCTACCGCTGGGTCTCGCTGCTGCTTTTCGACATTCAGCAAAGCGGCTACCGCGAGCGGGTGCTGATCGAACATGCGCTTACGCGCGCCTTTTATCTGGAGAGCCTGGCGGGCCAGGGCCTATTGCAAGGCCCGAAGGAGGAGCTTTTCATCCTGGGCCTGTTCTCCATGCTCGACCTGCTGATCGGCCACCCACTGGAAACCATCCTGCAGGAAACCCACCTGCCCGCGCCCGTGCACCGTGCGCTGCTAGCCCGGATATTTCACGTATGTAGCCAACGGCCTGCGCAGCGGGGCATCGCGGCGCGGATTTGAGCGAGCAAGGCCACGATGTTGGCCGCAGCCATGGGTGTGATGGTTGGCATGCGCAATGCGGTCGCACTGACCCCCACCCCGGCTTGG
>NZ_CYIG01000007.1 GCF_001298675.1 Paenacidovorax caeni
AGCCGCTGGCGCTCGGAATTGAGCATGGTCAGCAACTGGCGCCTGCGCGTGACCAGGGCGGCGAGCCACTGCTGGCGCTCATCGGCTACAGGGCGAAGAAAGCGTGCCAGGTCATCGCGGCGCATCAGCACCGCAGCCAACTCGGCCAGCATGCGGGCATCCACCGCATCGGTCTTGGCCAGACGGCCCATGCTCCTGGCAAAGTCGCGTGCATGGCGCGGATTGACCACCGCCACGTGCAAGCCCACGGCCTGCAGTGCGCACGCCAGAGCCGCCTCGTAACCTCCGGTGGCCTCCATCACCACCAGGCCAACATCCATGGACTGCAAGGCAGCAGCCAGCGCACAGTGGCCATCAACATCGTTGGCAAACCGCTGGACATCGCTGTGGGTGCCCAGTACACAGACATCGACGTGTGCCTTGGCCACGTCAATACCTACCGTCACTGATAAAGCAGACATGATCTTCAACTCCCATGCTTGTACATGCGCGCTCAACGGTGGCGCGCGTAACCGTTCGGGCTCAATGAAGACCTGCGCGGTGGCCGTGCGTTCTGTACTCAGGGACGGGCTCGAACACCCCAGCGGCTACCAAACTGCACGGGCCGGTCTGGCTACCTTTACGGCAGTCAAACTCTACCGCGACGGTCTGGATGGAAGATACAAGCGGCTGCGCCGCTTTCCCGCGATCTCGCGCTTCGCGCGGGCAGGGGGACTCATGCTCCGCGCGGCGGGGCGGCTCTTGCGCGGCGTCCGCTGGCTTGGGCCGGGGCAGTGTCAGATGTCATGTTTTTTGCTCCTTTTTTAGGAGCTTCTTGCGCTTTTCTGGCGGGCGTTAGATGCCGATTTGGCTCTTAATCCGGTGCCGCACTGGGCAGGCGCACGTGGAATACGGTGCCGCCCTCGGCATCCACGGTGGCATCGATGCCGCCGCCCTGCGCCTGCAGCACCTGGTAGGCCTCGCGCAGGGCCTGGGCGTGCGCCGTGGGCCCGGTGGCCGGGCCGTGGGTGTGGATGGCGATGTGCAGGGCCTGCGGCGCATCGGCGTCGGCGGCGATGCGCAGGGTCTGCCCTTCGGGAGCGCTGGCGATGGCATGGGCCAGTACCTGGCGCAGCGCCTGGGCCAGCGGTTCGGCGGGTGCGGCCAGGGGCAGCGGGGCGGTGCCCAGTTGCAGCTTGAGCGGCAGGCGCTTGCGTTCGAGCTGGGGGCTGAGTTCGGTCGCCAGGTCTTCCAACAGGTCGCGCACGTCCACGGTGGCTGGTGGCGCGGGGGCGGCGGGCGCGGGCAGGGCCGGGGCGGGAGGCTCCGGCGCAGCGGCCGGTGGTGGCGCGGGCGGCGGTGGTTCCGGGGTGCCGGGGGCCGGCTGCGCCCAAGGGCGCTGCCGCGCACCGCGCCAGGCGATGGCAGTGGCCAGGGCCAGCAGCGCCAGCCCTGCGCCGAGACTGGCCAGCGGCTGGCGCTGGGCGGTGAGCCAGCGTTGCAGGCGCGGCGCGCCGGGCTGTACCGCCAGGGCCACCACGGGGTGGGCCGCAGCGCTCTGCCAGGCGACCCATTCGACGGAAGTGGGGCCGGGGATCTCCGCCACGCCGTGGGCCGACGCCGGTTGTGCCGCCAGGTAGGGGGCGAACAGCGCGTGGCCGTGCAGGCTGCCGCCCGGGGGCAGGGTGGCGGCGCCCGCCTGCGCCAGCAGGCTGCCGTCCGGGCGCGCCAGCAGCACCTGGGTGCCGGGCGGGCTGGCGTGCAGCAGCGCGGGCGGCGGGGCAAGTGCCCCGGGATCGAGCTGGGCGATGAGCAGGGCGTAGGCCTGGGGGGCCAGCCGCACACGCCGCACCAGGGTCAGGCGGTCCGCACCGCTGGCGCTCAGGGTGGTGCGCCCGTCCTGCAAGGGCTGCGCCAGCAGCGGACGCAGATCAACACGTTGGCCCAGGTCGGCCGGGGTGGTCGTGGCCAGCACCAGGCCCTGCATGTCCACCAGGGCCAGGCCGCGCAGGGCAGGCTGGCTGCGCAGCGCCTGGTATTGCATGGCCTGGAGGCTGCTCCAGGCGTCGGGGGCCTGTACCAGGTCGCTGGCCAATTGGTCGAGCGTGCGCTCGCTGGCGTCCAGCACGGCCGCGGCATGGGCCTGGGCCAGGTGCGCCAGCATGGCCAGCTGTTGGCGCTCACGCTGCTCCAGCTGGGCCTGGGCATGCCACAGCAGCGCCAGGCCCCCCGCGCCGACGGCCAGAAGCAGTGCCAGGCCGCAAGCCAGGATGCGGGCGCTGGTGGCGTGGATGGCGCGGGGCCGGGCGGGGGCGTGCGAGGGGGCGTTCACGTCGGCGGGCCGTCGAAGAGGGTTGGTGCAGTGTAGGGCTTGAGAACGTGTTGACGATCTTTTCATGGCGCCCGCAAGGCAGCAAAAGGCCACGATCTAGGCGCACGCCGCGGCCCATGCTGGTGGCCTGGGCAAGGCGGGCAACAACGAGCGTGGCCTTTTGCTGGCTTGCCCGAAGGGTTGCCCCGCAAAGGCAGCGTCTGCGGCGTTGCAAATCCTCGCCGGGCCACCAGCCCGGCTGCGGTTTGCGCCTTGCAGCCACTGCCTTTGCGGGGCAACGGGCACCATGAAAAGATCGTCAACACGTTCTGCTCCGCTACAGTTATTCCATTACTGATCCATTGATTGACAAGGCATTCCATGTCCCTGATTCCTACCACTATCCTGACCGGCTTCCTGGGCTCGGGCAAGACGACGTTGCTCAAGCGCGTGCTCTCTGAGGCCCATGGCCAGAAGATTGCCGTGATCGAGAACGAGTTCGGCGAAGAGAACATCGACAACGACATCCTCGTGACGGAGTCGAAAGAGCAGATCGTGCAGATGAGCAACGGCTGCATTTGCTGCACCATCCGTGAAGACCTGCGCGAGACGCTGCAACTGCTGGCGGCCAAGCGGCGCAAGGGCCTGCTGGATTTTGAGCGCGTGGTGATCGAGACCACCGGCCTGGCCGACCCGGGGCCGGTGGTGCAGACTTTCTTCATGGATGACGAGATTGCCGAGTGCTATCTCGTGGATTCCATCATCACGCTGGTGGATGCCAAGCACGCCAACCAGCAGCTCGACGACCGCCAGGAGGCGCGCCGCCAGGTGGGCTTTGCCGACCAGATCTTCCTTTCCAAGACCGATCTGGTCAGTGCCGAGGAGGTGCAGGCGCTGACCCACCGCCTCAAGCACATGAACCCGCGCGCGCCCATCGAGGCCGTGCATTTCGGCGAGGTACCGCTCGCCAAGGTGCTCGACCTGCGCGGTTTCAACCTCAATGCCAAGCTCGACATCGATCCCGGCTTTCTGCAGGAAGGCGAGCACGATCACGACCATTGCGACCATGACCACGGGCATTGCACCCATGGGCACCACGACCATGCACATGGCGCGCATTGCGACCATCCCGCGCACCAGCATGGCCATCACCACCACCATGACGATGATGTGAAGAGCTTCGTCTACCGTGCCGAGCGGCCGTTCGATCCGGCCAAGCTGGAGGATTTCCTCGGTGCGATTGTTAACGTTTATGGCCCGCGCATGCTGCGCTACAAGGGCGTGCTGCACATGCAGGGCACCGAGCGCAAGGTGATTTTCCAGGGCGTACACCAGCTCATGGGCAGCGACCTGGGACCGCAGTGGGCTGAGGGCGAGGCGCGGCAAAGCCGCATGGTGTTTATTGGTATCGACCTGCCGCAGGACATCCTGCGCCAGGGCCTGGCGCAATGCCTGGTGTGAGGACGCAGCGCACCGGGCCAGGGTGTGTCGCATATCCGACAGCCTGGCCGGGGCCGCGCGGTGGTGTGGCTACAATCGCGCCGCCGCGCACTTACCCGGCGCTCCAGACAGACTGGCCCGGGTACCTGTGCGCAACGCCCGGGCTTCTTCACGTTTGGCCCGATTAAACGTACCATGCTTGGCCCAGGCGGCACCCTACGCCTCCCGCCAACGTCAGTGATCCCGAAGACCATGCCTACGACCCTGCAAGCGAAGCCCTCCCCCGCCAAGCGCGACCCCAAGCTGGCGAACAACTGGAAGACCAAGCCCGCCGAGGAGCTGACGGACGAAGAAGTGCTCGCCATGCCCGATAGCGAGTACATGAACGAAAAGCAGATGGCTTTCTTCCGCCACAAATTGGCGATGCTCAAGCAGGACATGCACCACAACGCCGGTGAGACCACCGAGCACCTGCGTGAAGACACCGTGGTCGTCCCCGACCCGGCCGACCGCGCCACCATCGAGGAAGAGCACGCCCTGGAGCTGCGCACCCGCGACCGTGAGCGCAAGCTGCTGAAGAAGATCGAGCAATCCATCGCGCGCATCGACGCGGGCGACTACGGCTACTGCGACGAGACCGGCGAGCCCATTGGCGTCGGCCGTCTGCTGGCGCGCCCCACGGCCACGCTGTCGCTGGAAGCGCAGCAGCGCCGCGAGCTCAAGCAGAAGATGTTCGGGGATTGAGCCCCTCGCCGGACCACGCAAGGGCCGCAGCACGGAGCGCCATCGCGTCATGAGCAAGGAAGAAACCTCCCCTGGCGGCTTGCTGTCGAAGATGGTGCGCTTCGTGCGCAATCCCACCGTCAACTGGACCGACCTCGATAACCTTGAGGCCGAGCGCGAGAGCCAGTACAGCAAGCAGATGCTCAAGGAAATGATCGAGCGCAAGCGGCGCAACGACTTTGTGCGCCGCCGCGAGTTCGATCAGCTGCGCAAACTGCGCCAGCGTGATGCCCTCACCGGCCAGCGCACCGAGGACCCCATGGCGCGCCCCTCGTTCTTCCACAGCAGCATGACTTCGCCCGATGACCGGGCCGTGACGCTGAAGAAGATCGACGAGATCGAGGCGCAGATGTCCCAGCAATGGTGGAAGAACAAGCCCGCTCATGGTGCGCCTGCGGCGCCCGCTGCGGGCGAGGGGGAGGCCCCCGCGTTCGCCCCCACGGCACCGTTGTCGTTGCCCGGGGCCTTGCCGGTCACCGTGGCGCCGGCCTCGGTCGAGCCGTTGTTCTCGGAGGATGGCGCCCTGTCGGGCGGACTGTCCGACAGCCTGCCGGCCGCACCGCCGCCGGTGGAAGACATGCTGGCCAATCCGGCGCCAGCGCCCCAGGCACACCAAGAACCGGAGGTATTCGTGCACGAACCCGATCTGGAAGAAGCCGCCATCCGCTTCGCCAGCGGCGACAGCGCTGGAGCCGAGGCCGGGCTGCGTGACGTGCTGGCCCAGCACGCGCAGGACGATCCGCAGCAGCAGTTCGAAATCTGGATGACCCTGTTCGATCTGTACCGAGCAACGGGCCAGCGTGAAAGCTTCGAAGCGCTGTCGCTCGATTTTGCCGCCCGTTTCAGCCGCTCCGCGCCGCTGTGGTTCGCCATCCGTGAGCCGTTGGACGGGGGGGGCGAGAGCGTTGCCGCCGGCGCGGCGGCGCCCGCGCCGCGCGCCTTCGCCTGGACCGCCCCGGGCACGCTCACGGCGCAATCCGTGGCCGCGCTGCAGGCCGCACTCGGCCGTGCCACGCCGCCGTGGAACCTGGCCTGGGCACGGCTCATGACCATTGAGGAGGCGGCGCTGCCCGCCCTCGCCAAGCTGTTCGACCAGTGGGCCGACCAGAAAGTGCAAATCCATTTCGCTGGCGTCGAGGCGTTGCACAGCCTGCTGCAGGCCAAGACGCCGTCGGGCGAGCGTGCCATCAGCCCGGAATGGTGGCGCCTGCGCATGGCTGCGTTGCGGCTCATGGGGCGCCTGGATGAATTCGAGCTGGTGGCGCTGGACTACTGCGTGACCTACGAGGTGTCGCCGCCGTCATGGGTCGTGCCGCGCTGCAGCTACACCGCGGACGATGGCTCGGTGTCGGGCGAGGCTGCCAAGGAGACGCCCGAGAGCGATTTCCTGGCCTCCAACTTCGGACTGCCCTCGCAGATCATGGAGACCGAGGTGCCGCGGCCACGCTTGTCCGGCACCATTGATGGTGATGCCGGGCCGCTGCTGGAGCCGCTGGCCGAGATGGCGCAGCCTGGCCAGCCCCTGGTGATTGGCTGCGAGAACCTGGTGCGTGTGGACTTCCCCGCCGCCGGGTCGGTGCTCAACTGGGCTGCCATGCAGCAGGCCGAGGGGCGGGTGGTGCAGTTTGTGAACCTGCATCGCCTCGTGGCAGTGCTGTTCAACGTGATCGGCATCAACGAGCACGCCTGGGTCGTTCCGCGGAAAAACTAGGGCCGCCCCTGGGCGGCTTGGGCCGCTTCCTTCGTCTCTCTGCATGCTGCGCGCCCCGGAAGGGGGTTGCGCTTGCGCGGCCGCGGTGTCTGCCGGGTGGGTACGTGCCAGTTCATGTGCCGTGCCCTGTCTTGCAATAGAGCGCAGCGCCCCTATCTAGAGTGGTTATGGAACAGTTTCACGGTACTACCATCCTCAGCGTGCGCCGCCAGCGGGCGGACGGCAGCATCGATGTCGCCATTGGTGGCGACGGCCAGGTGACCCTGGGCAACATCGTCGTCAAGGGCACCGCGCGCAAGGTGCGCAAGCTCTACCACGGCAAGGTGCTTGCGGGCTTTGCGGGGGCCACGGCCGATGCGTTCACGCTGTTCGAGCGCTTCGAGGCCAAGCTGGAAAAGCACCAGGGCCACCTGACGCGCGCGGCCATCGAGCTGACCAAGGATTGGCGCACTGACCGCGTGCTGCGCCGCCTTGAAGCCATGCTGGCCGTGGCCGACCACAGTGCCTCGCTCATCATCACCGGCAACGGCGATGTGCTGGAGCCCGAGCAGGGCATCGTCGCCATCGGCTCGGGTGGCGCCTATGCGCACTCGGCTGCCAAGGCGCTGCTGGCCAACACCGAACTGGGCGCCGAGGACATCGTGCGCAAGTCGCTGGCCATCGCGGGGGAGCTGTGCATTTACACCAACATGCACCACACCGTCGAGATACTTTGAATTTGATAGCTGCTGGCGCTTGATGGATAAGGGCTAGAGGCTGATTTGACCCATTTTTTACCATGTCCTCCATGACCCCCCAGGAGATCGTCTCCGAACTCGACCGCCATATCGTTGGTCAGGCCGGTGCCAAGCGCGCCGTGGCGATCGCGCTGCGCAACCGCTGGCGCCGCCAGCAGGTTGATGCCAGCCTGCGCACCGAGATCACGCCGAAGAACATCCTGATGATTGGCCCCACCGGCGTGGGCAAGACCGAGATTGCGCGCCGTCTGGCGCGTCTGGCCGATGCGCCGTTCATCAAGGTCGAGGCGACCAAGTTCACCGAGGTCGGCTATGTCGGCAAGGACGTGGACGCGATCATTCGCGACCTGATCGAGGTCGCCGTCAAGCAGACGCGCGAGGCCGACATGAAGAAGGTGCGCGCGCGTGCCGAGGACGCCGCCGAGGAGCGCATCCTCGACGTGCTGATTCCCCCGGCGCGCACGGGCGAGCCCGCGGCCGACAGCACGGCGCGCCAGGTGTTCCGCAAAAAGCTGCGCGAGGGCCAGCTTGGCGACAAGGAGATCGAGATCGACCTCGCCGAGGCGCGCCCGCAGCTCGAAATCATGGGCCCGGCGGGCATGGAGGAAATGGCCGAGCAGCTGCGCGGCATGTTCAGCCAGATGGGGCAGGAGCGGCGCAAGGCGCGCAAGCTCAAGATCGCCGAGGCGCTCAAGCTGTTGACCGATGAAGAAGCCGCGAAGCTGGTCAACGAGGACGAGATCAAGACGCGCGCGCTGCACAACGCCGAGCAGAACGGTATCGTCTTCATCGACGAAATCGACAAGGTGGCCGCGCGCCAGGAGGCCAGTGGCGCCGACATCTCGCGCCAGGGCGTGCAGCGTGATTTGCTGCCGCTGGTCGAGGGCACCACGGTGTCCACCAAGTACGGCATGGTCAAGACCGACCACATCCTGTTCATCGCCTCGGGCGCGTTCCACCTGGCCAAGCCCAGCGACCTGATCCCCGAGCTGCAAGGGCGCTTTCCGATCCGCGTGGAATTGGAGTCGCTTTCGGTGCAGGATTTCGAGGCCATCCTTACGCAGACGCACGCCTCGCTGGTCAAGCAGTACCAGGCGCTGCTGGCGACCGAGGGTGTGGCGTTGGAATTCACGCCCGAGGGCATCACACGACTGGCGCACATCGCTTATGACGTGAACGAGCGCACCGAGAACATCGGTGCGCGCCGCCTCTCCACGGTGATGGAGCGCTTGCTCGACGAAGTCAGCTTCGATGCCGTCAACCGTGCCGGGCAGACGGTGGTCATCGACGCCGCCTACGTCAACGAGCGGCTGCAGTCGCTGAGCCAGGACGAAGACCTGTCACGCTTCATCCTCTAGGCGCCTCCAACCCCTGGGGCCGCCCATCCGACGTGCCGACTCGTTGTGCACTGGGGTTGGCATGCGCCTGTTGGCCCGCGCCCTGCGGGTCGCCGCCGTGGCCTGCGCGGCCCTGCGCTTTCGGGGAAGGTGAAAACCTTGAGGAATCACTTGCATTGCTTTCCCTAAGTCCCTATTGGGTAAGGATTTTTGCTGCCTCCGTGCGTTCAATTTCAAGGCTAAGTCCTTGATTTCATTGCAAAACTTTGTAGCGCCACGCGGTGCTGGCGAGGCTTTTCCTGCTACAGTGCAAAAAAGTGCAATGAAGTGGTGAAAAGTGCCATTGCCGCCCAAAAAATGCGGCGCGCAAGGCATCCAGTGGCGGGGGTCAAATCAGTGTTTCAAGGGGCGTCATCGCTAAGTCTCGATGCGAAGGGTAGGCTATCCGTGCCTACCCGGCACCGTGACGCCCTCACGCAGCAGGCTGGCGGTCAGCTCACCATCACCAAACACCCCGACGGCTGCCTCATGGTGTTTCCGCGTCCTGCGTGGGAGGAGTTCCGCGAGCGCATCGCCAAACTGCCTATGTCAGCCCAGTGGTGGAAGCGCATCTTCCTGGGCAACGCCATGGACGTCGAGATGGACGGCACCGGCCGCGTCTTGGTGTCGCCCGAGCTGCGCGAGGCAGCGGGGCTGGCCAAAGATGCCGTGCTACTTGGCATGGGCAACCATTTCGAGCTGTGGGACAAAGCCACTTACGACGCCAAGGAGGCGGCTGCCATGCAGGCCGAAATGCCCGACGTCTTCAAGGACTTCTCTTTCTGAGGGCTGCGCATGAACCAGCCCTTGTTGCACACCACAGTCTTGCTTGATGAGGCGGTCGACGCCTTGCTGGGCCGTGACCCCGCGCGCGCGGACGGCGCCTGGATTGATGCCACTTTTGGGCGCGGCGGGCATTCGCGCCTGATCCTGCAGCGCATGGGGGCGCAGGCACGCCTGCTGGCCTTCGACAAAGACCCCGAGGCCATTGCCGAGGCGGCACGCATCGCGGACGCGCGCTTTGCCATCCGCCATGAGGGCTTTCGCCACCTGGCGGATCTGCCTGCGGGCAGCGCCGATGGCATCCTGATGGATCTGGGCGTGAGCTCGCCGCAGATTGATGCACCGGAGCGCGGTTTCAGTTTCCGGTTCGATGGCCCGCTGGACATGCGCATGGACACCACGCGCGGCGAAAGCGTGGCGCAGTGGCTGGCCACGGCCGAGCTTGGGCAGATTGCGGAGGTGATACGTGACTACGGCGAAGAACGGTTTGCTGGCCCCATTGCAAAGGCGATTGTTGCGCGACGCCAGGAGCGTGGCCCCCTCACAGGCACTGCCGAGCTGGCCGACCTCGTGGCTGGCGCGGTCAAGACCCGCGAGGCAGGCCAGAACCCTGCCACGCGCACGTTCCAGGCTTTTCGGATTTTCATTAACGCCGAGCTGGAGGAGCTGCGGCAGGCGCTAGAGGCCAGTCTGTCGGTGCTGCGCCCGGGCGGGCGCTTGGTGGTCATCAGCTTCCATTCGCTAGAGGATCGCATCGTCAAGCAGTTCATCGCGCAGCATTCCAAGGAGGTCTATGACCGCCGTGCGCCCTTCGCGCCGCCGCAGCCCATGCGGCTCAAGGCGCTGGAGCGTGTCAAGCCAGGAGATGCCGAGGTGGCGGCGAACCCGCGTGCGCGCAGCGCCGTCATGCGCGTCGCTGAGCGCACGGAGGTGCCGGCGTGATCCGCTTGAACCTGGTGCTGCTGCTGGCGGTGGTACTGAGTGCGCTGTATCTGGTGCGCATGCAGTACGACTCGCGCCTGCTCTACACCCAGCTTGACCGTGCCAAGGCGGAGGCACGCCAGCTCGAAACCGAGCACCAGCGCCTGCAGGTGGAAAAGCGCGCCCAGGCCACGCCGCTGCGTGTGGAGCGCATCGCGCGCGACACCCTGCACATGCGCACCGCCACGCCGGCCATCACGCTGTACGTGAACGACAGTGCCCCGGCCGCCGGTGCGGGAGGCGCGCCGTGAGCCGCAGCGTGCGCTACACCTCCAGCCCCCTGCTGGCGAGCAAGACGCCCGTGGGGCGCAGCCGCTTCATCGTCGCGGCGATCGCTTTGGGTTTCATCGCCCTGGGGGTGCGCGCGGCCTATGTGCAGGTGTACGCCAACGATTTCTTCCAGCGCCAAGGCACGGTGCGCTTTGCGCGCACGCTGGAGCTGCCAGCGAACCGTGGGCGCATCCTTGATCGCAATGGGCTGATCCTGGCCTCTAGCGTGCCTGCGGCGAGCATCTGGGCCATTCCCGAGGACGTGGACGAAAGTGATCCGTCGGTACGTGCCCAGCTCAAGGAGCTGGCGCAGCTGCTGGACATGCCGCTGTCCACGCTGGTCACCAAGATGGCCGAGGACGACAAGACCTTCATGTGGCTCAAGCGCCAGCTGGACTGGGATCTGGGCCAGCGCATCGTGGGCCTGGGCATCAAGGGCATCTACCTGCGCAAGGAATACAAGCGCCAGTACCCCGAGGGCGAGTCGGCTGCGCACGTGGTGGGCTTCACCAACGTTGAAGACCATGGCCAAGAAGGCATGGAGCTGGCGTTCGACAAGCAGCTCGCCGGCAAGCCGGGCTCGCGCCGCGTCATCAAGGACCGCATGGGACGCGTGGTCGAGGGCGTGGGCGACGAGGTGCCACCTGTCGATGGCCAGGATTTGCAGCTGTCCATCGACTCCAAGGTGCAGTTCTTCGCCTACCAGAAGCTGCGCGACACCGTGGCCCTGCACAAAGCCAAGGCGGGCAGCGTCGTGGTGCTCGACGCGCGCACGGGCGAACTGCTGGCGCTGGCCAATTACCCGAGCTACGACCCCGGCAAGCGCCAGCACCTCACGGGTGAGCAACTGCGCAACCGTGCCATCACGGACACCTTCGAGCCGGGCTCGACCATGAAGCCCATCACCATTGGCCTCGCGCTGGAGAGTGGCCGCGTGCGCCCCGAGACCATCGTGGACACCACGCCGGGGCGACTGACCATCACGGGCTCGACCATCTCCGACACGCACAACTACGGTGTGCTCACGGTGGAGGGCGTGATTCAGAAGTCGAGCAACGTCGGCACCACCAAGATCGCCATGCAGTTGCCCGCGCGCGAGATGTGGGAAACCTTCTCGGCCGTGGGTTTCGGCCAGAAGCCGCAAATCGGCTTCCCTGGCGCCGTGGGCGGGCGCCTGCGCCCGTACAAGGGCTGGCGCCCCATCGAGCAGGCCACCATGTCCTACGGCTATGGCCTGTCGGCCAGCCTGTTTCAGATGGCGCGCTCGTACACCGTGTTTGCCAACGGCGGACGCGTCATTCCCGCCACCATGCTCAAGACCGGGCAGGAGGCCGTGGGCGTGCCGGTGTTCTCCGAGCGCACGGCCAACCAGGTGCGCAAGATGCTGCAGATGGCGGCAGGCCCGGGCGGTACCGGCCAGAAGGCACAGACCGTGGGCTACTCGGTGGGCGGCAAATCGGGCACGGCGCGCAAGCAGCAGGGCAAAGGCTACGCGGCGGGCAAGTACCGCGCCTGGTTTACCGGCATGGCGCCCATTGACAACCCGCGCATCATCGTCGCCGTGATGGTCGACGAGCCGAGCAACGGCGTGATCTACGGCGGCGCCGTGGCCGCGCCGGTGTTCAGCGAGGTGGTGCAGCAGACGCTGCGCATGATGGGCGTGGCGCCCGACATGGCCGTCAAGCCGCAGATCGTGGCCAATGCCGTCGAGGAACCGTTGTGAGCCTGCAGACCCTCACCACCCCCGAGCAGGCCGTTGCCTTCCTGCGCGCGCGCGTCACCGGTACGCTGCAGACCGATAGCCGGCTGGTGGCCCCCGGCGACGCGCTTATTGCCTGGCCAGGCGCCGCTACCGACGGCCGCGCCCACGTGGCCGGAGCCCTGGCGCGCGGCGCGGTGGCCTGCCTGGTGGAACAGGAAGGCGTGGAGCCCTACGCTTTCGCGGGGCCGCACATCGCCGCGCTGCGTGGCCTGAAGGCGGCCACCGGGTTGATCGCCGCAGAATGGTTCGGTCACCCCACCCAGTCGCTCCAGGTGCTGGCCGTGACGGGCACCAATGGCAAGACCAGCAGCGCCTGCTGGCTCGCAGATGCCGTTCAATTGCTATCGAAAAATGAGCTTCCAGCGCTTGCTGGGTGTGCCCTGGTTGGCACTTTGGGCATTGGCGTGCCGCCGCGCCTGGAATCGACCGGCATGACCACCCCCGACCCGGTGCGTCTGCAGCGCGCGTTCCGTGCCTTTGCCGACCAGGGGTTGGGCTACTGCGCTATTGAAGCCTCGTCCATCGGTGTGGCCGAGCAGCGCCTGGCGGGCACGCGCATCCGCGTGGCGGTGTTTACCAACTTCACGCAGGACCACCTGGACTACCACGGCAGCATGGAGGCCTACTGGCAGGCCAAGGCCGCGTTGTTCGACACGCCCGGCCTGCAGGCCGCCGTGGTCAACATCGATGACGCGCAGGGCGCGCGCCTGCACGCACAGCTCGCCGCGCGCGCGCTCGACCTGTGGAGCTACGCGCTGCACGGCCCCGCGCGGCTGCAGGCCCAGGACATTGGTTTCGGCGAGGGTGGCCTGCGCTTTGCCGTGGCCGAGGGCGCGCAGCGCGAATGGCTGCAGACGCGGCTCATCGGGCACTACAACGTGTCCAACCTCCTCGGCGTGATTGCTACGCTGCGGGCGCTGGGCGTGCCGCTGGCGCAGGCCGTGCGGGCCTGTGCCGCGCTGTCCCCGGTGCCCGGCCGCATGGAGCAGATTGCCCAGCCCGGCCAGCCCCTGGTGGCGGTGGACTATGCCCACACGCCCGACGCGCTGGCCCAGGCCCTGGCGGCGCTGCGCCCCGTGGCGCAGGCGCGTGGCGGGCGCCTGTGGTGCGTGTTCGGCTGTGGCGGCAACCGCGATGCCAGCAAGCGCCCCTTGATGGGCGCGGCCGCACAGCAGGGGGCCGACGCCGTGCTGGTGACCAGCGACAACCCGCGCGGTGAAGTGCCGCAGGCCATCATTGACCAGATTCTGCAAGGCATGGCGCCCGGTGCGCAGGCCGAGCCAGACCGTGCCGCCGCCATCGCCCAGGCCGTGGCGCGAGCCGATGCTACCGACGTGGTCTTGATTGCGGGCAAGGGCCACGAGGACTACCAAGAGGTACAGGGCGTGCGCCACCCGTTCTCCGACATGGCGCAGGCGCGCCAGGCGCTGACAGTGCGCCAGGGAGGTGCCGCATGACGATGACGCTGCAGCAGGCCTGGGCCTGGATCGCCGCGCTGGTGCCGCAGGCGCGCCTGGTAGGCGATGGCGCACTGCCCATCGCGCGCGTGCACACCGACACGCGCACGCTCCAGCCCGGCGACCTGTTTGTCGCCCTCAAGGGCGAGCGCTTTGACGCCCATGATTTCCTGCCCCAGGCGCGTGCCGCCGGGGCGGTGGCTGCCGTGGCCCATGGCGGCTTGGCGGCTGCGGGCTTGCCGGGCATCGAGGTGCCCGACACGCTCGCCGCCCTGGGGGCGCTGGCTGCCGGTTGGCGCAGCCAGTTCCGCCTGCCGCTGATTGCCGTGACCGGCAGCAACGGCAAGACCACCGTAACGCAGATGGTCGCCAGCATTCTCGCCGCGCACGCGGGCGAGGCTGCTTTTGCCACGCGCGGCAACCTGAACAACGCCATTGGCGTGCCGCAAACCCTGCTGCGCCTGCAGGCCGCACACCGCATCGGCGTGGTGGAACTGGGCATGAACCACCCGGGTGAAATCGCCTACCTGGCCCACCTGGCCCGCCCCACCGTCGCGCTGGTGAACAACGCTCAGCGCGAGCATCTGGAGTTCATGCACACCGTGCAGGCCGTGGCCGAGGAGAACGGTGCCGTGCTGCCCGCGCTGCCGCCCGAGGGCGTGGCTGTGTTCCCGCATGGCGATGTCTACACCGCGCTGTGGCGTGGTCTCGCGGCGGGCCGCCGTTGTATCACCTTCGGTGGCGAGGGCGCCGACGTGCGCTGTCTGGACGCGCAATGGCAGGGCGATGCCTGGCAGGCCACGCTGCACACGCCCAAGGGCACCATTCGCACGGCGCTGCACATCGCAGGCCGTCATAACGTTACCAATGCCCTGGCCGCCACAGCCTGCGCACTGGCCGCAGGTGTGGCGCCCGATGCGGTGGCCCAGGGCCTGCGGGCGTTCGCGCCCGTGGCCGGGCGCTCGCGTGCGCTCGCGCTGACGTGCCAGGGGCGCAGCGTCACGGTGGTGGACGACTGCTACAACGCCAACCCCGACTCCATGCATGCCGCCATCGAGGTACTGGCCGAACTGCCCGCGCCGCGCTGGCTGGTGCTGGGCGACATGGGCGAGGTGGGGAGCCAGGGGCCGCAGTTCCATGCCGAGGCGGGCGCACATGCGCGTTCGCGCGGGATTGAGCAGCTGCTGGCGCTGGGCCCGCTCAGCGCGCACGCGGCACAGGCTTTTGGCCCGGGCGCGCAGCATTTCGACGACAAGGACGCACTGCTGGCCGCGGTGCGTGCAGCCCTGCCCGAAGCGGGCAGCGTGCTGGTGAAGGGATCACGATTCATGAAGATGGAACAGGCCGTGCAGGCCTTGCAGGAGGCCGCATGCTCTTGATGCTGGCGCAATGGCTGCAGGGCCTGTCGCCCGAATTCGGATTCCTGCGGGTGTTCCAGTACATCACCTTCCGCGCGGTGATGGCGGCGCTCACGGCGCTGCTGATCGGCCTGCTCGCGGGGCCCAAGGTGATCCGCATGCTGCGCGCGCTGAAGATCGGCCAGCCGATCCGCGGCTACGCCATGCAGACGCACCTGAGCAAGAGTGGCACGCCGACCATGGGCGGCGTGCTGATCCTGGCCTCGCTGGCGATTTCCACGCTGCTGTGGTTCGACCTGTCGAACCGCTTCGTCTGGATCGTGCTGATCGTCACGCTGGGCTTCGGCGCCATCGGCTGGGTGGACGATTGGCGCAAGGTGGTCAACAAGGACCCCGAGGGCATGCGCTCGCGCGAGAAGTATTTTTGGCAGTCGGTGATTGGCCTCGTGGCCGCGCTGTACCTGGTGTTCAGCATCTCGGAGAGCTCGAACGCACGCGTGTTCGAGCTGTTTCTGGCCTGGGTGCAGTCGGGCTTCTCGCTCGACCTGCCCCCCAAGGCCGGGCTGCTGCTGCCGTTTTTCAAAGAAGTCAGCTACCCGCTGGGCGTGCTGGGCTTCGTCATCCTCACCTACCTTGTGATCGTCGGCGCCAGCAATGCCGTTAACCTGACCGACGGGCTGGACGGCCTGGCGATCATGCCGGTGATCCTGGTGGGCGCCTGTCTGGGCGTGTTCGCCTACGTCACCGGCAATGCCGTGCATGCCAAGTACCTGCTGTTCCCGCACATCCCGGGTTCGGGCGAGTTGATGATTTTCTGCGCCGCCATGGCTGGCGCGGGCCTGGCCTTCCTGTGGTTCAACGCACACCCGGCGCAGGTTTTCATGGGCGACGTGGGCGCGCTGGCGCTTGGCGGGGCGTTGGGCACCATCGCCGTGATCGTGCGCCAGGAGATCGTGCTGGCCATCATGGGCGGCATCTTCGTCGTCGAGGCGCTGTCGGTGATGCTGCAGGTGGCCTGGTTCAAATACACCAAGCGCAAGTACGGTGAAGGTCGGCGCCTGCTGAAGATGGCGCCGCTGCACCACCATTTCGAGAAAAGTGGCTGGAAGGAAACGCAGGTGGTCGTGCGTTTCTGGATCATCACCATGCTGCTGTGCCTGATCGGCCTGACTACCTTGAAGCTGCGATGACAAACCCCGACGACGCACTTCACCCCCTTCCGCCCGCCGCAGCCCCTGCGGCGTCGGCGTCTCCTGCCGAGCCCGCGGCGGCGCCGCTCTCGGCCGCCAAGGAAGCGGCTGCGTTCGTGGCGAAGATTTTTGCCGAGCCGGTCGCCGAGGCGCCCGCGCAGGAAGCGCAGCCCCTGGCAGAGACGCAGGCGCTGGCGCCCGCCTTCGCCCCCGTGCCCCAGGACTGGCCGGCGCAGGCCGAACAGCCGCTGCGCGGCCAGCGCGTGCTGGTGCTGGGCCTGGGCGCCTCGGGGCTGGCGATGGCGCGCTGGTGTGCACGCTGCGGTGCACAGGTCACCGTGGCCGATACGCGCGCCGCGCCGCCGCAGCTCGCCACACTGCGCGCAGAGCTGCCGCAGGTGCGCTTCATCGGCGGCGCCTTCGACGCCGCGCTGGTGCACGACCAGGCGCTTGACGCCATCTACCGCTCACCCGGCCTCGCACCGGCTGCGCTTGCTCCTGTTTTGGAAGCTGCTCGCGCTTGCCAGGTAAGCCTTGGCGGCGAATTGGACCTGTATTCACAAGCGCTGCGCACCTTGCGTGCGCAGCACGGCTACGCGCCTGCCGTGCTGGCCGTGACCGGCACCAATGGCAAAACCACCGTCACCTCGCTCACGGGCCAGCTGGTGCAGCACGCGGGCCGCAGCGTGGCCGTGGCCGGCAACATCGGCCCGACGCTGCTCGACACACTGGCCGCGCGCATCGCTGCGCAAGATCTGCCCGAGGTGTGGGTGCTGGAGCTGTCGAGCTTCCAGCTCGACGGTGTGCAGGACTTCGAGCCGACTGCGGCCGTGGTGCTCAACCTCACGCAAGACCACCTGGACTGGCACGGAGGCATGGCTGCCTATGGCGCAGCCAAGGCACGCATTTTTGGCCAGACGGGGCTGATGGTGCTGAACCGTGAGGACCCGGCGGTCATGCAAATGCTGCCGGAGCCAGTGCGCGTGAAGCTGCAAAAGCCGCAGCTGCGCGCCCATGTCACCTTCGGCGCCGACTTGCCGCAGCGCCCGGGCGACTTCGGCATGGAAACGGTTAATGGCATGGTTTGGCTGGTGCGCGCGCACCAGGCCGACGAAACGGCCAAGCGCTCCAGGCTGCATGAGGAGCCACTGCACCTGCAGCGCCTGATGCCGGCCGACGCCCTGCGTATCCGTGGCCGCCACAACGCCTGCAACGCGCTGGCCGCGCTGGCCCTGACGCAGGCTGCGGGCTGCGCGCTCGGTGCCATGCTCTACGGCTTGCGTGAGTACCGGGGTGAGCCGCACCGCGTCGAATCCATCGGCATGGTCGGCGGTGTGGAGTACTTTGACGACAGCAAGGGCACCAACGTTGGCGCTACCGTGGCCGCGCTGGCGGGCCTGGGGCCAGAGCGGCGCTTGGTGGTGATTCTTGGCGGCGACGGCAAGGGCCAGGACTTCACGCCGCTGGCTTCGCCGATGGCGCGCTACGCCCGCGCGGCCGTGCTGATTGGCCGCGACGCGCCGCACATTGCTGCCGCGCTGGCGGATGTTGGCGTGCCGCTGCTGCATGCCGCCAGCATGGAGGATGCCGTGCAGCAGGCCGCTGGGCAGGCCCAGCCGGGCGACGCCGTGCTGATGTCGCCCGCCTGCGCCAGCCTGGATATGTTCAGAGACTACGCGCACCGTGCCCAGGTGTTCGTCGAAGCCGTGCGCGCGCTCGCGCAGGCCCAGGGGCAAGAGCTGGAGGGGGGCCTGTGACCAACGCCGCTGCCCCCAGCCTGCTGCAGCGCATCGGCGCCTGGTTCGGTGCGCTGCCCGCCAAGGCCGCCGACCGCCTGCCGGTGCGCGTGGGCGGCATGGAGTACCGCCAGACCACGGCCACGCCTGCGCATGTCCTGGGTTTCGACCAGGCGCTGGTGTGGGTGGTGGTGGCGTTGCTGGCCTGGGGGCTGGTGATGGTGTATTCGGCCTCCATTGCCATGCCGGACAACCCGCGCTTTGGCAAGATCGCGCCGTTGCACTTCCTGGTGCGCCACGTGATGGCGCTGGTGATGGGCTTCGTCGCCGCGTTGCTGGCGTTTCAGGTGTCGATGAAAACCTGGGAGCGCGTCGCGCCCTGGCTGTTCGTGGCCTCCATCATGCTGCTCATCATGGTGCTGATTCCGCACGTTGGCACGGCGGTGAACGGCGCGCGGCGCTGGCTGTCGCTCGGGGTGATGAACTTCCAGCCCTCGGAGCTGGCCAAGTTCGCCGTGCTCATCTACGCCGCCGACTACATGGTGCGCAAGATGGACGTGAAAGAAAACTTCTTCCGCGCCGTGCTGCCCATGGGCGCGGCGGTGGCCATCGTCGGCGCGCTGCTGCTGGCCGAGCCGGACATGGGGGCGTTCATGGTGATCGCCGTCATCGCCATGGGCATCCTGTTCCTGGGCGGGGTGAACATGCGCATGTTCATCCTCATCGGCACGGTGCTGGTGAGCGCCTTCGCGCTCATCGTCATGACCAGCCCGTGGCGCCGCGAGCGCATCTTCGCCTACCTCGACCCGTTCAGTGAGGCGCACGCGCTGGGCAAGGGCTACCAGCTCTCGCACTCGCTCATCGCCATCGGGCGCGGCGAGGTCTTCGGCGTCGGCCTGGGCGGCAGCGTGGAAAAGCTGCACTGGCTGCCCGAGGCGCATACCGACTTCCTGCTCGCCGTTATCGGCGAGGAGTTCGGCCTGGTGGGCGTGCTCACGCTCATCGTGCTGTTCCTGTGGCTCACGCGGCGCATCATGCAGATTGGCCGCCAGGCCATCGCGCTGGACCGCGTGTTCTCCGGCCTCGTGGCGCAGGGCGTGGCGGTGTGGCTGGGCTTTCAGGCGTTCATCAACATGGGCGTGAACCTGGGCGCCTTGCCCACCAAGGGCCTGACGCTGCCGCTCATGAGCTTCGGCGGCTCGGCCATTCTGATGAACCTCATTGCGCTCGCGGTCGTCCTGCGCGTGGATTACGAAAACAAGCTGCTCATGCGTGGAGGCCACGTATGAGCCGCGTGTTTCGTCAAAACAAGCTGCTGCAGCGCGTCAGCGCTGCCAGGCGCGCAGCGCCGATGCGTGGAGGCCACGTATGAGCCAGAAAACGGCGCTCATCATGGCCGGCGGCACCGGCGGCCATATCTTCCCCGGCCTGGCCGTGGCGCAGGCGCTGCGTGCACGCGGCTGGCGCGTGCACTGGCTGGGCACGCCCGGCAGCATGGAGTCGCGCATCGTGCCGCCGCAGGGCTTTGCGTTCGAGGCCATCGATTTCTCCGGCGTGCGCGGCAAGGGGCTGACCACGCTGGCGCTGCTGCCGCTGCGGCTGCTGCGCGCCTTCTGGCAGGCGCTGGCCGTGGTGCGCCGCGTGCGTCCCGACGTGGTGCTGGGCATGGGCGGCTACGTCACCTTCCCCGGCGGCATGATGGCGGTGCTGGCGGGTAAGCCCCTGGTGCTGCACGAGCAGAACTCCGTCGCCGGTCTGGCCAACAAGGTGCTGGCAGGCGTGGCCGACCGCATCTTCACGGCCTTCCCGAGTGTGCTGAAAAAAGGCCAGTGGGTCGGCAACCCGCTGCGCGAGGGGTTCCTGGCGCAGCCAGAGCCGGCCGTGCGCTTCGCCGGGCGCAGCGGGCCGCTGCGCCTGCTGGTGGTGGGCGGCAGCCTGGGCGCCAAGGCGCTGAACGAGATCGTGCCGCAAGCGCTGGCATTGATCCCCGAGGCCGAGCGCCCGCAGGTCACGCACCAGAGCGGCGCGGCGCAGATCGACGCCTTGCGCGCCCATTACGCCGCTGCCGGTGTGCAGGCCACGCTGACGCCGTTCATTGACGACACGGCCAGTGCGTTTGCGCAGGCCGACGTGGTGGTTTGCCGCGCTGGCGCCAGTACCGTGACCGAATTGGCCGCCGTGGGTGCCGCAGCGGTGTTCGTGCCCTTCCCAGCGGCGGTGGACGACCACCAGACCACCAACGCCCAGTTCCTGGTGCAGGCAGGCGGCGGCTGGCTGGTGCAGCAGCGCGACCTGACGCCTGGCGGACTGGCTCAAATGCTACAAAATATGGAGCGTTCCGCGCTTGTTCAGCGCGCGCAAAACGCCAAAAAGATGCAAAAAACCGAAGCCACCGCAGTGGTGGTCGCGGCCTGCGAGGAGCTGGCCCCATGAAACACGCTATCCGTCACATTCACTTCGTCGGCGTGGGCGGCGCCGGCATGAGCGGCATCGCCGAGGTGCTGCACAACCTGGGCTACCAGGTGTCGGGCTCGGACCTGTCGGACAGCGCCACGCTGCGCCGCTTGCAAGGCCTGGGCATCGCCACCCATGTGGGCCACGACGCCGCCCACGTTCAGGGGGCCGATGCCGTGGTGACCTCCACGGCCGTGCAGGGCAACAACCCCGAGGTACAGGCTGCGCGCGCGCGCAAGATTCCCGTGGTGCCGCGCGCGCTCATGCTGGCCGAGCTGATGCGCCTGCGCCAGGGCGTGGCCATCGCTGGCACGCACGGCAAGACGACGACCACCAGCCTGGTCACCAGCGTGCTGGCCGAGGCGGGGCTGGACCCGACCTTCGTCATCGGCGGGCGCCTGAACAGCGCCGGTGCCAACGCGCGGCTGGGCCAGGGCGAGTACATCGTGGTCGAGGCCGACGAGTCCGACGCTTCGTTCCTCAACCTGCTGCCCGTGATGGCCGTGGTCACCAACATTGACGCCGACCACATGGAAACCTACGGCCACGACTTCGGCCGGCTCAAGCAGGCGTTCGTGGACTTCCTGCACCGCATGCCGTTCTACGGCGCGGCCATCCTGTGCGTGGACAACCCCGGCGTGCGCGAGATCCTGGCTGACGTGGCGCGCCCGGTAACCAGCTACGGCTTCGGCGAGGATGCGCAGGTGCGTGCCGTCAACGTGCGCGCCGACGCCGGACGCATGCGCTTCACCGTGCAGCGGCGCAATGGCGTGACCCTGCCCGACCTGGAGGTGGTGCTGAACCTGGCGGGTGAGCACAACGTGCTCAACGCGCTCGCGGCCATCGCCGTGGCGGTGGAGCTGGGTATTTCCGATGAGGCCGTGCTGCGCGCGCTGGCGGGCTTCACCGGCGTGGGCCGGCGTTTTCAGCGCTACGGCGACCAGCCTGCCGTGGGCGGCGGCCACTACCAGCTCATTGAGGACTATGGCCACCATCCGGTGGAGATGGCCGCCACCCTGGCGGCGGCACGCGGTGCCTTCCCCGGGCGGCGCCTGGTGTTGGCGTTCCAGCCGCACCGCTACAGCCGCACGCGCGACTGCTTCGAGGATTTCGTCAAGGTGCTGGGCCAGGCCGACGTGGTGCTGCTGACCGAGGTGTACGCGGCAGGCGAGGCCCCTATCGTCGCCGCCGACGGGCGTTCGCTGGCGCGCGCGCTGCGTGTGGCAGGCCGGGTGGAGCCCGTTTTCATCGACGATGTGGCCGAGATGCCGCGTGCCATCGTGCAAAGCGCACGGGCAGGCGACGTGGTGCTGTGCATGGGCGCGGGCTCCATCGGCGCAGTGCCCGGAAAGGTGGCCGAATTGCTACAAAATAGTGAGCTTTTAGCGCAGGGTGGGGGTGCGTTGTGAGTCAATTCGATCCTAAGTCTGACCAGGAATTCAACGCTGCGGCCCTGGGCAAGGTGGCCGTGCTCATGGGCGGCGATTCGTCCGAGCGCGAGGTGTCGCTGATGTCCGGGGGCGGTGTGCTGCAGGCGCTGCGTGCGCGCGGCGTCGATGCGCATGCCTTCGACCCGGCGCACGCCAGCCTGTCCGATCTCAAGACCCACGGCTACACGCGCTGCTTCATTGCGCTGCACGGCCGCCATGGCGAGGACGGCACGGTGCAGGGCGCGCTGGAGCTGCTCGGCATTCCTTACACAGGCTCGGGTGTGATGGCGTCGAGCATCGCCATGGACAAGATCATGACCAAGCGCATCTGGCGCTTCGAGGGCCTGCCCACGCCGGACTGGCGCCTGGTGGCCAGCAGCGCCGAGACCGCGCAGGCCTTCCAGGAACTGGGTGCGCCCATGATCGTCAAGCCTTCGCGCGAGGGCTCCACCATCGGCCTGACCAAGGTCACTTCGCTGGGGCAGTGCGAGCAGGCGTACCGCCTGGCCGCGCAGCACGACCCCGAGGTGCTGTGCGAGCAGTTCATCGATGGTGACGAAACCACCTGCCCGGTGCTCGGCCAGGGCGCGGACGCCACGGCGCTGCCGGTGATCCGCATCGTCGCGCCCGAGGGCAACTACGACTACCAGAACAAGTACTTCACCGACGTGACGCAGTACCACTGCCCGAGCGGCCTGCCCGAGGCCGAGGAGCGTGCCATCCAGCGCCTGGTGGAGCGCGCCTACCGCACGCTGGGCTGCCGTGGCTGGGCACGCGCCGACATCATGGTGCGCGCCAGCGACCGCCAGCCCTTCCTGCTGGAGATCAACACCTCGCCCGGCATGACCGGGCATTCGCTCGTGCCCATGTCGGCGCGCGCAGCGGGCACCAGCTACGAAGAGCTGTGCCTGCGCATCCTGGCCAGCGCTTCGCTCGACGCGCTGCAAAACACCGCCGACACGGCCCTGGGAGGCGCATGAACGCACCGCTGCCCGCACCGCTGGACGTCAAGCTCATGAACTGGACCGCCTCGGCCCTGTTCGTGTGCTGCGCCGCGCTCGTGCTGGCAGCGGGTGCGCGCTGGCTGCTGGGGCGGCCGGCGTTCGCCATCCACCGCATCGTGGTGCAGGGCGACCTGGTGCACAACAACGCGGTCAGTCTGCGTCCCATGGTCATGCCCAGCCTGGCGGGCAACTTTTTCACCGTGGACCTGGAGGCGGTGCGCGCGGCTTTTGCGCAGGCTCCCTGGGTGCGCAGCGTCCAGGTGCGGCGTGAGTTTCCCAGCGGCCTGCGCGTGGTGCTGCGCGAGCACGATGCCGTGGCCCTGTGGGGCGCGGAGTCGGAGTCCAAGCTGCTCAACAGCGACGGCGAGGTTTTCGAGGCGGAGGCTGACGACGAAGAGCAGGACAGTCTGCCGCGTCTGCAGGGTCCGCAGGGGCAGGCGGGCGAGGTTCTGGCCATGTACCACCGGCTGGCGCCGGTGTTCGAGCCGCTCGGGCTGGAGTTGGATGAGCTGCAGCTTTCAGGGCGCGGTGGCTGGCGCGCGCAGCTTGACAGCGGAGCTGCGGTGGAATTGGGCGGCGGCACGCCCGAGGCCGTGGTCGCGCGCACGCAGCGCTTCGCACGCACATTGGCGCAGGTGGCGCAGCAGTACCGGCGCAGCCCCGAGGCGCTGGAGTCGGCCGACCTGCGCCATGACGGCGGCTATGCCGTACGCCTGCGCGGCGTGACGACGGTGAGTGACGACAAGGCAGCGAAAAAGGTGCGCTGAGGCGCCACGGGACAACGAAACAGAGGGCAGACAGGCATATGGCAAGAGAATACAAAGACGTGGTCGTAGGGCTGGACATCGGCACTGCCAAGGTCATGGCCGTGGTCGCCGAGGTGCTGCCCGGTGGCGAGCTCAAGCTCGCCGGCCTGGGCGTGGCGCCGAGCAACGGCCTCAAGCGCGGCGTGGTCGTGAACATCGACGCCACGGTGCAGAGCATCCAGCAGGCGCTGAAAGAGGCCGAGCTGATGGCCGACTGCAAGATCCAGCGCGTGTACACCGGCATCACCGGCAGCCACATCCGTGGCCAGAACTCGCGCGGCATGGTGGCCATCAAGGACAAGGAAGTCACCGCCACCGACGTGGCGCGCGTGGTGGAGACGGCCAAGGCCATCAACATCAGCAGCGACCAGCGCCTGTTGCTGGTGGAGCCGCAGGAATTCGTGATCGACGGGCAGGACGTGAAGGAGCCCATCGGCATGAGCGGCATCCGCCTGGAGGCCAACATCCACATCGTCACGGGTGCGCAAAGCGCGGCCGAGAACATCATCAAGTGCGTGCGCCGCTGCGGCCTGGAGGTCGAGCAGCTCATGCTCAACCCGCTGGCCAGCAGCCAGGCCGTGCTGACCGACGACGAGCGCGAGTTGGGTGTGGCCGTGGTGGACATCGGCGCCGGCACGACCGACGTGGCCATCTTCACCGGCGGCGCGATCCGCCACACGGCAGTGATTCCCGCGGCGGGCGACCTGATCACCAGCGACATTGCCATGGCGCTGCGCACCCCGACCAAGGACGCTGAGGACATCAAGGTGGAAAGCGGCTACGCCAAGCAACTGCTGGCCGACCCCGAGGCGCAGGTGGAGGTGCCCGGCCTGGGCGACCGTGGTCCGCGCCTGCTCAGCCGCCAGGTGCTGGCGGGCGTGATCGAGCCGCGCGTGGAGGAAATCTTCTCGCTCGTGCACCAGGCCATTCGCGACTCGGGCTACGAAGAGGTGCTGTCCTCGGGCATCGTGCTCACGGGCGGCAGCTCGGTCATGCCGGGCATGGTGGAGCTGGGCGAGGACATCTTTCTCAAGCCGGTGCGCCGTGGCATCCCGAAGTATTCCAGCGCGTTGGCCGACATGGTGGCGCAGCCGCGTGCGGCCACCGTCATGGGGCAGCTTGAGGAAGCACGCCAGGCGCGCCTGCGCGGCTTCAAGGTGGCGGCCAAGAGCGGGTCGATGAAGACCGCCTTTGGCCGCTTCAAGGACTTCATCGTGGGGAACTTCTGACCATGCCCCTCGACTGGAACTGGTTTGTGCGCGCCGGGCCCGCACGCCGCACGCGGCGTCGCGGCACCGGGCCACCGCCCATGGGGCGCCCGCCGCCCGCTACCTCTCTTACCCCAGATGCATTGTTTTTCAGAGTAATTTCAGGAGCACCCTCATGACCATCGAAATGATCGAGTCCGAAGAATTCAACCAGGGCACACAGATCAAGGTGATCGGTGTCGGCGGCGGCGGCGGCAACGCCGTCGAGCACATGATCGCGCGCGCCGTGCAGGGCGTGGAATTTGTCTGCGCCAACACCGACGCGCAGGCGCTCACGCGCAGCACGGCGCACCGCCACATCCAGCTCGGCAGCAGCGGCCTGGGTGCGGGCAGCAAGCCCGAGAAGGCGCGCGAGGCCGCCGAAAGCGCCGAGGCAGAGATCCGCCAGGCCATCCAGGGTGCGCACATGCTCTTCATCACCGCCGGCATGGGCGGCGGCACGGGCACAGGCGCCGCGCCGGTGATCGCACGCATCGCCAAGGACATGGGCATCCTCACCGTGGGCGTGGTCACCAAGCCCTTCGAGTGGGAAGGCAGCCGCCGCATGAAGAATGCGGACGACGGCCTGTCCGAGCTGGAAAGCAACGTCGATTCGCTGATCGTGGTGCTCAACGAGAAGCTCATCGAGGTGCTGGGCAACGACATCACGCAGGAAGAAGCCTTCGCCCATGCCAACGACGTGCTGAAGAACGCCGTCGGCGGTATTGCCGAAATCATCAACGACTACGGCCTGGTGAACGTCGACTTCGAAGACGTGCGCACCGTGATGGGCGAGCCCGGCCGCGCCATGATGGGCACGGCCACGGCCAGCGGCCCGGACCGCGCGCGCATCGCTGCAGAGCAGGCCATTGCCTGCCCGCTGCTTGAGGGGATCGACCTCTCGGGTGCCAAGGGTGTGCTGGTGCTGGTGACTGCCGCCAAGGGCAGCCTGAAGATGGCCGAGTCGGGCCAGGCCATGAGCACCATCAACGCCTATGCCGCGCCGGACGCGCACGTCATCTACGGCGCTGCCTACGACGACTCCCTGGGCGATGAAATCCGCGTCACCGTGGTGGCCACGGGCCTGTCGCGTCCCAACGTGCGCCGCCAGCCCATGCAGGTGGTGCAGGGTGCGCTGCGCACCGGTACCGACAATATCCCGTACGCCATGCCCATGGCCGGCGGCACGGGCACGACGCTGGGCAGCGCAGGCGGCGTGGCCGGTGGCGCCGATTACGGCACCATGGCCGTACCCAGCGTGTGGCGTAACAACCGCACGCAGGCCGCGGCGCGCGTGGACGCGCTGTCCTCCGGCGGCATGGACGACCTGGAGATCCCGGCGTTCCTGCGCAAGCAGGCCGATTGAGTGCCGGGCGTGCCCGCGAGCGCGGGCCGCCATCGCGCCCTCCAACCCGCTGGCATGCCAGCGGGTTTTCTTTTTTGATAGCTGCTCGCGCTTGCTGCACAAGGGCTAGGGGCGAATTTGGTGCCTATTTGGTGCCCTGTCTTGGTGCCAGGAAGCCACGAGGGCGTGTCATCACTCAAATCCCCCATTGCGCAGCCAGCCCGCATGCCCCTCGCGTGGGGGATTTGAGTGATGACACGCCCTAGAATCCACGGAATATGCTCCAGCAACGCACCATCAAGACCCTGACCCGCGCCGTGGGCGTGGGCCTGCATAGCGGCCAGCGGGTCGAGCTGACCCTGCGGCCGGCCCAGCCCGACACGGGCATCGTCTTTCGCCGCGTGGACCTGCCGGAGCCGGTGGACATTCCGATCAGCGCCACGGCGGTGGTCGATACGCGCATGGCCTCCACCATCGGCGCGGGCAGCGCCAAGGTGCACACGGTGGAGCACCTGATGTCGGCCTGCGCGGGCCTGGGGCTGGACAACCTGTATATCGACATCACCGCCGAGGAGGTGCCGATCCTCGACGGCTCGTCGGCCTCGTTCGTGTTCCTGCTGCAAAGTGCGGGCGTGGAGCTGCAGAAGGCGCCCAAGCGTTTCATCCGCGTGACCCGGCCGGTCGAGGTGCGCGAGGGCGAAGGTGCGCAGCTGAAGTGGGCGCGGCTGGAGCCGTACCATGGCTACAAGCTGCGCTTTGAGATCGATTTCGCCCACCCGGCGGTCGATTCCACCGGCCAGTGCGTGGAGTTCGACCTGGGCCAGGGCAACTATGCGCGCGACATTGCGCGCGCACGCACCTTCGGCTTCACGCGCGACGTGGAGATGCTGCGTGCCAACGGTTTGGCGCTGGGCGGGGGGCTGGACAACGCCATCGTCATGGACGACTACAAGGTGCTCAACAGCGACGGCCTGCGCTATGACGCCGAGTTTGCGCGCCACAAGATTCTCGACGCCATGGGGGATCTTTACCTGGTGGGTAAACCGCTGCTGGCCGCGTACAGTGCCTTTCGCTCGGGCCACGCCATGAACAACCATTTGCTGCGCGCGCTGCTGGCACAGCCCGATGCGTGGGAGATCGCCAGCTTCGACAACGAGCGCCTAGCCCCCGCGGGGTTCGCCCAGCCTGTCGGCGCCTGGTAGCGGGGCATGCTGCTTTTTCGCTGGATCGTCACCCTGCTGCTGCTTATGGCGGGGGTGTCTTTCGCGTTCTATGTCGGCACCGGCCAGGTGCGCTACCGGCGTTTCGGCCTCATGGTGCTGAAGTGGACGGTGATCGCTGCCTGCGCTTTCTTCTCCGTGCTGCTGGTTGGGCGCATCGCCTGAATTGTCCCTATACTCGCGCCTGCTCCGGGGTGCACGTAGGAGCCTGTTCAAGGTTTTTTAGAGTCGCGCAAGTACTTTTTCGGGATGGGATGCAAGGCGCGGTGCGCAGTCGATAGCTGCGCTATCGACAAGCGCCGCAACGCTGTAGACGGCCCGAAGAGGTACTTGCCCGAAGGGTTGGAGTGAAATCGGGCGATTGAGCGCCCCGGTTGCTTGCATGGGCATGAGCCCATGCGGCGGCAACCGGGCCACTCACTCATCCCGATTGCGCTCCAACGCGATCTCTAAAAAACCTTGAACAGGCTCCTGGGCGTGCTGAGATGGCGGACCTGACCGCCGGAACCGCGAACTTGATCTGGTTAGTACCAGCGTAAGAAGAGCTGCAATGGAAGAAGTGCGTGCGCGTGTATGTCCGCGCGCGTCGTCCATCGATTGCGGAGCATTCCATCCCCATCCGTTGAAGGAATGCCCGCAATGAACGCTCCTGACTCGTTTTCCCACCTCCTGGCTCGCACGCGCGAGCCTTTCCCGGCTTCGGCCAAAAGCTACCTGACCGGTTCGCGCAGTGACCTGCGCGTGCCGGTGCGCGACATCCGCCTGACCAATGGCGAGGTGGTCAGCGTCTATGACACCTCCGGACCGTACACCGACCCGGCCGCTGCCATCGACGTACGCCAGGGCCTGGCCAGCGTGCGTGGTGCGTGGATTGCTGAGCGTGGCGACACCGAAAGCTACGAGGGCCGCGTGCGCAAGGCCCTCGACGACGGCCAGAAGGCCGAGGATGGCGACCGCCTGGCCCAGCTGCGTGCCGAGGCTGCCGCGCTGCAGCGCCAGCCCCTGCGCGCCAAGAGCGGTGCCAACGTCACGCAGATGCACTACGCCAAGAAGGGCATCATCACCCCCGAGATGGAATACGTGGCCCTGCGCGAAAACGGCCGCCGCGAGTGGATGGCGCAGTACCAGCAAGACCAGGCCCGCGAGCAGCGCCTGATGGGCAACCCCATGGGCGCGATGATTCCGAAGATCATCACCCCCGAATTCGTGCGCGACGAAGTGGCGCGCGGCCGCGCCATCATCCCCGCCAACATCAACCACCCCGAAGTCGAGCCCATGGCGATTGGGCGCAACTTCCTGGTGAAGATCAACGCCAACATCGGCAACTCCGCCGTCACGTCCAGCATTGAAGAAGAAGTGGAAAAGCTCGTCTGGGCCATCCGCTGGGGCGCGGACAACGTGATGGATTTGTCCACCGGCAAGAACATCCACACCACGCGCGACTGGATCATCCGCAACAGCCCCGTGCCGATTGGCACGGTACCGATCTACCAGGCGCTGGAAAAGGTGGGCGGCGTGGCCGAAGACCTGACCTGGGAAATATTCCGCGACACGCTCATTGAGCAAGCCGAGCAGGGCGTGGACTACTTCACCATCCACGCCGGTATCCGTCTGGCCTACATCCACCTCACGGCCAACCGCCGCACCGGCATCGTCTCGCGCGGCGGCTCCATCATGGCCAAGTGGTGCATGGCGCACCACCGCGAGAGCTTCCTGTACGAGCACTTCGAAGACATCTGCGACATCATGAAGCAGTACGACGTGTCCTTCAGCCTGGGTGACGGCCTGCGCCCCGGCTGCGCGTCGGATGCCAACGACGAAGCCCAGTTTGCCGAGCTGCACACCCTGGGCGAACTCACGCAAATTGCCTGGAAACACGACGTGCAGACCATGATTGAAGGCCCCGGCCATGTGCCCATGCACATGATCCAGGCCAACATGACCGAGCAGCTCAAAACCTGCCACGAAGCGCCGTTCTACACCCTGGGCCCGCTGACCATCGACATCGCGCCCGGCTACGACCACATTGCCTCGGCCATCGGCGCCGCCATGATCGGCTGGATGGGCACGGCCATGCTGTGTTACGTCACGCCCAAGGAACACCTGGGCCTGCCCGACCGCGACGACGTGAAGCAAGGCATCATCGCCTACAAGATCGCCGCACACGCCGCCGACGTGGCCAAGGGCCACCCCGGTGCCCGTGCACGCGACGATGCGCTGAGCCAGGCGCGTTTCGACTTCCGCTGGCAGGACCAGTTCAACCTGGGCCTGGACCCCGAGACGGCCAAGGAATACCACGACGAAACCCTGCCCAAGGACTCGGCCAAGGTGGCGCATTTCTGCTCCATGTGCGGGCCCAAGTTCTGCTCCATGAAGATCACGCAGGAAGTGCGCGAATTCGCCCAGCAGGGCTTGCAGCACAAAGCCGAGGAGTTCCGCGGCGCGGGCGGCGAGCTGTACGTGCCCATCAAGCCGGTCGCCTGAGGTCTGCCGCATTGGTGAATTCCCTCTGAGCTCCCCGGCGGTTGGTAGCATAAAGTTACACCCTCGCCGGGGCTCACAAGGCCCAGGCACACCCTGGCATGCAGATTGCATATGGCAGGGCTGTTCAGTCAAGGGGAATTCATGAGAGTCCTGGGCCGCTTGTCCATCCGTACGCGTCTGTATTTCGGCACAGCGTTTTCATTGGTCTTGCTGGTGCTGGTGGGGGGGATGGGCTATGTGTCCCTGGACCGCACGCGCACCACGCTGCAGGTGCTGTTCGCCGAGCGCGTGCAGACGTTGACCGACATGTCCGATTTGCGCACCACGCTGGGCGACCTGCGCCGCGCGGAGAAGGACATCATCATCAACTACAACAACGCCGTTGAGGTAGGCCAGTTGCGCGAGCGCTGGGGCAAGTCCCTCGCGGCGCTGCGCAAGAGCCTGGGCGAGGTGCGTGGTGCGCAGGCGGCAGATGCCGCCTTTGCCAAGGCGGTGGACCAGGCGCTGACCGAGATCCAGCAATACGCCGAAGGCATCGGCCCCATCTTCGACCGGCTGGAAAATGCCCAGCTCGATGGTGCTGGCGCCGGGGCGTATGCGGACCAGCTCAAGCAGCACATGGAGGCCACCGACCAGTTGCTCTCCACCCTGGCCCAAAGCGCGCGCCAGCAGATGGACGAGGCGCGCCAGGCGGTGGATGCGCGCACCTCTGCCATGACCGGGCTCATCGGCGTGACCCTGCTGGTGGCGCTGGCCGTGCTGGTGCCGCTGACACTGGCCAGCGTGCGCTCCATCACACGCTCGCTGGCGCAGGCGCGGGATTTGGCCGAGCACATCGCAGCCGGTGACCTGACGCACGAAATCCGTGCACAGCAGCAGGACGAAGTGGGCCAGCTGGTGCAGGCCATGGGGCGCATGCAGGAGGCGCTGCGCGCCCTGGTGCACCAGGTGCAGGACGCGGCCGGCAATATCGCCACCGCCAGCGGCGAAATCGCCACGGGCAACCAAGACCTGAGCCTGCGCACGGAGCAGACGGCTGCCAGCCTGCAGGAAACGGCCTCGTCCATGGAGCTGCTGGCCGGCACCGTGCAAAGCGGCGCCGAGTCCTCGCGCCATGCTAGCGACTATGCGGTGTCGGCCGCGCAGGTGGCGCAGCGCGGCGGTAGCGTGGTGGAGCAGGTGGTGCAGACCATGGACCAGATATCGGCCAGTTCGCGCAAGATCGCCGACATCACCGGGGTGATCGACTCCATTGCCTTCCAGACCAACATCCTGGCGCTTAACGCTGCCGTCGAGGCGGCGCGAGCGGGCGAGCAGGGGCGCGGCTTTGCCGTGGTTGCCGGCGAGGTGCGCACCCTGGCCCAGCGCAGTGCGGCGGCGGCCAGGGAGATCAAGGACCTCATCGGCAACTCCAGCCAGCGCGTGGAAGATGGGTCGCGCCAGGTGGCGCAGGCGGGCCAGACCATGACCGAGATCGTCGGCAGCGTGCGCCGGGTGTCGGACATCATTGGCGAAGTCACGGCGGCGGCGGCGGACCAGCGCGACAACCTCGGCCAGATTCACCAGTCGGTGCGCCAGCTCGACCAAATGACGCAGCAGAACGCGGCGCTGGTGGAGCAGTCGGCGGCGGCCTCCGAGTCGTTGCGCGAGCAGGCCCGCCTGCTGGCGCAGGCCGTGCGCCAGTTCAAGGTGCGTGCGGGGGGGGGCGCTGCGGACCAGGCCGGGGTGCACATAGAAGCGCTCGCGGCACCGTCCCTGCGTTCCCTGCCTTCAGCCAGTGCATGAGGCAGGGGTATCGACGCATGGAATATGAGCAAAACGAGCCTCTAGCCCTTGTGGGGTAAGCGCTAGAAGCTCCTGAAAATATAGCAAAATCGGTGCCTCAGGGTGCCTCAGGGTGCTGCAAGGCGCATGCTGGGCGGCACGATCGCCTGGGGCGGCTGTCCCGGTAGCAGAAACTGGCTCACCAGGCCCGCCAGGTCGTCGGCCTGGACCCGCAGGCTTTCGGTGGCGGCGGAGGATTGCTCCACCAGGGCCGCATTCTGCTGGGTCATCAGATCCAGGCGCGACAGCGCCGAGTGGATCGACGTGATGTCGTCGTTCTGCGCCTGGCTGCCGGTCTTGATGTCGGCCATCGTGCGGGCGGCGTCCTGGATCGACGTGACTACCTGCTCCATCGCGCGGCCCGCGTCCGCCGCCAGGCGCGAGCCCGCTTCGACCTGCGCCACCGAGGTGGCGATCAGTGCCTTGATCTCGCGCGCAGCCTGCGCCGAGCGGTTGGCCAGGCTGCGTACCTCCGTGGCCACCACGGCAAAACCGCGCCCCTGCTCGCCCGCGCGCGCCGCCTCGACGGCGGCGTTAAGCGCCAGGATGTTGGTCTGGAAGGCAATCGCGTCGATCATTCCCGTGATGTCGGCGATCTTGTGCGAACTGTCCGATATCTGGTCCATGGTCTGCACCACGTGCGCCACCACGTCCTGGCCCTGGCGGGCCTGGGCCGCGGCCTGGGCCGCGCGTGCCTCGGTGTGGTGCGCGGTTTCCGCCGAGGCCTGCAGGGCCCGCTTGACATGCTCCAGCGCTGCGGCCGTCTCCTGCAGGCTTGCGGCTGCTTGCTCGGTGCGCTCCGACAGGTTGGCGTTGCCACTGGCCATGTCGGTGGACGCCGTGTGCAGGCTGTACACCGAGGCGCGCACCTGCTGCGCCAGGTGCCGCAGCGCCGTCTGCATGACCGCCAGCGACGACAGCATGTGGCCGGTTTCGTCGCGGTCGTGCCCGGTGATGTCGTGGCGCAGGTCGAGCCCGGCCACGCGGTTGGCCGTGTCGCTGGCCAGTGCGATGGGGCGCGTGATGCTGCGCACCAGCCACAGCGCCAGCAGCGTGCCCAGCACCAACGAGAGGGCGCCGAACGCCACCAGCGCCAGCCGTGCCTGCCAGCTCCAGCGGGCTACCCGCAGCGCTGCGGCATCGATGGACTGGCGCTGGGATTGCGTGAGCGCGTCCAGCGCTTTCAGCAAGCCCTGCGACGCGGGCAGGAACTGCGTTTCATAGACCTCGCGGATGCGCTGCGTGAGCCCGAAATCGCGCGCCTGCACCAGGGCCGCGCGGGCTTGGTGGAACGCCTGCGCCTGCGTGTTCACCTGTGCCAGGCGTTCCTCGTCGGCGGTGCCGGCCAGGCGCCGCGCCAGGGTGTCGATCAGCGCGTCGTATTGCCGCTGTGTCTCGGCGATGTCGGCGCCCAAGGTCTCTCCGACTTCAGGCTCGGAACTCAGCGCCACGGCCTTGTAGCGCTCGGCGTTGATGGCCTGCAGGCGGTAGGCATCGGCCACCAACCGTTCATTCGTTACGCTGCGCTGGACCATGTCGTCGGTCGATTGTCCGATGCGGAGCAAGGACCACAGCCCGATCGCGGAGCCCACCAGGCTCAGGGCCAGTACAGCAATGAACAGAACCAGCAGGCGCCGGCCCAGGGGGCCGATGGTGGCGCGGACGGGGAGGGGGAGTGTGTGTGGCATGTGCATGCGCCGACCGCCAAGACGGTCAAGTGGATCCGCCACATACTGTGCCGCCCAATTGTGACAATGTGTTTTCGCGCGAACGATCCCTGAGGACGTTCCGCACGCATCGTCGCGCCGCGTGCCTCTGCGGCTTCGGGCGGTCTGCCGCGGTGCAAATGCTCGCAGAAGCGACGGCTATGGCGGCGCTTTACGCCTTGCCGCCCCTGCCGACCCGCAGCGCCCTCGCTAGATGGTCGGGTGGCTGCCGCTGCGGACTGCGGGCACGGCTTGCGCCAGCAGCCAGCCCTGGTCGTGGATGGCGTCGCACAGGTGGTGCCCATCGGCGTGGTAATGGATCTCGGTGCCTGGGGGCGCCTCCAGCGCCGGCAGCAATGCATGCAGCAACGCCAGTGCGCGTGGCAGGTCGGACACTGAGATGTCCACCCGCATGAAGGTGGCGGCGCGTTTGCCGTTGGCATGCCGCTCGCCCAGGGAATCGCCCCAGCCCACGACCGTGCCCAGCCCTTCGGCCTGCAGCGCCTGGTCGATGCGTTCTTCGCGCAGGTGCAGCGGGTCGGCGGCATGGCGCGCCACGGGGATGCGCACGTAGACGAAGAATTGCGGCACCTCGCGGTGGGCGTAGCGGTCATCGGGCGGGAGTTGCATGCGGTTCTTTCTACACCAAGCGCTGCTTTTGCGCTGGCAAAGGACTTTGCCGCCCTCGCGCACGCGTTTCTGTGGGCGCCAGCACTGGCGCATGGCCTGCCTGCGTGCCCTGCGCGGCACGGCTTGGCAGGTGCCAATGCCGGCGAGGGCGGGCCCCGCCATGCCGTGGCTCAGTAGCTGCGGCCGCCTTTGTACATGGCGTGCTGGCGGCGTTGCAGTGGCGCCACGGCGGCGAGGCGCCCCATGGCGGCGCCCGCGTGGGCGTGGGTGATGGCCAACCCCAGCGCGTCGGCCGCGTCGGTGCCTGGCAGGCCGGGCAATTCGAGCAGACGGCGCACCATCTCCTGGACCTGGGTCTTGGCAGCGCGGCCGTGGCCGACCACCGCCTTTTTCATCTGCAGCGCCGTGTATTCGGCCACGGGCAGGTTGGCGTTGACCAGCGCGGTCAGCGCCGCGCCACGTGCCTGGCCCAGCAGCAGGGTGGATTGGGGGTTGACGTTGACGAACACGATCTCAACCGCGGCCGTGTCGGGCTGGTAGCGCGCCGCCACTTCGGTGATGCCGTCGAACAGCAGCTTAAGCCGCCCGGGCAGGTCGCCCAGTGCAGGCGCAGCGCGGGTGCCTGTGGTGCGGATGGTGCCGCTGGCCACGTAGCGCAGGTGGTGGCCCTCCAAGTCCACCACGCCGAAGCCGGTGGTCTGCAAGCCGGGGTCGATGCCGAGGATGCGCATGGGGTTTCTCAGGGCAGCTGCGCCGAGGGCATGCGCGCCAGGATGGTGCGGGCGCGCTGCGCCAGATAGGGCGAGCCGGGCTGCTTCTCGTAGTGCTTGGGCGCGGGCAACATCACCGCCAGGCGGGCGGCTTCGGCCGGCGCCAGTTGCGCGGCGCTCTTGCGGTAGTAGTGCTGCGCGGCGGCCTCGGCGCCGAACACGCCGGCGCCCCATTCCACGCTGTTGAGGTAGATCTCCAGGATGCGCTGTTTGGACAGCAGGTGCTCCAGCGCAAAGGCCAGCACCAGCTCCTGCCCCTTGCGCAGCAGGGTGCGCTCGCCTGACAGCAGCAGGTTCTTGGCCAACTGCTGGGTGATGGTGGAGCCGCCGCGAATCTTGGGTGGGCGCTGGGCCGTGGCGCGTGCTTCGGCCTTGGCATTGCGTGCGCGTGCCTTTTCGATGGCGCTCCACTCCACGCCGTCGTGGTGGACGAAGCCGTCGTCCTCCGAAGCCAGCACGGCGCGCTTGAGGTGGTCGGAAATCTGCGTGTAAGGCACCCACTGCTGGCGCCAGCGCAGGCCGCCGGGGCTGCGCCACAGCGCCCAGGCCTCGGAGCGTTGGAAGGTGGTGGACTGCGGTGCGACCCACGCCATGGCCGCGATGCGCCCGATAAAAAACAGCTGCAGGCCCAGGGCTGCCAGCAGCAGCAGCGCCACCCAGCGTGCCAGCGCCTTCATGCCATGGCGCTGCGCAGTTCGGCCAGCACCTGGGCCGAGGGCGGGCGCACGCCGCGCCAGAGCGCAAAGGCTTCGGCGGCTTGCTCTACCAGCATGCCCAGGCCGTCGCGCGGCTGGGCGCCGTGGCGCGCGGCCCAGTCGAGGAAGGGCTGTGCAGCAGCGCCATACATCATGTCGTAGGCCAGGCTGCCGGGGCGCAGCACACGCGCTGGCACCGGCACCTCGGCACCGGCGAGGCTGCTCGCAGTGGCGTTGATGATGATATCGAAATCGCGCTCCAGGGCTTGCATATCAAGCGCTAGTAGCTCTGTTTTTTGTAGCGTTGCGAGGGGCGCGTGGGCCTGCACCAGCGCCTGGGCGCGGGCGGCCGTGCGGTTCACCACGGCCACGCTGCGGGGGCCTTCATGCAGCAGTGGGCCCAGCACCCCAGCGGCGGCGCCGCCCGCCCCCACGAGCAGCACGTCGCACCCGGCCAGCGGCACGCCAGCGTTGCGCTGGATGTCGGCCACGAGGCCCAGGCCGTCGGTGTTGTCGGCGTGGATGGCGCCGTCCTGGAAGACCAGCGTGTTGGCGGCTGCGGCAAGCTGCACGCGCTCGCTGCGCGTGGTAGCGCACTGCGCGGCTTCGAGTTTGAACGGCACGGTGACGTTGCAGCCGCGCCCGCCCGCTTGGGCGAACGTGCGCACGGCCTGAGCGAAGCCGTCCAGCGGCACAAGCTGGCGGGTGTACTGGAGGTTCTGCCCGGTCAGGGCGGCGAAGCGGCTGTGGATCCAGGGAGAGCGGCTGTGCTCTACCGGGTTGCCCATCACGCAGTAGGTATCGAGGCTCATGGCTTGGCGGAGGCGGTGCCCGCACTGGCTTCCAGCGTCTGCTCGCGCGTGAACTTGAAGCGCGAGACCACGGCGATCTGGTCGGCCTTGCGGCGCATTTCAGGGTTGAAGGTGCCGAAGGGGCCTGCCGCGCGGGCGATGGCCTCGGCACGGCGGTCCAGCAGGGCGTTGCCCGAGCCCTGCACGATCTCGGTGGCGAGCACGCGGCCGTCGTGGTTGACGGTGATGATCATCACCAGCTCGCCATAAAGCTTCTTGCCTGCCTTCTCGGGAAAGTTGGCCGTGCCCTTGTCCTCGACCTTGCGGCGCAGCGCGTCGTAGTAGACAGCGTAGGCTTCCTCGCGCACGGCGGGGCTGATGTAGCGCTTCTTGGGGCGGGCGTTTTCCTCGTTGATGCGCTTTTCAATCTCGGCCAACAGTTTCACGAGCTGGCGCCGCTTGAGCTCCTGCGCCGCCTGCTCGCTGCTGCGGCTGGGGGTCTGCGCCTCGGTCTTGGGCATCTGCGCCACCTGCTGGCGCAGCTGGGCCAGCAGCAGGGTTTGCTGCTCGTGCATGGCGTCAAGCTGGCGCTGCGCTTCTTCGAAGTCGTCGCCCACGGTGGTCAGCGCGGCGTAGGGCAGGGGGCTGGTGGCGCGCCCCTGGGCAGCGTCGCCGCCGCCCGCCAGCGAAGCTTGCGCGATGGCCTGGGCCTTGTCCGGTGCTTCGGTGGACTTGGCGTTCACCAGGATGACTTCCAGCGGCGTGTCCTGAAACACCCGGTTGAAGCCTTCCGGATCGACGAAGCGCACCGTGAGCAGTGCCGCGTGCACGGCGAATGACACGCCCAGCGCCAGCTGCAGCGTGCTCAGACGAAGGAGGAAGGAGGGGGCTTTCATCTCATGGGGCGGGGCTGGCGTTGTCGTTGGCCTCGTTCACGTCCACGGCGATGGCGATGGGGCCGGCCACGGCGCTGTCGTCGTCGTCCTCGTCCACGGGGCCATCGTCGCTGGGGTCGGTGGGGTCGTCCAGGCGCTCGGTCACCGTACCGTTCACAGACAGCGTGATCTCATCGATCTCGCCGAGCTGCACGCGCACGCGCGCGCCGCGCTCCAGGTTCTGCGCGCCCAGCACGGGCAGCACCAGCGGCAGGTTGTCAGCACGCACCAGGAAGTCGCCGCCGCCGCGCCCGTCCTTGATGACGGTGGCGTCCAGCGCAGCGATCTGGTTTTGCTGCAGGTACTTGAGTGTCCAGAAACGCTCCATGCCGGCCTGGTAGCCGTTGTAGGCGCTGTAGGCGGTGTCGAAGCTGCTGATGATGCCAAACAGCTCTGCGTCCTTGGGCTTGAACGGCGCGGCCAGCGCAGCGGTTTTGCCATGGCGCGCGCAGGCAATGATCTGCCACTGGTTCACCAGGTCCACGTAGCGGCGCAGCGGCGAGGTGGCCCAGGCGTAGCTCTTCACCCCAATGCCGGCGTGCGGCAGCGCCTTGGTGGACATGCGCACCTTCATGCCCGGTGCCAGGCTGGCCTGGCTGCGGTAGATGCCCGGCACGCCGTGCTCGGCCAGCATCTGGCCCCAGGTGCTGTTGGCGACGATGGCGGCTTCGGCCACGATCAGGTCGAGCGGCGCGCCGCGCTTGCGTGTGCCGATGGTGACGGTTTCGCTGCCATCGGGTTCGGCGCCGTCGTTGCCCGCCAGGCGGAAGGTGTAGTCGGGCCGGTTGAAGGTCTCGGGCTTGCCACGCACCAGCTCGCGCCCCGCCTTGAGTTTTTGCGCCAGCTTGTACAAAAATGAGAGCTGCTCGCGCAGGTCCAGTAAGGCTTGGGGCGTGTTTTCGACCTGAATCGAAGGATCTTGCAGCCAGGCCTCGGTGACGATGTGGTCCAACTGGTCGTGGCGCAGGTTTACGGCCACGGGTACGCGCTCCAGGCGCGTTTCGGTGGCCGTGATCTCCAGTGTCGCCTCGTCAATGGTGGCGTACAGCGACACGGCCGGATTGGCGCGGCCCTCGTCCAGGGTATAGATCTGCACCACCGCGTCGGGCAGCATGGTGATCTTGTAGCCCGGCATGTAGACGGTGGACAGGCGCGTGCGGCCCACCTTGTCCAGTTCGCCGCCGGGCTGGATGGCCAGGCCGGGCGCGGCAATGTGGATGCCCAGGGTGACGGTGCCTGTGCCCAGACCCTGCACGGAGAGCGCATCGTCGATCTCGGTGGTGGCAGAGTCGTCGATCGAGTAGGCCTGCACCGGCGCCAGCGGCAGGTCGTCCGGGGGCTGCGGTGCGTTCAGCGGCGGGAAGCCTGTGCCCTTGGGGAAGTTTTCAAACAGGAAACGCTTCCAGTGGAACTGGTAGCTCGAATCAATCGCGCCGGCAGCCTGCAGCAGATCCAGCGGTGCCTTGTGCGTGTTGCGGCTGGCTTCGACCACCGCTTTGTACTCGGGCGCGTTCTTGTCCGGGCGGAACAGAATTTTGTAAAGCTGCTCGCGGATGGGCTGGGGGCAGGTGCCTGCGGCCAATTCGGCGGCCCAGGCGTCGATTTGTGCCTGGATCTGTTTTTTCTTCTCGATGGCGGCCAGCGCCTGCTGCACGATCTCGGCGGGCGCCTTCTTGAAGCGGCCCTTGCCAGCGCGGCGGAAGTAGTGCGGCGCCTCGAACAACGCCAGCAGCATGCCGGCCTGCTCCGTCACCGGGGCGCTGGCGGAGAAGTAGTCGCGCGCCAGATCGGCGAAGCCAAACTCCTCATCGGGGGCGAATTCCCAGGCCAGTTGCAGCTCCACGCTGGCGGCGATGGTGCGCGCCTGCTCGAGCAGCTCCGCAGGTGCGGGCTTGTCGAATTTCAGCAGGATATTGGCGGCCTTGGCCTTGACCCGTTTGCCCGAGTCGAGCTCGATTTGGGCCGAGCTTTCGGCTTCGGAGAGGATGCGGCCAGCGAGAAATTTGCCGGCTTCGTCGAACAGTGCATGCATGGGCGCCGATTCTCCCATGTTGTTTCATGGCGCCGGCTGCATGCTCTATATGATCCGCTGCTTTCCTCTTCTCTCCTGACCCATGCAGCCACGCGCGGCGGTGGCGCCGCTGGCTGTGCTGGCCCTGGCGCTGCCCTTTCTCTTCGCCTACACCAGCCCGCCCAGCGCCAACTTCTGGCCCTGGCTGGCGTCGTGGGCCTGCGCCGGCGTGCTGGCGGCGCTGCTGCTGGCCGGGCTGGATTGGCCACGGCGCACCTGGGCGCGCTACTGGAGTGTGGCACTGGTGCTGGCGGCGCTGGTCGCGGCGGGCATTGGGCTGGCGCAGTATTTTCTGGGCGATCCGGGCGCGGCGCCGTGGGTGCAGCCTTCCACGCCGGGCCAGGCCATCGGCAACCTGCGCCAGCGCAACCAGCAGGCCACGCTGTTGAGTCTGGGCCTGTGGGCCTTGCTGTGGGCGGTGGCGCAGTGGCAGGCAGTGGGGCAAGCGGGCCGGCAAGCGCGCTGGGTGGGCGTCGCGGTGGGGTTGCTGCTGTCCTGGGGGCTGGTGCTGCTGGCGGCGGCTAGTGCCGCCACGGCCTCGCGCACCGGCGCGCTGCAGTGGCTGCTGGTGCTTGGGCTGGTGCTGTGCTGGCGGCGCATGCTCGGGCCTTTGCCGCTGGCGCTGGCGGTTGTCGGTTTGCTCGCCTATGGCGCTGCCTCATGGGCGCTGCCGCACCTGCTGGAGCAGTGGACGGGGATTCCGGCCGACCGGCTGTTCGCGCGCTTCGCCGACGATGGACAGGGCTGCGGCGGGCGCAAGGTGCTGTGGACGAACGTGCTCTACCTGATTGCCCAGCGCCCCTGGACGGGCTGGGGCTGGGGCGAGCTGGACTACGCGCACTACGTGACGGAGTTTCCTGGCACGCGCTTTTGCGTGCTGCTGGACAACGCGCACAACCTGCCGTTGCACCTGGCCGTGGAGCTGGGCGTGCCCGTTGCGGCGCTGGCGGTGCTGGCCTTGCTGGCGTGGGTGCTGCGTGCCCAACCCTGGCGCGAGCCAGATCCTGCGCGCCAGCTGGCCTGGGGCGTGCTGGCGCTGATTGGCCTGCACAGCCTGCTCGAGTACCCCCTGTGGTACGGGCCGTTTCAGGTGTCTGCGCTGGCGGCGGTGCTGCTGCTATGGCGGCAGGCACCGCACCTGCGCCCCGCAGCACGTGGCGCTGGGGCGCTGGTGCTGTGTGCCTTGCTTGCCGCTGGCGCGTACGCCGGGTGGGACTATTGGCGCGTTGGCCAGATCTACCGGCCCGTCGCGCAGCGTGCACCGGCCTACCGCGAGATCACGCTGGACAAGGTGGCCGATACGCGCCTGTTCGCGCGCCAGGTGGAGTTCGCCAGCCTGACCACCACGCCGGTGACCCGGGACAACGCCCCGGCGCAGTACGCCATGGCGCTGCGCCTGCTGCACTTTTCCCCCGAGCCGCGCGTGATTGCACCGCTGATCGACAGCGCCCGGCTGCTGGGGCTGGACGCGCAGGCGGCATTCCATGAAGAGCGCTTTCGCCAGGCCTACCCGGACGACTACGCGCGCTGGGCGCGCCGCCGCGGTATCAAGCCAGATTGAGGAAATCCACTACCTGCGGCAGTAGCGCGGGGAACTCGCTCAGCGCGTGGTCGCCGCCTGCGCGCACGATCTGGCGCGCCTGGGCATAGCGCGCGGCCATCTCGCGCCAGTCCAGCAGCTCGTCGCCCTGGGCAATCAGCGCCAGTTCAGGGCCGGCGGGCGGGCAGCCGCGCACGTCAAGCGCGTGCAGCTCGTCGATGTATTCGGCGCGGAAGAACAGGCGCTGCGCAGGGTCGTGCCACGCCGTCTGCTCGCCGATATAGCGCGCCAGGTCGCGTGCCGGATCGACGGCAGGGTTCAGCACCACGCTGGGGCAGCCGGTCTGCTGGGCGACCCAACTGGCGTAGTAGCCCCCCAGCGACGAACCGACCACGGCCATATTCGCCTGTGGCCAGCCGCAGATGCCTTGCTCCACCAGTTCCATGGCGGCGCGCGGCGATGGCGGCAGTTGTGGACACCAGAAATGCACCCGGGGATGCTGCTGGGCCACATGCCGGGCCATGTGCTGCGCCTTGGCGGACTGGGGGGAGGAGCGGAAGCCGTGCAGGTAGAGCAGGTGGGTGGTGACCATAGGGGCGGGTTCTACCATGGCGCGCCACCGATAATGCAAGGTTATGTCCGCCGTTTTCGACAAGCCCTCGCTCGTGCAACGCATCCTGCCGCTGTTTCGCGGGTTCGATGGGATTTTGGTGCTTCTGTGCCTGCTGTTGGCCGGGGCGGGGCTGCTGGCCATGTATTCCTCAGGCTATGACCACGGCACGCGCTTCGTGGACCATGGCCGCAACATGCTCATCGCCCTGGCGATCCTTTTCGTCGTGGCCCAGGTGCCGCCGCAGAAGATCATGGTCTTCGCCGTGCCTTTGTACACGCTGGGCGTGGCGCTGCTGGTGGCCGTGGCGCTGTTTGGCATCACCAAGAAGGGGGCGCAGCGCTGGATCAACCTGGGTGTGGTGATCCAGCCGAGCGAAATCCTCAAGATCGCCATGCCGCTGATGCTGGCCTGGTGGTTTCAAAAGCGCGAGGGCCAGTTGCGTCCGCTTGATTTTGTCGTGGCCGGTGCGCTGCTGGCCGTGCCGGTGGGCCTCATCATGAAGCAGCCGGACCTGGGGACCTCGCTGCTGGTGATGGCGGCCGGCCTGTCGGTGATCTTCTTTGCCGGCCTGTCGTGGCGCCTGGTGCTGCCGCCAGTGATTCTGGGTGCGGTCGGTATTGCGCTCATCGTGGCCTATGAGCCGCAGCTGTGCGCGGACGGTGTGCGCTGGCCGGTACTGCACGACTACCAGCAGCAGCGCATCTGCACCTTGCTGGATCCGACGCGCGACCCGCTGGGCAAGGGCTTTCACATCATTCAGGGCATGATCGCCATCGGCTCGGGCGGGGTGTGGGGCAAGGGCTTCATGGCCGGCACGCAAACGCACCTGGAGTTCATTCCCGAGCGCACCACCGATTTCATCTTCGCCGCCTATTCGGAGGAGTTCGGTCTGGCTGGCAACCTGTTCATCATCGTCTGCTTCCTGTTGCTGGTGTGGCGCGGCTTGGCGATTGCCATGGGGGCGGGCACGCTGTTCGGTCGCCTCATGGCGGGGGCAGTGTCCACCATCTTTTTCACCTATGCCTTCGTCAACATGGGCATGGTCAGCGGCATCCTGCCCGTGGTGGGCGTGCCGTTGCCGTTCATCAGTTATGGCGGCACGGCCATGGTGACGCTGGGGCTGGCCTTGGGGGTGCTGATGTCGGTGGCTCGGGCGCAGCGCTTGCCTGTGGCACCGCCGCTGCCCTTCTGAGCCACCTGCATGGGCATGGCGGCGTGCCTACAATTCCGCCATGATTTCCCGCGAACCCACCATCGAGCGCCTGGCTACGGCGCGGCAACTGCTGCTGCAGCCTTTCGGCCTGGACGAATCCCACCTGGCGCAGGCTCTGGCCGAGATCCGGGCGCACCGCGTCGATGACGCCGACCTGTATTTCCAGTACACGCGCAGCGAGGGCTGGAGCCTGGAGGAGGGCATCGTCAAGACGGGCTCGTTCTCCATCGACCAGGGCGTGGGGGTGCGCGCTGTCAGTGGCGAGAAGACAGCGTTCGCCTATTCCGACGACATTTCCCTGGCCTCGCTTCTCGATGCGGCCCACACTGTGCGGGCAATTTCGGCTGCAGGCAAGTCTGGAAGAGCGCGAGCAGCTACACAAAAAATAGCAAAAAGCCGTTCCCTCTACCCGGAGATTGATCCCATCGCCACGCTCGACAGCACGGCCAAGGTGCAGTTGCTGGAAAAGGTGGAGCAGCGCGCCCGGGCGCAGGATCCGCGGGTTGTTCAGGTCATGGCGGGCCTGGCCAGCGAGTACGACGTGGTGCTGGTGGCGCGCGCGGACGGCACCCTGGCGGCGGATGTGCGCCCGCTGGTGCGCCTGTCGGTCACGGTGATTGCCCAGCAGGGGCAGCGGCGCGAGATCGGGTCGGCGGGCGGTGGCGGGCGCTTCGGTCTGGCCTATTTCGACGATGCGCAGATCGCCCAGTACGTGCGCGAGGCGGTGAACGCGGCGCTGGTCAACCTGGAAGCGCGCCCCGCGCCCGCGGGCGAGATGACGGTGGTGCTCGGCCCGGGCTGGCCGGGCGTGCTGTTTCACGAAGCCGTGGGCCATGGTCTGGAGGGCGATTTCAATCGCAAGGGCTCCAGCGCCTTCAGTGGCCGTATCGGCCAGCGCGTGGCGGCCAAGGGCGTGACGGTGCTGGATGACGGCACCATCGCCGACCGGCGTGGCTCACTCAACGTCGATGACGAAGGCCAGGCCAGCCAGCGCAACGTGTTGATCGAGGACGGCATTCTCAAGGGCTACATCCAGGATGCGCTGAATGCGCGTCTGATGGGCGTGGCGCCCACGGGCAACGGCCGCCGCGAGAGCTACGCGCACATTCCCATGCCGCGCATGACCAACACCTACATGCTGGGCGGCGACAAGGACCCGAAGGAAATCGTCGCCAGCATCAAGAAGGGCCTGTACGCCACCAACTTCGGTGGCGGGCAGGTGGACATCACCAGCGGCAAGTTCGTCTTCAGTGCCAGCGAAGCCTATTGGGTGGAAAACGGCAAGATCCTCTATCCGGTCAAGGGCGCCACCATCATCGGCAGTGGCCCTGAGTCGCTGAAGAAGATCAGCATGATCGGCAACGACATGCGCCTGGACAGTGGCGTGGGCACCTGCGGGAAGGAAGGCCAGAGCGTGCCCGTCGGCGTGGGGCAGCCGACGCTGCGCATCGACGGCCTTACGGTGGGCGGCACCGCCTGAGCGGCGGGCGGCGCAGGCGTCTTCTATGCCTTCGCTGCGTACATCCCGGCTGTTGCAGGCGCAGTCCTTCGACGCCATCAGCCAGTTCTTGCGCGAGGGCATGGCCGACGAGGCTACGCGCGAAATGCGCGACAGCCTGAGCGCCCTGTCGCAACAGATCGAGGCGCTGGTTCAGGCCCGGCGCAAGCGTGTTGACGTGGCCGCGCTCATCCCATTGGGAAGGGCCCTGGCCGACAGTGCCAGGGCCCACCAGCGCCTCATGAATGGGCTGGGCACGCCGTGGCAGTCGCTGTACGAGTTTGCTGCGTACCAGCGCGACCTGCGCCGCCTGCGCGATGCACTCGACGCCTGGCTGCTCGTGTTGGAGCAACACAGCAGGCGCGAGCGGCGCGTGTTCCAACAGTTCGAGCAACGCGCTTGGCGCACCCTGGGGGGTGCCCTGCTGCTGATCGATATGTACGAGCAGAGCAGCACGTGGCCCCAGCAGGCGCAGCCCGTGCGTGCGCCCTCCTGGTGGCAGCGGCTGCGCGCCTGGCTGGGCTGAGCGCGTTGCCGTCAAGCAACGCCAGTTTGTTGCACTGCCGCAGGACGTGCTACATTGAAACGATGCAAATGCGTAGCGCTTTCTATTTTTACTTTTGGTTCTCTGTCCTAGGCGGATGAGAGGAACGCGCGCAAGCACCCAAGACACCTCACACGACAACCGCCGCAGCTGAAGAGCCCGGCGGTTTTTTGTTTTTCGCCCCTTGTTTTCACCCTTCGAGAAAAAACCCCATGACCGTGCAAGCTTCCCCCGCCAGTGATGCCTGGTATCGCAGCGTCGAGAAAACCAGCCAGACCGACGACGAACGTATCCAGGACATCACCGTGCTTCCCCCTCCCGAACATTTGATCCGCTTCTTCCCCATCCGGGGCACCCAGGTGGAAGCGCTGATCACGCAAACCCGCCGCAGCATCCACAACATCATGGCGGGCCAGGATGACCGGCTGCTGGTCATCATCGGCCCCTGCTCGATCCACAGCCCCGAGGCAGCACTGGACTACGCACGCCGCTTGCAGCCGCTGCGCGAGCAGTTCAAAGACAGCCTGGAAGTCGTGATGCGCGTGTACTTCGAGAAGCCGCGCACCACCGTTGGCTGGAAGGGGCTGATTAACGACCCGTACCTCGACGAGAGCTACCGCATCGACGAGGGCCTGCGCATTGCGCGCCAGCTGCTCATCGAGATCAACCGCCTGGGCATGCCTGCCGCGAGCGAGTTCCTCGACGTTATCTCGCCGCAGTACATCGGCGACCTGATCAGCTGGGGTGCCATCGGAGCGCGTACCACCGAGAGCCAGGTACACCGCGAACTGGCCTCCGGCCTGTCGGCGCCGATTGGCTTCAAGAATGGCACGGACGGCAATATCCGCATCGCCACCGACGCGATCCAGTCGGCCAGCCGGGGGCACCATTTCCTTTCGGTGCACAAGAACGGCCAGGTGGCCATCGTGCGTACCAACGGCAACCAGGATTGCCACGTCATCCTGCGCGGCGGCAAAGCGCCCAACTACGACGCTGCCAGTGTGGCGGCTGCCTGCAAAGACCTGGAGGCCGCCGGTTTGCCTCCCACCCTCATGGTGGATTGCAGCCACGCCAACAGCTCCAAGAAGCATGAAAAGCAACTGGACGTGGCACGTGACATCGGCGCGCAGATCGCTGGAGGCTCACGCAGCGTCTTCGGCGTGATGGTGGAGAGCCACATCCACGCGGGGGCGCAGAAGTTCTCGCCGGGTAAGGACGATCCGCGCGCGCTGGAGTACGGCAAAAGCATCACCGATGCCTGCTTGGGGTGGGATGACTCGGTGGCCTTGCTGCAGGCACTGTCCGAAGCGGTGCTGGCACGGCGCAAGCAACAAAGCGTGTAAGCTTGTTGTCCTTATCAACCATTCTTCAAAGAGGGTTTCCGCATGCACAGCGAAGTCTCGGTGGCTTTGTCGCCCCAGCAGGAGTTCCGTTTCGACCTGGAGGGGCAAGAGCCTTTGTCCAACGAGGCTGCGCGCCGTTGGCTGGACGAACAGTTCACGCAACTCGAATGCGAGCCGCTGCGCGCCAGTGGCAAGGTGCTGCTGGCCGACAAGGTGCTGGTGGTAGCACAGGCGGCCGGGCTGGCCCGCTTGTCCGACCCGCAGTGGGGTCAGGCCTTTGCCAAAGCCGCCAGCGCCGCGCTGTCCAAGCCCGTGGTGCGGGTGGACGTTCAGGCCATGGCGGTAACGTTCTGACGCACTGAACAGGCTCTAAGTTAGGTGGTGCCGGATCCGGCACCTGCGGCGAGTGCGGTCAGCAGCAGGCCGTGCACGCCGCCAAAGCCGCCGTTGCTCATGCACACGATGTGGTCGCCCGGCCGTGCAGTGGCGGCCAGTTGCGCCACCAGGCTTTGAATGTCTGCCGCCATATGCGCGCGCTCCCCCAGCGGGGCAAGCGCAGCGGCTGCGTCCCAATCCAGCCCAGCGGTGTGGCAGAACGCCTGGTCGGCACTTTCCAGCGCCCAGGGCAACTGGGCTTTCATGGCGCCGAGCTTCATCGTGTTGCTGCGTGGCTCGAAGGCCGCCAGGATGCGCTGGCCTGGTGGCAGGCAGCGGCGCAGCCCTTCCAGGGTGGTGCGTATCGCGGTGGGGTGGTGCGCGAAGTCGTCATACACCGCGACGCCGCCCACGGTGCCGCGCAATTCCATGCGGCGCTTGACGTTCTGAAAGCGTGCCAAGGCCTCGGCTGCCACGTGAGGCGGCACTCCGGCATGCTCGGCGGCAGCAATGGCTGCCAGCGCGTTGAGCTGGTTATGCGTACCCGAGAGCTGCCACACGACACGTGCCACGCAGGTGCCGCCGCGCAGCACGTCGAACGCCTCGGGTGGGCCTTCGGCGCGGTAGTCGCTGTTGGTGGCGCCGAACGTGCGTTGTTCGCTCCAGCAGCCCTGGTGCAGTACGCGCGCCAGGCTTTCCTCGAGACCGTTGGCAATGATGCGGCCCGAGGCAGGTACGGTGCGCACCAAATGGTGGAATTGGCGTTCGATAGCGGCCAGATCGTCGAAGATGTCGGCGTGGTCGAATTCCAGATTGTTCAAGATGGCGGTGCGAGGCCGGTAGTGCACGAACTTGCTGCGCTTGTCGAAGAAGGCGGTGTCGTATTCATCGGCCTCGATCACGAACCAGGGGCGTTCGGCGCTGGCAGAGACGGCAGGGCCCAGGCGGGCTGACACACCGAAGTCCAGCGGCACGCCGCCCACGAGAAAACCCGGTGCCTTGCCCGCGCATTCCAGGATCCAGGCCAGCATCGACGTGGTGGTGGTCTTGCCGTGAGTGCCGGCCACCGCCAGCACGTGGCGGCCCTGCAGCACATGCTCGGCCAGCCATTGCGGGCCGCTGGTATAGGGGGCACCCGCGTCGAGAATGGCCTCCATCAGCGGAAACTTCGGGCGACCGTCGGCCAGTCGCGCACGGCTAACCACGTTGCCGACCACGAAAACGTCAGGCCGCAGTGCCATCTGCGCGGCGTCGTAACCTTCGATCAACTCGATGCCCAGGGCGCGCAGCTGGTCACTCATCGGGGGGTAGACGCCCGTGTCGCAGCCCGTGACCTTGTGGCCTGCCTCGCGCGCCAGCGCGGCCAGACCGCCCATGAAAGTGCCGCAGATGCCCAGGATATGTATATGCATAGGGGCAATTCTACGTTGGCGATAAAAATCGGCTGTAGCGCACGCTGATACTGCGCTGGCAGCTATCATTTTCAGAGTCTCGGGGTCTTTGTGCGCCATGGCGGCGGCTTGGCGCGACAATCCTCGCGGTTGCCGCTGAACAGGGGACGCGCATGCACAACACCACCACCGCCGAGATCGCCAACGCCGCCGCCCGCCTGGTGGTGGAGGAGGGGCTTGATTGGGGCTCGGCCAAGCGCCGTGCCGTGCGCGATCTGGGACTGCCCGGCCGCACGGCGCTACCGGACAATGACCAGGTCGAGGATGCGGTGCGCGAGTACATCGCACTGTTTTGCGCCGACACCCAGCCGGGTGAGCTGCTGGCGCTGAGACGCCTGGCGCTGGAGTGGATGGAGCGGCTGTCGGCCTTTCGCCCACATCTCACAGGTGCTGTCTGGCATGGCACAGCCACGCGGCTCTCTGATATTTACCTGCAGTTGTTCTGTGATGACTGCAAATCCGCCGAAATTGCCCTGATAGACCACCATGTGGACTACGAGCCGCGCACGGTCACGGGCTTTCATGGCGAGAGCGTGGAGGCGCTGACGCTGGGCGCCAAGTGTCCCGCGTTGCAGACCATGGTGGGCGTGCATCTGCTGGTCTACGACCTGGACGACCTGCGGGGCGCATTGCGCCCTGATTCTCGGGGGCGGCTGCCGCGCGGTGACATCGAAGCCGTGCGTCGGTTGGTGCAGGAGGTTGCAGCATGAAGGATGCCGCGCACATTGCCACCGTTGTCAGCCCCGCGCGCAGGCGCTGGCTGTATGCCGGCGTGGCCCTGGCTGCCGCTGGTGGCGGGGCGGTGATGGCGTGGCGGCACCTGCAGCCGCATGCGCAGGAGCCAGGGCCGGAGGCGAACCTGTGGGGGCAGTCCTTTGCTTCGCTCGAAGGTGCGCCTTTGGCGATGGCTGCTTTCCGGGGACGCCCGCTGCTGCTTAATTTCTGGGCGACATGGTGCCCGCCCTGCATCGAGGAGCTGCCGTTGCTCAATCGCTTTTACGGTGAACGCAGGGCGCAGGGGTGGCAGGTGCTGGGGGTGGCGGTGGACCAACCGCCTGCCGTGCGTAAATTCCTGGAAAAACTGCCCCTGGCGTACCCTGTGGCGATTGCCACTTCTGGTGGGATGCAACTGGGCCGTGCACTCGGGAACCTGCAGGGCGGGTTGCCCTTCACGGTGGTGTTTGGTGCCGAGGGGCGCATTCGGCACCGTAAAATCGGGCAAGTTCAGGCAGAAGATCTGTCCCGTTGGGCGGATACGGTTTGATCCAGATGCCCGGGTGGTGCAAATTTCCACTCCGGCGTTGATGAAAAATGGGCTCCGATGGGCGAAATAGGATGGAATTGGAGTACATTCGCGCCCTATTCCGTTTTTAGCCGTTGGAGATCCCATGGATTTGCGAAAACTCAAGACCCTGATTGACCTGGTGTCCGAATCGAATGTGTCGGAGCTGGAAATCACCGAGGCAGAGGGCAAGGTGCGCATCGTCAAGGGCGGCGGCGCGGTCGTGCAGCAGTTCGTCGCGGCGCCCATGCAGGCACCGGTGGCACAGGCACCTGCCGCGGCTGCGGGCGCAGCCGTCCCCGAGCTGCCCGCGCCGGCTGCTGCCGCGCCGGCCGGCCATGTCGTCAAGTCGCCCATGGTTGGCACGTTCTACCGGGCAGCGAGCCCTGGCGCCAAGCCCTTCGTGGACGTAGGCAGCCAAGTTAAAGAGGGTGATACTGTCTGCATCATTGAGGCCATGAAGATCCTCAACGAGATCGAGGCCGACAAGTCGGGCACGGTCACCCGCATCCTGGGCGAGAACGGCCAGGCGGTTGAATACGGTCAGCCGCTGTTCGTCATCGAGTGAGGATGGGGCGCCGCCGCGGGCGGCCTGGCGGCATCTTTCTTCTTTCGCGGAAGGTGCTGCGCCTGTTTCATGCATCGTTCTTGAGGCGATGCGACATGGAAAACGGATATGTTTAAAAAAATCCTCGTTGCCAATCGCGGCGAAATTGCCTTGCGCATCCAGCGCGCATGCCGCGAGCTGGGCGTGAAGGCCGTGATGGTCTATTCCGAGGCCGACCGCGATGCCAAGTACGTCAAGCTGGCCGAAGAGGCGGTGTGTATTGGCCCGGCGCCCTCGCCGCTGTCATACCTGAACATGCCCGCCATCATCTCGGCGGCCGAAGTGACCGATGCCGAGGCGATCCACCCCGGCTACGGCTTCCTGGCGGAAAACGCCGACTTCGCTGAGCGCGTGGAAAAGAGCGGCTTCCAATTCATTGGCCCTTCGCCCGAGTCGATCCGCATCATGGGCGACAAGGTGTCGGCCAAGCAGGCCATGATCCGTGCCGGCGTGCCTTGCGTGCCTGGCTCCGAGGGCGAGTTGCCCGATGATCCTGTGCAAATCCGCCGCATTGCCAAGGCGATCGGCTATCCCGTCATCATCAAGGCGGCGGGCGGTGGCGGTGGGCGCGGCATGCGCGTGGTGCATACCGAGGCGGCGCTGGTCAATGCGGTACAGATGACCAAGGCCGAGGCAGGCGTGGCGTTCGGCAACCCGGCCGTTTACATGGAGAAGTACCTCCAGAACCCGCGCCATATTGAAATCCAGGTGATGGCGGACAAGTTCAAGAACGCCGTGTACCTGGGCGAGCGCGACTGCTCCATGCAGCGCCGCCACCAGAAGGTGATCGAGGAAGCGCCGGCACCGGGAATTCCGCGCAAGCTGATTGAGCGCATTGGCGAGCGCTGCGTAGCCGCGTGCAAGAAGATCGGCTATCGGGGTGCGGGCACGTTTGAGTTCCTGTACGAAAACGGCGAGTTCTACTTCATCGAGATGAACACGCGCGTGCAGGTGGAGCATCCGGTGACCGAGATGATCACGGGCGTGGACATTGTGAAGACGCAGATCATGGTGGCTGCCGGGGAGAAGCTGCCCTTCACCCAGCGTCAGATCGAGATCCGCGGCCATGCCATCGAGTGCCGCGTGAACGCCGAGGACCCGTACAAGTTCACCCCGTCGCCGGGGCGCATCACCATGTGGCATGTGCCGGGTGGTCCGGGCGTGCGTGTGGACTCGCATGTCTACAACAACTACTTCGTGCCACCCAACTATGACTCGATGATTGGCAAGATCATCGTGCATGGCGATACGCGCGACCAGGCGCTGGCCCGCATGCGCACGGCGTTGTCCGAGACCGTGGTCGAGGGCATCAGCACCAACGTGCCGCTGCACCAGGAACTGATGGTGGATGCGAATTTCATCACGGGTGGCACCAACATCCATTACCTGGAAGAGTGGCTGTCCCAGCACAAGCGCTGATAGTCTCGCCTCCATGGCCCCGCTGGCCTGCGCGTTTGCGCACAGGCCAGCTTTTCGTTTTTTCCGGAGCTGCCGATGTTTGAATTGAGCCTGCTGTGTCCAGAAGACAGGGTGGAAGACCTGAGCGACGCCCTGGACGCTCTGGATGCCCTGAGCGTGTCGGTGGAAGACGCCGACGCGCAGACCGAGGCGGAACAGGCCCTGTTCGGCGAGCCCGGCATGCCGCCGCCGCGCGAAGGCTGGCAGCGCAGCCGCATCGTCGCCCTGTTTGTCGCCCGCGAGGGGGCCGAGGAAGCGCAGCGGCTCCTGCAAGCCCAGGAATTCTTCGCTGGCTGCGAGGTGCTGGGTATCGCCCCGGTGGCGGACCAGGACTGGGTGCGCCTGACGCAGTCACAGTTCGCCCCGGTGGAGATCACGCCAGACTTCTGGATCGTGCCGACCTGGCACGACCTGCCACCCCAGGCGCGCACCAGTATCCGTCTCGACCCGGGCCTGGCCTTTGGCACGGGCACGCACCCCACCACGCGCATGTGCCTGCGCTGGATCGCACGTCAGAGTGGCACCCAGGGGCTGGGGCGCGTGCTGGACTATGGCTGCGGCTCGGGCATCCTGGCCATTGGCGCCGCCAAGCACGGTGCCGTGGACATCGACGCGGTTGATATCGACCCTGCTGCTGTGGAGTCCACCCGGCTCAATGCGCAAGCCAATGGCGTGCAGCTGCACGCCGGACTGCCCGAGCAGGCCCAGGGGCTGTACCAGACCGTACTGGCCAATATCCTGGCCACGCCCCTCAAGGTGCTGGCGCCGCTGCTGTGCGCCCACGTGGCGCAGGGCGGTCACCTGGTGCTGGCCGGGATTCTGGAGCGGCAGGCTGAGGAACTGCAGCAGGCCTACGCGCCCTGGCTACGGCTTGAGGTGGCTGACCGTGAGGATGGCTGGATCCTGATGACGGCGGTGCGCTAGCCGCGCTCGGGGTGGTTCTTAGATCGTGACCACGTTCTTACAATGCCGAGCCGATGAGCCAGATCACCTGCTGCCCCTCCTGCGGAACCAAGTTCAAGGTTGTTGCTGACCAGCTGCGCATTTCCGAAGGCTGGGTGCGCTGCGGCCAGTGCAAGGAAATCTTTGACGCCTCGGCCCATATGCAGGCCATCGTCGTGCCGCCGCTGCTGCCGGATTTACCGCTCGAAGGCCCCCCCGCGCATGACGCTCCCCCGGCTCCCACACACGAGCCCATCGCCCCCGTGCTGGAGGTTCCCGATCCGGTAGTCCCTGCTTTTCTTGCGGCGCCCGCACCGTCTCCCGTGGCTGTCGCCGTGGCCGAGGCCGAGCCTGCTGAGCCTCCGCAGGCCGAGGCCGATGTGCTTCCCGCGGAGGTCGTTGCGCTGGCACCCGAAGTGCCGGACGCAGCCGAGGGCAGTGATGGGACACAGGCGTCTACCAAGGAGGCGCAGGCATTCTCTGCACCTCTGCCCGTGGAGCCCTCGGCGCAGGAGATACCGCAAGAAGCCTGCGCCGCCGTTCCCAGCGAGCTGACCAGCGAACCGGCCAGCGATGCCGCACCTGCCACCGAGCCCCCAGCCGCGTCTGAGGCTGCTTCAGCACCTGCTGAGGCACCGCCCCAGTCCGAGAGCGATGGGCAAGATGTGGGCGGGGAGCTTCCCCCTGAGCCCGGTTTCGTGCGCGCGGCGCGGCGGCGGGCGTTCTGGCACAGCACGGGCGTGCGTCTCTTCCTGCTGTTGCTGGGCCTGGTGGCGGTGGCCGGGCTGGCGCTGCAAATGGCGGTGCACCAGCGCAATGCGCTGGCTGCTGCCCAGCCGCAACTGCGGCCCTGGCTGGAGCAGGCCTGTGCATGGCTTGGCTGCACGATCGGCCCGGACCAGCGCATTGCTGCCGTGGCGATCGACAGCTCTGGCTTCGTCAAGGCCGGGCGCGGCGACTCCTACCAATTGACGCTGGCCCTGAAAAACCTCTCTGGCGCTGCCGTGGCGATGCCCGCTGTCGAACTGACCCTGACCGATGCGCAGGATCAGCCCGTGCTACGCCGCGTGTTGTTCCCTGCCGAGCTGGGTGCGCCGGTGGAGCTGGCGGCGCATGGCGAGTGGAGCGGCCAGACCATGGTGGTGCTGGCCGGGCCTGCGCTGCGCCTGTCGGGCTACCGCGTGCTGGCGTTCTATCCCTGATTTTTCATTCACTGGACACACAAAAAATGGCAGCGTTGATTTGCGGATCCCTGGCGTTCGACACCATCATGACCTTCGAGGGGCGCTTTGCCGAGCAGATCCTGCCCGACCAGCTGCACATCCTGAACGTCTCGTTCCTGGTGCCGCAGCTGCGCCGCGATTTCGGTGGATGCGCGGGCAACATCGCCTACAGCCTCAAGCTGCTGGGCGGTGAGCCCCTGCCCATGGCCATGCTGGGCAACGATGGCGGCGACTACCTGAAGCGCCTGCAAAACCTGGGCATCAGCACCCGCCACGTCGGGCTGGCGCAGGACACCTATACCGCCCAGGCGATGATCATGACCGACCGTGACAACAACCAGATCACGGCTTTCCACCCCGGCGCCATGATGCAGGCGCACAGCCAGCGCATCGATGCTGGCATGGGCGCGCGCCTGGCCATCATCGCCCCCGATGGGCGTGACGCGATGCTGGAGCACGCTGCGCAGTGCCATGCCGCCGGCATCCCCTTCGTTTTCGACCCGGGGCAGGGGCTGCCCATGTTCAACGGTGACGAGCTGGCGGCTTTCGTTGCCCAGGCCAGCTGGATCACCGTCAACGACTACGAAGGCAAGATGCTGTGCGAACGCACCGGCTGGAGCCTGGAAACCCTGTCGCGCAAGGTGCGTGGCCTGGTCGTGACGCTGGGCGGTGAGGGCTGCGAGGTCTGGACGGACGGAGCCAAGACGCTGGTACCTCCTGTGGCGCCAGCGGCCGTGGTCGATCCCACGGGGTGTGGCGACGCATGGCGCGGCGCGTTGCTCTATGGCCTGGAGCAGGGCTGGCCGCTGGAGCAGTGCGCGCAGTTGGGCAACCGTGTGGGGGCGCTGAAGATTGCGCAGCGCGGACCACAGAACTACCAGCTGGACTTCGATCCCCAGTGAGTTCGCGCTTTCCGGGAGGCGGCTGCAACGCGGCGTGACCGTGGACAGGGTCTGCGCGGGCCTGCTCTGCGGTGCGGTGCCACCCGTATCGGGTATATGGTGAAATTGGCCGCTAGCGCTTATCCAGCAAGCGCGAGTAGCTATAAAAATAGAAGCTTTTTGCTGCTGGCGGGCGCGCTCATTCCGAGCCAGCAGCGCAGGGACGGCGCTGGCCAGTCAACGGGTTGGCCATGGCCTTTGGCCTGTGCCAGAAACAGGTTGCGCCCATCGATGCTTCGGTCTACCGAAGGGATGGGGGCTCACCAGGGGCGGCATGTCAAACCGCCAGGTCGATCTGCTGCATCGTGCCTGCGCCGCCGTCTTCGCGCAGGTAGGCGCTGGTGCTGCGCACCATGCCCAGCGGGTCGTTGCCGCGGGTGCGTAGCGCGAACGGCGTTTGCGTGGCAGCCAGCGAGAGTGCGCCCACACCCGCTTCCTTGAGCGACATCAGCCGTCCCGCGCCTTCGGCCTCGGGCACCCACACCTTGAGCTGGGAGAATACGGCGTCGTTTTCGTCGATCCAGCCGTTGCCGTCGTCGTCGTGGCGCGCCAGTTCGGTGTAGCCGTTGCCGGTCGCCGGGCCGAACAGTTCGAGGCCGCTGTCGATGCGCTGGTTGCTGTTGCGATCCAGTGCCAGGTAGCCCCGGTTGCCCGACAGCAGTGGCACTTGCTCGGTCTGGCCGTCGCCGTTCAGGTCGAAGGCGAAGCGCACGCTCTGCAGCTCGGCGGCCGTGCCGTCGAAGTTGATGACCAGCGGGTCGATGGCCTGTGCGTCGCTGCCCATGCGCAGCAGCAGGTGCGATTCCTCACGGTAGCTGCGCTGCATGCTGAGCTGCAGGTTGAAGCGGATTTCCTGCCCGTCGGCCGTGCGCACCACGCCCTCGGTGGCGTACTGGGTGGACTCGGTTTCCTCCAGCACCTCATGCTGTTCGTAGCGCAGCGCCAAGCGGGTGTTCGCATCCGTACTGGCTGCCATGTTGACGGCGGTGGACTCCTGGGACACCGACAGCCGCACGCTTTGGGCCTGCACGCCGGTCATGCGCGCGATGAGGTCGCGCACCATGCTCAGGTGCGGGGTGAGATTCTCGAAGTCGTCGGCCCCCGCGGAGCGCTCGGTGGCCGAGGCGGGTGCCTGCTGTGCCCCGCGCTGTGCCGCCGCGCGCAGGCTCGGGGCCACGGTCACACCCGCTGGCGGGGTGTCTTGGGCCCGCATCTGCACCAGGCTTGCGGCGCCCAGGCTGGCTTGCGTGCTGCTGCGGCTGCTGGTGCTGCTGAGGGTGGTGTTGCCCACCCGCAGTTCAAGCCGCTCGCTTTGTGTGTGGGTGCGTGTGGCGCTGTGCTGGGCTTGCGCCTGCAGCGTGGATGCGGCGATTTTCATGGCAGGGCTCCATTGACCGATTTCTTCTTTATCGGCCGCCCGTGCGAAAAGTTGAATCAGGCCGTTGCCTTCGCCCGCTGCTCGAAGTCAGCCAGTGGTTCGGGGCGCCCGAATAAATAGCCCTGGAAGTCCCGGCATCCCTGTGCCAGCAGGAAGCGATGGTGCGCCTCGGTCTCCACGCCCTCGGCCACCACGCCCAGGCCGAGGCGGTGCGCCAGCGCGATGATGCTGTGGGCGATGGCGGCGTCCTTCTCGTCCTGCAGCATGCCGCGCACAAAGCCTTGGTCGATCTTCACCTGGTCCAGCGGCAGCCGCTTGAGGTAGCCCAGACTGGAGTAGCCGGTGCCGAAGTCGTCCAGCGACAACCCCAGCCCCAGGCTGCGCAGCGCCTGCATGATGGCGATCACCTGTTCCACGTCCTGTAGCAGCAGGCTTTCGGTCAGCTCCAGCTTGATGCGCCGCGGATCGGCACCGCTGGCCAGCAGCAGCTCGCGCAGCTCGGCCACGAACTCGGCCTGGCGGAACTGGCGCGCGCTGACGTTGATCGACAGGTTCAGCGCTGCCAGCACCGGGTCCTGGCGCCACTGTCCTTGTTGGCGCAGCGCCGTCTCCAGTACCCAGCGGCCCAGCGCCAGGATCTGCCCGGTTTCTTCCGCCAACGGGATGAACAGGCCTGGTGCCACCAGGCCCTTCTCAGGGTGGTGCCAGCGCAGCAGCGCCTCGGCCCCGACGATGCGACCCTGCGCATCGACCTGTGGCTGGTAGAACAGGGCCAGCTCGCCCTGGCGCAGCGCCTTGTGCAGTTCGGCCTGCAGCTGCAGGCGCTGGTTCACGGCGGCTTGCATCACGGGGTCGAAGAAGCGCAGCGTATTGCGGCCTTCCTCCTTGGCACGGTACAGGGCCAGGTCGGCCTGCTTGAGCAGCTCCTCGGCCGAGCAGGGTGCGGCATGGACCATGGTGGCGCCCATGCTGGCGGTGGAGTGGTGCTCCTGCGCGCCGAGCTGGCAGGGCTGGCGCAGCCGCTGCAGGATTTTGTCGCCCAGCGCGCGCACCTGGGCCGCGGCCTGGAAAGGGTCGGTGCCGAGGTTGTGCAGCAGCACCACGAATTCGTCACCGCCCAGCCGGGCCACGGTGTCGTCCGCCTGCACGCTGGCCTGCAGGCGCCGCGCCACTTCGACCAGCAGTTGGTCGCCCGCCACGTGGCCCTGGCTGTCGTTGAGCGTTTTGAAGTGGTCCAGGTCGAGCTGGAGCACGGCGGCACACTGGTTGGTGCGGAGGTTGCCCGACAGCACTTGCTCCAGCCGGTCGCGCAGCAGGCGGCGGTTGGGCAGGCCGGTGAGAGCGTCGTACAGGGCGAGGTAGCGCGCGCGTTCCTCGGCGGCCTTGCGGCTGGAGATGTCCACATCCAGGCAAAACAGCTCCGGCGGGCGCCCCGGCACATGCACGTAGGCGTGGCTGGAGAACACGTCCACCCCGGCGCCGTTCTTGTGCCGCAGGTGCAGTTCGCAGGCTGGTGTGGGTGTCCCTGTGGCAAACATCTGCGCGACGTCGTTGCGTGCATCGGCCTGCGCGGCGGGTGGAACGATCAGGTCGAAGATGCTTTGTCCCAGCGCCTCGTTGGCCAGGTAGCCGTACAGCTGCTCCGAGGCCTTGTTCCAATAGGTCACCGTGCCATCGGCCAGGTAGCCCTGTACCGAGATTGAGGGGATGTCGCGCAGCAGGGTGCGCAGGCGCTGTTCCGATTCTTGCAATGCTGCCTCGGCCTGCACGTACTCGGTGCGGTCGTGAACCAGGAGCACGACGGCCTGGCGGCCATGCACCAGCGTAGCCAGGGGCTGGCAGCGGCCCTCGAAGTGGCTGGGTCCGCCCAGGGCCTGAAGCTGGTAGGTGAAGCTCGCGGGCTTGCCTGTGCGCAGGCAATCGCGGATATGCCCCATGACGCGCTCCGCCAGATCCGCAGGCAGCACATCGGTGACGCGCTTGCCCAGAAGGTCTGCCGCGGGAGCGATCAGTTGGGTTTCGTCCGGGGACAGTATTTCCAGGTAGTGGCCCTGGTCGTCGATCACCAGCACCGGGTCGGGAATCGACTGCGTGATGGCCTGCAGCCGTGCCACGCTGTCGGCCAGGGCCGATTCGGTGTGCAGGCGCCGCTGAACGTCCTGCAGCAGCCAGCCCAGGAACATGGTGGCCGGGCCGAACACCAGCAGGTAGGGCAGGGCCAGCTGGCTGTTGACGCGTGCCACGGCCGCGGGCTCCAGCCCTTGGAACATGCCCAGCACCGACAGGTGCAGCAGCAGTCCGAAGGCCAGCAGCGCCAGCGGGCGCGCATGCACCCGGCCACGCCGCAGCGCATGGCGGTACGCCAGGCCGGCGGCGCTGCACCAGACGATCACCAGCAGACCGATGCCCACGCCCGCCCCCCCCAGCGCCAGGCGCATGGCGGCGGCCATGGCCGTGGAGATGGCGGCAGCCCAGGGGCCGCCGAACAGGGTCGCCATACTCAGGACGACCGAGCGCGCGTCGATGATGACGCCGGGCGCCAATTGCAGCGGCTTGAGCATGCCCACGACGCAGATGGCGCCGAAGAGCAGCCCCGACAGCAGCTGCTGCAGCGTTGGCTGGCGCCGCAGCAGGCGAATGTTCACGCTGTACAGAAAGCACAGCGCAAGCAGCAGGGCTACGCCTTGAACCAGTTCGAGGAGCATGGCATCGCCTGGTTTGCCGGTGTTTACGCCAGCAGGGCTTGCGCGAATTCGCGCGCGTTAAAGGTTTCGAGGTCTTCCACCTTCTCACCCACACCGATGAAGTACACGGGCACGGGGCGCTCCTGCGCGATGGCGGCCAGCACGCCGCCCTTGGCCGTGCCGTCGAGCTTCGTGACCACCAGGCCAGTGAGCTGCAGCGCGTCGTCAAACGCACGCACCTGGGCCAGGGCATTCTGGCCGGTGTTGCCGTCGATCACCAGCAGCACCTCGTGTGGTGCCGAGGCGTCGGCCTTGGTGACCACACGCTTGATCTTTTTCAGCTCTTCCATCAGGTGCAGCTGCGTGGGCAGGCGCCCGGCGGTATCGACCAGCACCACGTCCTTGCCGCGTGCCTTGCCGGCCGAGACGGCGTCAAAGCTCACGGCGGCCGGGTCGCCGCCATCCTGGCTGACGATCTCCACCGTGTTGCGCGTGGCCCAAACGCCAAGCTGCTCGCGCGCCGCTGCGCGGAAGGTGTCGGCCGCCGCCAGCAGCACGCTCTGGCCATGCTCGGCCAGGTGCCGCGTGAGCTTGCCGATGGACGTCGTCTTGCCCGCGCCGTTGACGCCCGCCACCATGATGACGGTGGGCGCCTGTGCCCCGATCACCAGCGGCTTTTCCAGCGGACGCAGCAGGTCGGCCAGCGCGTCGGCCAGCAGCGCCTTGACGGCGGCGGGCTCGGTGGTCTTGGTCTCCTTGACGCGGCGCTTGAGGTCGGCCAGCAGGTGCTGCGTGGCGCGCACGCCGGTGTCGGCCATCAGCAGCGCGTCCTCGAGCTCTTCGTACAGCGCTTCGTCGATCTTGGTGCCGGTGAAGACGGTGGCGATGCTGCCGCCGGTCTTGCGCAGGCCTGTGCGCAGGCGCTCCATCCAGCCCTGGCGCGCACCGGCGGCCTCGGGTTTGGGTGCGGGTTCGGGGGCACCGGGCGGCATGGCCGGTGCTGCGGGAGCAGCCGCAGGAGTTGGCGCTACCGTGGCCGGGGTGTCGGCGGGCAGTGGGGGCGTGGGAGCCGCAGGTTTTTTCTTGAAAAAGCTGAACATTGGCGAGTTCTTAGAATCCTGCATTCTATGAAACGCGCATTGACCCTCCTGGCCCCCGCTGCCCTGGCCGCCTGCCTGGCGTGCCCGCCTGCGCTGGCGCAGGCCGCAGCCCCCGTTTCCCCCGTTCCTGCGGCCGTCTCCAGTGCCGCGCAGCAGTTCACGCTGAAGAACGGCATGCAGCTCATCGTGCAGCCCGACCGGCGTGCGCCCACGGCGGTGCACATGGTCTGGGTACGTGTCGGTGCCATGGACGAGGTGGACGGCACCTCGGGCGTGGCCCATGCGCTGGAGCACATGATGTTCAAGGGCTCCAAGCGCCTGCGGCCCGGCGAGTTCTCGCGCCGTGTGGCTGCGCTGGGCGGGCAGGAGAACGCCTTCACCAGCTGGGACTACACCGGCTATTACCAACAGATCCCCGCGTCACGCCTGCAGGAGGTGATGCAGCTTGAGGCCGACCGTTTCGCCCACAACCAGTGGCCCGACGCCGAGTTCACGAAAGAGATCGAGGTCATCAAGGAAGAGCGCCGCATGCGCACCGAGGACAATCCGCGCGCCCTGCTGATGGAGCAGCTCTACGCGGCCAGCTACGTGGCCTTTCCGTACCATCGCCCCATCATTGGCTGGATGGGCGACCTCGACGCGCTGACCCCTGATGACGTGCGTGCGTTCCACCGCCAGTGGTACGTGCCCGGCAACGCCGTGGTGGTGGTGGCCGGCGACGTGGACGCGGCGCAGGTGCGTGCCTGGGCCGAGAAGACCTACGGCAGCATTGCGGCGCGTGCCCTGCCGGTGCGCAAGCCGCGCCCTGAGCCCGCGCAGCGCGGTATCCGGCGCGTCGAGGTCAAGGCCCCTGCCGAACAGGCTTACGTGGCGCTGGCCTTCCATGTGCCGCGCATCGCCCGCGTGGACGAGGGCATGACCGCGCAGGACCGCGATGCCTTGGCCTTGCTGGTGCTCTCGGCCGTGCTCAGTGGCTACGACGGCGCGCGCCTGGAGCGTGCGCTGACCCAGGGCGCCAGCCGCGTGGCCGACAGTGCCAACAGCGGCGCTTCGGTGCTGGGGCGTGGCCCCGGGCTGTTCCTGCTCACCGGCGTACCGGCCGCCGGGCAGAGCGCCGAAGCCGTGGAGCACGCCCTGCGCGCGCAGGTGGCGCGCATCGCCCAGGACGGCGTGGACCCCGCCGAGCTGGAGCGCGTGAAGACGCAATGGATGGCCTCGAACATCTACGAGCGCGACTCGGTCATGAACCAGGCGCAGCAACTGGGCAGCTACTGGGTGCTGGGCATGCCGCTGGACGCCGAGGACCGCTTGCTGGCCCAGCTGCGCACCATCACGCCGCAGCAGGTGCAGGACGTGGCAGCGCGCTATTTCGGCGACGACGCCCTCACCGTGGCCACGCTGCGGCCTCAGCCGCTTGACGGCAAGCCACCCCGTCCCGCCCCTGCCCCTGGCGCACGACTGCACTGAAATATGAAGCACCCCCTGAGTCGCCTTTGGCGCCTTCCTCCTCTCTCTGCGCGCTGTGTGCTCCGGGAGGGGGACGCAGCCAGCGCGGCGGGGCAGCCCTTGCGCGGCTGCCCGCCCTTGGGCCGCGCCGGTTTTGTGCGCTGCGGGCGGAGCATAGGGCCAGGGATCACCGAGAGAAATTATGAATGCTATTAAAAAGAGAGCTGCTAGCGCTTTCCTGGTGTGCGTTGGATGGCTTTTTTCCTCGCAATCTGCGTGGGCGCTGCTGCCCATCGAGCATTGGCGCGAGCCCAGCGGCGCGCAGGTCTGGCTGGTCAATAGCCCGGGTATCCCCATGGTGGACGTGCAGATCGCCTTTGACGCCGGTAGCCGCCGCGACCCGGCCGCGCAGGCCGGGCTGGCGCAGGCCGCCGCGCTGATGAGTGCCAAGGGGGTGCGGGCCCAGGACGATGCCCCAGCGCTCGACGAGAACGCGCTGGGCGAAGCCTGGGCTGACCTGGGCGCGAGCTTTGGCGCGCATGCCGACCGTGACAGCTACAGCTATGCGCTGCGCTCGCTCACCGACCCCGCACTGCTGCAACGCGCCGCGCGCCTGGCCGCACGCCAGATCGCCCAGCCGAGCTGGCCCGAACCCGTGTGGGAGAGTGAGCGCGCGCGCTGGAGCGCGGCCATCAAGGAGTCGTACACCCGCCCGGGCCCGGTGGCGGCCAGGGCCTTTTCTACCGCGCTGTACGGCAGCCACCCCTATGGCCAGCGCCCGGAGGAAGACACCCTGGCGCGCATTGGTGTCGCCGATCTGCAGGCGTTCCACACCCGTGCCATCGCCGCCTGCCGCGCGCGCGTGAGCCTCGTCGGCGCGCTTGACCGGGCCCAGGCCCAGGCGCTGGTGCGCGCGCTGCTGGCGCTGCTGCCCGAGCGCGACCCGGCGGACTGCGCGCCGCTGCCCGCAGTGCCTGACGCGCCGCCGCTGGCGCAGCCCCAGGTGCAGCGCATCGCCTTTCCCTCTGCGCAGGCGCAGGTGCTCATCGGGCAGCTCGGCATCGCGCGGCGCGACCCGGACTTTCTCGCCCTGCTGGTGGGCAACCACATCCTGGGCGGTGGTGGGCTGGTGTCGCGCCTGACCGAAGAAGTGCGTGAAAAGCGCGGCCTGAGCTACAGCGTGTACAGCGACTTCTCGCCCGGCCTGAACGTGGGCGGCTTCGTCGTGGCCCTGCAAACCCGCCCCGACCAGGCCGACCAGGCCCTGCAGGTGGCGCAGCAGACCCTGGCGCGCTACGTGCAGGACGGCCCGACCGAGGCCGAGCTCCAGGCCGCCAAGGACAACCTGATCGGCGGTTTCGCGCTGCGCATCGACAGCAACCGCAAGCTGCTGGGCAACGTCAGCAACATTGCCTGGAATGGCCTGCCGCTGGACTACCTGGAGCACTGGACGCAGCGCGTGCAGGCGCTCACCGTGGCCGACGTGCGTGCTGCCCTGCAGCGCCACCTGCACCCTGAGCGCATGGCCACCGTGGTCGTCGGGGGCCAGCCGTGAGCCGGCCTGGCACGGCGCGCACCGTCCCAGTGCCCCGGGGTGCGGGTGAGGTGCGCATCATCGGCGGCCAGTGGAAGCGCACCCGCTTGAAGGTGCCTGACCGTCCGGGCCTGCGCCCCACGCCCGACCGTGTGCGCGAGACCTTGTTCAACTGGCTCGGGCAGGACTTGACCGGCTGGCATTGCCTTGACGCTTTTGCGGGCACCGGTGCGCTCGGGCTGGAGGCTGCCTCGCGCGGCGCCGCCGCGGTGCTGTTGGTGGAGCAGGATGCCGCATTGGCCGCCGCGCTGCAGCAGCACCAGCAGCGCCTGCAGGCGACGCAGGTGCGCGTGCAGCGGGGCGACGGCCTGGCCGCGCTGCGCCAGGCGCCGCCGGGCAGCCTGCACCTGGTGCTGCTCGACCCGCCGTTCGACGCCCTGGCGCTGTTCGCCCCGGCGCTGCAGGCGGCCGCGCAGGCACTGGCGGCCGACGGCTACGTCTACCTCGAAGCTCCAGCGGCCTGGGACGAGGCGGCGCTGGCCGCCTGCGGCCTGCGCGTGCACCGCTATCTGAAAGCCGGCGCGGTGCACGCGCACCTGCTGCACCGTGTCTCGTGAACTATTGATTCGATAGCTGCCAGCGCTTTCCCTATAAGAGCTGGAGCCGTTTTTTATTCAGAAAAGAATTCACCATGCCCCACGTCATCGCCGTCTATCCAGGCACGTTCGACCCCATCACGCTGGGCCATGAAGACCTGGTGGCGCGTGCCGCCCAGTTGTTCGACGAGGTCATCGTTGCCGTGGCCGTGGGCCACCACAAGAAAACCCTGTTCAGTTTGGACGACCGCATGGCGCTGGTGCGCGAGGTGGTTCGACCATTTCCACAGGTGCGCGTGGAGAGCTTCGACGGCCTGGTGCGCGACTTCGTGCGTGCCCACGGCGCCAAGGCCATGGTGCGCGGTGTACGCAGCGTCACCGACTTTGAATACGAGCGCCAACTGGCGGGCATGAACCGCCACCTGATGCCCGACGTGGAAACCGTTTTCCTCACGCCGAGCGACCGTTTTGCGCACCTCTCCAGCAGCTTCGTGCGCGAGATCCATACGCTGGGCGGCGACGTGCAGGCGTTGGTCTCTCCCGCCGTGCTGCAGCGGCTGCAGGCGCAGGTGCCCGTTCAGCGCTGAACTTGCCGGGGCGGCGCACGCTGCCGAGCGGGAGCGCCGTAAACAGTCTCCAAAAGCAAAAGCGCCCCCGAAGGGGCGCTTGCGTGTGGCTTGCCGCCCGGAGGGCGGGCCAGCTCAGGGGCGCACGACGATGCTGTTGCGCACTTCGCGCACGTGCTTGGTGTTGCGTGCGATGCTTTCGGCCTTGTTCTTCTCGGCCACGGTCTTGGCAAAGCCCGACAGTTGCACGGTGCCGTTCAGGGTCTCGACGCTGATCGCGCCGGCGGACACGGTCTTGTCTTCCACCAGCTTGGCCTTCACGGCCGTGGTGATGGCGGCGTCGTCCACGTAGGCGCCCACGGTTTGCTGGTCACGGGCCACGGCGCAGCCGGTGGCGGTGACGATGGTGGTGCCGGCGAGGGCAGCGAAGGCGATGGCGCGAAGGTATTTCATGGTTTTCTCCTCGATGGGTTGGAAAGGCGAGTGCTGTGGTGCAGTGCCTGCCAGCCGGTTGCACTCCCCCGATCGGCAAGTATCCGCATCATGATGCCTGCGGTGCGCGGCACAGGCGGCGTGCATGGGCCGTGCGAACGCAAGCAATTGTCAATCAACTTCAGCGTTTGCGTGCGCGTGCCGCGTACCCCGCGGCCGTGGCCAGAGCGGCACCGGCCACGGCGAATGGCGCGCCGCGCGCTTTGGCACTAAATAACGCTGCCTTTGGCACTTCTCAACGCTGGCTTTGGCGCACTTTTAAAGCCTGCACCAGCGCTGTGGATAACTTTTGCCATGGCCCAGAGAGATAAAAGGCCCGCATCGCGGGCCTTTGAAGTTGCAGGCGGCCTCGGCCGCCGCTGGTTTACGCCGTCACCGGCTTGCCGCCGAGCGCTTCGACTGCCTTGGAGAGCAGCTCTTCAACGCTTTCAAGATCCCCTGCATAGCCCCAGTGGCGTGGCTCCTTGGCCGCATCCCCTGCATGGGCGCGCTGCGCGTCGAGCAGCGCGGCGAGCTGGATGGTGATGTTGGCCTGGCGCATCTTGTAGGCTTCTGCGGCGCTGCGGGCTTGTTTTTTCACGTCGTACATGGCGGGAATCTCCGGTTGGTTTGCGATGCCACCAGTACCGCTCTGTCGCGCCGCGAAGCCAAGCGGTGCCAGACTACCGTTGTCTGCCACTACGCCACCCGCTTGAAGTTGCTGATCAGCACCTCGGCCGCTTCCTGTTTCTTGGCCCCGCTAATGCTGTAGCGCGTCTTCACGGCCTCAATGTGGAAGTTGGCGAAGGTCTCACGCACGCCCGGCGTGTCGTTCAGGCTCAGGATGAAGCGTCCCTTGAGGCCGTCCAGCAGCCCCGCCAGGCGCCCAAAATCCTCCCGGCTGAACAAGCCCTCCCCGTAGTCGCCCTCGCAGTCCCAGTACGGCGGGTCCACGTAGAACAGGGTGCCGGGCTTGTCAAAGCGCTGGATGACCTGGTCGTAGGGCTTGTTCTCGATGAACACCCTGGCGAGCCGCAGATGGGCCTCGCTGAGATCTTCCTCGATCCGCAGCAGGTTGAGCCGAGGCGCGCCGGTGGCAGAGATCCCGTAGGTCGGGCGCACGATGCGCGCGCCGAAGCTGCTCTTGGCAAGGTAGAAGAACCTGGCCGCGCGCTGGATGTCTGTGAGGGTGTCGGCAGGGGTTTTGAGAAAGCGGTCGAACTCGTCACGCGACACCAGCATCCAGCGGAACTGCGCTACCAACTCACCCAGGTGGTACTTGACGCACCTGTACAGGTTGGTGAGTTCCGAGTTGATGTCGTTGATGATCTCGACTTTGCTTTCGGGCTTTTTAAAGAGCACCCAGGCCGCGCCCGCGAACACCTCGCAGTAGGTCTGGCGATCCGGCATCCTCTCGATGATCCGGTCGGCCAGGCGGCTCTTGCCGCCCAGCCACGCCAATGGGCTTTTCAGTTGCGTCATCATGGTTCCTTGTTGAATGACGCTCATGGCGTTCTGGCTTGGGGCTCGGGCCGCTGCGATCAGCGGTGCAGGCTCTCCAGTGGTTCAGGCACCCGCAGCGCGGGCACTTGATCTCTACGATTCCTTCGGCGCGGGCCAGCAGCTTGCTGCAGCGCCCGCATCTCACTTCTTTCATGTCGGCATCACCTATGATTCGACCCGCCTAGCTAGGTGGCAGGGTCTCTGGTTGATGCCGTGCTCACCCACGGCAAAGACGTTTGCGAGGGGTGTTCACGCACCCCAAGCATTCGCCCTGTCTTTTTTTAAATCACATCGACATACACCGGCAGATCAGGCGCAGGCCCCTGAACCACCCCATCCTGGATAAACACCTTTGCGCCCACGGCAGCCTCGCCGCGCACACGCACCTGGCCCGCACCGGGCAGCTCCACGATGGTCGAGCCGTTGGCGCAATACACCACCGTGGCGATCTGCACCCGGCCAGGCGCCAGCAGCTCCTTGAGCTGCAAAAAAAGGTTAGGCATGACTGAGCACCTCCAGCGATTGCGTGAGCACCGGGAATGCATGGGTTATGTCCGTCGAATCCACAATGCCCAGGCGCTGCACCGAGACGTCATCCCAGTACCGCAGCACCGTGCCTGGCTTGATCACACCCGTGGCGGGCAGTACCGGCAGCGTCATCTTGTGGCGCAGCATCAGGCCGGACTCCGACAGCTCAGCGCGGGCGCGGGCCTTGGCCGCCTCAATGGTGGTAATCAAGGGATGCACCACCATGGGCTGCTTGAGCACGTCGCCCGCCGTGCCCGGCCGGGTCAGATCCGCGAACACACCACCGGCCGCGCCGTGCACGAAGATGCGGTTGTATTCGGGTAAGTCGAGCACCTCGGTCTCATCGATCTCCGAGAACCCCTCAGGCAGCTCGATCTGCGGCACCAGCTCCTGCTGCCAGCGCCACCACTCCATGGGCCACAGGGGGAGCACGCGCATCACGCTGTCGGTGTCATGCGGCTGGAGGTAGCCGCCCACACTGCCCGCGATGTCGGCCAGTGCGCTGACCATGGAGCCCTGATGCATCCAGACGCCCCCGGGCACAAGCCAGTCCTGCAGCCCAAAATCCACGCTCCAGCCGAAACCCACGCCGTTCACAGTGAGCACCTCGCTCATGAGCTGGTGTGCAGTGCGGTCCAGCGCCGAGCCGAAGTTCATAACCAAGCCGCGCTGTGGGTCGAGCACCGCCGCCTTACCCCGCCCCGATGTCGTGACGACGTGCTCCGGCAGGCGGCGGCTACGCGGCGCGCGCTCGATCTGCAGCCGAAACGGCTGGCCGTTGACCCGCACCTCGATCTCCACGGCCTGGCCCATGGGAGGAGTCACCGCATCGCGGGCCGAGGCATGGAACGTGGCGCTGAATGTCCACGTCCAGCTCTGCCGGTTGAGCTGCATGCTGAAGCTCTCACTGGGCAGCGGCGGCCCGCTCAGGTCGTCGGCACGGCGAATCTCGATACTGTTGATCACGACATAGCTCCTGCGCGCTGGCACGACGATGTCAGCTGGGTGCGGCGGCGGCCCAGCCCGCTCGCACACAAAGACCAGCCGCCCATCGCCCGTGGCCAGCTCATTGAAAACAAGGCGCCCCAGCGTTGCCGGGTCGTAGCACGGGGGGCGCTTGGGCGGCTGCGACGGCACGTACATGCCAGGCGGGGGCCGCATACCGTCCTGCCAGTGACTGCGCAGGCCCAGGCTAAGCCTTTGCCCATCACGCCAGTGCTCGCCAACGGCGGCGCGCAGCGGCTGAGCCTCTTGCCAGTGTGTGAGCACAGCGGCACGCCGGGGCCGCATTTGCTGCCAGTGGGCGGCCACGGCCGCACGCAGGCCCTGCCCGTCTTGCCAGCGCACGGCCACGGCAGTGCACTGGTGCTGCGCCTCTTTCCAGGCCAGCACCACACCCCCGCCCAGCTGCTGCGCATCTTGCCAATGCACGGCCACGGCAGTGCGCTGGCGCTCGCCCTCTTGCCAGCGTGTAGCGGTGGCAGTGGCCAGGGGTGTAGCCTCTTGCCAGCGCGCCTGGGCTGCCACGCGCAGCGGTGCGGACTCCCGCCAAGGCAGCGAAGCACCAGCGGCCGCAGGCGCAGCCTCCTGCCAGACTGATTGCAGCTCGGCGCGCACACCGCCCCGGCTGACGTTGGCATCCCACTCCAGCACCACCGTGCCATCAAGGCCCGGTAGATCGACATCCATTGACAGCCCCGTGCCAAAGCGCAGCACCAGCGGCCCGCCATAGTCCAGGCCGGGCAAGTCGGCATCGATGGCAAGCGGCGCATCAGGGATGACCTCGCCACCCCCGGTGTCGCCAAAAACCAGTCGGCCAGTTCCGTCCTGCGGCGCGAAGAAGAGGAGTTTTGCGTCACCCACACGGCTACCCCAACAGCGCGGTATCGCTCAGCGGCACAACGCCGCCCGCGTAGATGACGAATGGGCCACCCTCGGGCGTGCCCTTGATTTGGAAAGGCCCAGGGCCCCAGGCATCGGTGACGGCCGCGCCAAAAATCGGCACGCCATTGCCGTCGCACCACTCACCCCACGATGGCGTGCCGGTGGCAAGCACCAGGTCTTGCTGCGCCGCTTGCTGCAGCGCGATGCGGCCCTGCGCATTGATCGTGCCGCACGGTTTGGCCAGGCGGCATACCGCCAGCAGCACCCCACCCTGCTCGGTGTAAATTTTGACGCTTGATGGGCCAGCGCCCGCATCAGCCATAGCGATGGATGCTGCATTGCGCGCGGCGCGGTGTGCGGTGCTGATGGTCATGCATCCTCCCGCGCTACTACCGGGCCAGCGCCCACGGTCTTGTGGTTGCCCCAAGGGTCAATCGCCACAGCGATGTAGGAGACACCCAGCTCTAGGCCCTCGGCGCGGTAGTGGCCCTGAGCGTCGCTGTAGCCCTCCCAGGCTTTGAAGCCGTCCGCCGCGCGCAGCAGCCACACCCGGCCAGACACAAATGGCGCCTCAGGCGATACAGCCGAGGCGCGAAACATCACCCGGTCAGCAATCACGCCTAGCGTGGGATTGGTGTGCCGGTAGTCTTGGGGCAAGCGGCTGGGCCGGGGCAGTGGTAGCACGCCGCTGAACTGCGCACCAGGCGCACACTGCAGCAGGCCGTGGCGCGCTAGCGGTAGGAGGATGGGACTGCTCATGCGCCCGCCTTAGCGCCAGGGGCCGGTGACATCGACAAATGCGGTGCCGGAGCGGCTGCCCGAAGATTGCCCGACAGGCACAGCCGCAAGCTTGCGCCCGGCCAGCGCCCCAGCGCCGTCATTCAAAGCAAAGGGCGTGGGGAAAGGTGTGTTGTCAAGCACCTGCGGCACAAAGTGGCAGCCAGGCACTACGGCGCGCAAGTCGTTCGTCGCCTGGTCTTTGAGCATCATGCGCGCCATGCGGATTGCGCCATCTACACGCCCGGGGGCTATGCCTAGCGTGCCATCGCTGCCGGATAGCATGGTGACGTTCCCGCCCTCTGGCACAGGGCGCGCATATACCGCACTACCCAGCCCTTGCCAGCCGCGTGCGAAGGTAGCTGCGCCGGAGGTGGCGCTGTCGGTGGAGGCACCAGACAGGCCGCCATACTGGAGGCCGCTGCCGATGCTGCCCGTCGCAGACAACACAGTAGCAAAGGCATCACCCGCAGGATTGAGTGCCACACCTTCGCCAAAGCCGAAAACGGCTGTTGTGGTGTTGTTTGCGCTGTTCGCAACGCCAAAACACACAGCCTGCAGCAGCAGCTTTGCATCTGCAGCCAGCAGGTACGGGATTGCTGTCGTATTGCTTGCTGTGGACTTGTGCCAGTAGCCGCCACCCGTGGCGATTTGCGCATCGAGTGGAAAAAGCCCGGTGCCAGTGTCAATGTCGCTCATGGTCTCGTAGCCGCGCACTCTGGCGAAAAGGCCATTGCTGTCATCGACACGCAGGTAAAAGCGTGCGCCAGTCACATCCGTGCTGCGGTACACGGCCTTGTTGGTTCTGGTGTCAACCTTTTCCCAGCCTGCAGGGGCATATTTGAGCGTGATCGCGCCCGTGGCCACGCCGTCTGGGGCTGTTGTTGCGAACGTGATCTGCGTGTTGCTCGCTGTCAGCACGCGCGCCTCGCCATTGAGCGCGGAAGGCGTCGCACCATCGACCCACACCACAGCATGCTCTGCGAAGCTGCTGCCCGCATTGACCGTGGCCGTAGCGATACCGCCTGAGACCGAGACGCTGAGCGCCGTGGTTGTGCCCCAGCCGGTGACCAGCAACGCATCGAGCGCCGCGATCAGGCACCCAGGCGTGTTGCCGTTGATGACGGGCGCTCCGCGCATGTCGTTGCGGATCCATTTGACCGATGTAGATAGCATTTCTTCTCCCACGCTTACTCGTTACCCGGAAGCCGCGCCACGCTGCCGCGCTGCACAAGCCAGAAACTGTCATCCGCCACAGCGGGGCTGCTGGGCTGGGTGCAGCGCACCACGGCGATCTGGCCTTCGGCACCCACGGTGTCCACAAACAGCACGTTGCCTTGCACCCAGCCGGTGTTCCATCCGGCTGCGCGCACCGTCAAATAAGGCGCTCCCGCCGCCACGTTGATGGGCGCGAAATCCGCATTGATCGTGCCGCTGGCGATCTGGCCCAGGTGCTGGCCGATCAGGTCGAAGGTCACGCCGTCCGAGCGCATGCGCAGCGCCCAGCGCTCGGTGATGGCGCCACGGTTGGTGACTTCGATGGGTACGCCCGCGTGGTTGTATTTGGCGGCTGCCTCACCCTTGGCGGGGTCTACCCCGTCGTACCAGGTGGTGCCGCTCCAGCTCGCCTGGCTATACACCCGTGAGACGCGTGCGAAGCGGTCGTTCTGGCGCAGCGCCGTCGAGAACACGGCCCCAGCCGGGAAGGCGTAGCCCACGGGCTCGGTCAGGCGCACCTTGCCGTCGATGCGCACCTCGGCGATCTGGCGGTACACCTCGGTACGGCCAACCACCCGTATCTGGGCCGGGTAGCCCGTCAAGTCTGTGAAGGTGAGCGTGCCCGCGTCCAGATCGTGCGTGTAGCCCGTGCGGATTTCGGCGCCAGTGACGTCATCGAGCACCTGCACGAACGACAGGCGCTCATGGCCGACGCTGTAGGTCTCACCCACGAACGGCACAAACGCAGGCCCGCTGTGTGTGACGCCGACCACGCAGGTGTCACCCGGGCGCGCGAAGGGCACGCGGCCATCGGGCGGCAGCGCGGCGGGGTCCAAGCCCATGAGGCTGGCATCCACCGGAAGATAGACGTAGCTGACGCACGAGTAGCGCAGCGTGGTCGGATCGACCGGCCACGGCCGCCAGATCTTGCCCGCCTGCACCGCGCCCACATCGGCCGCGCTGTACCACCACTCGGCCTTCTCAGCAGCAGTCAAACTGGAGTCCAGCACGAAATCGCCGAACTGGAGCTGCACGCCGCCCCGGGCGAAGTCCACCGCACCCCACATGTGCAGACCGCTGACCACCCCCTGGCCGTTGACGTTGGCCGTCAGCGTGGCGCCATGCGTATCGACCACCGAGAGCACCAAGCCACCGGCGCCTGCACGCAGCGGCGCCACCTCGGTGTTGAAGAACACGCTGGACGTGTGCCATTGACCGGCAACCGTCCACAGGCTCAGCAGCGTGAAGTCCTGCGGGCCCATGCCGCCCACCACGTAGTCGTACATGAAGGCGCAGCCGGTCTCGTAGTCCATGCGGCCCGATGCGATGCCGGGGTCGGACGCGGTGCGCCCCCGGTAAATGACGCCCTCAAAGTCCTCATAGACCTGGCCCATCCAGCGGAACTGCACGCTGCCTGCCACGACCCGGTGGGAGGTGTAGGGGCACAGCTGCAGCATGACCTCGCCGGGCTCAAACTGCTCGGTGTGCGTACGCGGCACACTGGAACCCACCCGATAGCGCGCAACCAGGCTGGAGCCCGAGAACAGCTCTTCGCCCACGCTGGCCGTGCCGTACTCGCCACCCTTTTTGCCGTCGTCTTTCCAGTCGCCCTCGCCATCGGTCACGGCGCGCGCGAAATTCGTGGCGTTTTCGTAGTCGCTCTTGTACGCCTCGGTCTGCTTGTCAAAGTTCACGACCTTGAGCGAGACCGCCTTGCCCACGTAGTCCACCGTGCCACGCCCGAAGCCAAGCTGCCCGGCGCCGTCGTCAGTGACGGTCTTCACGGTGACGATGCGGTTATCCGACGTCTTGCCGGTTTCCTCGGTCATCGTGGCCTTGCTGGAGCTGCTGGTGACCATAGCCATCGGCGTACTGATAAGAGTCCATCTGCCCATTTCGTACTCCTCAGGCGCTGCGCGGCCAGTTGACGCCACTGCCGCTGGTGGCTACTGGCTCCACCCACTGCGGGGCGGATTTCCAGATATAGGTTGCGTCCGCCGATTTCGTGGCGGTGGTGGTGGTGAGGTTGCCGCCGCTACTGGCGCTGACCTGGCGGCCCACAGCCCACTGCAGCTGCAGCGTGCCCGCGGCGGGCTGTTGCGCGAGCCCGAAGTTGATGTAGCCACCGGCATCCGGCACGAGCGCACCGCCGACAATCTCGGTCACCAGCGTCTCAAACTGGCAGGAGATCTGAAAAACGGCGCCCGGATCGGGCATGTGCGTGGGGCGCAGCAGCAGCGTGCGGCTGGGATAGTCCAGCACGCCCGTGGCAGCGCCCGTGAGCTTGCCCGTGCCATCGTCAGACACGGTGCGCACGACACCGGCACTGGGGTATTCAATCGAAAAGCTGCCGGGCACGACGCGGTCAGAGGCGGTGGCCTCGTCATCGCCGCCGAGCACAAAGCAGTACTCGGGCCGGGGCACCACGGCACCCTGGCCCGCGCGGCTGGTGTACGCCGTGCGCGTGCCATGGCTCATGCAGATCAGGGAGCCGATGTCGGGCAGCGCCTTGAGCGTCACGATCACCGTGCCCGTGAGGTACGACACCGACCCGCCACCCCAGCCCGTGAGCTTGCCAGCGCCATCGTCGGCAATCGTGTAGCGCTGGCCCTGCGCCCAGTAGTCGATAAGCAGCGTGCCAGGCTCCGGCAGCGGAGAGCACTGGATTACGTAGTTCAGGCCGAGGTTTTCCTCTTGCACTTTGATGCGCTGGGTGTGCGGCGTGATGCCCACCTCGACGCGGCGCGGCGCCTCGGCCAGCACGATGGTGCGCCGTGCCGTGGGCCGCTGGTCTACGCTGACGGCCTCGGTACGGTTGTTGGGCACGATCTGCGTGTAGATGCTCTCGGCCTGAATCCAGGTGTCGGTGATCTGCGTTGCAGCCGTCAGGCGGCTTGCGCCGTAGAACAGGCCGCCGTCGTAATAGACCGTCTCGCGCACCATCGTTTTTTGCGCATTGCGTGCAAAGAACCGGGTCGGAGGCGATCCAGGAAAGTCGTAAAGCAGTGCATCAAACAACTCGCATGTCGAAACCTGCGCCTGGAAATCAACCAATGTGCCGTTGATGACCTCCGTGAAGGTGCGCGTCTGCGTGTCCACGCTCTTGATGCGCACGCGCTGGTAGCGCTCACCCGCCTGGCCTTCCATGTACACCAGCACATAGGTCTTACCAACAGCGGGTGGCGGCATGCCGGGCCGCTGCAGGAGCTGGCATGCCTTCATGGTCTCGTAGTGGTTCTCCAGCAGGTAGCCATTCCACTCGCTGCCCGCCGTCATGCCGCTTTCGATACGCTGCGCGATCTGCTTGCGTGTGGCGAAGGGGTCTTTGAGCGTGAGCATGGTGACGCTCACGCGCGGGTCAGCGGGCGGCTGCGCGATGATCACGTTGGCGCCATACAGCGGCGCCTGGTCGGCATTGCGCAGCACACCGAAGATCGAATAGATCTCCACGCGCCCCACGGTGCGCGTCTCCTCGGAAATGTCCGGGAAGATTTCGTTGCTGCGCCCGCTGGTCAGCAACTGCGCGGACGGAGGGCCGCCGCCCTCGGGCACGTCGGCCATGTTGGCCGAGCGCGCAAAACGGATGTCGCCTGCAAGCAGTGGCATCACACCTCCAGAAATTTAAACAAGGGGACGTAGACGGTCTGGCCGTTGATCTCGCTGTCTTCCAGGCGCCAGATCGGGTCGGCAGTGAATTCGAGGAACAGCACCGTGCGCGCCTGGCCGCGCACTACCAAGCTGAACTCGGCACCCGGCAACGCGGCCCACGCATTGAGCTGGTCGCACTGCGCGCGCTCGATCCAGGCGCGGCTGTCGCGCCCGTCGAGCGTGATGGGGCGCCCCGCCTTGCGCTTGCCGACGTGCACGATGAGTGCGCCGTGCGTCCCCCACTTCTGCGCTGTCACAACGGGCGTCCAGGCGTATTCGTCCGTCCACAGCAGACGGTCGGACAGGGTGAGCACCTCACCAGCGCGGGCAAGCGTGATCATTGGGCAACCCTCTTGGCTTCAGCCAGCGAGCGGATGAGCGCATCGCCGTTGAGCTGACTCTGCCGGTCGGCGTAGCCCACCGACTGGCGGCGGCCGTCGATGGTGATGTTCGAGACGTAGACCGTGCTGCCAGCGCCTGGCTTCACGCCAGGGCTGCTGTCCGGACTGGCGCCGGGCGCAGAAGATGGGGGCGCAGTGCTGGGGCCCGCACCAGGCGGCGTTGCACCGGGGCCTGCACTGGAGCTGGTGCTGCTCTTGGTGCGCTCTTTCTCTTGCGCCTGCTGCTTGTCGGATTCCCGCTTGCGCTGTGCGCGCTCTTTCTCCTCAATCTGACCGAGCAACGCCAGCATTTCCTTCTGCTTGGCGATTTCCTTGTCCAGCTCGGCCAGCTTGGCGTTGTCTTTCCAGACGCGCGCGCGCTCCATTTCGAGCTGCAGGCGCTGCAGCTCCAGCGTGATCTGGTTGCGCTCGCGCTCGGCCTTGGCGGCAGCGATCTCCTCCTCGGTGCCGTCGATCTCCAGCAGGCGCATGCGCATATCAGCCAGCGCCGCATCGCTGCCCTGGGCAGACTGCTGCAGCTTTTGCTGAGCAGCATCGATCCCCTCCAGGGTCTCGATCATCTTGTTGGCCTGGGCGCTCATGGCCGCGAAGCCCGCCTCGGTTTGCGGGTGGAAGCGCACGGTCTCCCACATGGCCTTGTTCACCGCCTGCGCGTACTTGCTGGCGCCGTTTTCTCCGCGCCACCACATGCTGACCAGGCTGTCGGCGGACTGGGAGGCCTCCTTGGCGGCGCCGGCAGTTTGCTTGCCCGCTTTTTCCGCCTTGTCGCCCATGCCCTTGAGGCTGTCGCCCGCCTTGTCGGCGCTGTCGCCCACGTTTTGCAGGGTCTCGCCCGCGCCGCCGCCGCCACCACCACCACCGCCACGCAGACCCGCAAGCCGCTCCAGCTTCTTGGCAAGCTCCTCCGCTGCCTTGGCCTGGTTGAGCATCGCCGTGGCCGAGTTGATGGATGCGTCGATCTCTGCCTGCGCCGCCTCCGTCAGCAGCCCCCTGAGCTCCAAGTCCTTACGCTTTGCCTCGGCTGCAGCCAACACACCCTCGGCCTCGACGCGCTTGGCCTGAGCCGACAGCAGCGCCTGCTTGGCCTCCAGGCGCTTGATTTCCAGCAGCGCCTGGGCCGCACCGGCTTCATCGCCCTGCGCCTGGGCCAGCTCGTAGGCGGTTTGCTTTTCGGCGATGGCCAGCTGCAGCGCGGACTGGCGCACGCCGATGGCGCTGCGCTTGAGGGCGATGTCCGCCCGCGTGGCCTGGGCCGAGTCCTTGAGCGCATCACGGTACAGCACCAGCGCCGCCCCGGCGTCGCGCTCGGCCTGGGCCACCTGCTGCGCCGTGGCGCGCCCTTGCTCCTGCGCGGCGCGCAGCTCCAGCACCTTGACCTCGGCATGCGCGTAAGCGTCACCCAGCTCGCGCACGCGGCCGCCGTTGTCTTTGTGGGCCTGGGCCTCGGCCGTGGCTTTGGCAGCCACCACGGAAGAGGCATCGGCCTGGGCGCGGGCCTTGCGCGTTTCCTCGGTGCGCTCGGCGATCAGTGTGCGCAGATCCTCCAGCTGCTTCCTGCGCGCATCGTCCACCTTCAGTTCGGCCGCCACCTCGAATTCCATCGACTGCAGCTTGGCCTTGAGCGTGTCCAGCTCGGTTTGGCGGGCCTGCGCCAGTTGTTCCAGCGCCTGTGCGCTGGCCTGGGCCGCGCTGGCAGCGGCTGCGCGCTGCTGCCCCTCGGTGCCAAAGGCGGTGGCAAGATCCATGGCCGCCTTGCCCTCGGCCTCGCGCGCGGCAACGCTCTTTTGCGCCAGGGAAATGCTCTCCTGCACGCTGGCCAGCACATTGCCATAGCCCACCTGCAGGCGCGTCCAGTCGCCAGCGCTCGCCGCCGCCTGCGCACCCGCAGCCTGTGCTGCACCACCAGCTTGCGCCAGCCCTGCGGCTGCTGCCGCTGCCGCGCCATTGGTTTTGCCCAGTTCGGGGTTCACCAGCTCCAGCGATGCGCGCAGCGTGTCGTTGTGCTGCGCCGCCTTGAGGATGCTGGTTTGCGAGGCTTTTTCAATGGCGGCAAATTCTTCGCGCACACGCGAAAAATCCAGCGTCATGATGGCCCCCATCAGCACGCCGATTTTTTGCCCAGCGGACACCAAGCCTTCACCAAACAGCAGTATCGCCATTTGTGCCAGCTCGGCCGCCACCTTGAATGCGTTGAGCCCGCCACTCTCGCCCAGGCGCGCGCTCATGTCGGTGAAGGCATTCTTGATATTGATGAATTCCTGCGAAAGCGTCTGTGCACCGCCGGCTTGGCCGTAGAGCTCGTTCAGCCCCTTTGTCAGCGCCGGGAAGATGTCGTTGGCTGTGATGCTCCCGGCTTCCACCAGCTCGTTCAGCTTTTCCACTGTGATGCCCATGCCCGCCGCAGCAGCCTGCAGCGCGCCGGGCAGCGCTTCGCCCAACTGGCCCTTCAGTTCCTCGGCCTGCACGGTGCCCTTGCTGGCCATTTGGCCCAGCGCCACCAAGGCGTTGCTGGTCTCGGCGCTGCTTTTGCCCGCCTTGCCCATGGCGGTAGCCACCGCTTCGAACACGTCGCGCGTGGCCTTGCCTTCTACGGCAGTCCCCTTGGTGCTGGCGGCCAGGCCCAGGAAGGCGCGGCCAGCCTCCACCGTGTCCACGCCGACCTTGCTGGCTACTGCACGCACGAATTCCAGTTCTTGCGCGGCCTTCGCGGAATCCCCGGTGACGGCCTTGAGGCCCGCTTGTAACGTTTCCATGCTGGCGGCGGCGGCCACCGCCTCACGTGCGGTAAATGCTGCTGCCATTGCCGTGCCCGCAGCCTTGGCGGCTTGGCCCAACACGCCCACTCCCTGAGCAGCCTCCTGTGACTGAGCACCCGCCTGACGCACGGCTGCGCCCATGTCGCGTGCACTTTTTTCTACGGCGCCAGCGCCAGCGGCGGCAGCACGATAGCCGGGAACCAACTCCTGAACAGATTCACGCACAGAGCCCATTTGGGCGCGCAGCCGCTGCTGGGCCGCACCTACATCCTTGGCGCTGATACCGTAGCGTGTCAGCTCGGCCTGGGCCGTCTTGAGGGCCGTGCTGCTCTGATCATAGGCATCCTTGGTGGCCTTGACCTGGGCCTGTAGACGCACCATGCCATCGGCCTCTTCCTTGGTCATCAGGGCACCACGGCCCACCTGGGCGGCATAGTTCGCCGCCTCGGTTTGCGCAGCCTTCAACGCCTTCGCTGCGGCCCGTGCCTCCGAATCCAGGGTGTTGAATGCATTGATGGCGGCATCCTGCTGCGCCAGCCCGCGCAACTGCGCAGCCGCCGCCTGGGCGGCGGTCTTCATGTCGCCATCGAGCACCTTGGCGACGTTGTCCAGGTCATCGGCCAGGCCGGTGATTGACTCCCGGCCCTTCACGCCAATGCTCAACTCGGTGCTGATTTGCTTGTCCGCCACGTTTTCCTACAATGCAGCCATGCCGCGCCTGATCCTGTTCATCCTCTGCATCGCCTTCCTGGTGGGGGCGGGTGCTTCGGTACCTGTGGGTATGGCAGTCGCGCTGATTGCTTTGCTGGCCCTGGGGGGCTACATCGTGTGGGGCTTTGTGCGCATGTTCACCAGCGAGCACTGACCGAACCCATGGCGTAACTGTCTCGCGCGAAGCACAAATAAATAAGGCCGACATCTGTCGGCCTTTGTATTGGTGGAAGTAGCTTTTAGAGCTTGCGCACCCGGTAGTACTTGCTGATCGCGGCGCCGTTCTTGGTGTCGTCCTTGAGCACCGCGCCCGATACGGGCAGGCTCGCAAAGCCCTTGTCGGCCAGCAGGCCGATGCTCGATGCCACCCCTTGGGATGCACGCCAGACCTCCACGATGCTGGGCTTGCCATCGTCCGCTTCGTTCAAGCCCTCGAAGATCAGCTCCAGTTCCTTGGCCTTGGTGGTCAGCGCTTCGATCACGGCATAGCTGGCGTACTCGTAATCGACGGTGACATCCTCATCGTCGGCCAGGCCCGCAGCATCCGGGAACACGAACACCCCGGCAGCACGCGCCTCCCAGTTGCCCGCCGCAGGCACGGCGGCGCCCACTGTGGGGTACTCGTAGCTGATCCAAAAGCCCTTGCCGTTTGTCACACCAGGGGCAGTGGCATCCACATGCACCCCGGCGGCGTCCACCGTGTAGTTTCCTGCGGATGTCAGCGGCGTGGCCGTGGCCACGCTGTCGCCCGCACGGATCACCACGTTGGTGGCCCCGGGGTGGTCCAGTGCAATTGTGTCCCCCTTACTCACGTTGAGGTGCTCCTCGTCCGTCACCGTGGCCGTGCCAGCGGCATTGCCCTTGCGCACCACCACGTTCTTGGGGGCAATGTGCGCCGTGCGCAAGATGCCGCCGCGTGTCACCTTGTGGGCTTCGCCCGCCACGGCGCCGCCTTCCACGCCGGTCACCGTGCCCAGCGAGGCACGAGCCAGGTTGGTCACGTTGAGGTCGGCCAGCTTCATCTTGATCTCGACATCGGTCACGCGGCGCAGCTCGGCATGCACGCCGCCGCCAAGCTGCGTCATGTCGGGCTGGGTCTGCACTTCTTCCTTGTGCGACAGCTCCAGCTCCAGCACGTTGCCGATGGGCATGGGCGCGGTGGTGGCGCCGCGTTCGCGGGCGTACACATGGCCCACCAGGGCGGCGGGCGCGAAGGTGCGTTTGATGACTGCTTCAGAAGACATGGTTCATTCCTTTGTCTTGGGGTTGGATACAACACCCACGGCGCGCAGCCAGCGGGCGGTTTCGGGGTGCACTTCGATCTCTGTGCCAGGCGCACGCAAGACGCCCTGGTGCTCATGCTCACGCGCCAGGCACACCCGCTCCAGGGTCTGTGGCGCAGGCGGCTTCTTGCGTGGTTGGGCGGGTTTTGTGGTCACGGCTTCCTCCATTCGGCCCAGTTGCGGGTTTTGAGCTGCAGCACGGCGCTGTGGCACAACGCACCTGCAAACCACACCGGCCCAGAACTTGCCACCTGCAGGCCGCGTTCCTCGGCCGTGCTGGCCCCCAGCAGCCCGGGCAGGCCCAGGTTTCCTGCCAAGCGCGCGGCATCGCGCATGCGCTCGACCAGGTCGTCAAAGATCAGCTCGCTGTCCACCGCACCGTTAAACGAGAGATAGCCACGCATCTGCCAGGTGTGCTCGTTCAGGATGCGGCCATCGGCGTTCAGCTCCGAGGTGGCAGCGCGGCGCAAGTACCAGCCCCGGATGTGCGCATCGGCCCCAAACCCATCCGTGGCGGGGTCGGTGTGACGGTACTGGTAGGCCGCTTTAAACCCCCGGTCGTCGGACGCATAGCGCTCGCACGGGTGCACCTGACCCACAGCAGGCACGGCGCGCAACAGCGCGAGCAGGGCTTCACGGGTGGCGGCCAGGGTGTTAGGCATCGTCATGTGCCACCTCCCGCCAGGTACGCGGCCACCTTGGCCGCACCTTGCTCGAACATAGCGAGAATTTGCCCCTCGATGGCTGATGCTGCGCGCGCCATGGGGTACTGCGCTGGCGTGCCTTCGCGGGCAATCTTGCGCGCCACCAGGAACGCTACGCTCTTGACTTCCTTAGGCTCGCGGATGCCCAGCACGGCCTTGACCCAGGGCTCCAGTGCCTGGGCAGGCGGCATGTGCGGCCTGGTGCCCAGCTCAACAAACAACGCACTGGGCTGGCTGCTGCCCACCACGCCCAGCACCCCTGCGGGGGTGCTGGCAACGTCGCTCGTGATGCTGGCGGCGGTAATGTCAGAAGCCCCACGCGGCAGGCGCTCCTGCCACTCGCGTTGAAGGAGCAAGGTGGCTTCGGTCATGGCCACGCGCAGCACCTGGTCGGTGTAGGCGGGCGCATCGCGCAGCCCCTGGCCATAAGCGCGCAGGTCACCCAGGCTGATGGACAGCTCCATCACACACCCCTTCGCACCAGGCCGTGGCGCGGGTTGCGCCGGGGCCAGCTCACCACGCCCGCAGCCGCCGCCAGGCCGGTGCCCGCCGCCGCGCTGAAGGGGTCTGCCTGGCCCGTCCCCTGGTAGTAGGCCGCGCGGTATTCCTTGGCGCGCAGCGCGTAGGCACGGGCGCGGCTTTCAACACGGGCCGCATCCACGGCCAGGGTGGAGTCCCGGTCGCTGCTGTAGCGCGTGGCGAGCTGCTGGCACAGCAGGTAGGCCGCGTACTGCGCCACCGGCAGGCGATGCGCCTGCGGCACGTCCGCGCCGGGCAGCGGCGACAGGTCTGCGTCGTAGCGCACCAGCGCCTCGGCGATGGCGCGGTCGCGCACGTCGGGAGCAACGGCATCATCCTGGTCGGACACCAGGTCGTTCAATAGCTGCTGGATGTCGGCGAGCGCCATGTTGTCGGGTGTTTAAAAGTGGATCGACTGGGTTGGTGAAGGCTCCAGGTGCGGGGCCTTTACGAACCCACCCCTTGCGGGGAGGGCCGGGCAGTTGGGGATGCCAGCCACTTCACTAGCCCTACTCGGGCTTTGGAGTTCAGGCCACCACGGCCTTGGTGAATGCGCGGTAGTCGGTGACCGCGCCGCCGTAGATGTGGCGGATCTTGTAGGTCAGCTTGTCTGCCGCGAACATGGAGCCCACGTTGGGCGTGTCCTGTACGAACAGCTCCGGCTCTTCGCGGCCATCCAGGAAGCCCATCTCGATGCCGGGGATGTCGGCTGGGTCGGCGGCGGTGCACCAGTCGTTGGCGTCCGTCCAGTACCAGACCGGGATGATGTTCATCGTCAGCGACTGGATGAACGTCTTCTCGTTGTTGGTGGACAGCTTGAACAGATCGACGGCGGTCTCCTGCAGCTCGACCGGCACGACCAGGCGCGTGGGCGTAATGCCGATGCGGTCGTTGCTGCTCAGCTCGGTCTGTTTGAGCATCGCCAGGCGGTGTGCTGCCAAGGCAGCCTTGTCCAGCGCGGCGGTGAACAGGTTGGCGTGGTCAACGTGGAACAGCGCCTTACCGTCGTAGATGGCCGCATTGCTGCGCAGGAAATCGAAGACGAACTTGGCAAGCGTGCGCTTCGCCGCACGCGAGAGCTTCGTGGGAACGCGGCGGATCACGCCCACGTCGTCGTTCTTGATCATCTCCAGCGTCACGTCTTCGGTGCCACCGCGCTTGTCAGCCTTGTAGGTGGCTTCTTCATCACCGGGGCTGGTCAAAGGCTGGTAGTTCGCCGCCTCGGCCACTACGGGCAGGTCGCCGTAGCCGCCCCAGCGCGTGCGGTGCTGCATGCGGAAGTCGTTCACCGGCACCACGCTGACGAGCTGGCGCCAGCCGTCGAAGTCCACCGCAGCACGGTACTCGGCCAGCATGCGGCGCGACACGGCATCGCCCAGTACTTCGCCCAGGGAGGCGCTGCCCAGCGACTCGACCATGCGTGACTGGTCGCATTCGCGCAGGCGGCCGGTGACAAGGCGGTCGCCCGTCATCTCGACGTAGCACTCCTTGAAGGACTGCACGCGGCCGTGATCCTTGTGGGCGGGGTCCCAGAAGGCGTCCAGCATGTCGCGCATGGTCAGGCTGCGGTCGCCCACGGTGATGGCGCCATTGCCGAACATGGGCACGCGCACTGCGCCGCTCTCGGTCAGGCGGGCGACGTAGCCACCCTCGGCCGTGATCAGCTCGCCCACGGCGGCTTCAGTGAGGCGCTCGGCCGTGGCCGTGGCGATCTGCGCCTGCAGGCGCTCCTTGGATGCCTGGGGCAGCTTGGCCGCACCGATGCGCTCGCGGGCTGCGGCGCGCAGCTCGAACACGGCCAGGTCGGCGCGCGTTAGGGGGGCGTTGTCGCCCTGGGCCTCTGCCACGCGCTGGGTGCCGGGCTCGGGCACCAGTGGGCCGCACACGGCCTCGTGCAGGTTGACCACTTCGTCGTCGGTGATCGTGTCCACGTTGATCGTGGCGTGCTTCGCCGGGTCTTTGGCCTTGATGGCCTCCAGCATGCGTTGCTTCCAGAGAGGCATTTCGCTTCCTTCGTTGGTAGTGGTGGGATCGGCGGCGGCTTCGGTGAGACGATCCAGGCCGCCGCCAGCGCCCGGCTCGACGATCAGGTCAACGGAGACCACCTTGGTGAACTTCACCGCCTCGGTGAGGCGTTCCTTGCCCACCTGGCGTGGCTTCGTGCGCGCGAAGGCATCGATGGACAGGCCCAGCAGGCTTTGCATACCGCGCTTGACGGCCTCAACCATCTTGGTGACGGCCGCATCGGTAGGGTCGATAGCCCGGAAGGTGCCCACGAGTGCACCCGTGTCAGTGGCCTTGCCCTCGACAAAGCGCACGCCGTAGATGCCACCGATCAGGTTGCGTACGTCCTTACCTTTGCCCGCGATGTGGTCTGCATCGCTCTTGGCAAACACACGCACGCCCTCGAACTGGGGCACCGCCTCACGCAGCGTGGCGTCGGGGTAGTAGTTGCGGTTGCCGCTGCGGCCCGCCTTGACGATAGTGACCTCGATGGACCCATCGGCCGCCTCGCGGAACACCACCGAACCATCGGCCGCTACGGCTTCGCGCACGGCCGTAGCCACTGCATTGGACGCACCAGCAGGGAGGACTGGGGGCGCAGCAGCGCCCACGGGCGCATAGTCCGCCACCACCTCGGCCGCGTCGCCCAGCGCCACGGTGTTGTCGGCGGCCACGGTGTAGGCGTAGCTGTACAGGCGCCCCTTGAACGCCACGACCACACGGTCGGGCCAGATGCCGCGCACGTCCACGTAGTAGTCGCCATTGGCCGACAGGCGCAGCTTGTCGCGCACGGCCTGGCGCACCAGGTCGATGAGCTGGCCGTACTCGGTGGTCACAGCCTCGGTCAGACGCGCGTAGCCAGTGCCAGCAGGAATGAGCTTGATCGGCATAGCCGCTTACTCGTCCTGGCTGGTGAACTTCTGGCCGTCGCGCGTCACGACGACGACGTGCGTGCCGTAGTCACGCACGGCGAGAACTTCATCGGCCTTGATGGGGATGCGCTTTTCGCGGGGCGCCTTGGCGGGCTTGCCGTCCTCGCCCTTTACGTCCGCGAACTCGACCACCTTGCGCTGTACGCGCTTGGCGGCCTCTGCGAAGGTCTGTTCTTGGGACTTGGCCTTGTCGGCCGCGTCCTGCTTTGTCGGGTCGGGCATGCATCACTCCATCCAGGTATGCCGCGAGGCGGCGTTGCGATGGAGTGACTGTGCCGAGGGGGGCACAAATAACTAAGGCCGACATGGGTCGGCCTCGGGCGATGGAAGAGGGTTTTCAGGCTACCACGCGGGCTTCGGTGGTGGCGAATTCGCCGGAATCGGGCGACACTTCCAGGCCACGCCAACCGAGGAGCTACGTACATGGATGACAAGCACGCCAACGACGACCAGCAAACCAAGGAACTGGATCAGCAGTACGCGCTTTTCAGGCTATGGCTTATCTCGCCCCAGGCGCAGGTCAATCCGCATCTCGGCCCAGAGGCCATGATCGAGGAAGCGATGTGGATGGCCTGGAAGGAAGGGTACCGCTATGGCAAGCACCAGAAGAACCCGGCGCGAACCAAGTAGCACCCCAATGCATTTAAACCCAATTTAAATCGCCCGCCAAGCCCGCCCGGCGCACATGCCAAGGGGGTAGGCGCCTCAAGGGCGCCTAATGCGCCAGAGCGGCCTCTTTTTCAGTCTCCTTCTGGATCACCGCTTCGCCCTCGCGCCGCCCCCCGGCTTTCTTCGCCGCCTGGTCCAGCGCCGCCTTGCGGCCATCGAGCTTCAGCTCCAGCTCGCTGAACGGCTTGGCCCCTGGTGTCATCACCTTCCAGTGCTTCATCCAGGGCAGGCTGATGCACCCGCAGTGGATCACCTGCTCGGGCGGGGCCTTCGGGTCGTGCGGGCACTGCATCAGGTCCATGCCACCCCCTGGGTTCGGCACCTTGAAGGGCTTGCCTACCTCAACCACCCGGCCGTCCATCAGGTCGTGGTTCCACCGGCTGTGAATCTTGCCGCTGCGCCGCCACTGCTTGCACAGACCGGGCACCAGCTCTGCGGCTTGCTCCAGGCGTTCGTTGGCCGCCATGGCAAACGCGCGGCTGACCTCGGTGTGCACGATGGCCGTGGCTCGCCGGGGCGACTCGCCCTCCAGCAGCGCCTGCACCTGCTTGATGGCCGCGAACGGCGTTTGCCCGCCGATTGTGACCAGGCCGAGCTGGCGGCCGATCTTGCGCAATGCCTCCTGCCCCACGTCTTTCAGGCGCAGCGTGCCGAACGCCTTCATTTGCTTGAGCACGCCCACGTCGAGCTGCGCCAGGCGCAGCTCAACGGCCTGGCCGATCAGGGCCAAGGGCTTGTCGATGAAGTCCTCGCCCGCGCGCCAGGCGCCATCCATGCGCAGCCCGAACAGCACCCCCGCCTTGCCGGTGGCCCCTTCCAGCACGTCCTCGATCTGGCCCAGCAGGCGCGAGAGCTGCCACTGCTGCCAGTCGCTGGGCAGGCCCGCCAGCGTGGCCAGGATCTGGGTGCGCGCATCCTTGAGGATCTGCAGCACCTCGGTCTGCCCGGCCAGCAGGTCGCGCGCACGCTCGCGCAGGCGCCGCGCCAGCTCGGCCTCGAAAGCCTTGTCGGGCTTGCCCTGGAGGTCAGTCTTCTTGGGCATCGGCGGCGGGCGGGATCTGGAAGACATCCTCGGCCGCGCGCTCGGCCTTGCGCTGGGCGGCTTCCTTCCGGGCGGCGGCCAGCTCGGTCTTGGCGTCAAAGTCCTGGCCGAAGCGCTGGGCCACGTCGGCGATGATCTTGAGGGCGGTCTCTTCGGTGAGCAGCCCGGCCTCGATCATCTGGATCACGGCAGCGGTCACCGCCTGCATGGCGCTGGCGAACTTGGTGATGTCGCGGTTGAGCAACTCGGGAAAGACGGCGGTGACTTGCCATTCGTCCTTCGCCCAGTCGGGCTTTTCGCCACGGGTGCGCGCGGCACACCAGAGCACGTAGCGGCCAATCTCCTCCAGCATGCGCTTTAAAAAGCCCTGGCGCATGCTGTACATCTTGAAGGTGGGCTCGCCCATCTCGCTCGCGGCGGCGCGGTTTACGTCGCCCCCGCCGCCGAACCAGTGCTCGGGCACCGTGGCACCTCCCAGCACGTGGTTGCGCAGCAGCCGGGCGCTCTGGCTGGTGTCGGCCGCCTGCAGGCCGGGCGTCTTGGGCTCCAGCTTGACCTGGTCGTTGTGAACGAACACGCTGTTGGGGCCGGGCGGCACGAATTCCTTCTCGTACTTCTTGACCGCGGCATCGTCGGCGCCCGTCATTGTGACGTCCCAGACGAAGCGCCGCAGGTAGTCGATGCGATCCAGCTCGGAGAACAGGAAGTCGTCGTAGGCGTCCAGCCAGTCCATCTGCCCCAGCAGGTCGGAACGGCCCCGGCTGCCGTTCGGAAACTTGTTGAGCTGGAACAGCAGCACCTCGCCATCGCCGAAGTCCTCGGCGCGGATGCGCTGGGTGCGCTCGCTGAAAAGCTCCGCATCCTCGCCCAGCACGATCACGCGGTACTTGTACTGGCGCCCCCGGTTGTCGCGCTTTGTGACCACGCCGATGGGCTGCTCGGGGTTGTCGGGATCGTTGACCACCGTGGCGATCTGGCGCGGGTCGAGGTAGCCCAGGCGCACGAAGCCATCGCCCTCGCGCACGTTGGCGATGTAGCACTGCTCGCCCAGCAGCCCCAGGGCGCGCACGCGCTGCTCCAGCTTCATGGGCCAGTTGTTGATGGGGTCGGACCAGAAGGCGTTGAGCAGTGCCTGGTGCTCGTCATCCACGCACTGCAGCGCCACGCCTTCGGCCAGCAGGTAGGCCAGCGGCAGCTCCACCAGGCGGTTGGCAAGCAGGTTGCTCTGCCACAGGTACTCAGCGAGCTTCTGCATTCGGTCCTGGGCCATGGGCTCCAGGTCGCGCTCGTTCATACTCGCCAGGCCGTCGCCCGAGAGGCGGCGCCAGCCCGCATCGTCGTCGCGGTCGCCCTGGGCTGCTGCGGCCTCGCGCACGGGCTGAGGCGCGGGTGAGGGCACGGGCGCGGCATCGGCGGCCGGGGCGTAGCCCACAGCCTGCAGCATTCTTTTAAAGACTCCCATGGATCAGCCCTCTGCGGCGTGTTCAGCGCCCACCAAGGCCAGCGCCAGGGTGCCGTGGTCGTTGTGCAAGGCCACTACTTCACGCAGCTTGGCGGCGGCCAGCAGAACGCCCTGACGGTCGGCATCAGGAAGGTCGGCAATGACGCCTTTAATTACCAAAAGGGTCACTTTCTCATCGGTCATCGCGGTCTCCTGAACATGCGCGCTGCCTGGCGTGCGTAGCGCTCGCGCGCGGTTTGGGGTTGCTGGGTGTTGCCGCCCTGGGCCATAGCGGCCACGCCCCCCGTCACGCACAGCATCCAAAGCATCTGCACCATGTCGGGGCCGTCGTCGTGGTCAGCCTTGGGGAAGTGGCGGAATTGGTCGATTAGCGTGGTCTGGCTGCTGTGCAGCCGGATCAGGCCGTTGTGCATGTGCGGCTGTAGGCTCTCGATGCGCAGCAGCTTGTCGCTGATCGGAATCAGCGCGCGGGCGGGCACGGGCACGCCGAGCTGGGCGCTGCGCTTGACCAGCTCGGTGCGCAGGAATTCCTGGAACTGCACGCTCTCGAAGCCCCAGACGACGCAGCAGTACTCGCGCTGCATCTCGATCACGTCGCTAATGATGCGGTCGGGCACGCGCTTCTTGATAGCTGCCTCGACCACGTCCATCACGCCGGTCTCGCGGTTGTAGCCGCCCACGCCGATGGCGCTGGGGTCGCGGCTGTTACCCGCTTTACCCAGGCTGGGGTCGCACGCGCCGTAGAAAATCCACTCGGCCAGGCGGTTGACCCAGAAGCGGATGGAGTTCGCAAAGGGCGCGTCGTCGCCCGCCACAGGGTCGTTCTGCTGCTCGCTGTCGAACGCGGCATGGCCTTCGCGCGCACGGCGGATCATGAGCTTGACCAGGGGGCGCAGCGCAGGCCAGCTCACCTGGGCGCCCTTGTCCATCTCGGCTTGGCTGGAGTGATACAGCGCCATGGCGGCGGCCTCGCCCTGCTGGGGCGTCTCGGCATTGAGCAGCAGGCCCTCGAACTGCTCCCACAAGTCCATGCGCTCGGGCCATTGCAGGACGGCCTTGAACACCTTGCGGTTCCACAGCGGGTTCTTCAAGAAGCGCGCAAGCACGCTGTCGTAGTGCAGCACCGTGCCCACCAGGATGGCGTCCATGCTGTCATCGGGCGGGCCGAGCGACAGGACGGATTTGGTGACGAACGCCTGCAGCTTGTCGCGCTGCGCAGGCGTGTTCACGTTCTCGTCGTTCTCGATGTCGTCGCAGATCGCCAGGTCGGGCCGGTGCGCGCCATGGCGGCGGCCCCGTATCTTCTTGCTGCTGCCGAAGGCTTCCACCTTGCGGCCGTTGGCCGTGACGATCACGCCCGCGCGCCAGACCTTGCCCTGGCCTGCGGCCTCGGGGAAGTCGCTGGCGATGCGCGGGTTGGCCTCCAGCTCGGCCTTGATGGCTTCGAGCATCTCGGCGGCCTGCTCGAAGGCGTCCATGACGATGATGGCGTACCACTTCGCCCCGGTGACGATGCACCAGGACACGAACGACATGCTGATCTTGGTGGACTTGGCCTCGCCGCGTGGCGCGGCGATGGCATCACGCTGGCCGCCCGGCGCGTTGATGATCTCCGGCAGGCGCTTGTACAGATACTGGTGCAGCACGCTGGGCTCGGCCCGGCCGTAGTGGGGGAAGTAGTTCCTGTCCCAGTACTCGAAGCCGTTCACCGGGTCGCAGACCTTGCGGCGGCGCTCGGCGATGGCCTCGGGAGAAACGTCCCAGCCGTCCATGTTGGCGTCGATCTGGCGGCGCAGATCGTCGGCCAGGGCCGTGAGGCCCGCGAGGAAATCCTTGGTGTTCTTTGCCATATCAATGTTCCGGGCTGGTGCCCTTCAAGGGGTATGGCCCAGCCTCATTGCCCACCACGGCCACGGGGCCGCAGGCGTGGAGCTGTGTCGAGAATTGAGACTCGGCTTCGCTCCGCGCATCTGCGCTGCCCATGGCGCAGCCAAAGCAAATGGCCGCACCGCCCTTGCCGTAAGGCCGGGTTTCTTTTTCCTCACCACAGGTTGCACAGCGCATGACTACCGCGCCTTCGCCAACTCTTCGCCGAACGGCTCCAGCATCTCGGCCAGCGCGGCCAGGTGCTGGGGATACTTGGCCTTGGCAAACGTCACGAAACGCTGCAGCACGTCGATCTGCACGGCTTGGCGGTCCAGATCGGGGGCCAGGCGCTTGAAGCTCGCCATGGTCTTGTTGAAGCTGTCGCTCATGCTGGCGAGGGTCTCGGCGCGCTCGCGCGGCCCCATTTCCTTGGCATCGCGCAGCAAGTCCATGGTGGCCTGGTGCTGCACCAGGTAGTCTTCGAGCAGCTTCTTGCCCAGGCTGGCGAAGTTGTCGTCGCCCAGGGCCACGGCGGCGCGCACGGTGTCCCAGTCGTCACCCTTGTCGGCGGCCTCCTGCTTCCAGCGGTTGCCCGTGCTGCGCGGCACGCCCAGCTTCTTGCAGGCGGTCTCCATCGGCAGGCGCTGGAAAACGTACAGGCCCCGGAGCTGGGCGCGTTTTTCGCCGGGGTGTGCCATCAGTTCCCCAGGCCAGGGCCGCCGCCGCGCACGAACTGCTTGATGCCTTCCACGATCAGCGCCGTGCCCACGGCGACCGCACCGCCCGACACGGCGCCTGCCACGGCGGCCTTCTTCTCGACTTCACGCAGGCGCGTGTCGAGCCCGTTGTAGTGCTCTTCCATGCGCTGCTCCATCCGGTCCATGCGCCGGTTTTGCTGGTCCTGGCCGTCCTTCAAGGACTGCACCATGCCGTGGATCTGGCCGAGCAGCAGCAGCTCTTGCTTGCGGTCTTGGTTCTGTTCGCTCATGGTTGTTGGCGGAGGTTTAAGAAGTCGATCAGTGCGCGAAAGCGCTGCCGGTCGTCGGCGCAGGCTTTGGCGTTGGCGCGGTGGTTGGCCCAGGCGTCGTCGAGCGAGAGGCCGGAGTCTTCGGCGCAAGCAGCGTCGGCGCCTGCGGCGGCACCAGCAAGGCCGCAGGCACCCGCAGGGGCGTCGGTGCCGGTGAGGGCGCCGTTCCACATGCGGACAGCAGCCAGAGTGAGGCCAAGACCGTCAGTGCCCACAGCCCCCGGCGCAGGCGTTGCTGCAGGCGTGGGCTCCACTGCTGGCGCAATGCCACTGCAGGCAGAAACCACAGGCACGCTCCGAGGCACCACAAGAGGAGCATGGCGGGCCAGTTCGCGGTATTCGAGGTCGAGTGCTGCATAGCGGTCTTCCTGGTCGAGGTGTTCGGTGAGGTAATGGGCTGCGGCCTGGTCGGCGCGCCGGGTTTCCTTTGCCAGGTCATCGGCGGCGGCCTGGGCCGCCTTGGCTTGCCGCGCGGTCCAGGCGTTGTCGGTGGCCGAGCTGCCCCACCAGTAGCCGCCGCCAACCAGGGCCAGCGCGGTGAGCAGCGAGAGGAGGAGCCGGGCCGCCATGTCACTGCAGCGCCATGCACTTGGCGTGGCGCTCCTGCTGGCGCGTCCACACGCCCCGGCAAACCTTGTTGCCGGGCGTGGAGCAATCGAATTCCCAGCGCGTGGGGCGGCCTTGCGCGTCGCGCTTGCTGACCACCCAGCCAGGTCCTTCCTGGCGAGCGCTGGTGAGCTTGCGGTAGTCGAGCAGCGCGTCGCAGGCCGCCGTGTAGTTGCCCGCGAGCAGCTCGCGGCGCATGCCGGAGTTGAGCCAGGCGCCCATGCCGTACTGGTACACCCAGTCCACGTACAGGTCGTACTCGCCGGGGTAGAGGGCCACGCCGACCAGGCTGTCGCGGAACGCGGCCTCGGCCTTGCCGATGTGCGCCTGCGCCTTGATGAGCGCGCGCACTGGCGTGGTGGTGTCGCCCATCTTCACGGGCGTGCCGTCCTCGTGAAACGTGGAGCCGAAGCCCACGGTGGGCCGGTCGCCCTGGGTGGGGATGGTGGCCTTGTCCGTGTAGCCCTCGCGCGCCACAAGCCCCACCAGGGCCGCAGCTGAGAGGGATAGGCCCGCCACCAGCAGGCGCGGGTTGACGCCGCCGCGCACGCGGTCTCTGCGGTGGCTGCGCGCCACAGACCACGAGCCAAGGATGACCGGGATCAGCCCGCCGCAGATGAAGCCGAGGAAAAAGGAATTGGTAATGCCCATGCCGCGACTGTCATTGCGGGGGCATAAAAAACTAAGGCCGACATGAGTCGGCCTGGGTGCGGGGGGAGTGCTTTTTAAGATACCACGGAACAAGGCACATGGGGAAAACAGTTAGCCTCTTATCAGCGCAGCATGCCCGCCACAGCCAACAAGGCGAAGAGCATGCCGAAGACCACAAGCGTGAAACGCCAGCTCACACCAGCTCGCTCTTCGTTACGGTGCGGCATCTGGCGAGGAGGAACTGATCGCGTCGATCCTGCGCTCATGTCAACATAGCCGCTCCCATTGGGTTGCTTGATCCATCCAGAAACGGACAACAGCCCCTTGGTTGAGCATGTGCAGTTCTCGGGCATTACTGCGCGCGCCCCCGCACCGACACCGATGATTGATTGATCCAGCGCACGGCAGACGGGGCAAAGCCTGTCCCGCGCTTTTCCCGCTGTCAGTTGCACAGTCCGAACGCCTTGGCGGGCAAGTTTGGCGAGGTCAATCTCAATGAGCAGCAACCACCAGCGCTCCAGTTCCTCCGGGTCTTGTGAGTTGGCGATCATCCTCAAGACGGCATTGCGATCACCGGCAAGCGCGGGCTGCATCAACTGCGCACGAGTCTCCACCTTTTCCCGCTCGTATCTATCTGTCCACGCCTGCTCGGCTGCATCTGCCTGCGCCTGAGTCATCAGCCGCTTTTCACGGTTGTCGGGAGTGCTCTTGACGAACATGTATTCGCCACAGGCTTTGCACTTGGTTTTGCGCTGGGGCAGCTTGGGCAGCACCGCCTTGCACGACGGACACAGGGGAGTTTTCATGACGTTGCAACTTCCAAATCTGTAGCTACCCGCGCTTGACTGGCAAGCGCTGGAGGCCGCAAAGCTCAAAAAAATTCGTCATTGGTCGCATCACGCGGCCTTGGGTTTGCGCTTGCCTGCAGCCGCAGGCTCGAACGCCTCAAGCGTTGTCTTCACCCCGGCCTGCACCTGCGCCGGGGCGGCGTGGAAATTGTCCAGAAGGGTGCGGTCGCCTTCGCTGATGGCGGGCGAGGGCATGGGCTGGCTGCCGCGCTGGCCGGTGATGACAAACGCCACATCCACCCCTGCCAATTCAAGCTGCATGAACTTGTTCAGCGGCGTGTTCGCGCCCTTCATCCAGTTGTAGACGGTTGCCAGCGAAACCCCCGCTTGTTCGGCGACCTGTTCAGGCCCAACCCGCTTCAGCTCGCTGCTCAAGCGCTCACGCACGCCATCTAAATTTTTAGAAAACATATTGATCTTTCTAAATTTTTAGAAAATAATCACCACAACACGAGACGACTTCCCACCATGCAACAGACCAAAGCCGCCCTTTTGCTTGAGCACCGCAGCACAGAACCCCTCATTCGCCAGATCATTTGCGAGGCACATCACCAATCCGCCGCGTCAGGCACCGCCGAACAACCGCCTTCGGCCACCGGTGGGTGCCGACTGCGCGGCTGCGGGGCCAGGGCGGGCGATGAACTTGCACAGGGGGCACTCCCAGGTGCCGCTGCCGTTGCCGACCAAGACAGCCTTTTGGCCGCCATCGAAACAAGGCTGGCAGACGAAGTGGGGCGTCTCGTCGGCGCGCTCTTGGAGTTCCACCGCGTTGCGCAGGCGGTAGGCGAAGAACTCCCGCCCGGCGCTGACTTCGGCAAGAACGTAACGCTGCTTCTCAGCGGCATGAGCCTCCAGCTCGCGCACGCGCTCAGCAAGGACGCCGATCTGCCCTTGCTGCGCGATGGCGGCCGCGCCTATCTCCAAAAGGTGGGCCTGAGCGCCGGCCAGTTTTTCGCCGAATTCACGCTGGGCGGCCGCCGTTACGTGGGCGTCGCGCATCCCGATGAATGTGCGCCCCATCTCCAGCGCGGCATTGACGCTGGAGAGCGCACTGGCAATCGAAGTTGAAACATCCATGCCGCCCATTCCCTTTCAACACAAATCAACACGAATTGACACGGTAACACGGAGCACGCACATGCCAAAAGCCGCCAATAAAAGCGTTGCAGATTTTCTGCGCACGCTGGAGAAGCAAGACATCACCCTGGCCGAGTGGTCGCGCCGCAATGGCTTGGATATGCAGGCCGTTTACACGGTGTGCAGCGGCCGCGCACTGGGCCGCCGGGGCAAGGCGCGCGCCGTCATGGCCGCCATGGGCCTGCCCCTGCCGCCCATGCACACCAACGGCTCGCGCAGCCCCCAGGCCGCCCTTGCCACCGCCACGGCTGCGGGGGTGGCGGCATGAAATTCAACTTGCGCACGGCGCGTCCTATTTCTGGAACGATTCCTTTGATGGTTCTCCATGGTGGGCCATTTGAAAACCTGGAGATTTCGCCTCATCAAGCGAAATTCCTGGCGGCCTCTCTTCAAGGCTTGGCGGACGCGGTAGCCGAAGAGGACGTGACGGTTCCTGGCTGGCGCCCGACTTCCTTCACGGTGTTCGATTGCTTGGGCGACAAGCGTCCCTCGGTGAAAGGCGACCCCACATGACCGCCCTTCAACCCCTCGTTTTCGACGACACCGTTTTCACCGTGGTGGATCGGGACGGCCAGCCCTGGCTGCGCGGCCCGGAGATTGCAACGGCCCTGGGCTATGAACGCGCCGATGCGATTGCCCGTATCCACAAGCGCAATGCCGACGAGTTCACGCAGGAGATGACCGACACCGTCAATTTGACGGTGTCGGGAAATCTTCAATCCAGTACACGAATTTTTAGCCTGCGCGGTGCCTACCTGCTGGGCATGTTCGCCAGCACGCCCCCGGCCAAGCGTTTCCGCCGCTGGGTGCTGGATGTGCTGGAGGGCAAGGCCCAGCCCACCCGTGCCGCCCAGGCCGCGCCGCAGCAGGGCGACCTGTTTGGAGCCAGCGCGCAGCAACAGTTGTTTGACGAGGTGGCGCTGCTGCGCCAGTTGTGCGCCACGCAGGCACGGCTGGTGCAACTGCAGGAAGAACAGCTTCGGGGCCGCAAGCGAGCCAAGCCGCAACCGCTCACGGTGGACGAGATCAAGCTGGCGCGCAGCTTGAAGGCGCAGGGCGTAAGCCAGGCCGGCATTGCCCGGCACATGGGGCGCTCCCAAGCCACCATCAGCCTGATCCTGCGCGATCTGCATTGAGTTGAGGGGTGATAACCATGACCTGGCTCACCGCACGCGAACTGGCTGGCTTGCCGGGCATGCCGCTTTGTGAGAAACGCGCCCGTGAAAAACTTGAAAGGCTGGCAACTGCAAGCCGTCCGCGTACAGGTCGAGTCGGCGGCGGCCTTGAATACGACACCTCGGCCCTGCCCGAAGAAACCCGTGCCGCCCTCGCGGCTCGCCAGATCACCAAGGCTGGCAGCACCGCGCTGACGCTGGTGGAGCCTGCCCCCGTGCGCTCTTTCGCGCCGCCCGAGCAGCCGCTGCCCGGCCAGCTCGTGCCGGTGCCGGGGCGTCGCCCGCCGAGCCAGGCCGACAAGGCCGTGGCCGATGCCCGGGTGCGGCTGGTCACGGTGGTGCAGGAGCTTGTGCCCCTGCACGGCATCAAGCGTGCCTGTGCGCTGCTCGCAGCCCAGCTCGTGACTGGCGAGGCCGGGGCCGAGCTGCAGGCGGTGGCGCGTGCCGCCAACCAGCGCGCACGCGGTGACCAGGTCAGCGCCCGCACGCTGGAGCGCTGGGCGGGCACGCACCGCGCCAGCGGCTGGTGGGGCCTGCTGCCGGTAGCGGTGGAAGTGGCCGTACTGCCCGAGCGCATGCCGGAAGACGTGGCCGCCGTGCTTGGCCTGTACCACAGCCGCGATCCGCAGTTCCGCAAGCTCACCCTGGCGGCGCAAAAGGTCACGCGCATGCTGGGCCGCGACCACGACACCTGGCAGGCGCTCTACGCCCGCGCGCGCCGTGCCCTGGACAAGCTGGGCAAATCACACGAGGCCAACGTGGCGTTGATCAAGTCCCGCCACACGGGCAGCGAGCGCGATGCACGCCTGCCCTTTAAACGGCGCGACGACAGCCACCTCGCCCCGCTGGATGTATTCGTGATCGACGGCCATACCTTCAAAGCCAAGGTGCGCCACCCGGACCACGGTGCGCCGTTCGCGCCCGAACTGACGCTGGTGCTCGACCGCCGCACGCGCAAGATCATGGGCTGGTCGGTGTCGCTGTCGGAGAACGTCATTGCCGTGGGCGATGCGCTGCGCCACGCCATAGGCCAATGGGGCATTCCCGCCATCGTGTACAGCGACAACGGCGCGGGTGAAACGGCCAAGGCCATGGATTGCCCGGTCGATGGTTTCATGGCCCGCCTGGGCATCGAGCACAAGACGGGCATCCCCGGCAAGCCCCAGGCGCGCGGCGTGATCGAGCGCGGCTGGCAGACCCACGCCATCAACTGCGCGCGCCAGTTCGGCAGCTACCAGGGCAGCGATGTGGACGGCGGCACGTTCCGCAAGGTAGCCGCCGAGCTGGCAAAGGAGCAACGCGCCCTGCGCCGCGCCGAGCAGACGGGCGAGGTGATCCGCCTCTCGCCCAAATGCCCGACCTGGGCGCAGTTCGTGGATGCCATCGAGCAGATGGTGGCCGAGTACAACGCCGAGCACCGTCACCGCTCTTTACCCAAGCGCGCCGATGGCAAGCACATGACGCCCGACGAAGCCTGGGCGGCGCTGTTCGACCCGAGCCTGCAGCACAAGCCCACCCAGGGCGAGCTGCGCGAGCTGTTCATGCCCGCCGTGCTACGCACCGCGCGCCGGGGCGAGGTGGTGTTCTTCAACCAGCACTACACCGCGCCCGAGCTGATGCGCCGCGACGTGGACGGGCGCGAGGTCAGCGTGCGCTATGACATCCACGACCCGAGCTGGGTGCGCATCTACACGCTCGATGGCGATTTCGTGTGCGACGCGCGCTGGGCCGGGAACCGCGTCGACGACCAGCCCAAGGCCGTGGTGCAGATGGCGCGCGAGATGCGCGTGGCCGCCACCGTCAAGCGCCGCGAGCAGCAGATCGAGACCGCACTGCGCGAGCTGCAGCCCACGCTGCAGCCGGACACCCTTTCCCTGCCGGAGCCCGGCGCCGCCTTCGTGCTGGTGCCCTCCATCGTGGAGGCCTCTGCCTCCTCCCTCACCACGTCTTCCTCCACGGGCGAGGCCGCGCAAGCGGCTTCGGGCAGGCCTTTCTTTGACACCGCCAGCGAGCGCTACGAGTGGCTCATGCGCAACCGCACCCGCTGGGACGAAGACGACGCGGCATGGCTGCGCAAGTACGTGGCGGGGGACGGCTACGAAGGGCTGGCGGACTACTACACGGCGCGCGGCCTGGCCTGGGATGGCGCGGGCGCTGAGGACGCGCCCGCTTTTAAGAGTGCCCTGTGATGGTTGCAGCCACCACAGAGCGATCAGTTGAGGAAACCGAAGGAAGGAAATGTAAATGAAAAAGGGATTCGTGCAAACCGCCAATTTCCGGCTGCTCAAAGAGGCCGAGAAGATCGTCGAGCGCCGTGGCGCACGCGAGGCGGGCCTGGTGCTGATCCAGGGCAAGTACGGCATCGGCAAGTCTGAGCTGACCGAGCGCTGGGCCAGCGAAAACGGCCATGTGTTCATCCGCTCCAAGCGGGTTTGGACGCCGCGCTCCATGCTGGAGGACGTGGCGACGGCGCTGGGCCTGTCTCTGCGCGGCACGGCCAAGGACGTGGAAAACCGCATTGCCCACCATCTGGTGCAGACCATGCAGACGCTCATTTTTGATGAGGCGGACTACCTGGCCGATATGAAAAGCGCCGTGAAGCTGGAGACGATCCGTGACATCACGGACGTGACGGGAACCATGGTGTTCCTTGTGGGCATGGAGAACTTCCCGGCCATCGTGCAGCGCTATGAGCACATCGCCAGCCGCGTGGCGCGCATTGTGCAACTGCACCCGCTGGGCCTGGAGGATGTGCAGGCCGCGTGCAAGGCGAAGTCCGAGGTGCGCCTGTCGCCTGCCTTGGTGGAGAAGATCCACCACGACAGCAAGGGCCGCATGCGGCACGTGCTGAACGCCATTGCGAACATCGAGGTGTGGGCCGAGGCCAATAGCTGGGCCGAGGTGGACGTGGCCCACGTCAAGGGCAAGGCGCTGTGCGTGGATTTCACAGGCCATCTCACGGCGCGGGGGGTGTGATGGGCAAGCTCAAGTGGTACATCGTCCCCGCACTGGCGGCGCTGGCGCGCAACGTCAAGGGCAGCGCGCAGGCATTCACGCCCGTTGAACTGAGCGCCTGGGCCACCAGCGAGCGCCTGGAGTTTCCGTGTGGCATGGCCGCCGCCGCACTGGGCACACTCAAAAACCATGGCTACGTGCGGCCCGAGGGGATGCGCCGCAACAAGTTGGGCGTGGTCAACCGCTGGTTTGTCACGCCCCTGGGCCTGCAAGCGGCGCAGGCGGCGCTGCGGGCCACGCCCGCAGGCCCGGCGCCCGACACCAAGGCGTTGGCCACGTGCCTGTGGAACCTGCTGCGCATCCGCAAGCGCATCACGGCCGCCGAGGCTGCGCAGACGCTGGTGGATGCGGGCGATGCCTTTGACGCGCAAGTCAGGCGCATTGGCACGCTGCTGGCCGCATGGGCCAGGCATGCGCCCAAGGCGGTGGCGGTGGCGCAAAAGCGCGAGGCCGGGCGCATCCGCTACGTGCTGGTGCAGGACGTAGGGCGCTGGCCGCCGCCGTCGCGCGCGGGGCAGCTTCACCCGAGCGATTTTGCGCATGCCGAAGAGATTCCGGCCATGTACCGCAAGGCCCCCGAGGGGAGCGGCACGCCATGACGTGCCCGTACATGAGCGCACCGTGGTTTGCGCTGCTGCGCCAGCGCTGCGAGGGGGCCGTGCAGACGCACGTTGCCCGGCAGCTCGGCATCAGCGCGACGACGCTGAACATGGTGCTCAACGGCACCGGCCCGTATGGCAGCGGCGCGGCCAAGACGGACCGCGTGGCCGACCGGGTGCTGCATACCTTTGGCCGCTACCCGTGCCCGCACCTGTCTGCCGAGGCAGGGGAGGTGCAGGTGATTTCTGCAGAGCAGTGCCGTGCCCATGCGCACAGGCCGCCACCGGCCACGCCGCGCGATGTGAAGCACTGGCAGGCATGCCGCCAGTGCGAGCACCTTGACGCCAGCGCGCCGCCCATGCCGCGCGCCGTGCAGCACCGCAACGTCATACCCATCACCCCGGTGACCCCACACACCCAGGAGGCCCGCCATGTTTAAAGCCCTTGCCCGTGCGCGCCAGCTCTGGCTGGAGCGCCGCATCCAACGGGTGCGCCAGCACATGCAGTGCGAGCGCACGACGCATCTGCACCAGATGGCGCAACTGCGCGCCGAGCTGGACGTGCTGGAGGCGCGCCGTGCGCAAGCGACCGCGTCCGGCCTTCAGCCCATGCGCGGCCCCGGGGTAATGCCGTGAGCAACGTCATCCAGCTTCCCGTGAACCGGGTCATGGCCGAGGCGGATTACCGCCGCCCGCCGCTGGCCTGGATCACGCGCCGCGCCCGGCGCCTTGAGCGCGCATTCAACGTCTCGCGCCGCGTGGCCGTGGCCGAGGCCATCGAGAACTACTTCATGTTCACGCGCATGCACCGCGAGCGCGTTCTCACCCTGATTCAAGGAGGTCAATTCCATGTCTAAATGTATTACCCAGGACTGCGCCATGCTGTGGCGCTTCATCGTCAAAAAGGGCGGCTGGTGGGGCGTGCTGCGGCTGACCCGCGAATGGGCGCCCACGTTCTCGCTGGCCGAAGTCGAGCAGCACCTGGCAACGCTGCACAAGGGCGGCTTTCTCGAAGCGATGCGCCTGCGCGATGGCACGGTCTACAGCTTCACGGCCAAGTGCCTCCCGCTGCCCGGCGAAGACGTGCAGCACGCCGAGCCCTTTGAGCCCCAGACGCCTGGCCCGCGCCGCCCCGAGGTGATGGGCAGCCACTACGTACCGCCTGCCAGCACCTACCGCAGCGGCGCGCTGGACTTCGTGCGGTTGCCCAGCGTGCTCATGGGCCAGCCGCAGCCGTACCGGAGCACGCTGGCATGAGCGCGCCGGATCAAGGCGCCCCGTCCGCAGCCGTCGAGGCATCTCTCGCTCTTGCGGACGCCTTGCGTACACCGCTGGCAGGCCACCACCACGGCATCCAGACCACGGCGCTGCTGACGGCTTTTATCCGCCTGGCCATCGCCCATCCCTGCTGCACCGATGCCTGCATCCAGCAGCTTGGCAAGGCCGCTTTCGTCCTGGCCCAGGAAATGGCTGCCCAGCAAGGCCAGCCCATCCATTAACCCCTCAAGGAGCCATCCATGGCAACCAAAAAGCTCAAGGCCAAGGCCCACGCCTATGCCCCGCAATCCAAGGCCGATTGCCAAGCCGACATCAAGAAGCTGGGCGACCTGCAGCGCGATCTCTTGCGTGCACAGGCCGACCTCAACGACGAGATCGCCCACCTCACCAAGGCCGCCACCCCGCGCCTGGAAGCGCTGCAGGAGCGCATCGGCACGCTGCAGGCGGGCGTGCAGACCTGGTGCGAGGCCAATCGCGCCGAACTCTGCGGCAACGGCAAGACCGCCAACCTCATCACGGGCGAGGTGCAGTGGCGCCTGCGCCCGCAGAGCATCAGCATCCGGGGGGCGGAGGCCGTGATCGACACCCTCAAACGACTGGGCTTGGAGCGTTTCGTGCGCGTCAAAGAAGAGCCGAACAAGGAGGCCATGCTCAACGAAACCGACGCCGTGCGCGGCGTGGCAGGCATCACGGTCGTGACGGGCGTTGAGGATTTCACGATCACGCCCTTCGAGGTCGAGGTCCCAGGGGCATGACCATGGGCAGCATTCAATCCACCAAGGCCGCCATCGGCTACAAGGCGGCAGGCCAGCGGCCCACCTGCCGCAACTGCAAGTACGGTGCCGAGGTCTTCGCCGACCGCGTGCCGCCCTACGACAAGCTGGGCTGGGAGTGCGGCCGCTACGGCTTCGCCACCACGGTGCAGGCCATCTGCGACCAGCACCAGCCGCGCCAGGAGGTGGCCCATGGCTGATTACTCCCCCCGCAATGGTTCCATCGTCTGGCAGGTGATTGAGTTTCTCAACGCCCATCCCGACGAGCAGCTCGACGCCAAGTCCATCGCTGGTCAATTCGGCGGCGTCGCCGAACACATTCACGCCCAGTTTCGCCCGGCTGTGGAAACCCGGCTGCTGGAGCGCCGCACAGACCCCGCGTCCAGAAAACTGATGTACGTGCTGGGCCGCCGTGCGCTGTCGTTCGCCCCACGACCGCTCCCCACTGAAACGCGCCGCTTGAGCCACCTGCTCAACGCTTTCGAGACCCTGCGCCCCAGCGGCATTTCCACGAAATAAGCCAAACCAATTAAAGGAGCATGATTTATGCAGCACGTTGAAATGCTTTCCGCCGCCCTGGGCCTGCTGGGCGCCATCTTGCTCGCCACGCGCAGCCGCTACGCGGGCCTGGCGTTCGTCGCCTGGTTCGTCAGCAACGTCGGCTGGCTGATCTTCGGCGCCCGCCACGACCACTGGCTCTTCTTCGTCCAGCAGATCGGCTTCACGGCCACCTCGGTGCTGGGCATCTGGAACTGGCTGGTGCGCCCCACGCTGCACCCGGCCGAAACCGAAGCGGCCCGCGAGCAGCGGGCCCGGGCCGTCATCGATTTCATTCTCGACCTTGATTTCGTCAGCCTAACGCGAGGGAGCTACGTCCTGCACACCACGGCTCCGGTCTCCTACGCCGCCTTGCAGGGCATCTACCTGGCAGGCGAGGAAGAGGGCCAGGCCCTGGAGCGCATGCGCAATGGAGGCCAGCCATGACCCGCGACGAAGCCCTCAAGAAGATCAAAAAATGCCTCGCGCTCGCCCGCAGCGCAAATGAGCATGAGGCTGGCGCCGCGCTGCGCCAGGCCCAGAAGCTCATGGAGCAGTTCGGCCTGCGTGAGCAGGATGTCTCCCTCGCTGACGTGCGCGAAGTGAAAGTGAAAGCGTGCAGCACGGCGGCCAATACCTGGGAGCTGCGCCTGGTCGGCCTGGTTGCCCGTGCGTTCGGGTGCGAGGTGTTCGCATCGCTCGGCGGCCATTACACCGATGCGGGCAACTACGTGCGCACGCGCCACTGGTTTTTCGTGGGCATCGACGCGGCGGCCACGGTGGCGGGCTATGCCTGCGAGGTTCTGTTGCGCCAATGCGCCCGCGCCCGGCTGGCCCACATCGCCAAGCAGCCTAAAAACTGCAAGCCCGTCACCAAGACGGCGCGCGGCGATGGCTTCGCCATCGGCTGGGTCGCAGGTGCCGCTGAAAAGGTTGAGGCCTTTGCTAGCCCGGCGGGAGACAAGGCTCTGCTGCTCGCCTACATCAAGCGTGAGCACGGCGAACTGGAAAAAGGCAAGGCGCGCGATACCACGGCAGGCCGAAAGGTGGCGGGGCATCTCATGGCCGGGTTTCGCTCAGGCCAGGACGCCCAGCTCAATCGCGGCGTGTGCGGCATGCCTGCGCAGGGGCTGCTGTCATGAGCCGCGCCACGACCAAACCCGCCCCGCAGATGGCCTACATCACCATCGGCCACAGCGATTTCCTCTTGGACGCCAGCAAGGCCATGAAGGTGGCCGAACTGATGCAGCACGCGGTCGATGCCAAGTGGGACTACTACCGCAGTGAGGGAAAGGACACCTACATCGCTGGCGACCCGGCGAGAGTCGAATTCCGCCTGGTGCGCGCCGCCCAGGTGCGCATGCCCCAGGGCGATATCACTCCTGTGCCGCCCGCCCGGCCGAGGTTGCTGCGATGAAAACCATCCCCCTCATCAGCTCCCAGCGCTACCTCGACCCCGCCAGGGTTGTACGCAAGGCACGCACTTTCAAAGTGTTCGTGGTGCAGACCGTAGAGGTCGAGCTGCGCGGCGTCATGTATCGCGTCCTGGCCGATGGGCATCACAACCTGGCAGCAGCCAAGCTGGCAGGCGTTGAGCCCACATGGCGCGGCCCGAGCCGCAAACTCCAGCGCGTGATGCAGAGCATGGGGCCTGCCCGCTCCGCCGAAATGCTCATCAACAACCTGACCGACTCGGATTGGTACTACGTCGATTCCGGCGAGATCGTCACCGAGCTGCTCGGCATTGAACGGAGGGCAGCATGACAGCCACCACCCGCCGCTTTGCTGCGCACACCAACGCGGCCAACATCGATGCTCAGCGCAAGCGCGAGCTGGGCCATATCCACCAGGGCAAGGCCGCCCTGGCCTGGAGCGATGACGACTACCGCTTCCACCTGCGCAATCTCACCGGCAAGACAAGCGCTTCCGAGCTGGACGCTGCAGGCCGCGCCAAAGTGCTCGCCCACATGGCAACCCTGGGCTACAAACCGAAGGTCAGTACGTTCAAGCCGTTCACCCAAGCCAAGAAGATCGAGTGGCTCTGGAAGGAGATCGGCAAGCATGGCGGCCTGCGCGATGCCAGCCCGGCCGCGCTGCTAGCCTTCGCGGGCAATACCACGGGCACGGGCTATTCCAGTCTGGACTTCCTACCCACGCTCGAAGCCTCCAAGGTGATCGAGGCCCTCAAAGCCATGCTCGACCGCGCCAAGCGGGCGCAAGCCAAGGAAGGCAGTGCAGCATGAGCATGCAGAAGCATTCCCACGGTTGCTGCGCGGATAAGGCGTGCAACGACAAGACCTGCATGGAGCTGCCCAGTGGCAAGACCTGCGGTGACTGCGTGCATGAACGCAGGTGCTGCATGATCTTCGGGCACACACCATCCGATACCTATTGCGACTGGTTCCCCCGGCGGTTCGCAGAAAAGCCCGCGCAAAAGGAAGGGGCGTGCCATGGCCGTTGATCCAACCCTGCCACCTCCCCGCCTGGAACCTTGCCCCTGGTGCGGTAATCCGCTAGAGATTACCTGGCGCAAAAACAACCCTCGCGCCTCATGCAAAACCGAGGGCTGCTTCGGTTTCATGCGGGTGGCGTTTGCACTCGACGATCCGCAACAGGTCGAGGCATGGAACCGCCGTGCAGCCCAGGCCGTGCCTGCGACTCTGAGCGACGAGCTGGTCGATGAGCTGCGTGAGCTGCTGCAGGACGCCAAGCGCGCCATGACGGAACTGCACCTGGCCGCCATTCCCGACGAGTCCGCCGAGGGCGTTCCGGCCATCATCCCGCCCGAAGCATTCCGCAAGTTCGTGGATTCCCACGCGATGCTGTGCTTCTGCATGCACCAGCGTGGGCACAACCCGCCAGAGGGGGCTCGCCATGGCTGATCTTCCCCCGGTGCCCCTGGTGCCCACCGTGGCCCGCCTGTACACCCAGAACGGCTACAAACGCGCCTCGGTCAAGTCCGGCCCCGGTGCGCCGCTGGTGCAACTCGCCGATGCGCAGGCCGCCATCGGCATGTGGCGCCAGCGCGCCGAGTTGCGCCAGGCCGCATTTGAGACGGCGGTGCGCGAGCGGGACGCCCTCATGGCGGCCGTACACGACGCCAAGCGAGCGCTGGAGAACGTCACCTCAGGCACCGCCTACCCGGCCTCCATCTACGCGCTCCAGCGTCTTCACCAGGCGCTTGCACCCCTCGCATGATCCCCCTGGCCGACCTCATCGACTCGGACCTGCTGCCCCCGCTGCTGCAGGACTTCGAGCGCATCATCGGGCTCGCGGCCACGCTCGACCTGGTGCGCGCCTATGGCGGCCTGCGCATCTACATTCCCATCCCGGCCCGCGTGCGGCCGGATCATCCCATCGCCAAGATCATCGGCGTCGAGCCCCTCATGGCCCTGGCCGAGGTCTACGGCGCCGAGGACCACTTCCCGCTGCCCAAGGCCGAGCGGGCCATCCTCGCCGTGCGCAACGCACGCATCGCCCGCGCCTACGAAACCCACAAGACCGCCCGCGAGCTGGCGGCCGAGCACCACATGACCGAACGCCAGATCGAGCGCATCCTGGCCGCCGCAGGCGTCAAAGCCCCTGTGGATAGACGGCAGGGATCGCTGTTTTAAAGGGCTGGTGGGGTGGGTTTAAAAGCGCCCGACTTACGGAAAGTCGGGCGCTGTGGATAACTTCCAAGAGAGCACGGCTAATCAATTGATTTTTATGGGTGTTCCGAAGTTGGGCGCACCAAACATGCCCGACTTCAAAACGCCCGACTTCGCATTCGAGCCCAAACGTCTGCCTGAGTACGAATAGAAGCGGCCCGCCCCAATGAAAACGGGCCACAATGCCCCGAAACCATTTCCTGCCACCCCAGGCCCACTCTGGCCCAGAAAACGCCCATTTCGCCCGTTTTGGCCCCTCTGGGCGCCCATTCCGTCTCAAAGCGACCGTTAGCCCCAAAAGCCCAGAATCATCGCGTAACTCCGCGTCAACATTAGTGTTGTCCCAAGTTATCCACACTCCACCATAGTGCCAAAGCGGTCACCCCCCCACAGGCGGCCAGCAGCAGCGATTTGACGGGCTGTTCTGCCACGTAGCGGCCCGTGGCGTCGGCAGCGTGGCCGATGTGGCGGCGCGCACGGTCGGTGGTTTCCGCGCAGTACTGGATGCCGCGTGTGGCCAGTTCCTGGGCGCGTTGGGCCAGGTCGTTCACGCCGGGTTCGATCTCCTGGCGCAGCCGGCGTACACGGCTTTCCGCCTTGTCCAGCGATGCGTTGGCCAGTTTGCGCGTGGTCTGCACGGCGTCTTCGGCGTCCTCCAGGGTGTCCTGGGCCCAGTGGCGGGCAGTGCGGGTGGCTTTGTGCGTTGCGGTGGTGTGATGCATAAAGGCTCCTTGGGGTGCGGTGTGGTCGCTGGAAGTGGTGCCGGTCAGCGTTTCTTGACGAGACCGATGGCGAAGGCCACGACGGCCATGACCACGAAGACAAAGAACAGGATCTTGGCGATCTCGACGGCCCCGGCGGCAATGCCGCCAAAGCCGAAGAGGGCCGCGACCAGGGCGATGACCATAAAGACGACGGCGTAGTGCAGCATGGTTTCGTCTCCTTGCGTTCAGCCGGCGGTACCGGCGGGCTGGCAGCGCGGGGTGCCAGGGCATGGGATGACTGTAGGCCGCGTTTGGCGCGGCGCGTGCCAGCGGCGTGCGGCTTGGCGTGTCGGCGCAGTTGCGGTGCGTGGTGTAGGACGGGGCCGACGCGCGCGGCCCGCGGCTTCAGCGCATCAGCCTCAGGGACCCCAGGGAATGTTGGCCGAAACCACGGTGCCCTGGCCTGGCTGGGAGTGCACCGCGAAGTGCCCGCCTGCTGCCTCCACCCGATGGCGCATGCCTGCGAGCCCGTGTGATTTGGCGGGCACGGCCCCGGGCGTGAAACCGGTGCCGTCGTCCCGTATTTCCACGGTGACATGGGCCGCATGGCGCTGCACGCGCACGGTGGCGTGGCGCGCCTGGGCGTACTTGCCGATGTTGGTGAGCGACTCCTGAACGATGCGGTACACGGTGAGCTGCAGCGCGGGCGATAGGTCCACTTCCTGCAGGTCGGTGTCCACTGCGATGCCGCTGTGCTGGGCAAACTCCCGCGTAAGGATCTCCAGCGACGCGGTAAGCCCGAGGTTGGCGAGTGATGACGGGCGCAGGTTTTCGATGATCCGGCGCTTCAGGGCAATGACGCCGTTGAGCGTCTCGGTGAGGTGGCGCAGGCGCTCGGATACCTCCGGTGGTGTGGTGTCGATACGCGACTTGAGCCGCGCTACGTCAAGCTTGGCGGCCGTGAGCAGGGCGCCCAGTTCGTCATGCAGCTCGCGCGCCAGATGGCCGCGCTCATCCTCGCGTACTTGTTGCAAATGTGTGGCCAGCTCGGCCAGCGAGGCGGTGCGCTCGCGCACCAGGCCTTCCAGGCGGTCGCGCTCGCGCTCCAGGCTCTCCTGCTCGCGCTGCAGCGCCGTTTGCAGCGCCCTGGCCTGGCGCAGGTACATGTAGAACGCCAGCAGGCCGATGGCCGCCATGGCGGCGACGCCCAGGCGCGCGAGCAGCAGGGAGCGCAGGATGTGCGCCTGGTTCTGTGCGGCGCGCCGGTCGGCACGCTCGATGAGCGCGAGCGCATGGGTGCGGATGGCGTCCATGTTCTCCTTGCCCACGTCGGTGAAGATGACGAAGCGCCAGGCATCCTCGTTGCCCTGGCGGCGCAGATCCAGGCTCAGCGCCATCTCGGAGAGCTTGCGCCCTATCTGCTGCGCAAGCTGGCTGAAATCTTCGCGGTCCTCGGGCGAATCGGCGAAGCTGCTGCGCAGCGCGTCCAAGTTGCTGTGCAGCGTGGCGACCGCACCCTCGTACGGTGTCAGGTAGCGCTCTTCGCCTGTCAGGAGGAAGCCGCGCAGGCCGGTTTCGGCATCCAACATGTTCTGCAGCAGGCGGTTGAGCGCGGCGCGGGTGTGTTGGGTCTGCGCCATCTCGTCCACCGCCTGGTGCGAGCGCTGGTAACTGGTTTCGTTGATGCCGACCAGCAGCAGTGCGGCCAGCAGCGCCACGGGCAGGCTCAGGGCCATCTTGCGGATCTGGGACCAGCGCATGGGGCGATTCCTTCCAAGTCGGGGCACGGTTATTCGGGATAATGCGGCGGCTGGGCTGGCTGGCCGCGCACCGCCGTGCGGCATGCAGGGCGGCTCTGGGAAAGACCACTCTCATGATCAATATTGGCATTGTGGATGACCACGCCATCGTGCGCTCGGGTCTGCGTCAGTTCTTTGCCGAGCATGTGGATCTGCGCGTCGCGGGTGAGGCTGCGAACGGGCGCGAGGCCATCGACCTGGTGCGCCAGCACCCCATCGACGTCCTGGTGATGGATCTGTCCATGCCGGGCCAGAGCGGCTTGGATGCCATGGCGATGCTGCGCGCCAAGGCCCCGGACATGGGCATCCTGATCCTGAGTGGCTACCCCGAGGAACACTACGCGATCAACCTGATCCGCCAGGGAGCGAGCGGGTATCTGAACAAGGAGTGCGACCCGGCTGAGATCGTCGAGGCCATCCGTACCATCGCGCAGGGGCGCAGGTACCTTACGCCCGCCGTGGCTGAGTTGCTGGCCCAGCAGCTGCACCGCAAGGACGACGCACCACCGCACGAGCAGCTGTCCGAGCGTGAGTTCCAGGTGTTCCTGAAGCTGGCGCGTGGCGAAACTGCGGGCGATGTCGCCAAGTCCTTGTCGTTGAGTGTGAAGACCGTGAGCACCTACCGGACGCGCCTGATGGAGAAGATGGGACTGGGGTCGAACAGCGACCTCACTTACTACGCGCTGAAGAACCGTCTTATTGATTGAGGCCCGCGTCCTCGCTGCGCGCGATGCAGTAATCGAGCAGGGCGTCGATTTCGTTCGATTTGTCGAACACCGCATCCACGCCCAACTGGGCGCAGCGGGCGCGAATGTCCGGCGTAGCGTAGTTGCTCAAGACCACGATTTTTTGGTGTGCCTGACGCTCCCTGCAGGCAGCGAGCACCCCCAGGCCGCTGCCCTGGCGCAGAAAGAGATCGACGATGGCCAAGTCCCACTGGTTCGGGTGGCTGGTGAGCCAGGCTTTGCCGTCGGCTTCTGTCTCCGCCACGCCCACCGCCTGGACGGACGCCAATTCCTCCAGCGTACCGATGAGGTTTTCGCGGATGGTGGCGTTGTCTTCGACGAGGTAGGTGCGCAGCTTCACGGTGGTGCCATTCCAGGGGCACTGCAATGTGCCGCGTGCCCATGCTTCGACTATAGGCTGGCTGCGGCCGTAGGGCTGCCAGCGGCGGTACGTCGCTGGCGTAGGTGCTGTCCTACACGGCGGATGAGCCGCACACCGGGCAGCCGGCGTGGCGCTGGCTGCGCAGGGTGTTCCATTCCATACTGCGGCCGTCAAGCATGAGCAGCCGCCCGGCGACGGACTGGCCCACGCCGGCCACCAACTTGAGCGCCTCGGCCGCCTGCATGGCGCCGATGATGCCGACCATGGGGGCGAACACGCCCATGGTGGCGCATTGCACCTCCTCGAACGTGGCGTCGGGGGGGAACAGGCAGGCGTAGCAGGGCGACTGCGCATCGCGCGGGTCCACCACGGTGAGCTGTCCATCGAAGCGGATGGCTGCGCCCGCCACCAGTGGCACGCGGTGGCGTACGCAGGCGGCGTTGATGGCATGGCGCGTAGCGTAGTTGTCGGTGCAGTCCAGCACCACCGTGGCACGGGGCACCAGGCGGTCGAGCAGGGCGGCGTCCGCACGCGCTTGCACGGCATCGACCTGTACGCCGGGATTGATGGCGTGTACGGCATCCGCTGCCGAGGCCACCTTCGGCTGGCCCACGCGTGCCGTGGTGTGCGCGATCTGGCGCTGCAGGTTGGTCAAGTCCACCGCATCGTTGTCTACCAGCGTGAGACGCCCCACGCCTGCAGCGCCGAGCAGCAGCGCCACGGGGGAGCCCAGCCCCCCCGCGCCGATCACCAGGGCGTGGGCTGCCAGGATGCGCTCTTGTCCTTCGATGCCGATTTCATCGAGCAGGATGTGGCGCGAGTAGCGCAGCAGTTGGTCATCGTTCATGGCATACCTGAATGCAAAAGGCCGGGCTGTAAGGCCCGGCCGCGGGGAAAGAAGGCCAAGGGTGGCTCAGTCCTCTTTCTTCTCGTCCTTCTTCTCTTCCTTGCGCTCGGTCAGGGTCTTGCTGACCAGCACGGGCTGGCCCTTGAGCTTGTTCAGCGCCTGGGTGAGCTGGAAATCCTTTTCCGAACCCAGCTCGGGCAGCTTGCGCTCCGACGGGTTCCTCTTGGCTTCTTCCTCCAGCCGCTTGCGCGCTTCCTCGCGTGCCTTCTCGCGCGCTTCGTCCTTCTGCTCCTCGCCCTGGCCGTTGCCCAGGTGCTTGTCCAGATCGGCCTCGCGCATGCGCAGGGCGGCAAACAGGTCGCCCTCGGCGGTTTCGTCCACCATCACGTCAGGCACGATGCCCTTGGCCTGGATGGAGCGGCCATTGGGCGTGTAGTAGCGAGCCGTAGTGATCTTGATGCCGGTATCCGGCCCCAGTGGCCGTACCGTCTGCACCGAGCCCTTGCCAAAGGTTTGGCTGCCCATGAGCGTGGCGCGCTTGTGGTCCTGCAGCGCGCCGGCCACGATTTCGCTGGCAGAGGCCGAGCCCTCGTTGACCAACACCACCAAGGGGACGGTCTTGATGGCCGCGGGCAGGCGCTTGAGCGGGTCACCCTGGCCACGGCGGGCGTAAAACTCGGGCGAGGCCTTGTACGTGGCCTTGCTGTCGGCGAGCTGGCCGTTGGTGGAGACCACCGTGACGTTCTCGGGCAGGAAAGCAGCCGAGATGGCCACCGCGGCGTCGAGCAGGCCGCCCGGGTCGTTGCGCAGGTCGAGCACCAGGCCCTTGAGGCGTGGCTCCTGCTTGTAGACCTCTTCGACCTTGCGCACAAAGTCGTCCACCGTGCGTTCCTGGAACTGCGACAGGCGGATCCAGGCATAGCCGGGCTCGATCACCTTGCCCTTGACGGACTGGGTCTTGATTTCCTCACGCGTGATCGTTACCGGGAACGTGCGGTTCTCATCCTTGCGGAAGATGGTCAGCGTTACCTTGGTATTGGGCTCGCCGCGCATGCGCTTGACGGACTCGTTGAGCGACAGGCCACGCACGGCGGTGTCGTCGATTTTGGTGATCAGGTCGCTGCTCTTGAGGCCCGCGCGGTAGGCCGGTGAACCCTCAATGGGGGAGACGATCTTGATCAGCCCGTCTTCCTGCGTGATCTCGATGCCCACGCCGACAAAGCGGCCCGTCGTGCCTTCGCGGAATTCCTTGAACGACTTCTTGTCGAAGTACTGCGAGTGCGGATCCAGGCTCGACACCATGCCAGAGATGGCGTCGGTGATGAGCTTCTTGTCGTCCACCGGCTCGACGTAATCGGTCTTGATGAGCCCGAACACGGCGGAGAGCTGCTGGATCTCCTCCAGCGGTAGCGGCGTCATGGCGCCGCGCGCCACGGTCTGCAACGACACCGTGGTCAGCGCGCCGGCGACCACGCCGATCGACACCCACCCTGCAATTTTCAGTTTCTGGCCCATACGCTTACCTTGCTCGCCCGTAGCGGTTCAATATACCTCTTGGAAGGGGCGTGTGCCCCCGGGTTCCCTTGGCCAAGTTTTATGCTTTGCCCTGCGAGGCCACGGCAGCTGCAGCCTTGGCAGCGGCTTCGGCGTCGCCCAGGTAGTAGTGGCGGATTGGCTTGAGGTCGTCGTCCAGCTCGTACACCAGCGGAATGCCGTTCGGGATGTTCACCCCCACGATGGCGTCATCGGCGATGCCATCCAGGTATTTCACCAGTGCACGGATGGAGTTGCCGTGCGCCGCGATCACCACACGCTGGCCGCTGCGGATCGAGGGGGCGATGGTGTCGTTCCAGAACGGAATGACACGTGCCACCGTGTCCTTGAGGCACTCAGTCAGGGGAATTTGCTCGGGCGCCAAACCGGCGTAGCGGCGGTCACCGCGCTCGCTGCGCGGATCGGTGGGCTCCAGGGCCGGCGGCGGCGTGTCGTAGCTGCGGCGCCACACCAGCACCTGCTCGTCGCCGTACTGTTTGGCCATGTCGGCCTTGTTCAAACCTTGCAGGCCGCCATAGTGGCGCTCGTTCAGGCGCCAGCTTTTGACCACCGGCAGCCAGGTGCGGTCCATCTCGTCCAGCGCGTACCAGAGCGTGTGGATGGCGCGCTTGAGCACACTGGTGTAGGCCAGGTCGAACTCATAGCCCTCGGCTTTGAGCAGCTTGCCGGCCGACATGGCCTGCGAGACGCCGGTGGGCGTCAGATCCACGTCGGTCCAGCCGGTGAAGCGGTTTTCGAGGTTCCAGGTGGATTCGCCGTGGCGGATCAGGACGAGCTTGTGCATGGATTCCCTAGGAAGAGCTGGTCAAAACCTGACATTCTAGAATTGCGGGGTTTGCCATCCCAAGGATTGACGTGAATTTCATCATCGAGAACTGGTATCTCATCCTTCTGGCCCTGGTTTCGGGCGGCATGCTGCTGGCGCCCGTGCTGATGGGCGGCGGCGCAGGCGGGCTCACGGCCGCCAACGCGGTGCAGCTCATCAACCGCGAGAAGGCTGTGGTCATCGACGTATGTGCGCCCGAGGAGTACGCCGCAGGCCACGTCGGCGGTGCCAAGAACGTGCCGCTGGCGCAGCTCGAGGAGCGCCTGCCCAGCGTGGTCAAGAACAAGGCCGTGCCCCTGGTCATGGTGTGCGCGCGCGGCGTGCGTGCGCAGCGTGCCGTGGCGGTGGCCAAGAAGCTGGGCTACGACAATGCCCAGGCCCTGTCGGGCGGCTTGGCCGCCTGGCGCGAAGCCAACCTGCCCGTAGAGAAAGGCTGACCCATGCCCACCGTCAAGATGTACACCACCGCCGTGTGTCCCTACTGCATCCGCGCCAAGCAGCTGCTCAAGGCCAAGGGCGTGGAGCAGATCGAGGAGATTCGCATCGATACCGACCCGGCGCAACGCCAGCACATGATGGAGACCACGGGCCGGCGCACCGTGCCGCAGATCTTCATCGGCGACACCCATGTCGGCGGCCATGATGACCTCGTGGCGCTCGACGCGCGTGGCGGCCTGGCCCCCTTGCTGCAGGGCTGATAGATGCCGCATGCATAATGCGTGCCGCGAAGTGCCCGCTGCGGGAGCCTCTCCCCAGCGGGCTTTGTTTTATTCCAACATCGTTGCAAGACCCAACCATGGCCGACCAAGAAAACCCCGTGTTCCAGATCCAGCGCGTGTACCTGAAGGATCTGTCCCTGGAGCAGCCCAACTCGCCCGCCATCCTGCTGGAGCAGGCGCAGCCGAGCGTGGACATCCAGCTCGGCGTGGAAGCCACTCCCGTGGCCGAGGGCATTTTTGAAGTCTGTGTGCTGGCTACGGTGCAGACCAAGATCGAGGACAAGACCGTGTTCCTGGTCGAGGCCAAGCAGGCAGGCATCTTCGAGATCCGCAACATTCCCGAGGAGCAGATGGGCGCCGTCATCGGCGTGGCCTGCCCGCAGATCGTCTACCCCTACCTGCGTGGCAACGTGGCCGATGCCATCACGCGCGCCGGTTTCCCGCCCGTGCACCTGGCCGAAATCAACTTCCAGGCCATGTACGAGCAGCAGCAGGCCGCCCAGGCCGAAGCTGCCAACGCCACCGCGCAATAAGCCTTTTGCGGTAGCGCGGGTTTGGGGCATATTTTAGTGCTCTAGCCCGCGCCAGATAAGCGCTACAAGCTATGAAAATAGTAGTTATTGGCGCAGGCGCATGGGGCACGGCAGTGGCCATGACAGCGGCGGCCCATCCCGCAGGCCATGACGTGACGCTGTGGGCGCGCGATGCTGCCCAGGCCAGCGCCATGCAGGCGGCCCGCCAGAACGCGCGCTACCTTGAGGGGGTGAGCTTTCCGCCTTCCTTGTGCGTCGCCAGTGGCGATGCGCTGGCCTTGTGCCAGCAGGCCGATTTGGTGGTGCTGGGGACGCCCATGGCGGCATTGCGCGCTTGGCTGACCCAGCTGCAGGCATGCGCTGCGCCCGTGGCGTGGCTGTGCAAGGGCTTTGAGGCCCCGGCGCCGGACCAGGCCTATGGCTTGTTGGGGCATGAAGTGTGTGCCCAGGTGGCACCGGCCTTGCGTGCGGGTGTCCTCAGTGGCCCCAGCTTTGCTGTGGAGGTGGCGCGTGGCCAGCCCAGCGCCTTGGTCGCCGCCAGCAGTGATGCCGCCCTGCGCCAGCTCTTGGTGCAGGCTTTCCATAGCAGTGCCTTGCGCGTGTACGAAAACCCCGACGTCGCGGGCGTGGAAGTGGGCGGTGCCGTGAAGAACGTGCTGGCCATTGCCACGGGCTTGTGCGACGGCCTGGCGCTGGGGCTCAATGCCCGTGCAGCCTTGATCACGCGCGGTTTGGCCGAAATCACCCGGCTGGGCTTGGCCCTGGGCGCGCGCGTGGACACCTTTATGGGGCTGTCGGGCTTGGGTGACCTGGTGCTCACCTGCACGGGTGATTTGTCGCGCAACCGGCGTGTGGGCTTGTTGCTGGCACAGGGCATGACGCTGGCCCAGGCCGTGCAGTCTTTGGGTCATGTGGCCGAAGGGGTGTACAGCGCCCGCACTGTGGCGGCGCGGGCCCAGGCCTTGGGCGTAGAGATGCCCCTGACCCAAACCGTGGTGGATTTGCTCGATGGCCGCATCCAAGCCGAGGCCGCCGTGCAGCGCCTGATGGGGCGCGATCCGCGCGGCGAATGAGCTCCATCGGCGCGTGGCCGACCCACGCCCCTGCGCCACCGTGCAGGGGCTGGTTTTAGAACTCCAGGTTGTCGATCAGGCGCGTGGTGCCCAGGCGTGCGGCACCCAGCGCCACCAGTTCGCCGGCCATCGGTGCACCCGCCGGCGCTTGCAGGTTGCTGCGCTGGCGCACGGTGAGGTAGTCCGGTTGCCAGCCCTGGGTTTGCAGGCGCTGCAGGGCCTGGGCTTCCAGTGCGGCCAGTTGGGCGCCCGGTTGCGCGGCGGCGTGTGCCAGCGCCTGCAGGGCCTGGCGCAGCTCGATGGCTTGGGCGCGTTCGCTGGCGCTCAGGTAGCTGTTGCGCGAGCTCAGGGCCAGGCCATCGTCGGCGCGGCAGGTGGCCCCGGCAACGATCTCAATGGGCAGGGCAAACTGCTGCACCATCTGGCGGATCACCATGAGCTGCTGGTAGTCCTTGCTGCCAAACACGGCCACGCCGGGGCCAGCGTTGAACACGCAGGCAAACAGCTTCATCACCACCGTACACACCCCGGTGAAAAAGCCGGGGCGAAAGTGCCCTTCCAGAATGTCTGCCAACTGCGGGTCGGGCTGCACCTTAAAAGTTTGCGGTTGGGGATAGAGGTCTTTTTCGCTGGGGGCAAACAAAATGTCGCAGCCTGCGGCGCGCAGCTTGTCGGCGTCTTGCGCCAGGGTGCGCGGGTAGCTGTCGAAGTCTTCGTGGGGCAAAAATTGCAGGCGGTTCACGAAGATGCTGGCCACCAGCGTATCGCCCAGGGGTTTGGCTTGCTGCACCAGGGCCAGATGCCCTTCGTGCAGGTTGCCCATGGTGGGAACAAAAGCCGGGCGGCCGCGTCCGGCCAATGCAGCGCGCAGGTCTGTCAGAGTGTGAACGATGTGCATGGGATAGGGTCGAAGTGGGGGAGTGCTTACCAGGCGTGCAAGGCGTTGTCGGGGAAGCTGCCGTCTTTCACTGCCTGCACATAGGCTTGCATGGCGCCCTTGATGCTGCCCGCGTCGTGCATGAAGTTGCGCACAAAGCGCGGCATTTTGCCCAAATTCATGCCCAGCATGTCGTGCAGCACCAGTACCTGGCCCGCCGTGCCGTTGCCCGCACCGATGCCAATGGTGTGGCAATGCGGTAACTCCGCCGTCAGGCTGGTGGCCAGGGGCGCGGGCACCATCTCCAGCACCAGCATGCTGGCGCCGGCCGCCTGCAGCTCCAGCGCGTGGCGGCGCAGTTCGGCGGCGGCCACATCGTCCTTGCCCTGGACGCGGTAGCCGCCCAGGGCGTGCACGGTCTGCGGCGTCAGGCCCAGGTGGGCGCACACCGGAATGCCGCGTTCGACCAGAAAGCGCACGGTGGGCGCCGTCCAGCCGCCACCTTCGAGCTTGACCATGTGCGCCCCCGCCTGCATGAGCTGGCAGGCGCTGCGCAGCGCCTGCTCGGGCGACTCGTGGTAGCTGCCGTAGGGCAGGTCGGCCACCAGCCAGGCCGTGCCTTGCACACGGTGCAGGCCGCGCGCCACGCTGGCGGTGTGGTAGGCCATGGTCTCCAGCGACACGCCCACGGTGCTGGGCAGGCCCTGGCAGACCATGCCGAGCGAGTCGCCCACCAGGATGCACTCGACGCCCGCCGCGTCGGCCACGGCGGCAAAGGTGGCGTCGTAGGCGGTGAGCATGGTGATTTTCTCGCCCGCCGCGCGCATCTGCGCCAGGCGCGGCAGGCTGATGGGGCGGCGTTGCGGCAGCGGCGAGGCAGGGGGCAGGGTGCCGTAGGGCGTGCCCGGGGTGGCTGCGGGGCTGGTCATGGTGCGCTCCGGTCAGGGGTTGTGGAATTGGGGGCGAGTCTATGCCAGATGCGGCGGCGGGCCGAAACACCCTGGCAGCCGAGTGTTGCTATGGTTTTGGTAGCTTCTGGCGCTTGCTGCCTTTCGTTTATGGGCTCAAACCATTCTGTAATGACCGCGTGGCAAGCGCGAGCAGCTCATTTTTCAGGAGCGTCAACGCTCCGGCAGAGCGCGCCAGCGGCGCGCCAGGGGCGAAATCACGGCCACCAGCACGGCGGTGCTGGCGGCGATGGCGGGCGCGCCCAGCAGCAGCGTGAGCCAGTATTTCGCGTTCCCGGGGTCGGCAGGCAGGGCCTGGGCGGCCTCGGACCACAGGCTGGCGAAGCCCGGAAGCGCCAGCGCCATGCCCAGCCCGAGCAGCGTGGAGCCGCCCCAGGGCCGGCGCAGCAGCGCGATGCGCACCCAGGCCAGGGCCAGCAGCGCGGCGGGCACGAGCGGCAGGGTGACGCTGTCGGCCAGCCCCAGCATGCCCAGCAGCACCAGCAGGGGGGCGGACAGCGTCAGGCCCGCGCACAGGGCGGCGATCTGGCGCAGCGACAGCAGCCGCGCGGCGACCAGCGCCAGCGCCACGAAGAAGCCGGCGCTGGCGGTGTTGAGCAGGCTGGCGTGCAGGCGGCGGCGCGTGGCATCGGAGGTTGTCGCGCCTTGCAGGTGGTGCTCCACGAGGCCGGGCAGGGCCGTGCCGTAGCGCGGGTGCGTCCACCGCACGAAGCGCGGCGGGGTGTGGCTGCGGTAGCGTGTCATGGTCTCGCGCAGGTTCTCGCTCCATTGCGCGGGGGTGCGGGCCAGGTCGCTGGGAAAGCAGGCGCGCGGGTCGTGCGGGGCGGGGGCCTGGCATTCGCGCACCAACTGGGCGCGCTCCGCGGGCGGTGGGGGCGCGGGGTTGCGGGCCTTGTAGGCCTGCCATTCCCGGGCCAGGGGCGACTGCAGGGCCGCCTGGTAGGCGCCAATGAGCGCCTGGGCCTGCTCCTGCGCGGGCTGCGCGGCGGTGTAGCCCCAGGCGCCCAGGGCGGCGCCGTACTGCGCCAGTTGCGCGCCGATGGCCTTGGCGTCGCCCTGCGCCAGCCAGCGCAGGGCCTGCTGCGGATCGGCGGTGCAGCCCGGGCCGACTGCCTGGGTGGCGTGGCACGGCGCATCTTCGGCGTCTTCATCGCTCTCATCGTCCTGCGCTGGCCGCACGGCTTGCGGGATGGCTGGGGTGGTTTGCGCCGCATCCGCCCATTCGGCCAGCCGGGCGGCGTTGCCGGGCGTCAGCAGTTGCTCCCACAGGCGCACGTAGCGTGCGGCCTGCTGCTGCGCGACCACGTCGTGGCCTTGCCACAGGTGCCGCACGCGGTGGCTGTAGGCAGTGCCCAGCAGCAGCCCGGGGGCCAGCAGCAGGCCGAAGAACAGGGCGCCCCACAGGTATTCCTGCCACAGGCCCAGGCGCGAGGCGGGCGCGTATTCGCGCCAGCGGTTGTGGATGCGCACGCGCCACAGCCACCACAGTGCCAGGCCGAAGGCGACGATCCAGGCAATGACGGTGCCCGCCTCCAGCGCTTGCTGCTCGGGCGTGCGCCAGCGCGCCACCTCGCTGGCGGTGCTGCCCAGCCAGCGCGCGGGTTGGCCTATCCAGCCGATCCAGCCGCCAAACATCAGCAGGCACCACAGCAGCGCCAGCGGCAGGTACCCGTGCAGGCGCAGTTGCCACAGCTGCGGGCAGCGCATCAGAAACCAGCGGTCCCAGGCAGTGGTCATGGCGTTAATCTTTCACGAAGAGGCGGCGGGTGGAGCTGGTGATGTCGCGGAAATAGCCCAGCGGCATTTCGGCATCGACGGCGGCGCGAAGGAAACAGGCGGCGCTGGTGGCGCCGTGGAAGCTCACGATGTGCGTCTGGCCGTTGACCTGGTGCGTGTGCGCGGGCAACTGCCCGAGCCACGCGGCGAGCGTGGCCACGGGCCAGGTGGTCTCGAACTCGACGGCGCAGCCGCCCATCTGCGCGAAGCGCTCCTGCACGCTGCGTGGCTGGCCCCGGTCGAGGAACAGCACGGCATCGGCTACCTTTTCCACCTCGTAGAGCTGCTGCGAGCTGAGCACCAGCGCCATGGGCCGCCAGGGCGAGCGCGCGAGCGACTGCAGGTCGGTCAGCAGCGTCTGCTGCGCGTTGATGTCGAGGTTGGCCAGCGGCTCGTCGAGCAGCAGCACGCGTGGCTGCGTGAGCAGCGCGCGCGCCAGCTCGAAGCGCATCTTGTAGCCCGAGGACAGCTGCTTCCACGCATGGCCGCGAAAGGCGCGCAGCGACAGCCGCGCGATCACCAGCTCCACCAGGCAGCGGTTGGCCTCGCCTGCCACGCCATGGCTGCGCGCGGCAAACTGCAGGTGGTCCATGAGCCGCCCGCCCCAGGGGTGCGGGCGCTGCGGAATGTAGGCCAGCCGCGCGCGCAGCGCGTACGGGTCGTGCGCCGGGGTGCCCCAGTCGAGCTGACCGGCGTCGGGCGCCAGGTCGGCCGCGAGCAGGCGCAGCAGCGTGGTTTTGCCGTTGCCGTTCTCGCCCACCAGGCCGAGGATGCGGCCAGGCGCCACGTCTACGTCCACCGGGCCGAGCGTGAAGCTGCCGCTGCGGTAGCGCTTCACCAACTGCGTGCCCTGCACCCGCCAGGCCTGCCCGGCCGGAACGTTCGCTGCGTTCGGCGCGGGTGCATGCGCGCCATGCGCCGCGCTGGCGGCATGGGCGGCGTCCAGGGCGGTCAGGGTGGCGCGCAGCAGGCTGGCGCGCTGTGCGGCCGCAGCCTGCGCGGGCAAGGCGTCCCAGGCGTCGAGGCGCGCCAGCACCGCCTGCTGCGCCGCCAGCGCAGCGGGCAGGGCGGCATCGAGCAGCGCGCACCAGGCGCCGTGCCATTGCCCTGCGGCGATGGCGTGTTCTGCGGCCTGCGCCCATGGCGGCGCAACCGTGGCGTGTTCCATGCGGATTCCTCCCTGTGGCCCCGTGGTTCTGGGGCCGGGCTTTATAGCATTCGCCCCTGGGGGCAGGGCGATGCCGCTATGCTTGGCGCCCCATGAACAAGGACTGTGACACCCCGATGACTCCCGAAGCCCTGGCGGCGCTGGCGCGCGAGGACGTGCGCCGCGCCCTGCAAGAAGACGTGGGCGCCGGCGACCTGACGGCCGCCCTGGTGCCCGCGCAGCGCCGCGCGCGCGCGCGCATCCTGGCGCGCGAAGAAGCCGTGATCTGCGGCGCGCCCTGGGCCGAGGCCGCGCTGCGCGCGCTCGATCCCGGCGTGCAGCTCGCCTGGCAGGTGGCCGAGGGCCAGCGCTGCGCGCCCGGCCAGGTGGTGCTGGAGATCGAAGGCAGCGCGCGTGCACTGCTCAGCGCCGAGCGCACGGCGCTGAACTTTCTGCAACTGCTGTCGGCCGTGGCCACCAAGACGCGCACCTACGTGGATGTGGTCGCGGGCACGCGCGCGCGCATCGTCGATACGCGCAAGACCCTGCCCGGCCTGCGTCTGGCGCAGAAGTATGCGGTGCGCGTGGGCGGCGGCACCAACCACCGCATCGGCCTGCACGACGCCGTGCTCATCAAAGAGAACCACATCGCTGCCACGGGTGGCGTGACGGCGGTGCTGCAGGCGGCGCAGGCGGTGGCGGCGCAGGCCGCGTTCATCGAGATCGAGGTGGAGACGCTGGAGCAGCTGGCCGAGGCGCTGGCGGCGGGCGCCACGATGGTGCTGCTGGACAACATGCCCCTGCCCATGTTGCGCGAGGCAGTGCGCATCAATGCTGGCCGGGCGATTCTTGAGATCTCCGGCGGGGTGACGCTGGACGGCTTGCGCGCGCTGGCCGAAACCGGCGTGGACCGCATCTCCATCGGCACGCTGACCAAGGATGTGAAAGCCATTGATTTCTCCATGCGTCTGCAAGACATCTAGAAAAGCACCATGACCTCCACGATTGCCCTCAAGGAAGTGGCGTACGAGCAACCCCTGGCGGATTCTGAAGGCGCCGTCTGCTCCACCAAGCATGCCTGGGCGCGCGTACCGCCCGAGCCTTCGCAGGCGGAGCGCGCCGAGCTCAAGGCCCGCATCTGCCGCCTGCTGAAGGAAAAAAACGCGGTCATGGTCTCGCACTACTACGTGCACCCGGACCTGCAAGACCTGGCCGAAGAAACCGGCGGCATCGTCAGCGACTCGCTGGAGATGGCCCGTTTTGGTCGCGACCATCCGGCGCAGACGCTGGTGGTGAGCGGTGTGCGCTTCATGGGCGAGACGGCCAAAATCCTGAGCCCGGAAAAAACCGTGCTCATGCCGGATTTGGACGCCACCTGCTCGCTCGACCTGGGCTGCCCGGTCGAGGAGTTCTCGGCCTTCTGCGACCAGCACCCGGACCGCGCCGTAGTCGTCTATGCCAACACCAGTGCGGCGGTGAAGGCGCGCGCTGACTGGCTGGTCACGTCCAGTTGCGCGCTGGAGATCGTGGCCGCGCTGAAAGCCGCAGGCCAGAAAATCCTGTGGGCGCCAGACCGCCACCTGGGCGCCTACATCCAGCGGGAGACCGGCGCCGACATGGTGTTTTGGAACGGCGCCTGCATCGTGCACGACGAGTTCAAGGCCCTGGAGCTGGAACTGCTAAAGCAGGAGCACCCACAAGCCAAGGTGCTGGTGCACCCTGAAAGCCCTGCCGAGGTGGTGGCGCTGGCCGATGCCGTGGGGTCAACCTCCGCCATCCTCAAGGCCGCGCGCGAGATGGACGCCGCCGAGTTCATCGTCGCCACCGACAACGGCATGATGCACAAGCTGCGCACACTCAATCCCGGTAAGACGTTTTATGAAGCGCCCACGGCGGGCAACAGCGCTACCTGCAAGAGCTGCGCGCACTGCCCCTGGATGGCGATGAACGGCCTGGCCGATGTGGCGCGGGTGCTGGAAACGGGGGCGAACGCTATCCAGGTGGATACGGCATTGATCCCGCGTGCGCGCCAGCCCATCGACCGCATGCTGGCTTTTACCGCGGCGCTCAAGAGCGGCCAGTCCACAGCAGGGCTGGTGCCACACCTGGGGGCGGCCTGATGCTTTTTTTTTGATAGCTGTTTGCGCTTGCCCAGCAAGCGTTTAGACCATTTTCTGCATAAAAAAAGCCCGCCGAAGCGGGCTTTTTTGCCAAGGGCCTGTGTGGATTACTTCAGGTCCATCGGGGTCTTGGTGCCGTTGATGAACTGGCTCAGCGTGTAGCTGGGGTTCTTCATCTCGCCGTTGGCCTCGAACTGGATGCGCGAGGTCACGCCGGCGTAGTCAGCCTTCTGCAGGAAGGGGATGTACACCTTCGGATCCCACGAGTTGGCGCGCTTCATGGCGTCGGCCAGCAGCATGGTGGCGTCGTAGAAGTACGGGCTATAGACCTGGAACTGGCCGGGGAACTTGGCGTCGTAGCGCTTCTTCCACTCGCTGCCGCCGGGCATCTTGCCCAGCGAGGCACCGCCGTCGGCGCAGACCACGTTTTCCAGCGGCTTGGCGCCAGCGGCCACCTTGGCCAGTTCGGGCACGCAGATGCCGTCGCCGCCCAGCAGCTTGGCTTCGTTCATGCCCAGCTGGGCCATCTGGCGCAGCATCGGGCCGGCTTGGCCGTACATGCCGCCGTAGAAAATGGCGTCGGGCTTCTTGGCCTTGATCGAGGTCAGAATGGCCATGAAGTCGGTGGCCTTGTCGTTGGTGAACTCGCTGGCCACCACCTTCACGCCCTGCTTCTCGGCTTCTTTCTTGAACACGCTGGCCAGGCCCTGGCCGTAGGCGGTGCGGTCGTCGACCACGGCCACGGTCTTGAGCTTGGCGACCTTGGCCACGTAGTCGGCCAGCGCGGCGCCCAGGGCGTTGTCGTTGGCGATCACGCGGTAAGTCGTGTTCCAGCCCGGCTTGGTCAGCTCGGGGTTGGTGGCGGCGCCCGTGATCATCGGGATGCCGCAGTCATGGAACACCTTGGAGGAGGGGATGGCCACGCCCGAGTTCAGGAACGTGGCAGCGCCAGCGACCTTGTCGTCGCACAGCTTCTGCGAGGCAGCCGTGCCTTGCTTGGGATCGGCGGCATCGTCTTCGGCCACCAGTTGGAACTTCACCTTCTTGCCACCGATTTCCATGCCCTTGGCGTTCAGGTCTTCGATGGCCATGCGCACGCCGTTTTCATTGTCCTTGCCGAAGTGGGCCTGGGGGCCAGAGACGGGGCCAATGTGGCCGATCTTGATGACCTGCTCCTGGGCCATGGCTGCCGAACCCATGCCAGCCACCACGGCGGCGATAAACAACTTGCGCGAAATCGTCATTCAGAACTCCTTGGAAATTTCAGTAGGAACCAGGGTTGTATAGCGGCATCGTTGCGCTTGGCAATGATGGAAACACTATGAGAAGCTCGAAGCAAAAATGGTGCCAGAATCGCGGCCCAGGCTGGGGGGCTTGACTGGTGCCTCTATGTACGAACAAGTGTGCAAATTCCGCGCAGTTCTGATGTGATTTCACTTTTCGATTTTTCTGATCCGCGTGATGCGGGCGCGCAACGGTTGCGCCATGTTTTCGGCACGCCACGCCAGGTGCTGGTGGCCCATGCCCTGCACGAGGTCCGCTCCGTGGTGGAGGCCGCAGAGGCGGCGGCGCGCGCTGGGGCCTGGGTGCTGGGCTGGCTCTGTTATGAAGCCGCACCGGCATTCGACCCCGCCCTGGTGGTGCATGCACCGCAAGAGGGCACGGCGCTGGCGTGGTTCGCGGTGCACGATGCGCCCGGGCCATGGCCGCAGGCGCCGGCGCAGGGGGCTGCCACCATCGATTGGCACGGCCAACCCGCCTTGGCCGCCTTCGAGCAGGCGCTGGCGCAGATTCAGCAGGGCATTGCCGCTGGGGCGTATTACCAGGTCAACTTTACGGCGCCGCTGCGCGGGCGCTTCGAGGGTGACGCTGCTGCACTGTTCGCCGCGCTGCAGCGCGCGCAGCCCGGGGGCTACGCGGCCCATGTGGACGCTGGCGATGGCACGCAGGTGCTGTCGGTGTCGCCCGAGCTGTTCTTTGACTGGCAGGCCGGCCCGGACGGGCAGGGCGAAATCCTGGCGCGTCCCATGAAAGGCACGGCCGCGCGCGGCGCTACGCCCGCACAGGATGCGGCGCAGGCGGTGCAATTGCGCGCCAGCCCCAAGGAGCGGGCCGAGAACGTCATGATCGTGGACCTGCTGCGCAACGATCTCTCGCGCATCGCCGAGCCGCACAGCGTGCGCGTGCCGCGCTTGTTCCACGCCGAGCAGCTGCCCACGGTGTGGCAGATGACATCCGACGTGCAGGCGCGCACCCGCGCCGGCACGCGGCTGGTGGACGTGCTGGCGGCGCTGTTCCCCTGCGGCTCGGTCACCGGTGCGCCCAAGGTGCAGGCGATGCGCGCCATTCATGCGCTGGAGGACGGGCCGCGCGGCGTGTACTGCGGCGCGCTGGGTTTGCTGCGGCCAGCGCCGCAGCGTGGCGCCGGGGCCATGGCCGCGACGTTCAACGTGCCGATCCGCACCATCGAACTGCACGGTGCGCAGGCGCGCTGCGGCATCGGCAGCGGCATCGTCTGGGGTGCCCGCAGCGACGCGGAGTGGCGCGAGTGGGAGACCAAGCGGGCTTTTGTGGAGCGCGCCAGCGCGCCGTTCGAGATCCTGGAAACCCTGGCGCTGGAAGGCGGTGCCTACCGCCACATGGCCGAGCACCTGGCGCGCATGCGCGTGTCGGCAGCGCACTTCGGCTACCCCTTCGAGGATGCGGCCGTCCACGGCTGCCTGCATGCGCTGGCCGAGGCGCACCCTGGCGGGCCCTGGCGCGTGCGTCTGCTGCTGGACGCGCGCGGCGTGCCGCGCGCCGAGGCCTTTGCCCTGGCTGCCACGCCGCAGCCCGTGCGGCTGGCGCTGGCCGCGCGGCCGCTGGCCCAGGCGCACAGCGAATGGGTGCGCCACAAGACCACGCGGCGCGCGCACTATGCAGCCTTCGCGCCCGCTGCGGGGTCGGGCGTGTTCGACACCATCTTGCACAACGCGGCGGGCGAGATCACTGAGACCACTTTTGGCAACATTGCCGTGCTGCTCGATGGCCGCTGGATCACGCCACCGCTGGCTTGCGGCTTGCTGCCGGGCGTGGGCCGCGCCGTGGCGCTGCGCACGGGGCGTGTGCAGGAAGGGCTGCTGCGGCTGCAGGATGTGCCGCGCGTGCAGCAGTGGGCGTTCGTCAATAGCCTGCGTGGCTGGCTGGAGGCGCAGCTGGTGTAGCGCCACCGGCCCACGATGAATGCGCCGCTGCGTGCCGGAGATACAATCGGAAACAATCTCCAGCCCTTGCCTGGCAAGCGCTGGTAGCTATGAAAAAAGGAGTCGCTGTCCTGGTTGCGTGCGGTGCGTAGCGCTGCTCCGCCATGGCACGATAGAGGACGCGCACAACGCAGGCCCGACGGAAGGTGCTCTATGGCACAAGATGACATCAGTTTCACCGATTTGATGGCCTCGTCCATCCACGACATGAAGAACTCGCTGAACGTGCAGATCAGCGCGTTGGAGAAAATTGCCGCGCAGTGCAAGGCCCACGGTGACACGCAGGACTACACCGACCTGGGGGGCGTGATCTACCAAGCCAACCGGATGAATGCCAACCTCATCCAGCTGCTGAGCCTGTACAAGCTGGACAAGGCCATCTACCCGGTCGATATCGCCGAGTGCCCGGTCGCCGAGCTCATCGAGGACGCGCTGGCGATGTACCGGCCGGTCATGGCGTTCAAGGACATCGGCGTGGAGGTCGATTGCGATGCCGACTGCTACTGGTACCTGGACCGCGATCTCATGACCGGGGTGCTGCTCAACGCGTTGAACAACGCCTTCCACTACACCCGTGACCGGATTCGTATTGCCGCGCGCATCGACGGCAGCAGCCTGGAGCTGCGCGTGGAGGACAACGGCCAGGGCTACCCGGCCCACATGCTGCGCGACGAGCGCGTGAACGCCAGCGCCGCTGGGGTGAATTTCCGCACTGGCAGCACCGGGCTGGGCTTTTACTTTTCGGCCCAGGTGGCGCGCGTGCACAAAAACGGCGGCCGCCAGGGCATGCTCATCATCGAGAACGGTGGCGCCTGGGGCGGCGGCTGCTTCGTTGTGCGTCTGCCCTAGGAAAGAAGAAGCAAACATGCCATCTGCTGCATTGACGAAGGCCAAGGTGCTGGTCGTAGACGACTACCAGGGCATGCGCACCATCCTGCGCGACCTGGTGCGCTCCATGGGTGTGTCGCGCGTGGATACCGCGGCGAGCGGCCGCGATGCGCTCAACCATCTGCGCACCAACCGCTACGACGTGGTGATTTGCGACTTCAACCTCGGCATCGGTCTGAACGGCCAGCAGGTGCTGGACGAGGCGCGGCTGCACGACTACATCGGTGTGTCAACCATCTGGGTGATGGTCACCGCAGAGAAAACGGCCGAGATGATCATGGGCGCGGCCGAGGCCAAGCCGGACGAATACCTGCTCAAGCCGATCAACCAGAACATCCTTGAAAGCCGCCTGGAGCGGCTCATCGTCAAAAAGCAGGCACTGCGCAGCGTGGAAGAAGCGCTGCGCGGGCGCGATTACGCCACGGCACTGGCGCGCTGCAACCAACTGCTGGCGGGCGAGGGCGGTAAGGCGCCCGAGATCCTGCGCATCAAGAGCGACCTGCTGCTCAAGCTGGGCGACTACGCGGGTGCCAAGACGCTGTTCGAGTCGGTGCTGGCTGCGCGCAGCGTGCCCTGGGCGCGTACCGGGCTAGGCAAGGTGTATTTCCACCAGGGCCAGTACGAGATGGCACGCAACCAGTTCCGCCAGGTGCTGGAGGAAAACCGCATGTTCATCGAGGCCGCCGACTGGCTCGCCAAGACCTACGACGCCATGGGAGACAAGCCCCAGGCCCAGCAGGTGTTGCAGGCTGCCGTGAAGCTCTCGCCCAACTCGGCCTATCGCCAGCGGGCCCTGGGTGAGACGGCGTTGCGCAATGGCGCACTCGACGTGGCGCAAAGCGCGTTTGAGAAGACCATCCAGATCAGCGAGTTCTCATCCAATAAGCACCCCGCCGCGTACGTGGCGCTGGCGCGCGTGCTGTCCGAAAACGACAACCCGGAAGAAGCGCTGAAGCTGCTCAAGCGCACCAACGAGGTGTTCAAGGACAGCAAGGACAGCGTCAACATCGCCATCCAGGCCGCCGCCGTGCAAAGTGCCGTGCACCACAAAGCGGGGCAGGCGGAAGAAGCGCAGGCCGCCATGGCGCAGGTCGAGGCGCTGTTGGCCAGCCATGCCGACAAGGCCAGCCCGCAGACCGCGATGGAAGTTGCCCAGAGCATGCTGGCCCTGGGCCGCAAGGAGCAGGCCTGTGCGCTGATGCGCAACCTGGTGAAGTCGAACCATGAGGACACGCAGCTCTCTGGCCAGGTGCAGGCGCTGTTCGAGCAGGCGCAGATGGGCGAGGAGGGGCGCGCGCTCATCGCCGAGTCGCGTGAGGAGGCCATCAGCATCAATAACCAGGGCGTGCTGCTGGGGCGCCAGGGCCAGTTCGCTGAAGGGGCGCGGTTGCTGCGCATCGCGCTGCAGAACCTGCCGCACAGTGAGGTCATGATGATGAACCTGTGTGGCCTGCTGATTGGGCAGATGCGTGCCGAGGGGCGCTCTGACGCCCTGCTGGCCGAGATCATGGGCCTGCTTGAGCGTGTGCACGAGATCAACCCCGACAACGCCAAGTACCGCCAGTACATGGCGCTGCTGCGGCCCGCAGGCGGGCGTTGAGCGCTTAATGAGCTTCCAGCGCTTTTGTAGCAAGCGCTAGATGCTCTTATATTGATAGCATCTTGAAGACTTCGCGCGCGGCGGCGACGGTGGCGTCGATGTCCTGCGCGGTGTGCGCGGCGCTCACGAAGCCCGCCTCGTACAGTGCCGGTGCAATGTACACGCCACGCTCCAGCAGGCCGTGGAAGAGCTGGTTGAAGCGTGCGCCGTCGGTCTTGAGCACCTCGGGGTAGTTCTGCGGCAGTTGCGGCAGCAGGAAGAAGCCGAACATGCCGCCCTCGCTGTCGGCGCAGAACGCCACGCCCTCGGCTTGTGCGGCGCCCGCCAGCCCGTCAATCAATGCGCGAGTGCGTGCGGCCAATTGCTCGTAGAAGCCTGGCTTGGCGATTTCGCGCAGCGTGGCGAGGCCGCAGGCGGTGGCTACGGGGTTGCCTGACAGCGTGCCGGCCTGGTAGACCGGGCCCAGCGGCGCGAGCTGTTCCATGATGGCGCGCGGTCCACCGAAGGCCGCGAGCGGCATGCCGCCACCGATGACCTTGCCCAGCACCGTGAGGTCAGGCGCGAAGCCGGGAATTTGTTGCGCATACAGGCCCTGTGCGCTGCCGAGTCCCACGCGGAAACCCGTCATCACCTCGTCGATGACCAGCAGCGCGCCGTGTTGCGTACAGAGTTCGCGTGCGCGGCGCATGAAGGGTACGCTGGCGCGCACGAAGTTCATGTTGCCGGCAATGGGCTCCATGATCACGCAGGCCACTTCCTTGCCGTGCAGCGCAAAGGCTTCTTCAAGTTGTGCCACGTCGTTGTATTCGAGCACCAGCGTGTGCTGAACGACCTCGGCTGGCACCCCCGCGCTGGTGGCATGGCCGAAGGTGGCCAAGCCCGAGCCGGCCTTGACCAGCAGCGAATCAGCGTGGCCGTGGTAGCAGCCGTTGAACTTGATGATCTTGCTGCGCCCCGTGGCGCCGCGTGCCAGGCGGATGGCGCTCATGCCCGCCTCGGTGCCGGAGCTGACGAGGCGGATCATTTCCATCGACGGCACGTGGCGGATGATCTCCTCGGCGAGCTCCACCTCGCGTTCGGTGGGCGCGCCGAAGCTGAAGCCCTCCAGCGCGGCCTTTTGCACGGCCTCCAGCACGGCAGGGTGGCCGTGGCCCAGGATCATCGGGCCCCAGGAGCCAATGTAGTCGATGAAGCGCTGGCCATTGGCATCCCACATGTAGGCGCCTTGCGCACGCGCGATGAAGCGCGGCGTGCCGCCCACGGCGCGGAAGGCGCGCACGGGCGAATTGACGCCACCAGGGATAAGTGCCTTGGCGCGCTCGAAAAGGGAGAGATTGAGGTCAGTGCTGTGTGTCATGGGGGGGCATCACGAAGCCTTCCAGGGGCTGCGTATCTTCGAAGGGGGTTGCGCTGTCGTCTTCGTCCACGCTTTCGGCCCAGAACATGCGGTCGGGCAACACATGGCCCATGCCGGGACGGAAGCCGTGATCCAGGCAGCGGTCAAGATAGGCCAGTGCTTCGCTTGTGGCCTCGCCCAGGTCGCTGCCGTTGGCAATCAGCGCCGCGAGGGTGGCCGAGAGTGTGTCGCCTGCACCCGCGAAGGTGGCGTCGAACAGCTCGAACTTGCCGCTGCCCAGTACTGCCTGGGCCGAAGCCAGCACGTTCTCCAGATGCTGTTCGGCGGCGGGGATGCCGGTCACCAGCACATAGGGAACGCCGTGCTCGGCCGCTGCCTTGGCGATGTCGCGTGCCGAGGGGCTGCGCGTGCTGTTCCACTCGGGCAGCAGCCAGCGCCACAGGGTGCTGTGGTTGCCGACCAACACTGAGGCCTGCGGTAAAAGTAACTCTCTGAAAGCGTCATGGTACTGATCGACGCGGTCGTCATGCCACCATGACAGGTTGGGCATGTAGGCGACCAGCGGTACCTCGGCGTAATCGGTGGAGATTTCCGCGATGGCGCTCAGGTTCTCGGGGCTGCCGACAAAGCCGACTTTGATGGCCTGGACCGGAAGATCCTCCAGCACGGCGCGGGCCTGCTCGGCGATGGCCTCGTCATCGAAGCAAAAATGATCGAATACTTCGGCGGTGTCACGGGCGTAAGCACCCGTTACCACGGCCAGCGGATGACCGCCAACGGCGGCGATGCTGGTGATGTCACCCGTGAGCCCGCCGGCACCGCTGGGGTCGCTGGCGTTGAACACTAGAACGCAGGCTGGAAGGGCATTGCTGGCGTCTTCGCCAGCAGTTGGGGGTAGGGGAGTGGGGGAGTTTGGCATCCTGGCGACTGGGGGAGCGCCAAAGCCGCAGCCCAGGTTTATCACTAGCTACAATCGTTGCATTCTATGTGAAGGCCCATTAAGCTGTGACAGAACCTGTAACCTGGGTGTGCGTGATCTGTGGATGGATTTATGACGAGGCAAAAGGTTCCCCTGAGCACGGCATAGCGTCCGGTACTCCCTGGGGTTCGTCGTCGGCGCATGCGCGTTGTCCCGAGTGTGGTGCGCGTCATGAAGATTTTGAAGAAGTTCAGGCCTGAAAAAGGATGTAGCCTGCGCTGTGTGTATTTCTTTGTCAGGAGCTCCAAGAATTGACTACGACCGGCACTTCCTTCAAGGTTCTCGTGGTGGATGACAGCAATACGATCCGCCGCAGTGCCGAGATTTTTCTCAAGCAGGGCGGCCATGAGGTCTTGCTGGCCGACGATGGTTTCGACGCCTTGGCCAAGGTCAATGACTACCAGCCCCAGCTGATCTTCTGCGACATCCTCATGCCTAAGCTTGATGGCTACCAGACCTGCGCCATCATCAAGCGCAATGCGCGCTTCGCGAATACGCCCGTGGTGATGCTGTCCTCAAAGGATGGTGTCTTTGACAAGGCGCGTGGTCGCATGGTCGGGTGCCAAGAATATTTGACCAAACCATTTACCAAAGACCAGCTGCTGCAGGCCGTGCAGCAATTTGGCAATTCCCAGCAAGGAGTGAAGTAATGCCCATTCAGAAAGTCTTGGTCGTTGACGATTCGAAGACCGAGTTGATGTTTCTGACCGATTTGCTGCAAAAGAAAGGCATGCAGGTGCGCACGGCAGAAAATGCCGACGAAGCCTTTCGCCGCCTTGCCGAAGAAAAGCCCGACCTGATTCTCATGGATGTGGTCATGCCAGGCCAGAACGGATTCCAGCTCACACGCGCCATTTCGCGCGACCCGCAGTACGCCGATGTTCCCATCATCATGTGTACGAGCAAGAACCAGGAAACCGATCGTGTGTGGGGGATGCGCCAGGGCGCGCGCGGCTACATCACGAAACCGGTGGATCCTGCTGAACTGCAGGCCAAGATCGACGCGCTGAACTGAAGACTCCCAGCCGTCGTCGTCCATGGCCAATCGCGAAGCTCTTAGAGAACTCCAGACCCGGCTCGCTGGCCGCCTGCAGGCAGCAGGCGAGGGTGTGTCGGTTTCATCCTGGCTGGCGGTCGAATCCGCAGGCCAGCGTTACCTGATGCCATTGGGGCAATCGGGTGAAATTTTTGCATGGCCGGGCGTGCAGTCCGTGCCGTACACACAGAAGTGGTTTCTGGGTGTTGCCAACCTGCGCGGGACGCTGGTGGGCGTCGTCGACCTCGCGGCGCTGCTGGGGCAGCCCAGCGTACGCTCTGAGCAGAGCTTGAGCGAAACCAGCCTGCTGGCGTTCAATGCGGCGCTGGAAGTCAACGCCGCGCTGCTGGTTGATCGTCTGTCGGGTTTGCGTGGGCTGGATGCCTTCGTCTCCTCCGAGCCTGCGCCCCAGGGGGCGCCTTCTTACTACGGCTCAATCTACGTTGACAGCCAGGGCCAGCGCTGGCAAGAGCTGAATCTGCAAACCCTCTCGCAGCACCCCACCTTCCTGGGTATCGGTGCTTGAGTTTTTTCTGTGCAAGGCAGAACCATGTCTTTCGTCAATCAATTTGGGAAGTTGTTCAACCGCAAAGCCGCTGCGCCAGAGACGCAGGAGGGGGCAGACCCCTTGGATGCTGCAATGGTGCTGGACAACTCCCCGTTGCGTGAGGCTTACCAGGCCGACGCCATGAACAGCGTCCAAGGCGAGCCTGATGCTTCGCGGCTTGGCGAGGTGGCGCCTGCCGATGAGGATTTGGTGACCCTGCCGGTGCTGGGTAGTGCTACGGCTGCGCAACACCAACGCCGCCTTTTCGCGCTTGCCGGCGTGGGCGCAGTGGTGTTGGCGCTGATTGCGGGGTGGGTGCTGCAGCAGGCAGAGCGTTCTGGTCGCCAGCTGACGGCGACTGGCCAGTCGCTGATGCAGTCGCAGCGTTTGGCGAAGTCCGTGTCTCAGGCCTTGGTGGGCAGCCCGCAGGCCTTCCCCGAGGTGGCAGACAGTTCGGGTGTGCTGGCGCGCAACGTGCGCGCGCTCACGATTGGCGATAGCGACCAGGGGGTGCAAGCGCTGGGCGAATCCTTCAAAACCGACATGGACGCGGTCAATCCCTTGGTGGAGCGTGCCGAGCGCAATGCGGGCGTGGTGATGGGCCAGCAGAAGATTCTGACCCAGGTGGGTGATGCGCTGCGCACGATCAACCGCCAGTCTGCCGATCTGCTGGAAATCGCGGAAACCGTTTCTTCCCTCAAGCTGCAGCACAACGCTTCTCCAGCGGAGGTTTCCGCCGCAGGCCAGTTGGTGATGTTGACGCAGCGTATCGGCAAGTCGGCCAACGAGTTCCAGACGACGGAGGGGGTGAGCCCCGAAGCGGTGTTCTTGCTTGGCAAGGACTTGAACTCTTTCAAGGAGGTGGCACAGGGCCTTCTCGATGGCAGTGCGGAGCTTCGTCTGCCGGCTGCCAAAGATGCACAGACACGTGAGCAACTGGAGGCGCTGATCCAGCTCTACGAACAAACACGTACCCAGGCCAGTGCCATCTTGGGCAACCTGCAGGGCCTCGTTTCGGCGCGTGAGGCGCAGACAGCGATCATCGCGGACAGCGAACCATTGCGCCGTCAGCTCGAAGACCTGCAGACGAAGCTCTCGGCGCAGTCCGGCCTTGGCGCAGGGCAGCTTGCCGCGCTGGTTCTGGCGGGCATGTTCGTGCTGCTGTGCGGTTTTGGGATTTCCCGGGTTCAGCTGCTTGACAGCCGCACGCGCCAAGAGGCTGCCGAGCAGCAGCAGCGCGAAGCACGTCGTCAGGAGCAAGAGGCCAAGCGCGTCAACGACGCCAACCAGGCTGCTATTTTGCGTTTGATGAACGAACTGCAGTCGGTCGCTGAGGGTGATTTGACACAAGAGGCGACTGTGACCGAGGACATTACCGGGGCCATTGCCGACTCGGTGAACTACACGGTGGAGGAGTTGCGCCTGCTGGTGGGAAGCGTGCAAAACACGGCGACCCGCGTGGCGCAGACGACAGCCCAGGTGGACAGCACTTCCACGGAGCTGTTGGCGGCGTCCACCGAACAACTGCGTGAGATTCGCGAAACTGGCCGTTCGGTGCTCGATATGGCATCGCGCATCAACGAGGTTTCTTCCCAGGCGCAGGAGTCTGCTGCGGTGGCGCGCCAGTCTCTGCAAGCGGCAGATTCTGGCCTTGAGGCGGTGCAGAACGCGATTGGCGGTATGAATGCCATCCGTGACCAGATCCAGGATACGTCCAAGCGTATTAAGCGCCTGGGTGAGTCATCGCAGGAGATTGGTGAAATCACCGAGCTGATTTCTGACATTACCGAACAGACCAACGTGCTGGCCCTGAACGCCGCCATCCAGGCAGCGTCAGCGGGTGAAGCGGGTCGAGGCTTTTCTGTTGTGGCAGAAGAAGTGCAGCGCTTGGCCGAGCGGTCGGCCGACGCGACGCGTCAGATCTCGGCGCTGGTGAAAGCCATTCAGACCGATACCCAGGATGCTGTGGCCGCCATGGAGCGCTCCACGCAGGGGGTGGTGGAAGGAGCGCGCCTGTCCGATACCGCCGGCACGGCCCTGACGGAAATCGACCGTGTGTCCCGTCGACTTGCCGAACTGATCGAACAGATCTCTTCTTCGACCTCACGTGAAGCCGTGCTGGCCAACGAAGTGGCTGACAACATCCAGCATATTTTTGCGGTGACCGAGCAAACTGGCGAAGGTACCCGCACCACGGCACAGCAGGTGCGCGAGTTGTCGCACATGGCCGAGGAATTGCGTCAGTCGGTGGCACGTTTCAAGATCGCCTGACGCGGGCGCGAGCATCAACCAAAAGGGACGGCCTGTCTGCAGCAGGCCGCCAGGGACGAATCCATGTCATCTATTGAGGCAGCAAACGCAGCAGGCGTCGAGTGGGCGCACGGCGAGCAGGATCTGGGGCCCTTGGCCTGGGTGCTCGATGAACTGCGCAAGTCGCTTGACGGTGCGGCCAAGGCGATGCGTCGTTTCGTGCGCGACGCGGAACTGGCGCGTGAATCTGATCTGGCGTCACTGGATGCCGGACCGCTGCGCATCGCGCGGCAGCAGTTGCACCAAGCATGTGGTGCGCTGGAGATGGTGGGCATGGGCACGCCAACGCTGCTGTTGCGTTCCATGGAAACCGCAGTGCAGAAGTATGTGCAGCGGCCTGAACAATGCAGCGATGAAGCTGCTGCGGTCATTGAGCGCGCGAGCTTTGCGCTGATTGAGTACCTGGAAAGCGTCCTGGCTGGCAAGGCGGTTTCTCCCGTCGCACTGTTCCCTCAGTACCGGGATGTTCAGGCACTATCGGGGGCAGAGCGGGTTCATCCGGCCGATCTTTGGCCGGCCGAGCGGCGCTTGCATGAGCCCGCATTTCAGGTTGATGCAGCGCCTTTGCCCTACGGCCCTGAGGCGCGCGCACGCCTTGACAGCGCCGTGCTGCGTATTGTCAAGTCGGCGGACCCGGCCGCGGCGGCTGCCATGCGGGATACCTGTCTGGGTTTTGTTGCGGCCCAGACGCATCCTGCCGTACGCACTTTCTGGCGAATCAGTGCGGCTTTTTTCGAGGCCATGGCCCAGCGTCTGCTTCCGGCGGATGTGTACGTCAAGCGCGTGGCTTCGCGGGTCTTGCTCCAGTACGCGGCCTTTGCCAAGGGCGACCAAGCGCTGCCGGACCGGTTGGTGCAGGATTTGCTGTTCTTTTGTGCCCAGGCCCAGCCCCAGCATGCCGAGAGCGTGTCGCCGCTGTCGGCCGTCCGCGATGCCTTCCAACTGAGTCGCTTTCACCCCGTCGATTACGAAACGGCCCGTTTTGGGCGCTTCGATCCGGCGTTGCTGGCGCAGGCGCGTAAACGTATCGCTGCGGCGACCGAAACCTGGTCGGCCTTGGCCGGGGGAGATCGTGTCAAGCTCAAGCCGGCGGCTGATCAGTTCAGCCTTGTGTGCGATTCATTGAACAAGCTGCTGCCTGGGAGCGACAGCCTTGCGCGGGCCCTGACGCGCACCCTGGAGGCCACAGTGCGTTCGGGCGAGCCACCAGCCGCCGCATTGGCTATGGAAGTTGCGACTTCCGTGTTGTATCTCCAAGCCACGTTCGAAGATCTGGATGCCAGTGACACCAGCATGGTGGAGCGTGCAAGCCGTTTGGCAGAGCGTCTCGAGCAGGTACTGGCTGGTGCCGAGCCTGCACCGCTGGAGCCGTGGATGGAGGATCTGTACCGCAGGGTCAGTGACCGCCAGACCATGGGGAGCGTCGTTGACGAGTTGCGCGCCACCTTGGCTGAAGCAGAAAAGTGTCTCGATCAGTTCTTTCGTGCGCCAGAAGAGCTGTCGGTGCTCTCGACGGTGCCCGGACAACTGGCCCAGATGCGCGGGGTTCTCTCCGTGCTTGGGCTGGACCAGGCATCGCTTGCGGTGGCACGCATGCGTGAAACGGTCGAACGTCTGCTGATCAATGAGGTGCCACAAGAGGAACGTCAGCCGCTTTTTGAAAAGCTGGGAAGCAGCCTGGGGGCGTTGGGGTTCCTGATCGACATGCTGGGCTACCAGCGCGCCATGGCGCGCAAGCTGTTCGTGTACGACGAGGAGCAGGGCGAGCTGCGTGTGCTCATGGGGCGCGCTCGGGCGCGTGCGGGAGACAGCCCGGAGGATGTGGCGCTCAAAATCGAGGAGCGTGCCGAGCTTCCGCTGCCCGAGGTGGTTCCCCGTACCGCAGCCGTGCCTGCGCCTGCGTTTGTTGCCCCCGTGCAGGTACAGCCAGAGCCTCTCTTGGAGCCTGCGCCGGCGCCAGAGCTGCAGAATGCACTCATGCAACTGCAGCCCGAGCCAGTTGCTGCCCCTCCAGAAGCAGCCCCTCTCGCGGTTGCGGAGCCCGTGCTGACGCCAGCACCCATGCCCGCGTCCCAGGAGGAAGAAGACGACGAATTGCTCGACATCTTCCTTGAGGAAGCACGCGAGGTGGTGACTACGGGGCTGGCGGCGTTGGCTGCGCTGGAACAGGCCCCGGGCGACTTGAGCGAGCAAACCACGCTGCGCCGTGCATTCCACACGCTCAAGGGTAGTTCCCGTATGGTGGGGCTGACGGATTTTGGTGAAGCTGGTTGGGCCATGGAGCAGATGCTCAACGCCTGGCTTGCCGAGCAAAAGCCCATGCCCGTCCCCATGCAGTCGCTCGCCACAGAAGCGCTGCACGCCTTCGGTGCGTGGGTTGAGGCCATCGCCCAGGGCCAGGCCGGCGCGTGGCAGCCGGAGCCCTTCCGGGCGGCAGCGGATGCCATGCGCCTGCGCGGTGAGCGTTTGCCACTGGCGCTGCCTGGCGTGGCTAAGGCAGAAACAGATGCGGTTGGCACTGCCCTGGCGCCGTCGCATGCGGCAGAGGCAGAGGCAGAGCCCGCCGAGGCGGTGCATGCGTTCGTGGCGGATCTGCCAGAAGTGGCTTTGAGCGACGCTGCGCCGCAGGAGGTGGCGCTCGCATCGGAAGGCGCTGAGTTGGCTGAAGTGGCGCCTGTTCCAGCGCCTGAGCCCGAGCCTGCAGCAGAGCTGCTGGATCTCCTGCCGGAACTGGATTTCGCGCCCACCGAGGTTTCGCCGCATCTTCACGATGAAGCCCCGATCGAGTCTTCGATTGATATCGTTCTTCCAGACGTTGCGGAAGATATCGATTTCTCGGTGTTCTCCGCGGCCGCTCCTGAAATGATTCCAGCAGCGGAGGAGCAGCCGGCGGCAGCCGAGCTGCCCGCCACAGAACCGCTGGCAGAGACGCAGGAGCTGTCTGTTGCTGCAGAAGTGCCGTCGTCTGCGCCCGCAGATTGGCCGCAGGATTTCACCCTGGAGGGCCTGGTCGTTGCGGAGGAGAGTGCGCCGGAATTGCATTCCGGTGTGGACACCGTTGCAGAGGCTGCCCCTCCAGTCCAGGTGCAGGACACCGCATTGGATGTGGATGCTCCTACAGAATCGTTGCCGGAAGACGCGATAGCTGCGATGCTGCTGCCAGAGCCAGAGCCAGAGCCAGAGCCAGAGCCAGAGCCAGAGCCAGAGCCAGTCGAGCAGCCTGCGCCGCAGGATGATTCAGTAAAGGCCATTGGCTCCTTGCGCATTGGCGTGGCGCTCTACAACGTCTATCTGGGTGAGGCTGATGAATGGTCGCGCCGCCTGGAGGCTTGCTTGCGCGGCTGGGCGCACGAGTTGCACCAGCCTGTGCCCGATCAGGCAGTGGCGCTGGCGCATTCGCTGGCGGGCAGCTCTGCCACTGTGGGTTTCACCGCGTTGTCGGAGATGGCCCGCTTGCTGGAGCACACGTTGCAGCATGTGCAACTGCAGCCCCACGGCTTGCCTGACCAGGCGCAGGTTTTTGTTGCTACGGCGGAGGACATCTGCAGGCTGCTGCACCAGTTCGCAGCAGGCTTCCTGAAGACGCCGCAGCCGCAGCTCATGGATGCGCTGCGCGACATTCTGAACACAGAGATCAGCAGTGGCATGGCGCCCCTGGAGCCCATGGCGGCCATCTACGGCATGGACGATGCCGTGCCAGCCGGGGAGGCCATTGGCCAGGGCACCGACACAGTCGAGTCCTCCCTTTCTGCGCTGGAAGCGGATCGTCGGTTGGACGATGCGATCGCTCAGGCGGTGGAGCGTGGCAGCGATCTGGACGACGATATCGACGTTTTCGACGTTATCGATCCCGATCTGTTTCCGATTTTCGAGGAAGAAGCGACGGAGCTCTTCCCCGCGCTTGGCGCGGCGCTGCGCCAGTGGGCAGGCCACCCGCAAGACATGGGTTCGCGCAGCGTGGTGCTGCGTGCACTGCATACACTCAAAGGCAGTTCCCGGCTCGCAGGCGCGATGCGCCTGGGGGAAATGGCGCACCGCTTGGAGACGGCGGTTGAGCAGATCGGAACCGAGGATCTGAGCACCGACAAGATCGAGCCGCTGCTGGCCGGTCTTGACAGCCTGCAGGCCAGTTTTGAGGTGCTGCGTGTCGTCGGCGGACAGGAGCCGGAGCCTGCCGTGCAATCCTCTGCACCGGAGCCTTTGGCGCCGGAGCCTGCAGCGGTCGCTGAAGCGCCGGCAGCTGCGGCATCGCAGGCCGCGCCCCTGGCAGCGCCGATCCGCATGGGGACGGCGGTGCAGCCCGCAGCGCAGCGTAGCGCCTCGGGCCAGTCGGTTCGTGTGCGCGCCCAGTTGCTTGACCGGCTGGTCAACCAGGCGGGCGAGGTGCTGATCGCACGCTCGCGCCTGGATGTGCGCATGAAGCAAGTCAAGGGTTCGCTGGACGATCTGTCCGGGAACCTGGAGCGGCTACGCCAGCAACTGCGTGACATAGAGGTGCAGGCAGAGTCGCAGATGCAATCGCGCCTGGCCTTGTCCAAGGACAGTACGGCGGGCTTTGATCCGCTGGAGTTTGACCGTTTCACGCGCGTTCAGGAGCTCACGCGCATGATGGCCGAGTCGGTCAACGACGTGGCCACCGTGCAGCGCAACCTGCAGCGTGCGCTGGAAGGCGCCGAGGACGACCTGATCGCCCAGGGCCGCCAGGCCCGCGAACTGCAACGCGATCTGCTGCGCACACGCATGGTCGAGTTCGAGAGCATCGCCGAGCGCCTGTACGCCGTGGTGCGCCAATCGTCCAAGGAGCTGGGCAAGCAGATCAAGCTTGATATCGCAGGTGGCACCATTGAGCTGGATCGCAGCGTTCTGGACCGCATGACGCCTGCGTTCGAGCACCTGCTGCGCAACTGCGTTTCCCATGGCATCGAAATGCCAGAGGAGCGCGCGGCCCGGGGCAAGCCCACCACCGGCACCATCACGGTGGCGTTGCGCCACGAAGGCAACGACGTTTCGGTCGAGTTCCGTGATGATGGCGCGGGCTTGAACATTGAGCGCATTCGTGCCAAGGCGGTGTCCCAGGGACTGATTGCACCCGATGCGCAGCTCAGCGAGAACGAAGCTGCGCAGCTCATCTTCATGCAAGGCTTCTCCACGGCAACCGAGGTCACAGGCCTGTCTGGCCGTGGCGTTGGCATGGACGTGGTGCGCTCGGAAGTGAACGCCTTGGGCGGACGCATCGAGACCACCACGGCCAGTGGCCAGGGTTCGTCGTTCCGCATGGTGCTGCCGCTGACCACTGCCGTAACCCAGGTGGTCATGTTGCGTTCGGGCGACCTGTCGATCGGTATTCCAGCCAATCTGGTGGAGATCGTTCGCCGCACACCGTTGGCCGAGCTGGAGCAGGCCTACCGTTCCGGCCAGTTCCGTGAGGGTGGCGAAACGCTGCCCTTCTTCTGGTCGGGCGCGCTGCTGCAGTCCTCGCCCCGCAGCCTGGAAACCGTTGGCAAGACCCGTCCCGTGGTGGTGCTGCGCAGTGCCTCGCAGCGCCTGGCAATGCACGTGGACGAAGTCCTGGGCAACCAGGAAATCGTGGTGAAGAACCTCGGGCCGCAGCTGTCGCGTCTGCCAGGCCTGGCGGGGATGTCGGTGCTGGCCTCTGGTGCCGTGGTGCTGGTGTACAACCCTGTGGCGCTGGCCAACGTGTATGGCGACGCCATCCGCCAGCAGGGCAAGCAGATGCCCGTGGTGCTCGAGGCCGCAGCCGAGGCACCTGCTGCCGTCGGGACCACCGTACAGCCGCAAAAGGCCGTGCCGCAAAGCACCACGCCTGCGGCCAGCCAGGTGCCGCTGGTTCTGGTGGTTGACGATTCGATCACGGTGCGCCGCGTTACCCAGCGCCTGTTGCAGCGCGAAGGCTACCGCGTGGCACTGGCTGCCGATGGCCTGCAGGCGCTGGAGCGGCTGCAGGAGGAGCGCCCGACGGTGGTGCTGTCGGACATCGAAATGCCCCGCATGGACGGCTTCGACCTGGCGCGCAACATCCGTGGCGACGCCGCGCTGCACGACCTGCCGATCATCATGATTACCTCGCGCATCGCCGAGAAGCACCGCGAGCATGCGTTGGAGCTGGGCGTCAACCACTATCTGGGCAAGCCCTACTCCGACGAGGAACTGCTGGGCCTCGTCAAGCACTACGCTGCCCAGGCGGCCGCGCTGGCGGCGGTCTAGGTGCATTTGCGGACCCCGCCCCGGCCCTTGCGGGCCGGGCGGCGGTGGGTTGATCGCCGTTAAAATCGCGCCATGCCCGCCGACTTCGCGCCCATCAACCTGACGAACCATTTCCTCATCGCCATGCCGGGCCTTGAGGATGCTTCGTTTGCGCGCAGCGTGGTGTACCTGTGCGAACACAGCGAGCGCGGCGCGCTGGGCCTGATCATCAACAAGCCCACCGACATCAGCCTGAAGAAGCTGTTCGACAAGGTCGATCTGTCCCTTGGCCGTGCCGACCTCACGGACCAGCCTGTATACCAGGGTGGCCCGGTACAGACCGAGCGTGGCTTCGTGCTCCATGACCCGATCACCCAAAGTGCAGAGGGCGCTGAAGAGGCCGAGGAGTCCATTTACGCCTCGACCATGGCGATTCCCGGCGGCCTGGAGATGACCACCTCCAAGGACGTGCTCGAAGCCCTGGCAGAAGGCGCGGGGCCGCGTCGCGTGCTCGTCACCCTGGGGTACGCCGCCTGGGGCGAAGGCCAGCTCGAATCGGAGCTGGCAGAAAACAGCTGGCTCACCGTCGGCGCCGACCGCACGGTGATCTTTGATACCCCCGTGGACCAGCGCTACGACCGAGCCCTTGCGCTGCTGGGCCTGCAGGCGTGGATGCTCTCGCCCGAGGCGGGCCACGCATGAGCGGCACCAGCCCCTCTGCCGCCGACCCCGCCGCCGTTCCTGCGCAGTTCCAGTCCTTTCTTGCTTTCGATTTCGGCCTCAAGCGCACCGGGGTCGCCGTGGGCTCGCGACTTCTGGGCCGGGCCAATCCTTTGCCCACCATCCGTACCGACGCCAAGGAGGCCCGCCTGCAGCAGGCGGGCGAGCGCATCCGCGAGTGGCAGCCGCATGCGTTGGTGGTGGGCGTGCCTTACCACCCCGACGGCGCTGCGCACGAGAACACCGTGCGGGCGCGCAAATTTGGCCGCCAGCTGCATGCGCGCTTCGGTCTGCCGGTGTACGAGGTGGACGAGCGCTACAGCACCACCGAGGCCCTGGCGGGCGGCGCGCGCGATGCCGACGCCGCCTCGGCCTGCATCATCCTGGAACAGTTTTTGAGGAGTCTTGCATGAGTGTTCCCCCGAGTTCGCCCCCCGTGGCCCAGGCCGGAAGCCTGGTTCTCGACGCCGAGGCCCTGTACCGCGAGCTGCTGCGCGGCGTGCGTGCGCTGATGGCACCGGGCACGCGCCTGGTGGGCGTCGCCTCGGGCGGTGCCTGGCTGGTCGAGCGCCTGCAGCGCGACCTGGGGCTGGAGGGCGCGCCCAGCGTGCTGTCGTCGGCACTGCACCGCGACGACTTTGCCCAGCGCGGCCTCGCGGCCAGCGCGCAGACGCAGATCGCCTTTGACGTCAACGGTGCCGACGTGCTGGTGCTGGACGACGTGCTCTATACCGGGCGCACGGTGCGCGCGGTCATCAACGAATTGTTCGACTATGGCCGTCCCGCCTGCGTGCGCCTGGCGGTGCTCGTCGATCGGGGCGGGCGCCAGTTGCCCGTGCAAGCCGACTTCGCCGCCGCCCGCGTGGCCTTGCCAGCCAGCCAGTCGCTGGCACTGGCGCGCGCGGCCGACGGCACCTTCCAGTTCCAAGTCAACGCCATGGAGGCCTGACCGTGCTGTACAAGCGCAATCCCCAGCTCAACAAAAACGGCGAGCTGATCCACCTGCTCTCCACCGAGGGCCTGCCGCGTGACATTCTCACGCACATCCTGAATACCGCCGACAACTTCGTCTCGGTCAACGACCGCGAGGTCAAGAAGGTGCCGCTGCTGCGTGGCAAGAGCGTGTTCAACCTGTTCTTCGAGAACAGCACGCGCACGCGCACCACGTTCGAGATTGCGGCCAAGCGCCTCTCGGCGGACGTGTTCAACCTCGACATCGCGCGCAGCTCCACCGCCAAAGGCGAGACACTGCTCGACACCATCGACAACCTCTCTGCCATGGCTGCCGACATCTTCGTCGTGCGCCACAGCGAGTCGGGTGCGCCGTACCTGATCGCGCAGCACGTCGCACCGCACGTGCATGTGGTGAACGCGGGCGACGGGCGGCATGCCCACCCCACCCAGGGGTTGCTCGACATGTACACCATCCGCCACTACAAGAAGGATTTTTCCAACCTGACGGTGGCCATCGTGGGCGACGTGCTGCACTCGCGTGTGGCGCGTTCCGACATCCATGCGCTCACCACCCTGGGCTGCGCCGAGGTGCGCGTGGTGGGCCCGCGCACGCTGGTGCCGGCAGACTTGTCGCACATGGGCGTGCGCGTGTTCTATACGCTGGAGGAAGGCATCCAGGGCTGCGACGTGGTCATCACGCTGCGCCTGCAGAACGAGCGCATGAGCGGCGCGCTGCTGCCGTCGAGCCAGGAGTATTTCAAGAGCTTTGGCCTGACGCCCGAGAAGCTGCGCCTGGCCAAGCCCGACGCCATCGTCATGCACCCGGGGCCGATCAACCGCGGCGTGGAGATTGACTCCGCCGTGGTCGACGGCCCGCAGGCCGTGATCTTGCCGCAGGTCACCTTCGGCATTGCGGTGCGCATGGCGGTGATGTCCATCGTGGCGGGCAACGAGGCCTGAGGACTCCTGTTTTCATAGCTGCTAGCGCTTGATTGGTAAGGGCTAGCGGCCAATTTGGCTTGAAACCATGAAAATCCTGATTGAGAACGGCCGGGTCATCGACCCCGCCAGCGGGCTGGACAAGGTGTGCAGCGTGGCCCTTGCCGCGGGGCGCATCATCGCCGTGGACCGCCAGCCCAAGGACTTCGCGCCCGCGCGCGTCATCGACGCCACGGGCTGCATCGTGCTGCCGGGCCTGGTGGACCTGGCCGCGCGCATGCGCGAGCCGGGGCATGAGCATGAGCGCATGCTCGAATCGGAAATGGCCGCTGCTGTCGCCGGGGGCGTGACCAGCCTGGTCTGCCCGCCCGACACCGACCCCGTGCTCGACGAGCCCGGCCTGGTGCAAATGCTCAAGTTCCGCGCCGAGAAGCTGCACCAGGCACGCCTGTTCCCCCTCGGGGCACTCACGCGCAACCTGGCGGGCGAGGTATTGACCGAGATGGCCGAGCTGACCGAGTCGGGCTGCGTCGGCTTCGGCCAGGCCGACGTGCCGCTGGCCAGCACGCAGACGCTGCAGCGCGCGTTGCAGTACGCCGCCACCTTTGGCTACACCGTATGGCTGCGCCCGCAGGAGCTGCACCTGGGCAAGGGTGTGGCCGCCAGCGGTGCGCTGGCGACGCGCATGGGCCTGTCGGGCGTGCCGGTGGCGGCCGAAACGATTGCGCTGCACACCATTTTCGAGCTGCTCAAGAGCACCCAGGCGCGCGTGCACCTGTGCCGCCTCTCCAGCGCGGCCGGGGTCGAGCTGGTGCGCCAGGCCAAGGCCGCCGGCCTGCCAGTGACCTGCGACGTCAGCATCAATTCGCTGCACCTGACGGAGAACGATATCGGCTACTTCGACAGCAGTGCACGCCTGACGCCGCCGCTGCGCCAGCAGCGCGACCGCGACGCGCTGTCGCAGGCGCTGCGCGACGGCACCATCGATGCGCTGGTGTCCGACCACACGCCGGTGGACGAGGACGCCAAGGCACTGCCGTTCGCCGAGGCCGAGCCCGGCGCCACCGGGCTGGAGCTGCTGCTGGCGCTGGCCTTCAAGTGGTCGCAGGATCAGGGTGTGCCGCTGGCGCGCGCGCTGGCCGTGGTGACCAACGAGCCCGCGCGCGTGCTGGGCAACGCGCTGGGCACGCTGCAGGCCAGCGTGGGCCAGATCGTCGAGGGCGGCGTGGGCGACCTGTGCATCGTCGATCCGCAGGCCGCCTGGGTGGTGCGCCCTGACGCGCTGACCAGCCAGGGCAAGCACACGCCCTTTGCCGGCTACGAGCTGCCGGTGCGCGTGCGCGCCACGCTGGTTGGCGGGCACGTCGCCTTCGAGCGCTAAGCCAGCGCATGCGCCTTTTGCGCGCCCTGGGGCGCACGCTGCGTATGCTGGCGCACCTGCTGCACGGGCTGTGGGTGGTCACATGGCACTTTCCGCGCCTCTCGCCTGAGCAGCAACAGGCCCGGGTGCAGGCCTGGTCGCTGGGGCTGCTGGCGCGCGCCGGCATCACGCTGCAGGTGCAAGGCACGCCGGTGCTGCAGGGGCCGGCACTGCTGGTGGCGAACCACATTTCGTGGCTCGACATCCCGGTGCTGCACGCGGCGCGCTATTGCCGCTTCGTCTCCAAGTCAGACGTGCAGGCCTGGCCCGTCGTCGGCACCCTGGCCACGGCCGGCGGCACGCTCTACATCCAGCGCGAATCGCGGCGCGATGCGCTGCGCATGGTCAAGCGCATGGCGGCGGCGCTGCAGCAAGGCGAGGTACTGGCCGTGTTCCCCGAGGGCACCACGGGCGACGGGCGCACGCTGCTGCCGTTCCACGCCAATTTGCTGGAGGCCGCGCTGGCGGCCGATGCGCCGGTGCAGCCCGTGGGGCTGCGCTTCATTGACCGTGCCACCGGGGCGACGAGCTTCGCACCCAGCTACATCGGCGACGAAACTTTGATCGGCTCGATCTGGCGCACGCTCTCCGCCCCCGCCATCACCGCCGTGGTGCACTTTGGCCCGCCCGAGCACGCCCAGGGCCGCGAGCGGCGCGCTTGGAGCGCGCACCTGCATGGCGTCGTCGATGCGCTGCGCCAGGTTGATTGCTCTTAAAAAAATAGCTGCCAGCGCTTGCCTGTAAAGCGCTGGAAGCCCAAAAGACTGTGAATCAACCCGCGCGCGGGAAGGTCACCACATGGTCCACTTGCGGGCGGATGCCAATCCACTCGCCCACGGCGTGGTCGTGGTGGCTGGGCACGTGGGCCATCACCGTCAGGCCGTCGGCCAGGCGCAGCGTGTAGAGAAACTCCGACCCCCGGAAGGCCTTGCGCACGATCTGCGCCTGCACGGCGGCGGTGTCGTCGTGCACGATGTCGTCGGCGCGCAGCAGCACGTCGCACAGCCCGCCGGGGTAGCTCGATGGCAGCGGACACTCTTCCAGGTCGGTCAGGTCGCCCAGTGGCGTGCGTGCCACCACGCCGCTGTCCAGCAGCAGCAATTGCGCCGGTGCGAACACCCCATGCCCGATGAAGTCGGCCACGAAGCGCGTGGCCGGGCGGTGGTAGAGGGCGTAGGCGTCGTCCCACTGGTGCAGTTGCCCCCCCTGCATCACCCCGATGCGGTCGCCAATGGCGAAGGCCTCCAGCTGGTCGTGTGTCACGAACAACGCGGTGGCGCCAGCGGCTTTGAGGATGCCGCGCACCTCGTGCGCCAGGCGCTCGCGCAGATCCACGTCAAGGTTGGAGAACGGTTCGTCCAGCAGCATCAGCTGCGGGCGCGGCGCCAGCGCGCGCGCCAGCGCCACGCGCTGCTGCTGCCCGCCTGAGAGCGCGTGGGGAAAGTGCGCCTCGCTACCCTCCAGCCCCACCAGTCGCAGCACCTCGGCCACGCGGGCGCGCCTTTCCGGTGCGGGCCATTGGTGGATGCCGAAGGCCACGTTGCGCTCCACGCTCAGGTGCGGGAACAGGGCGTAGTCCTGGAACACCATGCCGATGCGCCGCGCCTCCGGCGCCACGCTGCGCCCGGCCTGGCTCACCACCTGGCTGGAGAGACGGATTTCGCCGTCGTTGACAGGCTCCAGCCCCGCCACGGCGCGCAGCAGCGTGGTCTTGCCGCAGCCCGAGGGGCCGATGAGCACCCCGATCTCACCTGTAGCCAGACCCAGGCTCACGCCATCCACGGCGGGCTGCGCGCGGCCCGCATAGCGCACCGTGAGTTGCGAAACGTTCAGGAACATGGCGCGATTGTAGGGTGGTGCAAATGCTTAGAATTCCTGTTTGCAATCGTGGCCGCAAACGCTCTGACGGGCCCTTGCATCCTCTTTCTCCCACCGACGGATTCGCCTTGCGCCCCCCTCCTTCCGCCTTGCGTTTTTTTCCGCTGCTGCTGCTCGCGCTCGTGTTGTCGCTGCCCGTGCTGGCGCTGCTGGCAGCCTGGCTGCCCTGGGGGCAGGGCGGGGCGCAGGCCGTGGCGATCCTGCGCGAGATGGCGTCCACCGTGCTGCCGGGGTATTTCTGGACGACGCTGTGGCTGGGGCTGTGGGTGGCCCTGGGGGCCGCCTGCGTGGGCATGGCGACGGCCGCGGCGGTGACGCTTTTCGATTTTCCGGGGCGCCGCCAGATGGAGTGGCTGCTGCTGCTGCCCCTGGCCATGCCGGCCTACGTCACGGCCTATGCCTACACCGACTTCCTGCAGTTCAGCGGCCCGCTGCAAACCTGGCTGCGCGCGGGCTTCGGCCTGGAGGGGCGCGTGCTGCCCGAGGTGCGCAGCCTGGGGGGCGCGGTGTGGGTCTTCATCTTCGCGCTCTACCCTTATGTGTACCTGCTGGCGCGCACCGCTTTGGGCGAACGCGCCGCGCACCTGATGGAGGCCGCGCGGCTCATGGGCGCACCGCTGTCCCGGCGCGTGCGCACGGTGGCGCTGCCACTGGCGCGCCCGGCGGTGGCAGCGGGCGTGGCGCTGGTGCTGATGGAGACGCTGGCCGACTTCGGCGTCGTCAGCTACTTCGGCATCCAGACCTTTACCACGGGCATCTACAAAGCCTGGCTGGCCATGGACAACCGTTTGGCCGCCGCCCAACTCGCCACCATGCTGCTGGCACTGGTGCTGGTGCTGCTGTGGCTGGAGCAGCGCGCGCAGCGGCGCATGCGTTTCGCCACCAGCACCACGGGGCGCGCAGGTTCGGTCGAGGCCCAGCCGCAGCGCCTGGCAGGCTGGCGCTGCGCGGGGGCCTGGGCGGTGTGCCTGCTGCCGGTGCTGATGGGGTTTGTGGCACCCGTGGCCTTCATGCTGCGCCCGCTGGCGGCCGATTGGTCGGTGCTGCCGTGGGATCGCTTCGTCGAATGGGCGGCTAACAGCGTGCGCCTGGGCGCTATCACCGCCGTGCTGGCTGTGGCACTGGCCATGGCGCTGGCCTTCGCCGTGCGTCGCCGTGCTGACCGCATTACCCACGCCGTGGTGCGCTTGGCCAGTGTGGGCTACGCCGTGCCGGGCGCGGTGATCGTCGTGGGCCTGCTGCTCCCGGTCGGCTGGCTGCAGGCGGCCCTGCCCGAGTGGGGCGTTGGTGCGCTGTTCACCACCACGGCGGTGGGCATCGTCTGGGCCTACCTGGTGCGCTTTTGCGCGGTGGCGCTGCAATCAGTGCAAAGCGGCTATGCGCGCATTCCGGCCAGCTTCGACGACGCCGCGCGCATGCTGGGCACGGGGGGCTGGGGGCTGCTGCGGCGCGTGCACTGGCCACTGCTGCGCCGCTCGACCGCAGCCGCGCTGCTGCTGGTGTTCGTGGACGTAATGAAGGAACTGCCTGCGACCATCGTGCTGCGCCCCTTCAACAGCGACACCCTCGCCGTGGTGGCGTACCAGTTGGCGCGCGATGAACGCCTGGGCGAGGCCGCGCTCCCATCGCTGGCGCTGGTTGCCGTGGGGCTGGTGCCGGTGATCCTGCTGAGCCGCACGCTGCGCGCGCGCGAACCTTGATGGCCCCGCGCCTGCGGCCGGTTGGGCGGCCTGCATACACTGCGCGCATGAGCGATATCACGATTTACCACAACGCCCGCTGCAGCAACTCGCGCGGTGCCCTGGCCCTGCTGCGCGAGCGCGGCCTGGAGCCTGTCGTCATCGACTACATCAAAGAGCCGCTGAACGTGGCGCAGCTCACGGCGCTGGTCGCGCGCCTGGGTGTGCCGGTGCGCGAGCTGCTGCGCGCCAAAGAGGCAGCCTACCAGGCGCTCGACCTGGGCAACCCGCGGCACAGCGATGCGGATGTGCTCGAAGCGGTGGCAAACCATCCAGAACTGCTGAACCGGCCCATCGTGGTGACGCCCCGGGGGGCGCGCCTGTGCCGGCCGCCGGAGATGGTGCTGGAACTCTTAAGCGCCGCCTAAGTTCGCCCGCCCACACTGCCTTTCCATCGCACAACGGTTTTGGAAAGGCACACCATGAACACTCTTCTCTCTTCTCCCCGGCGGCTGGTCGTGGCCCTAGTGGCCGCAGGCGCTTTGGGGGCCACGGGTGCGGGCCTCATCACCGCGCGCGAAGTGCGTGCGCAGGCGGGCATACCAGCGGCGGCGGCGCCCGCACTCCTATCGGCATCCGTAGCCCTGCCGGACTTTTCGCAGATCACGGCGCGCTATGGCGCGGCCGTGGTCAACATCAGCGTCAGCGGCATGCGCAAGGCGTCCGATGCCGAGGACGATGACGGCGCAGCCGCGCAGCCGCCGCGCGGCATAGACCCCGAGGATCCTTTCTATGAGTTTTTCCGCCGCTTTGGCATGCCCGGCATGGGCGCGTCTGGCGGGCGCGCGTTGCCCATGCGCGGGCAGGGCTCGGGGTTCATCATCGACCCGAGCGGCATCGTCCTGACCAACGCCCACGTGGTCAAGGGGGCCAGCAGCGTCACCGTCAAGCTGACGGACCGGCGCGAGTTTCAGGCCCAGGTGCTGGGCGCCGACCCGAAGACGGACATTGCCGTCCTGAAGATCGACGCGCACGACCTGCCCACGGTGAAACTGGGCAATTCGCGTGATCTGCAGGTGGGCGAGTGGGTGCTGGCCATCGGCGCGCCTTTTGGTTTCGAGAACACGGTGACGGCCGGTGTGGTCAGCGCCAAGGGGCGCTCGCTGCCCGACGACAGCTATGTTCCCTTCATCCAGACCGACGCAGCCGTTAACCCCGGCAACTCGGGCGGGCCGCTGTTCAATGCGCGCGGCGAGGTGGTGGGTATCAACGCGCAGATCTACTCCCGCTCCGGTGGGTTCCAGGGCCTGTCGTTCGCCATTCCGATCGAGGTGGCGTCGAAGGTGGGGCAGCAAATCCGCGCCACCGGGCAGGCGCACCATGCCCGCCTTGGCGTGGCGGTGCAGGAGGTGAACCAGGCGCTGGCGGACTCGTTCCAGTTGCCACGTCCCGAAGGCGCCCTGGTGGCCAGCGTGGAGCACGGTGGTCCGGCCGACCAGGCCGGCCTGCAGGTGGGCGACGTGATCCGCAGCGTGGATGGCCAGCCCGTGGTGGCGTCGGGCGATTTGCCGGCAATCGTTGGACAGGCCGCGCCGGGGCAGAAAGTGCAGGTCGAAATCTGGCGCCAGGGCCAGGCCCAGACGCTGGTTGCCACGCTCGGGAATGCCCGCGATAAGGCCGCACCGGTCGCTCAGGCCGAAGGGCCCGTGGGCAAGGGACAGCTGGGGTTGTCGCTGCGCCCCCTGGCCCCGCAGGAGGCCCGCGCCGCTGGGGTGGACAAGGGGCTGCTGGTTGAGGACGTGCGTGGCCCGGCGGCGCTGGCCGGCGTGCAAGGTGGCGACGTGCTGCTGGCCATCAACGGCACGCCGGTGCAGGGCGTGGCCCAGGTGCGCGCGGCCATGGCCAAGGCTGGCAAGTCGGTAGCGTTGCTGATTGCGCGCGATGGCGACAAGATCTTCGTGCCGGTGCGCCTGGGCTAGAGCGTCAATACGTTCTTGGCGTGGGGCCTGAACTTCACTCTCGCAAGCGGGCATGCCCCGCTATGCTTTCGCCATGCGCTTGCTACTTGTGGAAGACGACCCGATGATCGGCGAAGCCGTGCGTGACCTGCTGCGCGCGGAGGGCTACGCGGTGGACTGGGCGAACGACGGCGACATGGCTGACGCCGCATTGGCCACGCAGGCCTACGACCTTGTGCTGCTTGACCTGGGGTTGCCGCGCCGTGATGGCCTCGCGGTGTTGCGCGACCTGCGGTCACGCAAGGATCGCACGCCAGTTCTGATCGCAACGGCGCGTGACGGCGTGGCCCAGCGTGTGCAGGGCCTCGACGCTGGGGCCGACGACTATGTGCTCAAGCCCTATGACCTGGAGGAGTTGCTGGCGCGCATCCGCGCACTGCTGCGCCGCGCAGCAGGGCGCGCAGAGCCGGTGTACGAGCACCAGGGCATTTCCGTCACGCCGGCCACGCGCGAGGTGCTGGTACAGGGGCGGCCCGTGTCGCTGTCGGCGCGCGAATGGGCGGTGCTGGAGGCGCTGATTGCCCGCCCCGGCACCGTGCTGTCGCGCCAGCAACTGGAGGACAAGCTTTACGGCTGGGACGGTGAGATCAGCAGCAATGCCGTGGAGGTCTATGTCCACGGCCTGCGCAAAAAACTCGGGGCCCATCTCGTGCTCAATGTGCGCGGCCTGGGCTACATGGTGCCGCGATGAAAGCGCCGCGCTGGCCCACCTCGCTGCGCTGGCGCCTGCTGGCCCTGCTTTTCACGGCCGTGTTGTGCACTGCGCTGGCGCAGGCCACGCTGGCGTACCGCAGCGCCCTGGCCGAGGCCGATGCACTGTTCGACCACCAGATGCAGCAAACGGCCTTTGCCTTGCGTGCGGGCCTGCCGCCCGACGCCCAGGCCTGGGGTGGCGGCCCGCGCGCCGAGTACCAGAACGACGAATTCATTGTTCAGGTATGGACCCATGAAGGCTTGCGCATCTTCGAGTCCGCCGTGGGTACGGCACTGCCGCAACTGGCCGTGCTGGGCTTCACGAACGTGCAGGTGCGCGACGCCACCTACCGTGTTTTCTCCCTGCAGACGCGGGCGCAGGTCATCCAGGTGGCACATGACATGGCGGTGCGCCGGGCCATGGCACGCGCCTTGGCGTTGCGCTCGCTGCTGCCGTTGGCAGTCATGGCACCGCTGCTGGCGCTGTGGGTGTGGTGGACGGTCCGCCATCTGTTGGCGCCTGTAGAGCGCGTGCGCCGCCAGCTCGCGCTGCGCCAGGCCGATGATCTGGTGGCCGTCAGTGAAACAGATTTGCCCGACGAAGTGCAGCCCCTGGTACAGGAGCTGAATCTGCTGCTGGCGCGTGTGCGCAGCGCCTTCGAGGCGCAGCAGCATTTCGTGGCGGACGCTGCGCATGAACTGCGCTCGCCGTTGGCCGCGCTCAAGCTGCAGGTGCAGGGCCTGCGCCGCGCACCCGACGATGCCGCACGCCAGCAGGCCGTGGCGCGCCTGGATGCGGGCCTGGATCGCGCCACACGCCTGGTCGAGCAACTGCTGGTGCTGGCGCGCCAGGAGGCCAGCGCCGCGGCGGTGTCGCCCCTGGTCGCGGTGGATTGCGATGCGCTGGTGCGCCAGGCGCTCGCCGATGCGGCGCCGGGCGCGCAGGCGCGTGGCATTGACCTGGGCCTGGCGCCCGCGTGCGCAGCCAACGGCACCGGCGGCTGGGCCGCCGGGCTGCCCGAGGCCTTGCGCATTCTGCTGCGCAACCTGCTGGACAACGCTGTCAAATACACCCCTGCGGGCGGGCGCATTGATGCCGGATGGCGCGTTGTGCCCGGCGGTGTCGAACTGTGGGTGGAAGACAGCGGCCCCGGCATTCCAGCCGCCGAGCGGGCGCGCGTGTTGGGCCGCTTCTACCGCGGGCCCGAGTCTGCCCAAGGCACGCAGGGCAGCGGCCTGGGGCTGGCTATCGTGCAGGCGATTGCCCGGCGGCATGGCACGGCACTCACCCTGGAGGACGCGCCGCATCTCGGGGGCTTGCGCGCCGCGCTAATCTTGCAGGCATGGGCTGGTTCGGTTGATCCGCATGGCCGTGACACGCGGTTGGCGCCGGAGAGCGTATGACATGGGGGCTTCCCTCAACACCTTGCAGCAGGAAACCATGGCAGCACCAGGTACCGTAGCCGAAGTCTTTGGCGCGTTTCTAAAACTGGGCCTGACATCCTTCGGCGGCCCCATCGCCCACCTGGGCTACTTTCGCACGGAGTTTGTCGAGCGCCGCCGCTGGCTGGATGACCGCAGCTACGCCGATCTGGTGGCCCTGTGCCAGTTCCTGCCCGGTCCGGCCAGCAGCCAGGTTGGCATGGCACTGGGATTGGGCCGCGCTGGCTGGTGGGGGCTGCTTGCGGCATGGGCCGGGTTCACCTTGCCATCGGCAGTGGCGCTGATCCTGTTCGCCTTTGGCGTCGCGCAGTACCAGGGCCTGGCCCAGTTCGGCTGGGTACATGGGCTCAAGGTAGTGGCCGTGGCGATCGTGGCGCAAGCCGTCTGGGGCATGGCCAAATCGCTGTGCCCGGACCGCCCGCGCGCCGCACTGGCCATGCTGGCGGCGCTGCTGACCCTGGCGTTGCCCTCTGCGATGGGACAGCTTGTCGCCATCGCCACGGCGGGACTGCTGGGCTGGTGGACCCTGAAGATCGCACAACCCGGCGGTGGCCAGGCCCACAGCTACCCGGTCTCGCGCCAACTGGGGAGCGCTGCATTGCTGTTGTTCGCTGTGACGCTCATCGGATTACCCCTGTGGGCCGCAGCCACAGGCTCAAGCACGGTGGCGTTGCTGGAGGGGGTGTATCGCGCTGGCGCGCTCGTCTTCGGTGGCGGGCACGTTGTTTTGCCCCTGCTGCAAGCTGCGGTGGTGCCTGAAGGCCTGGTGAGTAACGCCGACTTCCTGGCCGGCTACGGCGCGGCGCAGGCGGTACCTGGCCCGCTGTTCACGTTTTCGGCCTACCTTGGCGCTGTCGCCCACGGGCCATTGCATGGCTGGGTGGGTGGTTTCGCGCTGCTGGCCACCATCTTTCTGCCCGCTCTTTTGATTCTGGTGGGTGCCCTGCCATTCTGGGAGGCACTGCGTCAGCGTGGGGGGATTCAGGCAGCCATGGCCGGCATCAACGCTGGTGTGGTCGGCATTCTGGCGTCTGCCTTGTACGACCCGGTGTGGACCAGCGCCATCCACGGCAAAGCGGATTTTGCGTTGGCGTTGCTTGCGTTCGGCCTGTTAACTGTGGGGCGGGTTCCGCCGGCCCTGGTGGTCCTGCTGGCAGGGCTCTCGGGCTGGCTGATGGCGATGGGCTAAGGCCTCTTGCAGCATCTGAACCACTGGGGAGGAGCGCATTTCCATGGCGGAGTCTCCACAGTGGTCCCCCCGACAGGAATCGAACCTGTATCTAGCGCTTAGGAGGCACTCGTTCTATCCATTGAACTACGGGGAGGCCGGCCGGGAATTGTAAGGGCAGGCTTGGGTGTGCGACGGTACCTTCTTTTGCTCTGCTTTTGATAGCTGCTTGCGCTTGCCTATAGAGCCTTGTAGGGCATTTTTGCCCTCAGTCGTAGCGCACCGTGTAGACCAAATCGAGCGCGCTCACCAGCCCTGTCTGCCCGCGCAGCGTGAGACGGCGCGAGAGATCGTAGAACACGTACAGCGTGCCGAGCGTGCCCGAGAGGCTGTGTTCGTAGGTCACGTACAGCGCAGACGAAATGCGCTTGCCCAGGGTCAGCGCGGCGGCGCTGGCGTCTTCGCCCTGGCGCGGGCCCTTGATGCCGATTTCGTCCAGCCCCAGGCTGCGCGAGAGGCCGCCCGTGCCCCCGCCCTGGCGGCCCAGCACGGCGAGCGCCGCCTGCTGCAGCAAAGCGGCTTCGCTGCCACCGCTGGCGGCGCTGTGGCCCAGCACCACCCATGAGAGCTTTTCGGCATCGGGCAGCTCCGGATCGGCATACAGGCGCACGCGTGGCGCCTGGGCCGAGCCGGTGACCTGCACCCCTGCGCGCACCGAGATGTTGGGGCGGATGGCCAGGATGTCGAGCGCCGGGTTGTCGTACGGACCGTTGAAGCGCACCAGGCCGCTCTCCACGTCCAGTGCCTGGCCCCAGGCGCGGTAGCGGCCTTCCTCAGTGCGGATCTCGCCGGTCACGCGCGGCTGGCCGCCGGTGGCGGCGCTGGCGCGAATCTCCAGCGTGCCGGTCAGCCGCGTGGTGATGCCTTGGCCTTGTAGGGCGAAGTCGTCGCCCAGGTTCAGGGTGACGGCAATGTCGGGCGGACGCGCTGCCTGCACGCGGGGGCCGCTTTCCGGGGTGGCCGCTGGGCTGTCGGGGCGCGCACGGCTGCGTACCACCACGTCGTTGCCCAGGCGCGGGGCGCTGCTGTCGGGCAGGAGGATGGCGGCACGGTCGGCGGTGAGCTGGCCGCGCAGCGTGAACTGGCCCTGCGCCAGCCGCGCCTGCAGCGGGCCTGAGATGCTGACTTGCCGGTCGGCGCGCACCTGCACCTGCAGGCGCTCGGCCTGGGCGCGCAGGTCCATGCTGATGCCCTCGGCCGCGCTGGCGCCGGCGGCAGGCGGGCGCCATTGCACCACGCCGCTGGCGGTGAGCAGGCCGCCGTCCTGCGGTGCCTCGGTGCGGTTGCCGCTGCGCCCCAGGATGCGCGCGGCGTTGCCCTTGCCACCGGCCACGCGCAGCTCGTCGATGGTGAGCTGCGTGCCATCGAGCGTGGCGCGCAGGCGGCCGTCCTTCAGATCCACGCCGTCGATGACCGAGCGCAGTGCGAACTGTTCGGCCCCCAGCTGCCCGTGCCAGCGCGGATCGGCGCGCGTACCCGACAGCTGCACGTCGGCGTCCAGCGTGCCCTGCACGCGCCAGCCGGGTGGCGCCATGGCCGACCACACCCCCAGCTCCGGCAACTGGGCCTTCACTCTGGCGGCGAGCGGGGCGTTCTCGGGCCAGCGTGTCTCGCTCCAGCGCCCGGCGGGGATTTGCAGGGTGCTGCTGCCCTCGGCCTGCAGGCGCCCGGCGCGTGCGCTGTCCCACAGCACGGCGGCGCGCAGGCGCTCGCCCTGGAGCTCCAGCTCTATCTGTGCTGCCTGCAGGCCCGCTGCCGCGCCCGCCTGCTTGCCCAGCGTGGCAGGCGCATTGCCGCTGCTGCGCACGGTGGTCGTGCCGGCGCTGTCGATGGCCAGCAGACGCAGCTCGCCGCTGGCGCGGCGCAGCGTGGCGCGGGCGCGCAGGGTGTCCAGAGCCTGCACGTCCCAGCTGCCTTCGAGCACCACGTCGCCGGCCAGGCCGGTGCGCTCCAGCAGTGCGGGCTGGCGCGTGTCGAAGGCATCGGCCCAGGCCAGGGGCAGGTCGCGCAGCGCGCCGCGTGTTTGCAGGCGCATGGCGCCCTGCGGGGTCTGGCTCCACTGCGCGGCCTGCCACTGCAGCTGGGCCTGGCCGGGCAGCGGGCCGGTAATCCGGGCCTCTCCGGCCGAGGCCTCCAGCGCCAGGCCGGTGCGCGGGTGCTGGCGCAGCGTCAGCGCCAGCGGCTGGGCCAGCTGCACAGCCCAGGGGCCGGGCCGGTTGCCGTCGCGTGCCTGGGCCTGGAATTCGCTCAGCTGCAGTCCCCAGGCGCCGGCGCCCTGGTGCCCACCCTGGGCGCGGGCGCGCAGCTGCAGCTGCTGCGCGCCGCTGCGCACGCGGCCATCGAGGCTGGCTTGCAGCTGGGGCAGCGAGCCCGAGAGCTGGGCGCGCAGGTCTTGCAGCTGCAGGTCAATGGCGCCCTGGCCGGCGCTGGCAGGCTGGGCCAGCGTGAGCTGTGGGGCGGCCAGTTCAGCCTGCAGCGTGAAGGCGCTTGGGGCGCCTGCTTCGGGCGGCGTGGCGACCAGGCCGGCGCTGTGCAACTGGCGCTGCAGGCCCTCCCAGCCGCCGCTCCAGCGCGCGTCCAGGCGGGCCTGGCCTTGCAGGCGCGCGCCGGGCAGTAGCGTTCCCAGGCCGGGCAGGGCGGCCAGCCAGTCGCGCGTGCGCTGCGGCGTGTCGAGCTGCACGCGCGCCTCGCCCGTGCCGGCGCGCGGCCCCAGGCGGCCCTGCACCTGGGCGCTGGCGCCGGGTACGGTGAGCTGCAGGGTGCCGTCGAAGGCGCGCGCGGCAGTGTCGATGCGCAGGTTGCGGCCCTCGGCCTGGGCCTGCAGGGCCTGTACCTGCAGCTGCTGCAACTGCAGCACCGGGGCGTGCCAGCGGCCCTCGGCGCGCACCTGGTCGATGCGCAGGGTGTCGGCGGCGCGCGCGGTTTTCTCGCCCCGCAGGTCGATGTGGAACTGCACGGCCGCATCGCTGCCCTGGCGCGCGCTCAGGTGGCCTTGCACGGGCTGGCGGTCCAGGGTGCTGTAGAGGTCGCTGGGGCGCAGGCCGTGCACCTCGGCCTGGCCCTCCACGGTCTGCGTGGCGGGCGTGTAGCGGCCTTGCAGGGTGATACGGCCGTCACCCAGGCGGGCCTCGGCGCTGGCAAGGTCCCAGTGCGTGCCGTCGAAGCGTGCCTGCGCGGCGAGGGCGGCCAGCGGCAGGCGCTGGGTGTCCCAGGGGCCGGGCTGGCCGTTGGTGATCTGGGCGCCCGCCTGCCAGCCGTCTCTGTCTTGCCCCGCGCTGAAGTCGCCGCTGAGCTGCGTGGCTGGAGCCTGGGGCCATAGCGCGGCCAGGTCCACGTTGGCCAAGTGGCCCTCGGCCTTGTGCAGCGGCTGCGCTGCCCAGGGGGCGACGCTGGCCAGCACGCGGGCGCGCACGCCGGACAGCGGGGTGGTGCTGGCGTCGGGCTGCAATTCGGCCTGCACCTGCAGCAGCGCATCGGCACCGTCCAGCCGCCCCTGAATGCGGGCCTGGGCTGCGATGCGCAGCGCCTCGTCGGTGTGGGCGGGATGCGTGGTGTCGATCTGGCCTTGCAGCGTGGCATCGAGCTGCATGGGCGCGGTACCGTCCAGCGTGGCGTTGGCGCTGTAGCGGCCTTGCGCCAGTTCCAGCCGCGCCAGCGTGGCGTGGTGCTGGCGGCCGTCGTAGCGGTAGCTGGCCTCGATGTGGCGCAGCACCACGGGCGTGGCGGCGGCCCAGGTCAGTTCGTCGATGCGCAGGGCGGGCAGGGTGATGCGCAGCGGCAGCGCCAGCCCGGCCAGGGGCTGCGGCGGCTCGGTGCTGGGCGGACCCAGGGGCGTGAGCTGCACGCTGGCGGCAGAGAGCTCGCCCAATTGCAGCGTGCGCTGCAGCAGCGGGCGCAGGCGCCAGCCCAGCGTGGCGTCGCGCACCTCGACAGCGAGCGTCGGGCTGCTCCAGCGCAGCCAGCCGATGCGCCCGCCCGCGCGCAGCGAGCCGGTGACCTCGCGGCTCTCCAGCTGCTGGCCTGCGGGCAGGTACTGTGCCGCGCGCTGCAGCGCCGTGGCGAGCGAATCGGCGCTGCCGAGCCACCACCAGGCGCCGCCCAGCGCGAGCAGCGCCAGGCCGAGCAGGCTGCCCGCCAGCCAGGCCAGGGCGCGGGCGACGCGCCGTGCGCGCGGGGGGGAAGGGGGTGGCGCTTTCGTCATGCTTCAAAAAAAGGAGCTTCTGGCGCTTGCTGCATAAGCGTTAGAAGCCAATTTGGCTTAAAAGTTGAAACCCAGGCGCAGGTGCAGGCGCAGGCGCTTGTCCTGCACGCCCCAGGCCAGGTCGGTCTGCAACGGGCCCACGGGACTGTTCCAGCGCAGGCCCGCACCCACGCCGACCTTGGCCTGGATACTGCCCAGGTCGTCGGTCACGGCGCCGGCGTCGATGAACACGGCGCTCTCCCAGTGCGTCAGGTCGCCCCGGATGGCGATAGGGCGCTGCCACTCGGCGCTGGCCACGCCCATGTAGCGCCCGCCGTAGAGCGTGCCGCTGCTGGTGGCCGCGCCAATGGCGCGGTAGCCGTAGCCGCGCACCGTGGTGTCGCCGCCGGTAATGAACAGCTGGCTGGCGGGCACGGCCGCATCGGCGCGCGCCAGCACCGCGCCGCCCTCGGCGCGCAGGGCCAGGCGGGCGTTGCGCTGCACGGCGCTGCTGTCGGCACCGCTGCCCACGGCCACCTTGCCCAGTGGAATGAACGACTGCCAGCGCACCCGCGTGCGCACGAAGGGGTTGCGCTGATTGCGCAGCGTGGTGCCCACGCCCAGCTCCAGGCCCAGGCCGTAGCCGCGCGTGGGGCTGTTGTTGTTGTTGAAGTAGCGCGCGGTCCAGCCGAAGTTGGCGCTCAGCGCGCCGCTGGAGTCGGGCGCGTCGATGCCGTGGGGCGTGGCACTGTCGTACTGCAGGTAGTAGTTGCGGTCAATGTGGCCCAGGGTCTGGCTGGTGCCACCGCGCAGCTGCACGCTGTTCACGTCGTAGCTGCCCATGACTTCGCGCTTGACCTGGCCGGCGCCGAACCAGCGCCAGCTGTCGTCGTCGGGCAGCGAGACCCATTCGCTGTCGAGCGACTGGGTTTCGCGGTCCAGCGCGGCCTTGGTGGTGGCACGCCAGCCGAGCCAGGGCAGGCGGTTGTTGATGTGGTTGGCCGACAGGCGCGCACCGCTGTCGGTGGAAATGCCGGCGCCGAACACCAGCTTGTGCAGCTTGGCCTCGCTCACCTGGGCGATGACGGGCGTGGCCTCGGGCGGGCCGTTCTCGGTGTCGAGCGTGAGGAACACGGTGTCGTAATAGCCGCTGCTGGCCAGGCGCTGCTGGGCGTCGAGCAGCTCGGCCTCGGAGTAGCCGGCGCCCGTGGGCAGCCGGGCAATGCGGCGCGCGCCGTCGGGGTCGTAGCGCTCGTTGCCGCGCAGTTGCAGCGGGCCAAAACGGTAGGCCGGGCCGGTGTCGTAGGTCACGTCCAGGGCCGCCTGGGCGGTGTCGGGGTCGATGTCGGCACGGCTGTCGGCCAGCCGTGCCGTGGGGTAGTCGCGCTCCTGCAGGCGGCGCAGCCCCTGGGTCTTGGCGTTGTCCCAGGCGCTCTGGGTGAACGTCTGGCCAGGCGGCAGCGCCCAGCTGCGCTCCACGCGCGACTGGCGGCGGCTGAACTCGTCGGCCTGCGCGCCGCTGCCGGTGAAACCGATGTGCGCGCTGGCCACCGTGGTTTGCGGTCCAGGCTCCACGGCCACCTGCACGGTGCGCGGGGCGTGGCTACCCGCGGGGGCGGTGCGGCTTTCGATGGTGATGTCGGGGCTGAAGTAGCCCTGGGTGCCCAGCAGCGTGCGCACGTCGGCCTCGGCGGCCACCAGCAAGCGCGAGAGTTCGCTCGGCTGCAGGTCGCCCAGGCGGGTGTAGCGGCGCAGCTCCATGTTCTGCTCCAGCAGCTCGCGCAGGCCGTCGGGTGCCTGCACCTGCAGCGTGAAGGCCGGCGCTTCATCGGCGGGCGGGGCGCTGGCGGCTGCGGGGGCTTCTTCTTGTGGTGCGCCCGGCAGCAGGCTGCAGCCGCCGAGAAGCAGGCTGGCGGTGAGCAGCGGCAGCAAGGGGCGCTGCAGAAAGTGCAACGCCGACCGGAAGGTCGGCGTTGGGCGCGAACGTGGCATGGGCGCTATTTTGACAAAAGCCGCATGGTTTCTTCGAGGCCCTTGAGTGACAAAGGGTACATGCGCTGGCCCATGAGCTGCTGGATGATGCCAATGCTCTGGCGGTACTGCCACACGCCCTGCGGCTCGGGGTTGATCCAGGCGAACTTGGGAAAGGCGTGGGTGAGGCGCTGCAGCCACTCGGCACCAGGCTCCTCGTTGTTGTATTCCACGCTGCCGCCGGGCTGCAGGATCTCGTACGGGCTCATGGTGGCGTCGCCCACGAAGATCAGCTTGTAGTCCTTGTTGTACTTGCGGATGATGTCCCAGGTCGGGAACTTCTCGGCAAAGCGGCGGCGGTTGTTCTTCCACATGAAGTCGTAGACGCAGTTGTGGAAGTAGTAGAACTCCAGGTGCTTGAACTCGCTCTTGACGGCGGAAAAGAGCTCCTCCACGCGCTGGATGTGGTCGTCCATCGTGCCGCCCACGTCCATCAGCAGCAGCACCTTCACGTTGTTGTGGCGCTCGGGCACCATCTTGATGTCCAGGTAGCCTGCGTTGGCCGCGGTGGCGCGGATGGTGTCCGGCAGGTCCAGCTCGAGCTCGTGCCCCTCGCGCGCAAACTTGCGCAGGCGGCGCAGCGCCACCTTGATGTTGCGCGTGCCCAGCTCCTGGGTGTCGTCGTAGTCGCGGTAGGCGCGCTGCTCCCACACCTTCACGGCGCTGCGGTTCTTGCTGGCGCCGCCGATGCGTACGCCCTGCGGGTTGTAGCCGCCATGGCCAAAGGGGCTGGTGCCGCCCGTGCCGATCCACTTGTTGCCGCCCTCGTGGCGGCCTTTTTGCTCTTCCAGGCGCTTCTTGAGCGTCTCCATCAGCTCGTCCCAGCCCATCTTCTCGATGGCGGCCTTCTGCTCGGGCGTCAGCTCGCGCTCCAGCATCTTGCGCAGCCAGTCGGCGGGGATTTCCTTGGTGAAGTCGGCCACCAGCTCCACCCCCTTGAAGTAGGCGGCGAAGGCGCGGTCGAACTTGTCGAAGTGCTTTTCGTCCTTCACCAGCGCGGTGCGCGCCAGGTAGTAGAAGTCGTCCAGGCTCCAGGCGTCGTCGGACTGGGGGCCGACCACGCCTGCCTGCAAGGCTTCGAGCAGCGAGAGGAACTCCTTGACCGAGACGGGCAGCTTGGCTGCACGCAGGGTGTAGAAAAAGTCGATCAGCATGGTTTATGCATGTTTTTGGCCTTCAGGGCTTATCCAGCAAGCGCTGCAAGCTCCTGAAGGTATAGCAGCTGAGCACGCGCCTCGGGCCATTCGCCGCTGCGCATGCTGTACATCACGGTGTCGCGGATGGTGCCGTCGCGGCGCAGCGCGTGGCCGCGGATGACGCCGTCTTTCGTGGCGCCCAGGCGCTCGATGGCGCGCTGGCTGGCGAAGTTGAAGTTGTCCGTGCGCCAGCCCACCACGTGGCAGCCCAGCGTGTCGAAGGCGTGGCCCATCATCAGCAGCTTGGCCGTGGTGTTCACATGGGTGCGCTGGGCACTCAGGGCGTACCAGGTGTAGCCGATCTCGACGCGGCGCACGGCGGGCAGGATGTCATGGAAGCTGGTGGAGCCGAGTACGCGGTCCGTGGTGTCCTCGATCACGGCGAAGGCGAAGCGATGGCCCTCGGCGCGCATCTGCAGCGCGGTCTCGATGTAGGCGCGCGTTTCCTGCGGCGTGGGCACCGAGGTGATGCGCAGGCGCCACAGCTCGCCATCGGCGGCGGCGGCGGCCAGGCCCGCTTCGTGTTCGAGTTCCAGCGGCTCCAGGCGTACGCCGTTGGCGCGCAGGGTGACGGGTTCCACGAAAGCCATGCTCAAGACTCCTTGTTGTTGGTAGTGAAGGCGCCGCGCACGCGGCGCGCCAGGTGCCGCCCCAGGCCGCAGCCCAGGCCCACCAGCACGATGCCCGTGATGCTGGAGCTGTCGTAGCCCTCGGTGAAGATGTCCAGCCCCAGCATGCGGCCAATGCCATAGCCCGCCAGGGCGCCGCCCAGGAAGCCCGCGGCGTCGGTCACGCCCTCCAGCAGCAGTTGCCGGGTGCTTGTCATGGCAGGTTCTTTCGCATGTGGTCAGCGGTTGCGCTGGTTCATGAATACCAGCTTCTCGAACAGGCTCACGTCCTGCTCGTTCTTCAGCAGCGCGCCCACCAGCGGCGGCACGGCCACCTTGTTGTCGGCGCTTTGCAGCGCTTCGAGCGGAATCTCTTCGGCCAGAAGCAGCTTGAGCCAGTCGATGAGCTCGCTGGTCGAGGGCTTTTTCTTCAGGCCCGGCAGATTGCGGATGTCGTAGAAGTTCTTCATCGCCACGGTGAGCAGCTCGCTCTTGAGCGTGGGGAAGTGCACGTCGACGATCTTCTTCATCGTCTCGGCCTCGGGGAACTTGATGTAGTGGAAGAAGCAGCGGCGCAGGAAGGCGTCGGGCAGTTCCTTTTCGTTGTTCGAGGTGATGAACACCAGCGGACGGTGCTTGGCGCGGACCATCTCGCGCGTCTCGTAGCAGTAGAACTCCATGCGGTCGAGTTCACGCAGCAGGTCGTTGGGGAATTCGATGTCGGCCTTGTCGATTTCGTCGATCAGCAGTGCCACCGGCTGGTCGGCGGTGAAGGCCTGCCACAGCACGCCTTTGACGATGTAGTTCTGGATGTCCTTGACCTTTTCGTCGCCCAGCTGCGAATCGCGCAGGCGGCTCACCGCGTCGTATTCGTACAGGCCCTGCTGCGCCTTGGTGGTGGACTTGATATGCCACTGCAGCAGCGGCATGCCGAGCGCCTGCGCCACTTCCTCGGCCAGCATGGTCTTGCCCGTACCGGGCTCGCCCTTGACCAGCAATGGGCGCTGCAGCTTGATGGCCGCGTTCACGGCCAGCATCAAATCCTGGGTGGCAACGTAATTCTGGGAACCTTGGAATTTCATGGATTGCGCAACGGGTGGAATATTGATAAAAGTGCTTGACAAGCGTCTTTGGCAATTGCCGACGGCTTTTGCCAGGGCAACCGATCCACCTGATTGTGCGCGCAAAATGACCAAAACCTGGACCATCCTCGCTGGCTTGTCGGTCGCATGGGCGACGGGCGCTCTTCATGCGGCTGAGATTCAAGGCGATGCCGGCGCGGGCGCGCAGAAGAACGCCCAGTGCATCGGCTGCCACGGCATACCGGGCTACCGCGCGACCTTCCCGCAGGTGCACCAGGTGCCCATGATCTCCGGCCAGGGCGCGGGCTACATCGCCGCGGCCTTGCATGCCTACAAAAAGGGGGAGCGCAAGCACCCTACCATGCGCGGCGTGGCCGAGTCGCTGTCCGACCAAGACATTGCCGATCTGGCTGCGTACTACCAGCAAAGCGCCGGCGCTGCGGCACCGCAGCCCACCCCCGCTCCCACGCCCGAGGTGGCGGCGCTGCTGCAAAAAGGCGGCTGCGTGGCCTGCCACGGCGCCAACTTTGCGCAGCCGCTGGACCCGTCCTACCCCAAGCTTGCGGGCCAGCACGCAGACTACCTGTTCGTCGCCCTCAAGGCCTACAAGGGCGAGGGCCGGGCCTCCCTCATCGGCCGCAGCAACGGCATCATGGCCGGTGTGGCGCAACAGTTCTCCAATGCCGAGCTCCAAGCGCTGGCCGGTTACATGGGCGCGCTCGACGGAGGGCTGCGCACGGTGCCCGAGCCGCGCTTTCGTTGAGAACGTGTGAACGAATTCGCCATGCCCGCTCATCACGCCAAAACACGCCCCCTCGGCGTTGCAAATGCTCGCCATAGCACAAGCTATGGCTGCGCTTTGCGCCTTGATGGGCCGCGTTGTGGCGCGCTGCTCGGCCACGCCGGATTCATTCACACGTTCTGACGCGGCGCGGCGGCAATCTGGCACAGTCCGGTGCGGTATTGTGGCCAAAAAGTGAGTACGGGCTTACAGTTCAGGTCATGCTTTTCTTGGTCTCCACCCCTTGCGTGCGTATGGCGCGGCTGGCTGCTGCTGCGGCCCGCAGCGCGCGCGTCCTGCGCCGCATCGGGGTCTTGGCACCGGTGTCACCGGCGGCGCACCCTCGCGCCCGGCGGTCGCTCCACAGCTGAGCGTCATCCAGCCACCGCCGGGCTGGGCCGTGGCCCTTGCAGCCCGGCGTTTTGCAGGGATGACGCGCGCTTCGGCACCCCTGCTGCGGTGCCGCCTTCCCTCGCCCTGCCTGGAGACCGTTCCCGATGCGCCTGCACACCGTTGTCGCCCTGACTGATTTTTCCACCGCCGCCGAGCATGCCGTGGACCGCGCCGCCCAACTGGCGGCAGCGCACCAGGCACGCCTGCACCTTTTGTACGCCGCGCAGCACCATGACCCGCGCTTCGCCGATCCGCAGGCGCGGCTGGAGCAACGCGCGCGCCAGCTCGGCCGCCGCCATGGCCTGCCGGTCACGGCCTTGCATGGCGCAGGGCAGGGCGTGGTGGCCGACGCACTGCAGGCCGCCGCGCAAGCCGACCTGCTGGTGCTGGACCGGCGCATGCAATCAGGCTGGCATGCCTGGTGGCGGCCTTGCGTGCTGGCGCAGCTGCTGCGGCGCGCACCCTGCCCGGTGCTGGTGGTGCAGCAGCCTGCGCAGGGCGCATACGGGCATGTGCTGGTGGCGCTCGACGCCGCTCCCGCGGTGCCCGCGCTGCTGCGTTACGCCGGGGCGCTGGAGGTGTCGGCGCGCGTGGAGCTGTTCCATGCCTGCCCGGTGCGCGGGCCGTGCGATGCCACGCTGGCCTACCGTAGCCAGGAGCAGTGGCGCGTGCGCCTGTCCGACGCCTTCGAGGCACGGCGCAACCGCGTGGATCTGCGCGTGGGCGCGCAGGACCTGGCACGCCAGCTGGTGGTGCAGCAGGAGCGCGTGGGGGCCGACCTGATCGTGCTCGGCCACCGGCGCCGTGGCCTCCTGACCGAAACCCTGCGGGGCGCGGTAGCGCGGCGCCTGCTGCAGGGCGTGCGCTGCGACGTGCTGGTGGTGCCGCACGATGGTGCGTCACAGCCCCAGGAGCGCCGCCAGGCCGTGGCGGCGCCCGGGTGGGGCTAGAGGTCAGTCGCGCGTGGCGCGGCGCTGCACGGCGGCCACGTAGGCGTCGCCATCGGGCGGGCGGCCCGAGCGCTGGCTCTCCCACAGCATCTGGCCCAGGCATTCCATGGCGGCGTGGTGCGCGTCGTGCAGCGAGTCCAGCCGCCGCGACAGCAGCTCCACCGCCTGGCGGATGCCACGCGGCTGGTCAATGCTGCATTGCTCGCTGATCGACAGGTGCATCGACAGGTGCAGGAAGGGATTGGTGCGCTCCGGTTCGGCGTCGTAGTTGCGCGCCAGCGCCGCGTCCAGGTCGGACAGCTCGGCGTGGTATTCGGGGTGCTCGGCAATCCACAGGCTGGCCAGGGTCTCGATGGCTTCCATCGGCTGGCTGGCCTGGGCCTTGGCATGTACGGCGCAGAAAAAACGCCGCACGTCGGCTTGGGTGGGGTTGAACATAGGGCGCGCAGCGTAGCACGCGGGCGGGGCGATCAACCGGGTGGCGGGGTTTGCCGCGCCTGCTGCTCCTGGCGTTCCTTGGCTATTTGCTCGACGAGCTGCTGGCGGCCTTGCCGGGCCACGGCGATGAATTTCTCGCGGTTTTTGTGGTGCGGGTACATGCGCTCGATGAGCGCGGTGTTGTGGCTGCGAAAGCGCTGCGTCACGCGCTGCGCCTCGTCACGGTTCAGCCCCATGCTTTCCAGCACGGTGCGCGCGCTGCACAGGCTGGACTCGAACAGCTCGCGCTCGATGTGCGCCACGCCCAGGTCGCGCAGCTGGTTCCAGTGTGTGATGTCGCGCGCCCGCGCCACGATGGTGAGGTGGGGGAAATGCTTGCGCGCCATCTGCACGATCTTGAGGGACTGCTCCGGCGCATCCACCGCCACCACCAGGATGCGCGCCTGCTGCGCACCCGCGATGCGCAGCAGGTTCAGCCGCGTGGCGTCGCCATAGTGCACGCGGTAGCCGAAGGTGCGCGCGGCTTCGAGCATCTCCACGCTGTGGTCCAGCACTGTGGTGGGAATACCCTGCGCCAGCAGCACGCGCGCCACGATCTGCCCATAGCGCCCGAAGCCGGCAATGATGACGGGCGCTTCCTGCGGCTCGGACAGCTCGGGTTCCGCGCTGGCGGCGGGCTGTGCGGCGAAGCGGCGCAGCAGCACACGGTCGAGCAGCACCAGCAGCAGCGGCGACAGCAGCATGGACAGCGCCACCGCGCCCGTCAGCAGCGAGGCCGTGGCACGGGTGAGCACCTGTTCGGTGGCGGCGGTCTGGAACACCACGAAGGCAAATTCGCCCCCCTGCGCCAGCAGCAGCGTGAAGATCGGGCGCTCCTGCCGCGTGATGCCCGCGCCCCAGGCCAGCGCGTAGATCACCACCGCCTTCAGCGCCAGGAAGCCCAGCACCAGCAGCGCCATCAGCCCCGGCGCGCGCAGCAGCGCGCCGAAGTCGATCGACATGCCCACGGCCATGAAGAACAGGCCGAGCAGCAGGCCCTTGAAGGGTTCGATGTCGCTTTCCAGTTCGCGCCGGTACTCGCTGTCGGCCAGCAGCACGCCGGCCAGGAAGGCGCCCAGCGCCATCGACAGGCCCACCTGCACCATCAGCATGGCGATGCCCACCACCAGCAGCAGCGCCGCGGCGGTGAAGATCTCGGGCGTGCGGCTTTGTGCGATCCAGCGCAGCACCGGGCGCAGCAGCAGGTGCCCGCCGAGAACGATGGCGCCCACCACGCCCACGGTCTTGAGGGCCTGCAGCAGCGCGTGTCCGGCCTCGGGGGGCGTGTCGGTGGTATCCACCACGCCGCCCAGCAGCGGCAGCAGCGCCAGGATGGGGATGGCGGCGATGTCCTGGAACAGCAGGATGGAGAACGTGGCCTGGCCGCTGCCTGAGCGCAGTTGCCCGCGCTCGGCCAGCACCTGCAGCGCGATGGCCGTGGACGACAGCGCCAGGCCCAGCGCCCCCACCAAGCTCTCGCGCCAGGGCAGGCCCGCCAGCCACCCGGCGCCGTACAGCACGGCGGCGCAGCCCGCGAGCTGGGCGCTGCCCAGCCCGAGGATGGGGCGGTGCAGGCTCCACAGGCGCTGCGGCTGCAGCTCCAGCCCCACCAGGAACAGCATCAGCACCACGCCGAATTCGGAGAATTCGAGAATGTTCTGCACGTCGCTCACCAGCCCCAGCCCCCACGGCCCAATGGCAATGCCCGCCGCCAGGTAGCCGATGATGGCGCCCAGGCCCAGCGCCCGTGCAATGGGTACGGCCAGCACGGCCGCGGTCAGGTACAGGAAACCGTAGGTGAGCCAGGTCGGTGCGTGGGCCATGGGGAGTGTGGTGGGGAGGGGCGGTGGCATTGTGGCACCGGCCCCCATGCAACGTGCCGCAGGCCCGATTGGTTGACCAGGATGCTATCGTTTGAATAGCTGCTGGCGCCTGATCCGTGGGCGCCAGGGGTACTTTTGGCATACCATCTTGCCCTTGCCTATTCTTCGCCTGTTTGGCGCTGCGTTTTGCCATGGACCTGCACACCTGGATCGCCTTCTTCGCTGCCTGCTGCCTGATCGCCATTTCGCCTGGGTCGGGCGCGGTACTGTCCATGAGCCACGGCCTGTCGTTCGGTGTACGCCGCACCAGCGCCACCATCCTGGGGCTGCAGCTGGGGCTGCTGCTCATCCTGCTGGTGGCTGGGGCGGGGGTGGGCTCGCTGCTGCTGGCGTCAGAGACGGCGTTTTCCCTCGTCAAGGTGCTGGGCGCGTGCTACCTCATCTACCTGGGCTGGATGCAGTGGCGCGCCGGCGCTGCCGCGCCGCTGCTGGGCGAGCAGGCCGAGCCGGCGGGGTCGTGGCAAAAGCGCTGCCTCACAGGCTTCCTGACCAACGCCACCAACCCCAAGGGCATCATCTTCATGGTGGCGGTGCTGCCGCAGTTCATGACCGAGGCGCGTCCGCTGTGGCTGCAGCTGCTGGTGATGGCCGTCACCATGCTGAGCGTGGATGTGGTGGTGATGCACGGCTACGCTGCCGGGGCCAGCGCCATGCGCCGCCTGCTGCGCAGCGCCCAGGCCGTGCGCACGCAGAACCGCGTGTTTGGCGGCCTGCTCATGGCCGTGGGCGCGGGGCTGTTCTTCGTCAAGCGCGGCGGCGAGCATGCTTGATTTTTCATAGCGCCTGGTGCTTGCTGCGCGCGCGCTGGAGGCCATTTGGGCCATGAACGGATGAATTCCAAAGGAGGTCGATATGCCGGTGGTCGTGGTGGCCAATCCCAAAGGCGGCGTGGGCAAATCCACGCTGGCGACGAACATCGCTGGCTACTGGGCCAGCCAGGGGCACGCGGTGATGCTCGGCGATGCCGACCGCCAGCAGTCCTCGCGCCTGTGGCTGTCGCTGCGGCCCGAGAACGTGCGCCCCATCGGCACCTGGGACATCCACAGTGACTTCATCGCCAAGCCGCCGCGCGGCACCACACACGTCGTCATCGACACGCCCGGCGGTCTCAACGGCTGGCGCATGGGCGACCTGCTGAAGATCGCCGACAAGCTCGTGGTACCGCTGCAGCCCAGCGTGTTCGACATCTTCTCCACGCGCAGCTTTCTCGACGAGCTGGCCACCCAGCGCAAGGGCCACGCGCTGGAGGTCGGCCTGGTGGGCATGCGCGTGGACCGGCGCACCCTGGCCGCCGACCGGTTGCAGCAGTTCATGGAAGAGCAGGGCCTGCCCGTGCTCGGCACGCTGCGTCCCACGCAGAACTATGTGCACCTGGCGGCGCACGGCCTGACGCTGTTCGACCTGGCGCCGGGGCGCGTGGCGCGCGACCTGGAGCAGTGGCAGGGCATTACCGCCTGGCTCGACGCTTAGGCTGCCGCAGGCTACCGACATGGCGCGTGTCCATGCGGGTTTGTGCGGGGCGCGGGATGTCACGCGGCCGACATGCCCGCTGCCTGGGGCGCCGCTACATTGAAGGCATGAAAACCTTTCAGACATATTCCGAAGTCATCGCCAGCGTAGGCCAGGAAGTGGCCGTGACCGACTGGATCACCATCACGCAGGAGCAGGTCAACCAGTTCGCCGAGGCCACGGGCGACCACCAGTGGATCCACGTCGATCCCGAGCGTGCACGCTCCGGCCCGTTTGGGGCGCCCATCGCGCACGGTTTTCTCACGCTGTCGCTGATTCCGCGCTTCTTCGAGTCCGCTTTCGCCATTGAGGGCGCGCGCATGGGCGTCAACTATGGCCTCAACCGGGTGCGTTTTACCTCTCCCGTGCCCGTGGGCAGCCGCCTGCGTGCCCGCCTGACGCTGCAGGCCGCCGAGCCTCTGGAGCCCGAGGGCCTGCAGATGACCTGGCTGGTGACCGTGGAGCGCGAGGGCGCGGACAAGCCCGCCTGCGTGGCGGAGTCGCTGGCGCGCAGCTACGGTGCGCGCGCCTGATACGCGCTAGCTACTTCTTTAATAGCTGCTAGCGCTCTCCAGTAAAGCGCTAGAGGCATTTTTTGTTCTTAATCTGGCATGGCGAAGCCGTTTTGCCGCCAGGCCTCGAACACCGTTACCGCCACGGCGTTGGACAGGTTCAGGCTGCGCTGGCCCGCCACCATGGGCAGGCGCAGGCGCTGGCCGGGCGCGAAGGTCTCGCGCAGCGCGGGCGCCAGACCGCGTGTCTCGGCGCCGAAGACCAGCCAGTCGCCGGGCTGGAAGGCCGTGGCATGCACCGGCTGGGCACCGTGCGTGGTCATGGCAAACATGCGCGCCGGGTCGGGCCGTGCATCACGCAGGAAGCTCGGCCAGTCGGCGTGGCGCAGCACGCGCGCGGTCTCGTGGTAGTCCAGTCCGGCGCGGCGCAGCAGGCGGTCTTCCATCGAAAAGCCCAGGGGCTCGACCAGGTGCAGGGCGCAGCCCGTGTTGGCGGCCAGCCGGATGACGTTGCCGGTGTTCGGCGGTATTTCGGGTTCAACCAGGACGATGTGGAACATGCCGCGTATTGTGCGGCCGCGCAGCGGGGCATACGGGTTGGAGTGATCCATGGGGGTGCGCGCCACCCGCAGCGTTTAAAACTGGCGCGCCCCAGGCTGGGCAGCCGCGCAAGGGCCGCCGCGCTGGCTGCGTCCCCTTTCCATATGCTGCGTGAGCGAGGGGGAGGGCGCTGAAGGCGACTCAGGGGGTGTTTCTCAATCCTGCGGTGTGCGCGCCAGCACCAGCGCGGTAACGCGCGCCGCGCCGGCCTGGCGCAGCACGGTGGCAGCGGCCTGCAGGGTGGCGCCAGTGGTCATCACGTCATCGACCAGCAGCACCTGCCGCCCGGCCAGTTGCGCGGCGCACAGTGGCTCCACGGCGAAGGCGCGTGCCAGGTTGCGCAGGCGTTGGGTGCGGTCCAGCCCGCTCTGGGCCGGGGCGTCGTGCGTGCGCAGTAACAGCCCAGCCTGCACCCGCGCGGGCGCAAGCGCCTGCGCCAGCAGCAGGGCCTGGTTGAAGCCGCGCATGCGCAGGCGCTGCGGTGCCAGCGGAATGGGCAGCACCATTTCAGCGGCCTCCAGGGCCGGCTCGACCCAGGGCGTGCTGCGCAGCAGGGTTGCCAGGGCGCCGGCCCAGCCCGGGTCGCCGCGGAACTTGAACGCCTGCAGCACGCCGGACCAGGGGTAGCCGTAGTCCACGGCAGCGTGGCAGGCGTCCAATCCGTTGGGGTGGCGCAGGCAGGCGCCGCAGTGCGCCACGCCCTCGGGCACGGCCAGGGCGCAGGTGCGGCAGCGTGGGCGCTGGCGGGCAAAGCGCCGCACGCAGTCGTCGCACAGGCGCTGTGTGGGCCAGGCATGGCAGATGGCGCACTGGCTGGGCACCGTGCGCAGGGCCTGTGAAATCCCTTGCAGCCATGGGTGGGGCATGGGCTCAATATACTCGCCAGCTCTTCATGTCCGAGCACCTTCCTCCCACCATCGATCCCGTGGCTGCCGCGCGCTGGCAGTCCGCGGCCCCTGCTGCGTCGCCTTGGCTGCACGAAGAGGTGGCGCGCCGCATGGAGGGGCGGCTGCAGTGGATTCGCCAGGCACCTGCCGCCTGGTGCCACTGGGAGCCGGTGCGCGGGGGGCTGGAAGGTCATGCCCTGGTGGCGCAGCGCTACCCGCAGGCAGCATGCGCCGTGTACGAGCACCCGGCGCGCGAGGCGGCGGCGCGCGAGGCCCTGGGTGCCAAGTGGTGGGCGCGCTGGCGCACGGCGGCGCCGCGCTTCGGCCTGCCCGAGGCGGCCAGCGTGCACATGCTCTGGTCCAACATGGCGCTGCACACGGCGGCCGACCCGCAGGCGCTCATCGCCCAGTGGCACCGCGCCATTGCCGTGGATGGCTTTCTCATGTTTTCCTGCCTTGGGCCGGACACCGTGCGCGAGCTGCATGCGCTGTACCGCGACCTGGGCTGGCCGCCTGCCGGCCATGCGCTGACCGACATGCACGACTGGGGCGACATGCTGGTGCAGGGAGGCTTTGCCGAGCCGGTGGTGGACATGGAGCGCATCACGCTGACCTTTGCCACGCCGCAGCGGGCGCTGCAGGAGCTGCGCGAGCTGGGGGTGAATCTGCACCCGCAGCGCTTTGCCGGGCTGCGCGGCCGGGGCTGGCGCGCGCGGCTGGAGCAGGCCATGGCACAGCGCCTGGCGAGTCCGCAGCATGACGGACAGATCGCGCTCACTTTCGAGATTGTTTATGGCCACGCCTTCAAGCCTGCGCCCCGGGTGCGGGTGGAGGCGAACAGCACGATTTCCCTGCAAGACATGCGCGCCATGCTGCGCGAGCGGACCTAGCGCGCGTCGTCCATCCAGTCGCCTGCGCTTTAACCCCATTCCGGGGTAATGAAAACCGAGTATTTCCCCTTGTCAATGATCTAGCGCAATGGGCGCTACAATTTTCGCATAACGTACGCAGCTTCTCCCGGCATGGCGCCGTGGCATGTGGGCAGGGGCAATCCGGCGGGGGACTTATGAGCACCATCTCCAACATGCTGGCGACTGGGCTGCTGCTGGCAGGCTCCTGGGCCAGCAGCGGCGCATATGCTGTGCAGGATCTGCCGGGCGGCCCCGCAGTGCGCCAGTTGAACCTCCATCCACCCGTGACGCGCATCGCCCAGGAGCAGCATTCGCTGCACTGGATGATGCTGGTCATCTGCACGCTGATCTTCGTCGCCGTGTTCGCGGTGATGTTTTATTCCATCTGGAAGCACCGCAAGGCGCGTGGCGCGCAGGCGGCGCATTTCCACGAGTCGGTGGTGGTGGAGCTGGCCTGGACCATCGTGCCCTTTCTCATCATCATCCTGATGGCGCTGCCCGCTACCAAGGTGCTGGTGGCGCAGAAAGACACCACGAACGCCGACCTGACCGTGAAGGTCACCGGCTACCAGTGGAAGTGGGGCTACGACTACCTGCGCGGCGAGGGCGAGGGGTTGGCCTACATCTCCACGCTCGACAGCAGCCACCGCGCCATGTCGAGCAGCGGCAACGTGGCAAACGCGCCCGCCGACTATCTGCTCAAGGTGGACTACCCGCTGGTGGTGCCGGTGGACAAAAAGGTGCGCATCATCACCACGGCCAACGACGTGATCCACTCATTCATGGTGCCGGCCTTCGGCATCAAGCAAGATGCCATTCCCGGCTTCGTGCGCGACACCTGGTTCCGCGCCGAGCGCGTGGGCGACTACTACGGCCAATGCGCCGAGCTGTGCGGCAAGGAGCATGCGTACATGCCGATCCACGTGCGTGTACTGTCGGCGCAGGACTATTCCGCCTGGGTGGCCGAGGAAAAGAAAAAGGCCGCTGCCAAACAGGACGACCCGGCCAAGGTCTGGACGCTGGCGGACATCCTGCCGCGCGGCGAAAAGGTGTATGCCGCCAATTGCGCCGCCTGCCACCAGGCCAATGGCAAGGGTGCGGGCGCCATCAAGCCGCTTGATGGCTCGGCCATCGTGCGCGACGAGGACCATGCCAAGCAACTGCAGGTGGTGCTGCGCGGCGCGGCCAATGGCGCCATGCCGTCGTGGAAAACACTGAGCGACACCGACCTTGCGGCCGTGGTCACCTACACCAAGAATGCCTGGTCGAACCGCACCGGCCAGCTGGTGCAGCCTGCCGAGGTCGTGGCCCAGCGGGCCCGATGAGAACGAGGAGCCGAATATGAGCGCAGTTCTGGACACCCACGGCCACGCGCATGTGCACCACCCCACGCCCACGGGCTGGCGCCGCTGGCTCTACGCCACCAACCACAAGGACATCGGCACGCTGTACATGCTGTTTGCCTTCACCATGCTGATGGTGGGCGGCGCGCTGGCCATGCTGATCCGCGCCGAGCTGTTCCAGCCGGGGCTGCAGATCGTCAACCCCGAGATGTTCAACCAGCTCACCACCATGCACGGCATCATCATGGTGTTTGGGGCCATCATGCCGGCCTTCGTGGGCTTCGCGAACTGGATGATTCCGCTGCAGATCGGCGCGTCCGACATGGCGTTTGCGCGCATGAACAACTTCAGCTTCTGGCTCATGGTGCCCGCGGCGCTGCTGCTGGTGGGCTCGTTTTTTCTGCCCGGTGGCGCGCCAGCGGCGGGCTGGACCTTGTATGCCCCGCTGTCGCTGCAGATGGGACCGTCGATGGACGCGGCCATCTTCTCGCTGCACATCCTCGGGGCCAGCTCCATCATGGGGGCGATCAACATCATCGTTACCATCCTGAACATGCGCGCGCCGGGCATGACGCTGATGAAGATGCCCATGTTCTGCTGGACCTGGCTCATTACCGCATACCTGCTGATCGCCGTCATGCCGGTGCTGGCAGGCGCCATCACCATGACGCTGACCGACCGCCACTTTGGCACCAGCTTCTTCAGCGCCGCAGGCGGGGGCGACCCGGTGATGTACCAGCACATCTTCTGGTTCTTCGGCCACCCCGAGGTGTACATCATGATCCTGCCGGCCTTCGGCATCATCAGCCAGGTGGTGCCAGTGTTCAGCCGCAAGAAGCTGTTTGGCTATGCCTCCATGGTGTATGCCACCTCGTCCATCGCGATCCTGTCATTCATCGTTTGGGCACACCACATGTTCACCACCGGCATGCCGGTGACGGGGCAGCTGTTCTTCATGTACGCCACCATGCTGATCTCCGTGCCCACGGGCGTGAAGGTGTTCAACTGGGTGGCCACCATGTGGCGCGGCTCGATGACGTTCGAGACGCCCATGCTGTTCGCCGTGGGCTTCATCTTCGTGTTCTCCATTGGCGGCTTCACGGGGCTGATTCTGGCCATGGCGCCGCTGGACATCCAGCTGCAAGACACCTACTACGTCGTGGCGCATTTCCACTACGTGCTGGTGGCGGGGTCGTTGTTTGCCCTTTTCTCCGGCGCCTACTACTGGCTGCCCAAGTGGACCGGGGTGATGTACAGCGAAACGCGCGGGCGCATCCACTTCTGGGGCTCGCTCATCACCTTCAACGTTACCTTCTTCCCCATGCACTTCCTGGGGCTGGCCGGCATGCCACGCCGCTATGCCGACTACCCCATGCAGTTCGCCGACTTCAACATGGTGGCCTCCATTGGCGGGCTCGGCTTTGGGCTGATGCAGGTGTACTTCTTCCTGGCCATCGTCTGGCCTGCCATGCGCGGACGCGGGCCGAAGGCACCGCAGAGCCCTTGGGAGGGGGCCGAGGGGCTGGAGTGGGAAGTGCCATCGCCCGCACCCGCGCACACCTTCGTCACCCCGCCCAAGCTCGATGCCAGCGCCACGCGCGTGATTGGCTGAAAGGAGGCTCCCCCGTGGAAAAAAGCAACCTGCGCCTGGCGCTGACGCTGGCCACCGTAGCGGCGGCATTCTTCCTGGGCTTCATCATCAAGATGGCCTGGCTGGCACCACACTGACCGGAGTACGCCATGGGCATTCCACGCGAAAACAGGGCGATGCTGGCCAAGTTGGGCGTGGTGGCGCTGGGCATGTTCGCCTTCGGCTACGGCCTGGTACCGTTGTACCAGCGCATCTGCGAAGCCATGGGCATCAACATCCTGGCCCTGTCGGAGCGCCAGGTGCCCGGCAACGCCACGGCGCAGCCCGCCAATACCCAGGTCGATACCAGCCGCACCATCACCGTCGAGTTTGATGCCAATGCGCACGGCCCCTGGGCTTTCAAACCCGCGCAGCGGGCCGTGCAGGTGCACCCTGGCGAGCTCGCCACCGTGGTGTACGAATTCCAGAACGTGCAGGACCGCCGCATGGCCGCCCAGGCCGTGCCCAGCTATGCGCCGCGCCAGGCGGCGGCGTATTTCAACAAGCTGGAGTGCTTCTGCTTCAACCAATACCAACTCGAACCGGGTGAAAAGCGCCAGTGGCCGGTGACGTTCGTGGTCGATCCGCGCATCTCACACGACGTCAAGACCATCACGCTGTCCTACACCTTCTTTGAGGTGGGCGGGCGCGCGTTGTCCGCGCCGCAAGCGGCGGTGTCCCTGCGGGGCACGGAGGCCGGATCATGAATGCGGCGCCGCCACGCAAGGGCTCGTTCCTGCGCACGGTGCAGGCGGTCGCGTGGTCGCTCATCGGACTGCGCCAGCACAGCGCCTACCAGCAGGACATCGAGAAGCTGCACCCGCTGCACATCGTGCTGGTCGGCCTGGTGGCCCTGCTGCTGTTCGTGGCCGGGCTGATCGTATTGGTGAAGTGGATCGTTTGAATGGATAGGAGAGGAGCGCAGACATGAGTGCAAGCACCCCCGGCGCAACGCCGCACTACTACGTGCCCGCCGACTCCCGCCACCCCATCATGGCGGCGGGCGGCCTGTTCTTCGTCATCCTTGGCGCCACCATGTGGATCAATGGCCACGGCTGGGGCGCATATTCGCTGGCCTTGGGGCTGGCGTGGTGGCTGTTCGTGCTGTTCCAGTGGATGCGCGACGCCGCGCGCGAGAGCGAGGGCGGCCTGTACGGCCGGCGCATTGACCTGTCGTACCGCTGGAGCATGAGCTGGTTCATCTTCTCAGAGGTCATGTTCTTCGGCGCCTTCTTCACGGCCTTGTGGTGGGCACGGGCGCACTCGGTGCCGCAGCTCGCCAGCCTTGACAACGCGCTGCTGTGGCCCGACTTCAAGGCCGTGTGGCCAAGCAACGGCGTGGGCGTGACGGCGTCGCCCGCGGGCATCGTCGAGCCGTTCCAGACCGTGGGGCCGCTGTGGCTGCCGACCATCAACACCGCGCTGCTGCTGACTTCGGGCGTCACCCTCACCATCGCCCACCACGCGCTGCGGCTGGGCCAGCGTGCACGCACCATCGGCTTCATGTGGGTGACGGTGCTGCTCGGCGCCGCTTTCCTGGTTCTGCAGGCCTATGAGTACCACCACCTCTATACCGCGCTGAACCTCAAGCTCAGTTCGGGCGTCTTCGGCTCCACCTTCTTCATGCTCACCGGCTTCCACGGCTTCCACGTCTTTCTGGGCATGCTGATGCTGCTGTTCATCACGCTGCGCCTGCACAGCGGCCATTTCACTGCGCAGCGCCACTTTGGCTTCGAGGGGGCTGTGTGGTACTGGCACTTCGTCGATGTGGTGTGGCTGGGGCTGTACCTGCTGGTGTATTGGTTGTGAAACTCCTTTTTTGATAGCTGCTAGCGCTTGTCTGGTAAGCGCTGGAGGCTGTTTTTGCTAGTATCCAGTCGCATGCTTCACACTGTCTCTGCGCGCTGGCGTTTTGCCCTGGTCACGGGCGCTGCCCTGGCGGGGGTGCTGGCCACGGCGTCCCTGGGGTTCTGGCAGCTCGACCGGGCGGCGCAGAAGGAGGCCCTGCAAGCCGCCATGGACGCGCGCGAGCAGCAGGCGCCTTTGGATGGCGCAGCTGCCATCGCGGCGCTGGCGCCGTCAGAGCGGCTGCACCGCGCCGTGTACCTGCAGGGCCGCTGGCAGGCAGAACACACGGTGTACCTGGACAACCGGCAGATGCACGGGCGGCCTGGCTTTTACGTGCTCACGCCGTTGCGGCTTGACCCCGGCCCTGGCGTGGTGCTGGTGCAGCGCGGCTGGATTGCGCGCGACTTCCAGGAGCGCACGCGCCTGGCGCCGGTGGAGACGCCTCCCGGCCTGGTGCGCATCGCCGGGCGCGTGGCTGGCGCGCCCTCGCGCCTGTACGACTTCGCGCCAGCCGCAGCGGAGCCAGGGTCTTCGCCCATCCGGCAGAATCTCGACCTTGATGCCTTTCGCGCCCGCACCGGGCTGGATCTGGCGCCCTGGACCGTCGTGCAGACAGGCGCGCCCAGCGAAGGGCTGCTGCGCGACTGGCCGTCCGTGGGGTCGGGCGTGCACAAGCACTACGGCTACGCATTCCAATGGTTCGGGCTTTGCGGCCTGATGGCACTGCTTTATGTCTGGTTCCAATTCGTCCGACGCGCTTGACGCTGGCGTGCCCAGCGGCGTGCAGCCCCTGGGGTTGACCGTGCACAGCCTGCCCGTGGCCGAGGATGCCCTGGCGGCACAGCGCACGCGCCAGGGCCGCTGGAAGATGCTCGGCGTGCTACTGGCCTGTGCCGCGCCCGTGATCGCCTCGTACTTCGCTTACTACGTGGTGCGGCCCGAGGGGCGGCGCAACTACGGCGAACTGGTAGAGCCGCAGCGCCCCATGCCCGCGATGGCCGCGCAGGCGCTGGACGGCACCACGCAGCCCCTGGCGGCATTGCAAGGGCAATGGCTGCTGGTTAGCGTGGCCGGCGGCGCATGCGACGCGCAGTGCCAGGGCAACCTGTACCTGCAGCGCCAATTGCGCGAGAGCCTGGGCAAGGACAAGGAGCGTGTGGACTGGGTCTGGCTCGTCACCGACGGCGCGCCCATTCCCGCCACCATCGCGCCCGCATTGCAACCCGCCCGCGTGCTGCGTGTGGACGAGGCCGCGCTGGCGCGCTGGCTGGCGCCGGCACCGGGCCATGCGCTGACGGAGCACCTTTACGTGGTCGATCCACAGGGGCATTGGATGCTGCGCTTCCCCGCGCACATGGACGCCAAGGATGCCGTGCGCGCGCGGCGCGACCTTGATCGCCTGCTGCGTGCCTCGGCCTCATGGGACCCACCGGGGCGCTGATGGAAACCCCACCGCTGTACGACCTGGCACCGCTGGCGCGCCTGATGCTGCTGGGCGCGGCCATTGCGCTTGCGCCGCTGGCCTGGGTGTACTGGCGCAGTCGCCACCATGCGCCGCACGATGCGCCTGGCCAGCGCTGGCAGGCGCTGGCGTTGCTCACGCTGTTTCTGACCTTCGACCTGGTGCTGTTCGGCGCTTTCACGCGCCTGACGGATTCGGGCCTGGGCTGTCCCGACTGGCCTGGCTGCTACGGCCATGCCAGCCCCGTTGGCGCCCAGACGCAGATTGCCGCCGCCCAGCAGGCGCTGCCTTCCGGGCCCGTCACGCACGGCAAGGCCTGGGTGGAAATGGTGCACCGCTACCTGGCCACGGCGGTGGGCGTGCTCATCATCGCCCTCACCGTGGGCGCCTGGCGCCAGCGCGCGCGCGGTGGGCAGGCGGCGCCCAGCCCCTGGTGGGCTACGGCCACCCTGGTATGGGTGTGCCTGCAGGGCGCCTTCGGCGCGCTGACGGTGACCATGAAACTGTTCCCCGCCATCGTCACGCTGCACCTGCTCGGCGGCGTGGTGCTGCTGGTGCTGCTGTGCGTGCAGACCGTGCGCCAGGCGCAGCGGGCTCAGGGTGTGGCGCCTGTGCCGGTGGCACGCGGCATGCGTGTGGCGCTGTGGCTGTGTGCCGGGCTGCTGGCCGGACAAATCGCCCTGGGCGGCTGGGTTAGCACCAACTACGCAGTACTGGCCTGCAGCAGCTTTCCGCAATGCCAGGGCAGTTGGTGGCCCGAAATGGCGTGGCGCGAGGCCTTCGTGCTGTGGCGTCCGCTGGGCCTGCTGCCGGATGGCAGCCACCTGGCGTTCGCTGCGCTCACGGCTATCCACTACGCGCACCGGCTGGCCGCCTATGTCGTTTTGGCAGCGCTGCTGCTGCTGGCCTGGCGGCTGGGGCGCGTGCCGGCGCTGCAGCCGCAGCGGCGCTGGCTGGCGGGTCTGGCGCTGCTGCAGCTTGCCACGGGGCTGTCCAACGTCGTACTCGGCTGGCCGCTGCTGGCGGCGGTGCTGCATACCGGGGGCGCCGCAGCCCTGGCCCTGGTGCTGACCTGGACGCTGTGTGCCAGCCGTGCGGCCCCCGTTTCCCTTGCGCCTGCGGGCGCGAACCGAGTCCCTGCATGAGTGCCGTTGCTTCCCCGTCGCCGCCTTCGCGGCTGTCCCAGTTCTACGTGCTGACCAAGCCGCGGGTGGTGCAACTCATCGTTTTCTGTGCCTTCATCGGCATGGTGCTGGCCGTGCCTGGCATGCCGACGGGCGCCCAATGGGGGCACATGGCACTGGCCAGCCTGGGCATTTGGTTGGTGGCCGGGGCAGCGGCGGCATTCAACTGCCTGGTGGAGCGTGGCATCGACGCACGCATGAAGCGCACCGCCTGGCGCCCGACCGCGCGGGGCGAACTGACGAGCCTGCAGGCCCTGGCGTTCTCTGGTCTGCTGTGCGTGGCTGGCTCGGCTTTGCTGTACTGGACAGTCAACCCGCTGACCATGTGGCTCACGCTGGCCACGTTCATCGGCTACGCGGTGGTCTACACCGTGGTACTCAAGCCGTTGACGCCGCAGAACATCGTCATTGGCGGCGCCTCCGGGGCCATGCCGCCGGTGCTCGGCTGGGCCGCCATGGCGGGGGAGGTGGGGCCCGAGGCGCTGATCCTGTTCCTCATCATCTTCCTGTGGACGCCGCCGCATTTCTGGGCCCTGGCGCTGTACCGTGTCGAGGACTACCGCAAGTCCGGCTTGCCCATGTTGCCGGTGACGCATGGGAACGAATTTACGCGGCTGCAGGTCTTTCTCTACACCTTGATCCTGTTCGCGGGCTGCCTCATGCCTTTTGTGTATGGTATGAGTTCGTGGATCTACCTCGCGGCAGCGGTGCTCCTGGGCTTGGGCTTCTGCGGTTACGGCTTCGCGCTGTGGCGCAGGTATTCCGATACGCTGGCGCGCAAGACTTTCCGTTTTTCCCTGATCCACCTGAGCCTGCTCTTTGCGGCGCTGCTGGTGGACCATTACGTTCTGTGATGTTGGAGTGGCATGCTCAAACGCGATGCTCTTAGATTGATAGCTGGTTGCGCTTTATCCATAAGCGCTGTAGCCATTTTGGCTGCATGTTCTGAAAAGAAAGCGCAGTTCCGCGGCGTTGACGTAACGGGCGCGGACTACGCCCGCGACTTGCCGCTGCCGGACCACAATGGCCAGATGCGCAGCCTGCGCGACTTCCGTGGCAAGGCCGTGGTGGTGTTCTTTGGCTACACCCAATGCCCGGACGTGTGCCCCACCTCGCTGCAAGAACTGGTCGAGGCCAAGCAGTTGCTGGGTGCTGATGGTGAGCGGCTGCAGGGCGTTTTCGTCACCGTAGACCCTGAGCGCGATACTGCCGAGATGCTCAAGGCCTACATGGCCAACTTCGACCCCAGCTTCTTGGCGCTGCGCGGCTCGCCCGAGCAGCTCGCTGCCGTGGCCAAGGACTTCAAGGTTTACTACAAGCGCGTCGAGGGCAAGACGCCCACCAGCTACACCATGGACCACTCGGCTGGCAGCTACATCTACGACCCGGCCGGGCGGCTGCGCGTGTACCACCGTTACGGCAGCGGCTCTCAGGCATTGGCGGAGGATGTGCGCACGCTGTTGCGCGAGACGCCGTAAAAAAACGAGGCGCACGGCCCGAAAGGGCGGTGCGCCTTGGCGGTGGCGGCCAGTGGGGTGTCAGGCGTACTCGGCCAGCGACTTCTTCATCTTCTTCATCGCAGCCACCTCGATCTGGCGGATGCGCTCAGCGCTCACCCCGTATACGGCGGCCAGTTCGTGCAACGTCATGCCGCCAGAGCCGTCGTCGTTTACCTTCAGCCAGCGCTCCTGCACGATGTGGCGGCTGCGCTCGTCCAGACCGGCGAGCGCCTGGGCGATGCCGTCAGTGGCCAGCACATCGCGCTGGCGCGACTCAATCATCGCCGTTGGTTCGTGCGCCTTGTCCGACAGGTAGGCGATGGGACCGTAGGCCTGTTCGCCGTCGTCCGAGGGGCTCGGATCCAGCAGCACGTCGCCGCCGGCCAGGCGCGTCTCCATCTCAATGACTTCCTCGCGCTTGACGTTGAGCTGCTCGGCTACCAGGTCGATCTCGTGCTCGGACAGGCTCTCGCGGTGCGCGTCGGCGTCCAGCGCCTCGGCTTTGAACCCCTGTTTCATTGAGCGCAGGTTGAAGAACAGCTTGCGCTGCGCCTTGGTGGTGGCCACCTTGACCATGCGCCAGTTCTTCAGAATGTATTCGTGAATCTCAGCCTTGATCCAGTGCATGGCGTAGCTCACCAGGCGCACGCCCTGGTCGGGGTCGAAGCGCTTGACGGCCTTCATCAGCCCGACGTTGCCTTCCTGGATCAGGTCGCCCTGCGGCAGGCCGTAACCCAGGTATTGGCGCGAGATCGATACCACGAGGCGCAGGTGCGACATCACCAGGCGCCCAGCTGCGTCCAGGTCGTTGTGTTCCTTGAGGCGGCGCGCGTAGTCCTGCTCCTCCTCGGGGGTGAGCAGCGGCAGCCGGTTCACTGCCGAGATATAGGCATCCAGGTTACCCAGCGGAGGCACCAGCGCCCAGGGATTGGCAGGCGCCAGAGCGGTCACGGCGGGAGCGGAGACAGCGGCCATTGCACGATTCCTTTCTTCCAGATAGGGCATGTTAGCACTCTATGTGAGAGAGTGCTAAAGACAAAGTTCCCCACCCGCTATGTCTGACGGGCTCAGGAAATCGAGGGGACTTCAATACGCTCGCTTACAGCCAGCGCCGCACCTGTTGGCAATAGATATCGAACGACACCCCAAATCGTGCGCGCAGCGCGTCTTCCTCCGGTCGTATCTGAAAGTGCTGCAGGTAGGCCACAAACAGCGGCACGAGAAGTATCGCCGACATCTTGCCCAGCCACACGGCAAGGGCCAACAGCAGCAATGCGAAGCCTAGGTACATGGGATTGCGTGTCAGTCGATAGACCCCACACACCACCAGTGCCGTCGAAGCCTCCGGGTTGGTCGGATTCACTGTGGTGTTTGCATGCCGAAATGCCAGAACGCCAGCCATACAAAGCGAGCCACCTGCCATAGCCAGCGCGCAAGCCACAATCCACACACCGGGGATCATGATCGATAGGAGAGCGGGCAAAGACCACATGGTGATGGCAAACAGAGCGGCGAGCACCAGGGGTGGCACACGCAGAGACAACCAAGGGTAATGGTTCCGCGACGGAGATTGAGAAGACATGTGAGGGGCGGTGCAGAATGCGGTCGATAGACTTTAAAGCTTGAAGTGACTTTAGGGTCAACGCATAGGTGCAGGTATGACCGTAGACTTGCTTAACCTTCTCCAGCCATGGCCGACCAATTCCTCTACCAGCGTTGGACACGTCACAGTTTCCGAGTTTTGCAACGGAATGGCACCTGCGCAGCTTTCCATGAAGCGGACATCCCTGGAGTCGGGCAAGGCCTGCGGTGTACAGACGAAGCCAGACTGGCGCTCAGCCTGAGGAGGCTGGGGGCAAGCGGTGCCTGCTACCATGCTGCATCGCAACAAAGCTTGCGCCATTGATGCCATGGACCTCGACGACCCATACCACGAACTTGGCCTGGCACCGGGCTCCAGCGATGCAGAGGTAAAGGTTGCTTGGCGCCGCCTGTCAGCACGTTGGCACCCTGATCGCAACAGCAGCCCGCATGCCTTGCGAAAGATTCAGCGCATTAATCGGGCGCTGGAGATGATCCGTAATGCCCGGGGCGAACCGGTGGCTGAAACCGAGAATCCCGCCTCCGATGCGGAAAAATCCATCTTGGAGCACACCATCAGCCTCACGCTCGAGGAGGTGGTGACCGGTTGCGTCAGGGAGGTGCGGGGCGAGGTGTCGGAAGACTGTGCGGAGTGCTGCGGCAGTGGCTTGCAACTACAGGCGACCCAGTGCGGCGAATGCGGTGGCACCGGCCACCTCCGGCAGCCTCTCTGGTTCGCCTGGGTCTCATCCTCGGTCGAATGCACAGCCTGCCAGGGGCAGGGGAAGACGCGCCAAGGCTGTGCAGCCTGCGCTGCCAGCGGCAAGGCACCGGCGCGCAAGTACCGCTGCCGGGTGCCGATCGCGCCTGGCGCGCGCGCTGGCGACCTGCTCGATGTCACAGCCTGGGTGCAAGGCCGTCAACGCCAGCACGCACTGGCGCTGCGCGTGCGTGTGGAATTGCAGCCGCACGCATTCTTCAACGCTGAAGCCGACGGAACCTTGAAGTGCGAACTGCCCGTCGATGGTTTTGCATGGATGGCCAATCGCTGGATCGAGGTTCCAACCCCCTGCGGGCTGCAACAGATGAAGCTACGGCGGGGCCACCTGAACTACCGCATCAAAAACGCAGGCCTTCCGTGGACGAGCCAGGCCGAGGCTGGGGATTGCATCGTCACCGTCGTGCCGATGTTTCCGCACGAGTTCAGCCAAGAGCAGGAAGCAGCGATAGATCGGCTGGTGGCCAGCAACTCCGGTAGGGCCGATACGTCGGCTGGCGAGCGCCTGGCGGCATGGAACCAAGTGTTGGACTCCTGGCAGGATCGGCGCACGTGAGATGGTCAGTGGCCATCAGCATGGCGGACTGATGGTGGCCGTAAAGCTATGACCGCCTTGTTCAGGCTGAAAGCTGCTATTGCACAGCGTTGGCTTGGGCGGCACAGCTTCCTATCAAGAAAGGCCATGCAGCCGGGCGACCCTGCCGCCCGGCTTTGGGCTCACGTTGGGCTCAGAGCTGTTCCAGCGTGCTGCGGATCACCTGCTTCCAGACCGAGGGCGGCTGACCGCTGCGCAGGCGCACCAGGTAGACCTCATCGTTAGCCTGCTTGATGCGCGCCACCGCTTCGGCCACTGGGATGTCGAGCAGGGCTGCAAGTACCAGCGGATTGACGCCACCATGGGCCACGATGGCGATGCTGCCGGTGGTGTGGCTGGTAGTGATCTGGCGTACGGCTGCCTTCACGCGGTCGGCTTGGCTCTGCAGCGACTCGCCGCCTTCCAGGCTGTCGTCCAGCACGGTGCCACGTTTACCGAACTCGGCAAAAAGGGCGGCATCGCGCTGGTCTTCGTAGATGCCTTCAAACTTGCCGAAAGAGCGTTCGTTGAGGGCAGGCAGCGCAGTCACTGGTGTCGCGCCAGCGAAAGCGGCTGCTGTCTCCTGCGCACGGCGCAGGCCGCTGCTGTAGATGTGGCTGAACGACACCCCTGCCAGCCGCTGGGCCAGCTCCGCGGCTTGGCGGCGGCCGGTTTCGTTGAGCACGTTGTCGGTGGCGCCTTGCAGGCGTTTTTCCAGGTTCCACTGGGTCTGGCCGTGGCGCACGAGGTAGATGTCTAGTGCCTGTGTCTCTGCCGCCACCGGCAGCGCGAGGGCGCAGCTGGCGGCGAGCAAGGCCGAGGTAAGCAGGGTGCGGCGTTGCATGGTCATGTTGCCCAACTCCTTTCAGCGTGCCGACAGCAACTCGGGCACGTGCAGCAGGATGAACTCGTTGTCGTCGTTCTTGCCCAGCTGGCGGCCCGAGGAGTAGGGCAGGTTGTTGTCGTTCGCCACGATGATGTGCTCGGCGTCGACCACATCCACATCCTCAATCGTCACGAAGGGGAAGGTGAACTTGCCGTTCTGGCCACCGACTTTAGCCACGCCCTTTGGATCCTGGATGTCGAGCAGGTCGATGTAGCCGATCTTGCGCACGAAGCCGTTGGCATCCGCATCCTTCAGGCTGACCTTGTAGACGCGTTTGAATTTGGCCGGTACGTTTTGGCAGTCCGGGCGCGCCGGGCCGTTGCAGGCCGTGCTTTCAAGGCCCTCGCCGTTGTCACGCTCGATGATCAGGCCGGTGTCGGCATCGATCATGTTGAAGTCACCGATGTTGTTGCCGTTGAGTTCCAGCGCGTACTTCCAGGAGCGGCCGGTCCACTCGCCCTTGGCCACGCTGAATTCCAGAATGCGCAGGTACTCGCGGCCATCCTGGGTCTCCCATTTCTTCTCTGCTTCATTCCACAATGGGCCTTCGAGCAGTGGGTAGAGATATTGGCCATCCTTTGAAGCGGCCATGCCTTCGTAGCCGCGCGAGCGACGTACCGGGGTGGAGAAGACGCCGGCCACGGCCGGCGTGGTCACGGAGAAATGGTCGGGCGAACGCACCGTCTTACCGTCGATCTTGGTGTCGAAAACGGCCAGCACCTTGCCCTTGCGGTCGGTCTTGATCAGGTAGGGGCCGAGTTCGTCACCGAACCAAACATGCTCACCGATGAACTGCATCGACTCGATGTCGAAGTCTGCGCCCGTCAGGTAGCGTTGCTTCGTGCCTTCGTTGACGATCAGGAAGGGTACCTTCTGGTCAGGGTCGTGCAGGAACACGGTCTGCAGGCGCTGCACGCTGCCACTCTTCCAGTCCGGCTTGACGTGGTGGAACATCAGCATGGCGTCGGCTGAATTGGCCTTGCTACCAAAGCCGTTGTCCGTCAGCACCCAGTAGCTGCCGTCCTTCATGGTCTTGATGCCAGAAAATCCCTGCACCGGCTGGCCCTTGAACGGCAGGCTGATGCCGGTGGGCTTGGGTGCGTCCTTGGCCGAGAGGTAGGAACTCCCGGCAATGGCGCCCAGACGGTCTTCACGTCGGCCGTCAGCGGTGGTGTACTTGCCCGACGTCTGCAGGCTGGCCGGTGCGTCTTTGGGGGCTGCCACAAAGGTCTGCGCGGGCAAGGCGGCGTGGCCTACCAGGGTGGCGGGGTAGGCCTGCTGGGCCTGTGCGGTGGCGCAGCTCAGCAAGACCAGGAGGGGAAGCAGAGGTTTCTTGTGCATGGTTTCCTAGGCGGGTGGTGTGAACAGACTGCCCCATGCTACGAAGTACCCGCGACAGATCGATGAAGCTTTTGCTACAACTTCAAGGCACTGGCAGGGGGCGGCTACGACCGGGAGCAGCCCCCACGCAGTGAAAAGTAAATACAACGATGTGTACTGCAGGCCCCACTAAGTGCTTGATTTTTCTTGAGCGTGTGAATGCAACGCTCAGCGCACATTGACACCCGCGAAGCGCGGTGTTGGTGTCCGCCCGAAATGAAAAACCCGGCATAAGCCGGGTAGTTTGCATGTGCGTCGGAGTTTACGGCTTGCCGCCGGTGGGGAAGGGCCACTTGGCTTGAGGGTTGAGCGTGGTCTGCACGGCAGGAGCGGCTGGTGCCGCCTTGGCTACTGGCTTGGCGGCGGCTTTCTTCGTTGCCGGGGCTTTTTTCGTGGCGGTACTGGCCTTCGCGGCTACCTTTTTGGTTGCAGGTGCGGTGGCTTTCTTGGCGGGTGCGGCCGCTTTATTTGCAGCTGTAGGCGCGGCCTTCTTGGCGAGGGTGGCCTTTTTTGCGGGGGCTACGGCCGCTTTTTTCGCGGGCGCAACCGCTGCCTTCTTGGCGGGAGTGGCAGCCTTGGCTTCTTGCGGTGTGGCTGCTACCGCTTTCTTGGCGGCGGGAGCGGCTTTTTTTGTCGCTACTGTTTTGGCCGGTGCAGCGGCTTTCTTAGCGGGTGCTGCGGCCTTCTTGGCGGGTGCTGCGGCCTTGGTAGCCGGCGCGGCCTTTTTTGCGGCTACGGTCTTCTTGGCCGGTGCCTCGGTGGCTGTGGCCTTCTTGGCGGGTGCGGCTTTTTTGGCGGCCGGCTTCTTTGCAGTTGCCATGATGGTCTCCTGGGTCGATGGGCATGGAGCACTTCACGCCGAACCGGTGCGAAGCGATCCATGGCGTTGGATACGTGCATCCAACGCCATGAATGAGGCAAGCCCCTGGGTGCGGCAGCGTGCCAGCCGCCAGTGGGCTTGGGGAATATTTGCCATCGCCGTGCAGATCATCAGTCCCAGGAGAGTGCACCGCCAGACTGGTACTCGATGACACGTGTCTCGAAGAAGTTGCGTTCCTTCTTCAGGTCGATCATCTCGCTCATCCAGGGGAACGGATTTTCTTCATTGGGGAAGAGTGCCTCGAGCCCAATCTGGGTGGCACGGCGGTTGGCGATGTAGCGCAGGTAGCCTTTGAACATGGAGGCGTTCATGCCGAGCACGCCGCGCGGCATGGTGTCTTCGGCGTAGCGGTACTCCAGGTCTACGGCCTTGAGGAACAGGGTCTTGATTTCGTCCTTGAACTCGGCTGTCCACAGGTGCGGGTTCTCCAGCTTGAGCTGGTTGATCAGGTCGATGCCGAAGTTGCAGTGCATCGACTCGTCGCGCAGGATGTACTGGTACTGCTCGGCCGCGCCCACCATCTTGTTCTGGCGACCAAGCGCCAGGATCTGCGTGAAGCCCACATAGAAGAACAGCCCTTCCATCAGGCAGGCGAAAACGATCAGGCTCTTGAGCAGCGTCTGGTCGGTCTCTGGGGTGCCGGTGTGGAAGTTCGGATCCATGATCGCGTCGATGAACGGGATCAGGAATTCATCCTTGTCGCGGATCGAGGCGATTTCGTTGTACGCGTTGAAGATTTCGCCTTCGTCCAGGCCGATGGACTCGACGATGTACTGGTAGGCGTGGGTGTGTATGGCTTCCTCGAATGCCTGGCGCAACAAAAACTGACGGCACTCGGGCGCGGTGATGTGGCGATAGGTGCCCAGCACGATGTTGTTGGCGGCCAGCGAGTCGGCCGTGGTGAAGAAGCCCAGATTGCGCTTGACGATGCGGCGTTCGTCTTCGGTCAAACCGTTCGGGTCCTTCCACAACGCGATGTCGCGCGTCATGTTGATTTCCTGCGGCATCCAATGGTTGGCGCAGGTGGCCAGGTATTTTTCCCACGCCCACTTGTACTTGAAGGGGACGAGTTGGTTGACGTCGGTCTGGCCGTTGATGATGCGCTTGTCGGCGGCGTTGACGCGGCGTTGCTGAGAAGCAGCCGCAGAAGCTTGCGGGCTGTGGGGGGGAGTGCCGCTTTGCAGGGAATCTTGCGGTGCGGGCTTGGCTTCTTCGTCCCAGGTCAGCATAGGTTGTCCAGTGTCCGGATTATGAAAGCAGTGCTGCAAAAAGGAAAGCGCTGCAGCGTTGTGCAGCAAGGTTTTGTTGCATGGTGGCTGCGTGCACGGCCCGGTTTCCCGGGGCGTGCAACGGGCCCTTCCCAGGCTTTACTGGCAGGCCTCGCAGCCCGGGTCGTCGATGGCGCAGAACTTGACGTCCGTGGCCGGGACGGCGTTCATCTGTGCCTGCGCCGCTGCGGCCGCTGCCTCTAACGCGTCCGTACCATGACTGGCCACAGCGTTGAGCTGGCGCTTGTTCACCGTGCTCATTTCGACGTGGGTTGCGCTTTGCGTGCGCAGGTAGTAAGTGGTCTTGAGCCCGCGCACCCATGCCAGCTTGTAGGTTTCGTCGAGCTTCTTGCCCGATGCACCGGCCATGTAGATGTTGAGGCTTTGCGCCTGGTCGATCCACTTCTGGCGCCGCGAGGCGGCCTCCACAAGCCAGCGCGGCTCGATCTCAAACGCGGTGGCGTACAGCGCCTTGAGCTCCTGCGGCGCGCGGTCGATGGGTTGCAGCGAGCCCTTGAAGTGCTTCAGATCCATCACCATCACGTCGTCCCACAAGCCCAGGCGCTTGAGGTCGCGCACCAGATAGGCGTTGACCACCGTGAATTCGCCCGACAGATTGGACTTGACCGACAGGTTGCCGAACGAGGGCTCGATCGAGGCATCAACCCCGACGATGTTGGAGATGGTCGCGGTGGGAGCGATGGCCACGCAGTTGGAGTTGCGCATGCCGTCCTGGGCGATCTTGCGGCGCAGCGCGTCCCAGTCCAAGCGTGTGTTGCGATCCACCTGCACGTGGCCACCGCGTGCCTGCTCCAGCAGGTTCAATGTGTCCAGTGGAAGGATGCCGCGATCCCACAGCGAACCGCGGTAGCTGGAGTACTGGCCGCGTTCCTTGGCCAGCTCGGTCGAGGCCCAGTAGGCGTAGTAGCAGATGGCTTCCATCGACTCGTCGGCGAAGGCCACGGCGGCGTCGGACGCGTAGGGAATGCGCAGCTCGTACAGGCTGTCCTGGAAGCCCATCAGCCCCAGGCCCACGGGGCGGTGGCGCATGTTGGCATCGCGTGCCTTGTCCACGGCGTAGTAGTTGATGTCGATGACGTTGTCGAGCATGCGCATGGCCGTGGCGATGGTTTTGCGCAGCTTGGCGTGGTCGAGTTGGCCGCCCTGGATGTGGCGCAGCAGATTCACCGAGCCGAGGTTGCACACCGCAGTCTCAGTCTCGCTGGTATTCAGCGTGATCTCGGTGCACAGGTTCGATGAGTGCACCACGCCCACATGCTGCTGCGGCGAGCGGATGTTGCACGGATCCTTGAAGGTGATCCAGGGGTGGCCGGTTTCGAACAGCATCGACAGCATCTTGCGCCACAGATCCACGGCCGCCACGCGCTTGAACAGCGTGATTTCGCCACGGTCGGCCTTGGCCTCGTAGGCGCAGTAGGCGCGCTCGAAGTCCTGGCCGTACAGGTCGTGCAGGTCGGGCACGTCGGAGGGGGAAAACAGCGTCCACTGGCCCTTGTCCATCACCCGCTTCATGAACAGGTCGGGGATCCAGTTGGCCGTGTTCATGTCGTGCGTGCGGCGGCGGTCGTCGCCGGTGTTCTTGCGCAGCTCCAGGAACTCCTCGATGTCCAGGTGCCAGGTCTCCAGGTAGGTGCAGACAGCGCCCTTGCGCTTGCCACCCTGGTTGACTGCAACGGCGGTGTCGTTTACCACCTTCAGGAAGGGCACCACGCCCTGCGATTCGCCGTTGGTGCCCTTGATATGGCTACCCAGGGCGCGCACGCGTGTCCAGTCGTTGCCCAGGCCGCCGGCAAACTTGGATAGCAGCGCGTTTTCCTTGATGGCGTCGTAGATGCCCTCCAGGTGGTCGGGCACCGTGGTCAGGTAGCAGCTCGACAACTGCGAGCGAAGCGTGCCGCTGTTGAACAGGGTGGGGGTGCTGCTCATGAAGTCGAACGACGACAGCACCTCGTAGAACTCGATGGCGCGTGCATCGCGGTCGCTCTCGCGCAGCGCCAGGCCCATGGCGACGCGCATGAAGAACGCCTGCGGCAATTCGATGCGGGTCTTGCGCACATGCAGGAAGTAGCGGTCGTACAGCGTCTGCAGGCCGAGGTAGTCGAACTGCAGGTCGCGTTGGGGCTGTAGCGCCTTGGCGAGCCGGGGGAGGTCGAACTGCAGCAATTGGGGGTCGAGCAGCTCGTTGTCTACCCCCTTCTGGATGAACTGCGGGAACGAATTGGCATAGGCCTCGCCCATGGCAGCCGGTGCCACGTCCTGCCCCAGCACTTCGCGCACGATGGTGTGCAACAACAGGCGCGCGGTGGCGTAGGTGTAGTCGGGCTCTTTCTCGATCAGGGTGCGCGCCGCCAGAATCGAGGCCTTGTAGACCTCGTCCATGGGAATGCCGTCGTACAGGTTGCGCAGTGTCTCGGCCACGATGGGCTCGGGCTGCACGTCGCTGCTCAGCCCCGTGCAGGCGCTGGCCACGAGCGCACGCAGGCGCAGCGGGTCGAGCGGCACGCGCTGGCCGTTGTCCACCACGTGGATTGCCGCAGCCTGGGGCAAGAGCTGCGCCTGCTGTTGCGCGCGTTCCTGCGCGCGGCGCTCGCGGTACAGCACGTAGGCGCGCGCCACTTCGTGGTGACCGCCGCGCATCAGGCCGAGTTCCACCTGATCTTGGACGTCTTCGATGTGAAAGGTACCGCCGCCGGGGCGTGAGCGTGCCAGCGCGCGCACCACGGTATGGGTCAGTTCGTCCACCACATCGCGCACGCTGGCCGAGGCCGCGCCCTGCGTGCCGTGCACTGCCAGGAACGCCTTCATCAAGGCGACGGCGATCTTTTGCGGCTCGAAGGCGGCTACGGAGCCGTTGCGGCGCAGGATCTGGTAATGGGCCAGGGCGGACTGGGCGCGGGCGGTCGCCTCGAAAGCCTGGAGTGCCGGGTCGGCATGCGTGGAAGAAGGCGTGTCAAACGCAACTTGCATGGTGAATCCTCGGGTTGGGGTCTTTGGTCAGCCGGGCGCGCGCAGCGGGGGCTGTACCAGGGTGTAACGCTACATCTAGTGGTTCGCACGAAGGCGAGACGCTACCTGTAGTGTACCGTCGTTGCGGTTATCGATGCGGCACCCGGGTCGGGCTGCTGTGGGTAGCGTCGGGGGAGGCTGCGTGCAAAACGCCACGCCATGCGGCTTGCCTGGCCCAAATGACGGGCCCATGCCGCTCGCGCCGCGATTTCCGCTGGCAGGCGGCGTGGATACTTGGGCGCGCCGTTTCTCTGCGTGCGATGAAAACCCTTTTGTGACGTGGGGTAAGGAGGGCTCGGCGACTGGTCTGTGTTGCCATTTTTGAGGTTTTTTGGCCTCTAGCCCTTATGTGGCAAGCGCAAGGCGCTATGTTTTTTGATTTTCGCTGCGATCCGGTGCGGGAAAACGGGCCACCTCCCACCCCAGCGCCTGCTGCAGGCGGCGCCACTGGAATCCGGGGCCAGGGTCTTGTTTGCGCCCCGGGGCGATGTGCTCGTGTCCCGCAATGTGGGTGATGGGGTAGCGCGCCGCCAGATCCTGGCTCAGGCGTACCAGCGCCGTGTATTGGGCGGGGGTAAAAGTTTGCCCCTCCAGGCCTTCGAGCTCGATGCCGACCGAATCATCATTGCAGCGCTCGCGGCCACGGTAGCGCGAGACGCCCGCGTGCCAGGCGCGCTGGTCGCAGTCCACGAACTGCCACAGCACCCCAGCACGCGTGATGAAAAAATGGGCGGAGACTTCGAGCCCGCGCAAGCCCTGGTAGTAAGGGTGGGCGTCCCAGTCAAGCTGGTTGGTGAACAGCTGCTGCACCGCGCCCGTACCGTATTCCCCCGGCGGCAGACTGATGGAGTGCACGACGATCAGGTCGATGTGCGCTCCCGCGGGCCGGGGACCAAAGTTGGGCGAGGGCAGGCGCCGTGCGCCGGTGTGCCAGCCTCCGTCCCAGGTGGTGGTGGCAGGTGCGGGCTCCTCACTCGGCGTCGTCGGCACCATCGCAGTCCTGTGGGGTGGGGATCTGCAGGCGCGCGATGCGGTAGCGGATCTGGCGCAGGCTGATGCCCAGGCGCACGGCAGCGGCGGTGCGGTTGAAGCCGCTGTCGCGCAGGGCGCGCACAAGAATTTCGCGCTCCTGCTGGTCCAGCCAGCCTTGCAGGTCCGAGGGCAGCTCCTGCAGCGTTTGCGCCGGCGCTGGCGCTGGCAGGGGCTCGGGCGTTTGCACTGGCGCGGGTGGCTTTTCGGGCGTGGGAGGCGCCACGGGCGGTGGCGCCGTTGCGTGGCCAAGCTGCAGCGTGCCTTCCTCGCTGAGGGTCATGGCCCGGTGAAGCAGGTTTTCAAGTTCGCGCACGTTGCCCGTCAGCGGGTGGTTGGCGATCTGTGCCAATGCCTGCGGCGTGAGTTGCGGGGCGGGCTGGCCAGATTCCTGTGCGATGCGTGCCAGCAATGCCTCGCACAGCGCAGGCAGATCCTCGCGGCGCTCGCGCAGGGCAGGGAGCACCAGCTCGATCACGTTGAGCCGGTAGTACAAGTCTTGGCGAAAGCGCCCGGCCTGCACGTCGGCGGCCAGATCGCGGTGCGTGGCGCTGATGATGCGTACGTCCACGGTCTCTTCCTGGGTGGAGCCGAGTGGACGCACGCTGCGCTCCTGGATGGCGCGCAGCAGCTTTGACTGCATGGACAGGGGCAGATCGCCAATTTCGTCGAGGAACAGTGTGCCGCCTCGCGCCGCCTGGAAATAGCCGTCGCGGTCCTGGGTCGCGCCGGTGTAAGAGCCCTTGCGGGCGCCAAAGAACTCGGCTTCAAGCAGGTTCTCGGGGATGGCGCCGCAGTTCACCGCCACCAGCGGGCCATCGGCGCGCTGGCTGTTGGCGTGCAAAGCGCGCGCCACCAGCTCCTTGCCGGTGCCTGATTCGCCGCGCACCAGCACGGGGGCCATGCCGCGTGCCACCTTGGTGATGTGCTGCTTGATGGTGCGCATCGGCTCCGAGTCGCCCACCAGGCGGTCGAGCGCGGCGCAGCCGTCGTGCAGCGCGGCCGCGGGTTTGGTGCCGGGGCGCGCGCTGCGCGGCGCAGGTACGCCGCCCGTGCCCTGCACGGCAGAGGCCACGACGGCGCGGAACTGCTTGAGATCCACCGGCTTGGTCAGGTAGTCGAAGGCGCCAGCACGCAGTGCTTCCACCGCGTTCTCGGCCGAGCCGTAGGCCGTCATGACCACGCAGCGCTCACGCCGCTGGGCGTCGCGCAGTTCCATGATCAATTCCAGGCCCTGGCCGTCGGGCAGGCGCATGTCGGTCAGCACCACGTCAAAGTGCTGCGCGCGCAACTTTTGCCGCGCCTCTTGCACGCTGGCAGCGGTTTCCACGCGGTGGCCCTCGCGCAGCAGGGTCAGCTCATACAAGGTGCGCAGATCGGGTTCGTCGTCGACGACCAGTACGGAGGCAGCGTTGGCGGTCATGGGTGGTTCAGACCAGGAGGGTGTCGAAAAGCCCCGCAGGCTCTGCCGGGCGCGTGGTCTTGCGGAAAGTAACGGTGAAAGCGTTGCCGCCGGTCGGACCCAGTGCCGTGGCACGGGACAGCCGTTGGTACGTCAGCGATGCACCATGGCGTTGGCACAGCTCACGGCAAATGTACAGCCCCAGGCCGCTGGAGCGGCTGTGCGAGGAGAAGAAGGGCTCGAACAGGTGGCGCTCCACCGAAGGGTCGAGGGGGGCGCCATCGCTCCACACCTGCAGGCTGACCAGGCCGGTGCCGGCGGCGTGGGTATGGAGCTGCAGCGAGTCAGGCTGCGAGCCCATGAAGCGCAGCGCATTGTCGAGCAGGTTGATGAGTACGCGCCGCAGATGCTCCGTGTCGAACTCCACTTGCACCCCAGGCGCTTGCAAGGCCACCATGGCCTGGCGTCGCACGGGCTCGGTAGCGCGCCATTCGTTCCAGACCTGGGTGACGGTTTCATCCAGTGCCAGCGAGGCGGCGGGTGCATGGCTGATTTGGTTTTGCACGCGCGCGATGTCGAGCACCTCCTCGGCGATGCGTGCCAGGCGTTCAGCGTTCTGCTGCACCATGTGGCACAGCCGCTGCTGCGCGGGGTCGCTGAGGTCTTCGCCGAGCAGTGCGTTGGCTTGTACGATGGCGGCCAGTGGGTTGCGGATTTCATGCGCCACTGCGGCCGACATGCGCCCCATGGCGGCGAGCTTTTCGGTGCGCAGCCGTGCCTCCAGTTCGCGCAGGTCATGCAGAAACATCACGCACTGCGGCTCCGTGCGGGTCTCGCGCGTACCCTGCTGTGCGGCCGTGAGCCAGGTGCGCACGCGCAGACCGGTAGGGCTCTGCCCAGGGTGCAGCAGGCCGACATCGGCGCGCTGCGGTTGCCCGCTGGCGAAGGTGGTGTGCGCCATGCGCCACAGCGGTTCCCATGCAGGCTCGGCGCCGAGCAGGAAGGGTGGCTTCAGACCCTCCGCCCGTCCGCCCAGCAACTGCCGCGCCGCCGGGTTGGCAGCACGCACGCTGCAGTCCTGCGACAGCACGAGCACGCCGTCGCTCAGGTTCTCGATCACCAGCGCATTGACCTGGCTCTGCTCGCGCGCACGTTGCTGGCTCTGCTGCGCCATCTGCTGCTCGCTCAGCAGGCGCTGGGCCAACTGGTACGCAAGGTACGCCACCATGAAGTAGCCGGTGCCGGTGAGTGCTGCCTGCAGGTAATGCGGCGCGGCATCGCCCGCGCTCGGATCCAGGCTGCGCCACCAGGCGCTGCCCAGCAACAGCAGCGTGGCCGTGGCGGTGGTCCCCAGCGCCAGGGTGAGCGAGCCCAGCACCGAGGCCATGAGGATGGGAATGCCAAACAGCGGCGTGTAGTTCATGCTGCCGCTTTGCAGCCACTGCAGCAAGCCCACCATCAGCAGGTCCACGCCCAGCAGCGGCAGCCACGACGGCCCCGGTTGCGGGTCGGGCGGCAGCGGCGCTGCCAGCAGCCGCGTGAGCACGGCCACCACCAGGTACAGCGCACACAGTGCCAGAAGCTCGGGCTCAGGGTTTTGGTGCAGCGCCAAGCCAGCGCCCTGCAGCAGCAGCAAGGCCAGCGCCACGAGGGCGCGCGCGCTCAGGAAACCGTGCCACAGGCGCTGGAAGGGGGTGTCGGAACGCTGCGGGGTGGCAGGCATCGCTGCGGGGCGCGTGCTAGCGCGGGCCGGCGCTGCGGTGCTCGGCGCAGCAGTAATGGCGGTGCGCGTGCTCCAGTGCTTCGGCGCGCGGCAGGTGCAGTCCGCAATGGGCGCAGGCCACCATGGCCTGGGGCGCCGACTTGGCGGGCGTGCGTGCCGTGGGAGAGGGCGGGGGCGTGCGGTGCTTGTTGCGCCACAGCGCCCAGGCCAGGCCCAGCACGGCAAAGACCAGCAGGTACTTCATGCGCTCTTGCCCAGCACCACTTCGAGCACGAAGCGTGAGCCCACGTAGGCCAGCAGCAGCAGCATGGCGCCGCCGTACAGCACACGCATGGCGCTGCGCCCACGCCATCCGAACTGCGTGCGTCCCAGCAGCAGGATGGCAAAGGTCACCCAGGACAGCAGCGAGAACACCACCTTGTGGTCCCAGCGCCAGGCGCGCCCATAGAGTTGCTCGCCGAACAGGCCGCCCGCCAGCAGCGTGGCCGTGAGGAGCACGAAGCCCGCCATGACGAAACGGAAGGTGAGCCGCTCCAGCGTCAGCAGCGGCATGCCGCTGTGGGGGTCTGCGGCCTGGCGGATCTGTCGTTCAGCGCGTGCCATGAGCGCGGCGTGCACCACGGCGGCGGCAAACAGACCGTACGACGCGATGCCCAGCGTCAGGTGCAGCGGCAGCCACGGCGAGGCTGTGCCGTGCAGCGGCTGGCCCGGAAAGACGCTGGCCAGCAGCACAACGACAGCGCCCAGCCCCGCCAGCATCCAGCGTGCCTGCATCTGGGGAAACAGCTGGCGCTCCACGGCGTAGACCGTGAGCACCAGCCAGGCGGTCATCGACAGCGCAGGTGCGAACCCGAAGCGTGGCGGCGTCTCGCCCACCAAGGCCCAGGCCAGGACGGCACCATGCAGCCCCCATGCCAAGGCCAGTGCGGTGCGTGTGGCACCCGTGCCCAGGCGCGGGCCTGCGGCGGCTGGCACGGCATAGGCGACGGCTGCAGCCGCCGCGAGCAGCCAGCCGAAGGGGGAGGCACTGGGTAAAATCATGTCCCACAGTGTACCTTTGGGCCAGGGGTTTTCCCTCTGGCACCGCCCTTCCATCGCCCTCGGCTGTCCTGGCCCGCGGGCCCATCCAGAGACCGCAGCAGACATGGCTTCCGCACTTACCGACAAACTCTCGCGCCTCGTCAAGGAAATGCGCGGCCAGGCCCGCATCACCGAATCCAACGTGCAGGACATGTTGCGCGAAGTGCGCATGGCCCTGCTGGAAGCCGACGTGGCCCTGCCCGTGGTGCGTGACTTCGTCGCGCGCGTGAAGGAAAAAGCCCTGGGCCAGGAGGTGCTGGGCTCGCTCAAGCCTGGACAGGCGCTGGTGGGTATCGTCAACAAGGAACTCGCCGCCACCATGGGCGAGGGCGTGGCGGACATCAACCTCAACGCCCAGCCGCCAGCCGTCATTCTCATGGCGGGCCTGCAGGGCGCGGGCAAGACCACCACGACGGCCAAGTTGGCCAAACACCTGCAGGAAAAACGCAAGAAGAAAGTGCTCACGGTCTCGGGCGACGTGTACCGCCCGGCCGCCATTGAGCAGCTCAAGACCGTCACCAAGCAAGCTGGCGCAGAGTGGTTTCCCAGCCGCCCGGACCAAAAGCCGCGCGACATTGCGCTGGCTGCGCTGGACTACGCCAAGAAGCATTACTTTGACGTGCTGCTGGTCGATACCGCTGGCCGTCTGGCCATTGATGACGTGCTGATGCAGGAAATCAAGGAACTGCACGCCACGCTGAACCCGGTGGAGACGTTGTTCGTCGTCGATGCCATGCAGGGCCAGGACGCGGTGAACACCGCCAAGGCCTTCAAGGAAGCGCTGCCGCTCACGGGCATCGTCTTGACCAAGCTCGACGGTGACTCGCGCGGTGGTGCGGCCCTGTCGGTGCGCGCCATCACCGGTGCACCTATCAAGTTTGCCGGCGTGTCGGAAAAAATCGACGGCCTGGAGGTGTTCGACGCCGAGCGCCACGCGGGCCGCGTGCTCGGCATGGGCGACATCGTGGCGCTGGTCGAGCAGGTGACGCAGAACGTGGACCTGCAGGCCGCGCAGAAGATGGCCGAGAAGCTCAAGAGCGGCGACGGCTTCGATCTCAACGACTTCCTGGCCCAACTGCAGCAAATGAAGCAGATGGGCGGCCTCTCCAGCCTCATGGACAAGCTCCCTGCCCAGCTCACGGCCAAGGCCGGTCAGGTGGACATGGACAAGGCCGAACGCGAGATCCGCCGCAAGGAAGGCATCATCTGCAGCATGACCGCGCTGGAGCGCCGCAAGCCCGAACTCATCAAGGCCACCCGCAAGAAGCGCATCGCCCAGGGCGCGGGCGTGCAGGTGCAGGAAGTGAACCGCCTGCTCAACGAATTCGAGCAGATGCAGACCATGATGAAGAAGATGAAAGGCGGCGGTCTCATGAAGATGATGAAGCGCATGGGCGGCATGAAGGGCATGAAAGGCATGCCCGGCCTGCCGTTCTAAGCTGCTGCGCACGCGCCCATGGGCGACACCCTGCGCCTTGGCCCGCTGGCGCTGTCATGGGGCGTGCTGTTCCTGTTCGCCGGTTGGTGGCTGGGCACCTGGGTGCACGAGCGCTCGGCGCGCCGCCAGGGCTTGGTGCCCGGCCCGCACGCCTGGCGCCTCGGGCTGGTGGCGTTGCTCGTTGCGCGCCTGGGTTTCGTACTGCAATACCCGGCTGAATACGCAGCGGCCCCTTGGTCCGTCATCGACATCCGCGACGGCGGCTGGGCGCCCTGGTGCGGCCTGGCCGCAGCGCTGGCCTATGTGGCCGTCCTGGCCTGGCGGCGCAGCCCGTGGCGCCGCACCGTTGCCACTGGACTGGCAGCGGGTGCGGGGCTGTGGCTTGTGGGGCTGGCCGCACAGCATTGGAGCGGCCCCGACCCCGCGCCACTACCGCACTGGCAGGGCGTCGCGCTGGACGCCTCCACCGTCGCGTTGCCCGAGCTGCGCGGCCAGCCCGTGGTGATCAACCTGTGGGCCACCTGGTGCCCACCGTGCCGGCGCGAAATGCCGGTGCTGCGCCAGGCACGCGCGCAGCATCCGCAGGTGCGCTTTCTGTGGGTCGACCAGGGCGAAGCGCCCGACGTGGTGCAGCGCTTCGCCGCACAGCAGGGCCTGCCGCCCGCCGATGTGCTGCTCGACCCAAGCTCCCGCCTGGGCGCGTTGCTGGAGCGCCGTGCCCTGCCCACCACGCTCTTCTTTAACGCCGAGGGCGGGCTGGTAGCGGTGCGCACGGGTGAGTTGTCGTCGGCATCGCTGGCGCATCATTTGGCGCAGATACTGCAAAAACCATAGCTGCCAGCGCTTGCTGCATAAGGGTAAGACCATGAAAAACCTTAAAATACTCGCCGCAGAGCCGCTGCTTGACGCCTCGTACAAGGGCTACCCGCTGACCGCGCCGCCGTGCCGCCCCGGCGCGCTCGCGCAGCAGGGCTGGAATGTGCTTGCGGGCGACCTGCCGCTGCCGCTGGCTGTGCTCGACCGCGAGGCGCTGGCGCACAACCTGGCGTGGATGCAGGACTACGCCCGGCAGCGTGGCGTGCTGCTGGCACCGCATGGCAAGACCACCATGTCGCCTGAACTGTTCGCGCAGCAGCTCGCCGCCGGGGCTTGGGGGCTGACGTTCGCCAGCGTCTGGCAGGCGCGCGTGGGCGTGGCGGCGGGGGCGCGGCGCATCATCATCGCCAACCAGGTGCTGCAGGACGCCGACCTTGACGGGCTCGACGCCCTGCTGGCCGCAGTGGACGGGCTGCGCGTGTGGTTCCTGGTCGATTCAGCGGCGCAACTGGCACTCATCGAGGACTGGGCCGCGCGGCGTGGCAGCGCGCGCGTATTCGACGTGTTGCTGGAGATGGGCATGCCCGGCCAGCGCACCGGCTGCCGCAGCACTGAGGAGGCGCTGGCGCTGGCGCGGCGCCTGGCGGCCAGCCACGTGGTGCGCCTGGGCGGTATCGAGTGCTATGAGGGGCTGGCCGCACGTTGTGACGACGCGCACGACGTGCCTGCCGTCACGGCCCTGGTGCGCAGCGTGGGCGCGGTGGCGCGCGGCTGCGACGCCGAGGGCCTGTGGGCGCCGGGCGAGGCTGAGATCCTGCTGTCGGCCGGCGGCTCCGCCGTGTTCGACCTGGTGGTGCCGCTGCTGCGTCTGCAGGGCCTGTCGCGCCCGGTGGCCGGCGTGCTGCGCTCGGGTTGCTACGTGACACACGACCACGGCAACTACCAGCGCTTCGTGCGCCTGCTGGCGCGGCGCGAGGGGCTGGACGAAACCTTGCGCCCGGCGCTTACTGTGTGGGCCCAGGTGCAGTCGGTGCCTGAGCCAGGGCTGGCGCTGCTGGGCTGCGGGCGGCGCGACGTGTCGTTTGACATCGACATGCCGCTGCCGCTGCGCCGCGCCGCCTGGGGTGCGCGTGTGGCACAAGCGGCGCCGCAGGACTGGCGCATTACAGCGCTCAATGACCAGCATGCTTACCTGCGCTTCGACCCCGAGGCACCCGAGGGTGCCGCGCCACAAGTGGGCGAGCGTGTGGAGCTGGGCATCTCGCATCCCTGTACCACCTTCGACAAGTGGCGCTGGATGCCGGTGGTGGATGGCGACGGTACCGTTACCGGGGCCATCCATACCTGCTTTTAGAACGGCGTTGAGACATCTCTCGGATTCGTTGCCTTGTCGAGAGAATCCGGCTGTAAGGCGCTTTCAGCAAGCGCTGGATGCTATGGTTTTTGATTCTTCATGACCACTTCGCCACGCAAGGTATAGGTCATGGCCTCGGTGATCTGCACGTCGATCATCTGCCCGACCAGACGCTCCTGGCCAGGGAAGTTGACTACGCGGTTGCACTCGGTGCGGCCCATCAGCTCGCCGTTGCCACGCTTGCTGAAGCCTTCCACCAGCAGGCGCTGCACCGTGCCCACGCGCTCCAGGCTGATGTCCTTGATGTTCTGGTTGATCACTGCCTGCAGTTCCTGCAGGCGGCGCAGCTTCACCTCGTGCGGCGTGTCGTCGGGCAGATTGGCCGCAGGCGTGCCGGGGCGCGGGCTGAAGATGAAGCTGAAGGAGTTGTCAAAGCGCACGTCGTGGATGAGCTTCATCATCTTCTGGAAGTCTTCCTCGGTCTCGCCGGGAAAGCCGACGATGAAGTCGCTGCTCATCGCCATGTCGGGGCGGATGGCACGCAGCTTGCGGATCGTGCTCTTGTATTCCATGGCGGTGTAGCCGCGCTTCATGGCCATGAGAATGCGGTCGCTGCCGTGCTGCACCGGCAGATGCAGGTGGCTCACCAGCTTCGGGATCTTGGCGTAGGCCTCGATCAGGCGGGGGGTGAACTCGTTCGGGTGGCTCGTGGTGTAGCGAATGCGCTCGATGCCGGGAATTTCGGCCACGTATTCGAGCAGCAGCGCAAAGTCGGCCTTCTCTGCGGTGTCGCCCATGGCGCCCAGGTAGGCGTTCACGTTCTGGCCCAGCAGCGTGACCTCCTTCACGCCCTGGTCGGCCAGGCCGGCGACTTCCACCAGCACGTCTTCGAACGGGCGGCTCACCTCTTCGCCGCGCGTGTAAGGCACCACGCAGTAGCTGCAGTACTTGGAGCAGCCTTCCATGATGGAGACGAAGGCGCTGGCACCTTCCACGCGCGCGGGCGGCAGGTGGTCGAACTTCTCGATCTCGGGGAAGGAGATGTCCACCTGCGGCTTGGCCTTGGCGGCGCGGGCGTTGAGCAGTTCGGGCAGGCGGTGCAGGGTTTGCGGGCCGAAGACCACGTCCACGAACGGTGCGCGCTTGATGATCTCTTCGCCCTCTTGGCTGGCCACGCAGCCGCCCACGCCAATCAGCACGCCTTTTTCTTTGAGGTGCTTGACGCGGCCCAGGTCGCTGAACACTTTTTCTTGCGCTTTTTCGCGCACCGAGCAGGTGTTGAACAGGATCAGATCGGCGGCTTCAGGGTCGTCCGTGGGCTCGTAGCCTTGTGCGGCACCGAGCACGTCGGCCATCTTGTCCGAGTCGTACTCGTTCATCTGGCAGCCAAAGGTTTTGATGAAGACTTTCTTGGTCATGGCGTGGGGCGAGGCAGACGAGCCCGGGCGCACGCGCGCCCATGTGAAAAACCCGCAGCATGTTGCCACGCTGCGGGTTTTGATTTTGGTGGTCGTAGGTGGACTTGAACCACCGACATCAGCATTATGAATGCTGCGCTCTAACCAACTGAGCTATACGACCGACAGAACAAAATTATATGCCAAAAATTATTGGTGTGTAAAGTTCGCCGGGCGCTTGTTGACGAAGGCGTCCATGCCTTCCTTCTGGTCGGCCGTGGCGAACAGGCCGTGGAACAGGCGGCGCTCGAACATCAGGCCATCGCTCAAGGTGCCTTCGAAGGCGCGGTTCACGGTTTCCTTGGCGGCCATCACGGCGATCTGCGAGAAGCCGCTGATGGTCAGCGCTGCGCCCAGGGCTTCTTCCATCAGCTTGTCCAGCGGCACCACGCGGCTGACGAGGCCGGCGCGTTCGGCTTCGGTGGCGTCCATCATGCGGGCGGTCAGGCACATGTCCATGGCCTTGGATTTGCCCACGGCGCGTGGCAGGCGCTGCGTGCCGCCGGCGCCAGGGATCACGCCGAGCTTGATCTCGGGCTGGCCGAACTTGGCGTTGTCGGCAGCGATGATGAAGTCGCACATCATCGCCAGCTCGCAGCCACCGCCCAGGGCGAAACCGCTCACGGCGGCGATGACGGGCTTGCGGATGGTGCGCAGGGTTTCCCAGTTGCGCGTAATGAAGTCACCCTTGTACGCATCGGCGAAGCTGTACTTGGCCATGGCCGTGATGTCGGCGCCAGCGGCGAAGGCTTTCTCGCTGCCGGTGACGATGATGCAGCCGATCTTCTCGTCGGCGTCGAACGCCTTGAGCGCCTCGCCCAGCTCGTTCATGAGCTGGTCGTTGAGCGCGTTGAGCTGCTTGGGGCGGTTGAGCGTGATGACGCCGACTTTGTCGGCTTCAGTGCGCACGGCGATGCATTCGTAGGCCAAGGGAATCTCCAGAATGGTTGTGGTTGAACCAAGGAACTATACCCAACGGCGCTGTCAGCCTGCGGACAGCCACGCCTGGGCGCGTGCGGCGTCGGCCAGCTCCAGGCGCACGGTGTCGCCGCTGGCATCGGGCGCGGGCAGGTCCAGCGGCAGGCGCAGCAGCCGCCCGTCGCGCGCCACCAGGGCCGTGGCCTGGCGCGCGGTGCCGGCGTACAGCGCCAGGTCGTCCAGGCGCTGTAGGCGCCAGGCCTGGCCTGCGGCTTCTAGCCCGAGCCATTCGTCACCCGCCATGAAGCCGGCACGCTCGGCGGCGCTGCCACGCAGCACGGTCTTGATCTGCACGCTATGGTTTTCCTGCACGCGCAGGCCCAGGCGCTGGGCGGGTTGGGGCGGCTCGGCCTTCAGCGCCACGCCCTGGGCGGCGAGCAACTCGGCCAGGGGCAGCTCGGCGGTGCCGTGTACCCATTGGGCGATTTCGCCCTGCCAGTCGCGGCCGGTGAGGGTTTGCAGCACGGCCAGCAGGTCGGCCTCGGCCATGGGGCCCCCGGCGCAGCGCTGCCACAGGGCGCGCATCACGGCGTCGAGCGTGGCGCCGCCTTCGCGGCGCAGCGCCAGATCCAGGCACAGCGCTACCAGCGCGCCCTTGGTGTAGTAGCTCACGGTGGCGTTGGGCGTGTTTTCGTCCTGGCGGTAGTACTTGATCCAGGCGTCGAAGCTGGCCTGGGCCACGCTCTGCACCTGGCGGCCCGGGGTTTGCAGCACCTGGGTGCAGGTCTTGGCGAGTAGCTTGAGGTAGGTCGCGTCGTCGATCAGGCCGGCGCGGCGCAGCAGCAGGTCGTCGTAGTAGCTGGTGAAGCCCTCGAAGAACCACAGCAGTTCGGTGTAGTTCTCACGCGTGTAGTCGTACTGCGCAAACTCGCGTGGGCGCAGGCGCTTGACATTCCAGGTGTGGAAGTACTCGTGGCTGATGAGACCGAGCAGCTGTGTGTAGCCGTCGCTGGCCTTGGCATCACCCAGCCGTGGCAGGTCGCGGCGGCCGCAGATCAGCGCGGTGGAGTTGCGGTGCTCCAGGCCGCCGTAGCCGTCGTGCACGGTATTGAGCAGGAACAGGTAGTTCTGGAACGGCGGCTTGCCGCGGGGGTGCCAGAAGCGGATGGCGGCTTCGCAAATCTTGCGCGTGTCGGCCAGCAGGCGCGCTCCGTCGAACGAGGGCGCAGCGCCCGCGACGACGAAGCGGTGCGGTACGCCGCAGGCGTTGAAGCTGGCGCTCCAGAAGGCGCCCATTTCCACCGGGCAGTCGGCCAACTCGTCGTAGTTGGCGGCGCGGTAGCGGCCAAAGCCGCGCATGTCCACTTTCAAGGGAAAAAGGCCTGTAGCGCAATGCCAGAGAGCGCTACCAGCTCTCTTTTTGGGAGCAACGATGTCGATCTCGCACGGCAGCGCGGTCTGGCCTGCCACCTGCAGGCACAGGCTGGTGGCGTTGAAGAAGCCGCGCGCGGCGTCGAGCCAGGCGGTGCGCACCGAGGCGTCGTAGGCGCACACCTCGTAGGTCAGCACCAGCGGCTGGCCCGCCTGGCAGTCGGCGCGCCAGCGGTCTTTGGCCAGTTGCACCAGCGCCACGGGCTGGCGGCCTTGGCGCGCGGCCAGGCGCTGCAGGTTCTTGGCGAACTCGCGCACCAGGTAGCTGCCAGGAATCCAGGCGGGCAGGGCCAGCTCCTGCGCGGCGGCGGGCCGCGCGATGGTGAGCGTGACGTGGTACAGGTGGGCGTGGAGGTCGGCCGCTTCCACGCGGTAGTGGACGGCGGCGCGGGTCTGGGCAGAGGGCATGGCGGATGCTTCGAAAAAGAGAGCTTCCAGCGCAGGCTGGATAAGCGCTGGGGCCTAAAAAGGCCCCATTTTTTCAGTGCGGTGTGCGCGAAATCAGTTTGCGGTGGTGGCGCTGGCCGCTTCGGCCAGGCGCTTTTCCACGTCTTGCGCACCGATGGCGCCGGGCACACGCGTGCCGTTGGCAAAGATCAGCGTGGGCGTGCCGGTGATCTTGTGCTTTTTGCCCAGCGCCAGGTTGCGTTGCAGCGCGGCGGTGTCGCAGCTCGCGCTGTCTGGGGCTTTGTCGCGCAGCATGTAGTCGTTCCATGCGGCGGCGCGGTCCTTGGCGCACCAGATGTTGCGCGATTTCTCGGCCGAGTCGGGGCTCAGGATGGGGTAAAGGAACAGGTAGACCGTGACGTTGTTGACGTTGCGCATCTCGCGCTCGAAGCGCTTGCAGTAGCCACAGTTCGGATCCTCGAACACGGCAATCTTGCGCGAACCGTCACCGCGCACCAGCGTGAAGGCATCCTTGAAAGGCAAATCCTCGAACTTGACGGCCGTGAGCTGGTTGATGCGGTCCTCGGTCAGGTTGCGCCGTGCCTTGGTGTCGATCAGCTCGCCCTGGATGACGTAGTTGCCCTTGGCATCGGTGTAGAACAGGTCGGTGCCCACGCGCACCTCGAACAGGCCGGGCATGGAGGTGGTGCGCACCTCGTCGATCTTGGCCAACTGCGGAATGCGCTCACCCAGGGTCTTGCGGATGACGGACTCATCGGCATGGGCGCCCAGACCCAGCAGGGCCAGGGTTGCGCCTGCGCACAGCGAGGACAACGCGCGGAAGGGGGATGGTTTCAGTTTCTTGGCAGTCATGTTCGTTCTTCAGTGCGTTGTTCCCATGGCCTGGCGGGCCGTCCATTCCTTGAGCAACCCGCTGCGCTCGAAGCCCTTGAGGCCCCAGTTACGCAGCGCCTGCAGCGGTGCCTCGCGGCGCGCGAACAGCTGCTGCAGCCCGTCCATGGCCAGGCCCATGGGCAGTAGCGCCGCTTTGCGTTCGCGCTCGTAGCGGCGCAGCAGCCGCAGATCGGCAATGCTGCGCCAGTCGCGCTCCATCAGGGTGCGTGCCAGCGCCTGAACGTCGGCCAGCCCCAGGTTCAAGCCTTGGCCCGCCAGCGGGTGCACGTTGTGCGCCGCATCGCCGGCCAGCACCCAACTGTGCGTGCTTGGTGTCGTGCTGCCTGCGTGCAGGCTGCCGCACCAGTGGTTGGCCCAGGCTTGCTGCAGCGGCCAAGCCGCGCGGCTGCTGGCCAGCTCGAGTGCGCCCAGCGCACCGTGACTGGCTTCTTGCACACGCTGGGCAAAAGCCTCGGGTTCCAGCGCCAGCAGCTGCGGTGCCTGTTCCTGGGGGACAGACCAGACGATGGCGACAGAGTTCCCCTGCTCGCCACCCAGCGGCAGAAAAGCCAGGATGCTGCCATCTGCCTGGAACCACTGGCGTGCTATCTGGCCATGCGGCAGGGTGCAGTGCAACCGCGCTGCAATGGCTTGCTGGGCGTAGGGGGTGGTGGCGAATTCCACGCCGAATTCATCGCGTGTGCGGCTGGCGCGGCCCTCGCACACCGCCGTGAGCGTGGCTGGGACGGGGCTGGAAACAAGCTCCACCTGCGGCTGGTAGCGCACGGCTTCGGCCAGACGGGCCTCCAGCGCGGGCACATCGACGATCCAGGCCAGCGCGTCCACGCCTTGCGCTGCCGCGTCGAAGTGCACGCTGCCATCCTGGTCGCCCTGAATCTCCATGCGCGCCACGGGAGTGGCGTGGCGGGCGTCGGGCCAGGCGCGCAACGACTGCAGCAGCCCGCGCGAGGTGGCGTTGAGGGCGTAGGCGCGCACGTCTTCGTGCGGCTCGGCCGATGAGGGGGTGTCGCTGGGCCCGACCAGCGCTACGCGCAGGCGGTCGCGGGCCAGGAGCAGAGCGAGCGTGCGGCCCACGATGCCACTGCCGCGGATACATACATCAAAGGTTTGCGCCATGGCGGGCATTGTAGGAGGCGCCAAGCCTGACGGATGTGCTGGAGACGGGGCACGTAAAATGGTTGGTTTGTCTCCTCCCTACCAGAAAGCCACGCCATGAGCCTGAAATGCGGCATCGTGGGCCTGCCCAATGTGGGCAAGTCCACTCTCTTCAACGCCCTCACCAAGGCGGGCATTGCCGCCGAGAACTACCCCTTCTGCACCATCGAGCCGAACACTGGCGTGGTCGAGGTGCCTGACCCGCGCCTGGCGGCGCTGTCCGAAGTTGTTCAGCCGGAACGCGTGGTGCCGGCGATTGTCGAGTTCGTGGACATTGCGGGCCTGGTGGCCGGTGCCTCCAAGGGTGAAGGCCTGGGCAACCAGTTTCTGGCCCATATCCGTGAGACGGACGCCATCGTTAACGTGGTGCGCTGCTTCGAGGACCCGAATGTGATTCACGTGGCGGGCAAGGTCGACCCCATCGCCGACATCGAGGTCATCCAGACCGAGCTGTGCCTGGCCGACCTGGCCACTGTCGAAAAGGCCCTGAATCGCTACAGCAAGGCCGCCAAGAGTGGCAACGACAAAGAGGCGGCCAAGCTGGTGCAGCTCCTCACGCCCATCCAGGCCGCGCTCAACGAAGGCAAGCCCGCGCGCACCATTCCAGTGAGCAAGGAAGACGCGCCGCTGCTCAAGCAGTTCTGCCTCATTACGGCCAAGCCTGCGATGTTCGTTGGCAACGTGGCCGAGGATGGCTTTGAGAACAATCCGTTGCTCGACCGCCTCAAGGACTACGCTGCCGCGCAAGACGCACCCGTGGTGGCCATTTGCGCCAAGATCGAGGCCGAGATGGCAGAAATGAGCGACGACGACCGCGCCATGTTCCTCGAGGAAATGGGCTTGGAGGAGCCGGGCCTGAACCGCCTGATCCGCGCGGGCTACGACTTGCTGGGCCTGCAGACCTACTTCACCGCTGGCGTGAAGGAAGTGCGCGCCTGGACGATTCACAAGGGCGACACCGCGCCACAGGCCGCAGGCGTGATCCACGGTGACTTTGAACGTGGCTTCATCCGCGCGCAGACGATTGCGTTCGATGACTTCATCCAGTTCAAGGGCGAGCAGGGCGCCAAGGACGCAGGCAAGATGCGCGCCGAAGGCAAAGAGTACGTCGTCAAGGATGGCGATGTGATGAACTTTCTGTTCAACGTCTAAGGTTCAGTCCTGGCGCGCCGGTTTTTTCTTGGTGTGCCGGTGTAGGTGACGCAGGATTTCATGTTTTTCTTCCGAGCGGGGAAAAATACGTTAGAATCATGGCTTCGCTTAGTTTTCTTCTTTTCGAGAAAACGCTGTAAAAGAAATTTTTAAACGCAAAAATTTCTGCTACAATAAATAGCTTAGCGGCTGTAGCTCAGCTGGATAGAGTACTTGGCTACGAACCAAGGGGTCGTGGGTTCGATTCCTGCCAGCCGCACCAAACGGTAAGCCCTGGAACTAAAAAGTTCCAGGGCTTTTTCGTTTTTGTGAAAATTTCACCATGAGCAAGGCTTTCACGAAAGAAACGGACGGCGACGAGGAGGAAGTAGCGCTTGCGCCGATTCCTCCAGGTGGCAAGAACTACATCACTCCTCAGGGCTATGCGCGTCTGCGGGGCGAGTTGTTGGAGTTGATCGATGTCGAGCGGCCGAAGATGGTCGAGGTGGTGCATTGGGCTGCCAGCAATGGCGACCGTTCGGAAAATGGCGACTATCTCTATGGGAAGAAGCGCTTGCGCGAGATCGACAGGCGCATCCGCTTTCTGACCAAGCGTCTGGAGATTGCCGAGGTGGTCGATCCGGCGCTGCACGCGGGGCGTGACCAGATCTTCTTTGGTGCTACTGTCACCTACCTGGAGGATGGAGAAACCGAGCGGGAGGTAACAATCCTGGGGATTGATGAAGCGGATAGCGCTCAAGGGCAGATCAGCTGGATTTCTCCGGTGGCACGTGCGCTCCTGAAGGCACGCATAGGGGACGAAGTCCAGTTACCGACGCCGGGTGGGTTGCGCGCCCTTGAGATCGTGGCGGTGCGCTACCCTCCAAAGGGGGAGCGCACAGATCCCGACGCTTATTGAGGAAGGATGCGTTCCGCGCGAAGGACGGCTTGCGTACGGCGCAGGTTCTTCAGCGCATTCTCAAGGTGGGCCTGGTCGTGGGCGAGGACGATGAAGCGCAGGTCCACCGTGTCCATGGCGGTCTCGTCATCCATGTCCACATGCACGATGTCGGCTTCGGATGTGGCCAGCTCCGAAGCAATGCGCGCCAGCACGCCTTTGCCGTTGCGCACCGTGATCTTGATGCCTGTCTCAAATGCCCGTGTTGGCTCTTCACTCCAGTCAACTGCGATGAAGCGTTCACTGTCCTTGTGTTGTAGTCGTTTCGCCACATTGCATTCCGTGCGGTGTACCACCAAGCCTTCTCCGCGTCCGAGGTATCCAACAATGGTGTCGCCTGGCACGGGGCGGCAGCAGGATGCATATTTGACCGAGGCGTTCTCGCTCCCATCCAGTGCCACTGCGCCTTGCGAAAGGTTCTCATGAGAGGTGTAGCGCTCTTTGGTCATCAGCAAGGCATTCGGGCGATGGCCATGTTCACTGAGCAGTACCATGAGCCGCTTGGCAACAATGCTGGCAATCCGCTTACCCAGCCCAATGTCGGTCATGAGCTCTGCGCGTGTGCGATTGCCTGTGAAGCGTAGTAGCTTGTCCCACAGAGGCTGGTTGTCCGCTTCGTCGCCAGGCAATTGATCCATGCCTTCAGCGCGCAGTGCCTGGGCGAGTAATTTCTCACCCAGGGTTGCGGATTCGCTTTGTGCCATGGTCTTCAGGTAGTGGCGAATCTTGGAGCGGGCGCGGCCCGTACGAACAAATCCGAGCCACGCCGGGTTCGGGGTGGATTCTGGCGCGGTGATGACTTCAACCACATCCCCGTTGTTGAGCTCGGTGCGCAAGGGAACCGGCTCATTGTTGATGCGTGCCGCAGTGGTACGGTCCCCAACATTGCTGTGGATGGCGTACGCGAAATCCACCACGGTGGCGCCGCGTGGCAATGCCATGATTTGGCTCTTGGGCGTGAAGACATAGACGGCGTCGGGAAACAGGTCAACCTTGACGTGATCCCAAAACTCGGCTGCATCGCGTGTCTCGTTCTGGATATCCAGCAGGGATTGCAGCCATTTGGTGCCGAGCCGCTCGGCCGCGCCGCTGCCGGTGTCCTGTGCCTTGTAAAGCCAATGGGCGGCCACCCCGGCCTCGGCGACCACATGCATTTCCTCCGTGCGCATCTGAAATTCAATGTTGATGCCCGAAGGGCCTACCAATGTCGTGTGCAACGATTGGTAGCCATTGAGTTTGGCGATCGCGATATGGTCCTTGAACTTGCCAGGGACGGGTTTGTACATCTGGTGCAGCACGCCCAGTGCCGTGTAGCAGTCAGTGACCGTGGGCACGATGACCCGGAAGCCATAGATGTCTGTGACCTGGGCAAAGCTCAGGTGCTTGAGTTTCATCTTCTGGTAGATGGCGTACAGCGTTTTTTCCCGCCCTGCCAGACGAACACGCATGCCGAGCTTTGCGAAAGCGGCGTCTACTTCCGTCTGCACTTTCTGAATCAGGTCACGTCGCCGGTTGCGCGATTTGCCGACCGCCTTAGTCAGTGTGGCGTAGCGCCATGGGTGGAGGTGGCGGAAGGCGAGATCTTGCAGTTCGCGGTAGGTTTGGTTGAGCCCCAGTCGGTGTGCGATGGGCGCATAAATGTCCAGGGTCTCCGAAGAAATACGTGACCACTTGCTGCGCGGCATATCCGACAGCGTACGCATGTTGTGCGAGCGGTCGGCAAGCTTGACCAGAATGACGCGGACGTCCCGGGCCATGGCAAGGAGCATCTTGCGAAACGACTCGGCCTGGTTTTCTTCCCGCGTGTTGAATTGCAGTTTGTCGAGTTTGGTGAGTCCGTCCACCAGCTCAGCTACTGGTGCGCCAAAACGGTCGATCAGATCAGCTTTCGTAACGCCGCAGTCTTCCATGGCGTCGTGCAGCAATGCGGCCATGAGGGCCTGTGCATCAAGCTTCCAGCTTGCACACTGTGCAGCTACCGCGATGGGGTGGGTGATATAGGGTTCACCGCTGTTGCGCAGTTGTCCCAAGTGGGCTGCGTCGGCGTAGCGGTAGGCCTGCCGTACCTGTTCGATGCTGGCTGCGTCAAGGTAGCCCAAGTTTTCTGTCAGCGCAGCGAAACTCGCCGCAGCGGCATTGGCGGCAGCAACGGTGGGACCCGCCGGGCTTGGGCTTGGGTCGATTCGAGAGAGGGTGGCTGGGGGCGTGGCCGCGTTCATAGCCTTAATGTAGCGCGGAGAGGGGCGGTTGGGGATTGGGCAAAAAAAAGCACCGCTTGGCGGTGCTTTTCCACGGGAAGGCGTGGCGTGCGTTTGGTATCAGCCCGGCACTTTCTTCAGCATTTCCAGGCCAACCTTGCCCTGGGCAATCTCGCGCAGCGCGGTGACTGCGGGCTTGTTGCGGCTTTCGATTTTGGGGGCGTGGCCTTGGCTGAGCATGCGCGCACGGTAAGTTGCGGCCAGCACAAGCTGGAAGCGGTTGGGGATCTGCTGCAGGCAGTCTTCAACTGTGATGCGTGCCATGGGAAATACTCCAGAGGAATCAGGTGATATTGAGCGACTCGAACGTGCTTGCGCGGGCGCGGCGCTGGGCCGCGTACTTGAGGCGCTGTGCGTGCACGATAGCCTTCAGGTCGAAGAGCGCACGCTCAAACATTTCGTTAATTATAACGAAGTCAAACTTTTCTACTTGCGCCATCTCGTGCGCAGCATTGCGCAGGCGCCGTTCGATCACTTCGGCCGAGTCTTCGCCCCGTCGCTCCAGTCGGGAGCGCAATTCTTCCCAGCTCGGCGGGAGGATGAAAACCAGCACGGCATTGGCGAATGCTTGCTTGATCTGCAGGGCGCCTTGGAAATCAATCTCCAGCACGATGTCTGCACCCTGGGAAATGCGCTCTTCGATGGCTTTCTTCGAGGTGCCGTAGCGATTGCCGTGCACATTGGCCCACTCCACGAAGGCGTTGCCGGCCACCATGGCATCGAATTCCTGCTCGGAGGCAAAAAAGTACTCCCGCCCGTGCTTCTCCTGGCCTCGGGGTGCGCGTGTCGTGTGCGAAATGGAGCGGTGGGCTTGCGAGTCCAGTTCGAGCAGGGCCTTGACCAGCGTGGATTTGCCCGCCCCGCTGGGGGCAGAGACGACGAACAGATTTCCAGGGTAGTCCATGCTGCCCTTACTCCAAAGACCAAAACGGGATTATCCCAGATCGTTAGCGCCCTCCGGGTTGGGCATCACTCAATGTTCTGCACCTGCTCGCGCATTTGCTCGATCAGCACCTTCATGTCCACACTGATGTGCGTGAGATCCAGCGCAGCCGACTTGGAGCCCAGCGTGTTCGCCTCGCGGTGCAGTTCCTGGATCAGAAAGTCCAGGCGCTTGCCAATTTCGCCGCCTTTTTCCAGCAGGCGTTCGATCTCGTCGAGGTGGGACTGCAGGCGCGTGATTTCCTCGGCCACGTCGATGCGAATGGCGAAGGCGGTGGCCTCGGTCAGGGCCCGGTCCTGCGCCGCTTCCGGCGCCACGGCGCCATCGGCCAGGGCCATGGCGTCTTTCCAGCGTTCCATGAAGCGCTGGCGCTGCTGCTCCACGAGTCGGGGCACCATGGGGGTGGCCCTGCCGGCCAGCGCGCGCAATTGCGCCACGCGGTCCTGCAGCATCGTGGCCAGGCGCTGGCCCTCGCGTTCGCGTGCCGCGATCAATTCGTCCAGGGCCTGTTCGGCGAGTTGTGGGGCGATGCTGCTCCAGTCCTGGTCGGTGCTGGCATTGGCGTTGGCGCACAGGCGCAAGGCGTCGGCCACGCTCAGCGGGGCGGCCTGGGGCAGCCAGGCCTGCACGCTGTCCTGCAGCCCGTTCAGGCGCTGCAGCAACTGGGGTGAAGGGGTGGGCAGGGCGCCGCCGCCTTCGCTTTCGATGGCGGCGCGCAGCTCCACCTTGCCGCGCTTGAGCCGGGTGGTCAGCAGCGTACGCAGCTGCGGTTCCAGTGCACGCAGTTCGTCCGGAAGACGCAGCGTAAGGTCAAGGAATCGGCTGTTGACGGAGCGGATTTCCAGTCCCAGCCGGTGTGCCGCCGCCGGCGTCTGGGTGCCCTCCGCACTGGTGCCATGCTGGGCACTGGCGTACCCGGTCATGCTGTAAACTGGCATAGGACTTTCCGATGGTTGCTTGCGATCCGGCGATTATCCGGGTTCCGCCACCCTGCCCGAGGTCTCTTCGCAGAAAGTATGTCGTCGCCCAAGATCAAGCCCGCCCCTTTGCCTCCCGACACCCTGATTGGTGGCTATCGCGTGGTGCGCCGGCTGGCCGCCGGGGGCTTTGGTGTCGTGTACCTGGCGGTGGATGGCGAGGGCCAGCAAGTGGCCATCAAGGAGTACCTGCCTGCCTCGCTGGCCACGCGGGCGCCGGGGGAGTTGACGCCCAAGGTGCCGCCGGAAAAGCTCTCGCTGTACCGCCTGGGCCTCAAGAGTTTCTTTGAAGAGGGGCGCTCGCTCGCGCAGATCTCGCATGCCTCGGTGGTGAGCGTGCTCAACTTCTTCCGTGAGAACGAAACCGTCTACATGGTGATGAACTACCTGGAGGGCGCGTCCCTGCAGGACTTCATCATCACCGCGCGCGAGCTCAAGACGCAGAAGGTGTTTCGCGAGTCCACCATCCGTTCGCTGTTCGACGAGGTGCTGCGCGGCCTGCGCATCGTGCACCAGCACAAGATGCTGCACCTCGACATCAAACCGGCCAATATCTTCATCACCGACGACAACCGCGCCGTGATGATCGACTTCGGCGCGGCGCGCGAGGTACTGTCCAAAGAGGGCAACTTCATCCGCCCGATGTACACCCCCGGCTTCGCTGCGCCCGAGATGTACCGGCGCGACGCCTCGATGGGCCCGTGGACCGACATCTACGCCATCGGCGCCTGCATCTATGCCTGCATGCAGGGCTTTCCGCCCAACGAAGCGCCGCAGCGCACCGAGAAAGACCGCCTCTCGCTGGCGCTGACCAAGCTGCGTGGCGTGTACTCCGACAACCTGATCGAGGTGGTCGAGTGGTGCATGGCACTCGATCCGCTGTCGCGTCCGCAGTCCGTGTTCGCCCTGCAGAAAGAGCTTTCGCGCGAGGGCGAGCGCCGCTACACCAAACTCACAGTGGCTGAAAAAATGCGCTTGCAGCTTGACACCCTGGTCTCCGACGCCAAGAAGAACGTGCAAAAACTTGGCGAGGCCACCGATCTCGGTGTGAAGCCCAAATGAAGTTCTCCGTATTCCAGGTCAGCCGCCGTGGCGGCCGCGAGAAGAACGAAGACCGCATGGGCTACTGCTACACGCGCGAGTCGGGCCTGTTCGCGCTCGCTGACGGCATGGGCGGGCATCCCCAGGGCGAGGTGGCGGCGCAGATCGCGCTGCAGACCATCTCGGCGATGTTCCAGCGCATGGCCAAACCCAAGCTCGACGATGTGCGTGAGTTCCTCTCCGAGGCCTTGCTGGCGGCGCACCACCAGATCCTGCGCCATGCCATCGACAAAGGCATGCTCGACACGCCGCGCACCACGCTGGTGGCCGCGGTGGTGCAGGACGGGCGCGCCCAATGGATTCATTGCGGCGACTCGCGCCTTTACATGGTGCGCGACGGTGCGCTGCTCTCGCGCACGCGCGACCACTCCTACCTGGAGTTGCGCAACATGGCGCTCACTCCCGGCCTGGAGCGTGTCAACCGCAACGTGCTGTTCACCTGCCTGGGCTCGCCGTCCAAGCCCATCTTCGACATCACCGGCCCGGTGACGCTGGAGCAGGGCGACCGCATCCTGCTGTGCTCGGACGGCCTGTGGGGCAGCCTGGACGACGAAACCATCACGCGCGAGCTCGGTCGCCAGGGTGTAGCCCATGCCGTGCCCGACCTGGTGGAAGACGCGCTGCGCAAAGCCGGCAGCACCAGTGACAACGTCACCGTCGTGGCCATGGAATGGGAAACGCCCGACGCCTTCGAGTCCACCCAGGGCATTTCTACCGAGGGCATCGATGACGACGCCTTCGAGTCCACCATCCAGGCGGGGCCGCTTGATGCACTGGTCGATGACCTCGACGATGCGGCGATCGAGCGCTCCATCGCCGAGATCAACGAAGCCATTCGCCGCTCCGCCGCCAAAAAAGCGTGAGCGCACAGCGCACTACGCCTCCCCGAAAAGGAATCTTCTCCATGACGTTTGAACGCAGCGGCCAGCGCGCCGCCGACCAGTTGCGCGCCGTGCGCATCACGCGCGGCTACACCATCCATGCCGAGGGCTCGGTGCTCATCGAGTTCGGCAACACCAAAGTGCTGTGCACCGCCTCGGTTGAAGAAAAGGTGCCACCGCACAAGCGCGGCAGCGGCGAAGGCTGGGTCACCGCCGAGTACGGCATGCTGCCGCGCTCCACCCACACGCGCAGCGACCGCGAGGCCGCGCGCGGCAAGCAAAGCGGGCGCACGCAGGAGATCCAGCGCCTCATCGGTCGCAGCCTGCGCGCGGTGTTCGACCTCAAGGCGCTCGGCGAGCGCACCATCCAGCTCGACTGCGACGTCATCCAGGCGGATGGTGGCACGCGCACGGCGGCCATCACCGGCGCCTTCGTGGCGGCGCAGGATGCGGTCAACGGCTTGCTCGCGGCGGGCAAGTTGGCCGCCTCGCCCATCACCGCGCCCGTGGCGGCGGTGTCGGTGGGCATCGTGCAGGGCACGCCGCTGCTCGACCTGGAATACGTCGAGGACGTCGATTGCGACACCGACATGAACGTCGTCATGACCGGCGCTGGCCACTACGTGGAAGTGCAGGGTACGGCCGAGGGCGTGGCCTTCACGCGTGCCGAGATGGACCAGCTGCTGGCGCTGGCCGAAAAAGGCATTGGCGAACTGGTGGCGCTGCAGCGCCAGGCACTCTCGAACTGATAGCTGCCAGCGCTTGGTGGACGGGCGCTGGAGCCCGATTTGACTATGAAAATCGTTTTGGCATCGAACAACCGCGGCAAGCTCGCCGAGCTGCAGGCCATGCTGGCGCCGCTGGGCGTGGAGCTGGTGCGCCAGGCCGACCTGGGCGTGGGCGAGGCCGAGGAGCCGCATTGCACCTTTGTCGAGAACGCCTTGGCCAAGGCGCGCTTCGCTGCTGAGCACACGGGCCTGCCCGCGCTGGCCGACGACGCGGGTCTGTGCGTGCACGCCTTCGGCGGCTTGCCGGGCGTGCAGACCGCCTACTACGCCACCCAGTTCGGCTACGACAAGGGCGACGACACCAACGTGCGCGCACTGCTGGAGCAAATGCAGGGCATCGCCGACCGCCGCGCCGCCATGGTCAGCACGCTGGTCGCCGTGCGCAGCCCGCAAGACCCCGAGCCGCTCATCGCCGTGGGCCGCGTCAAGGGCGAGATTGCGACCGAGCGCCGCGGCAGCGGCGGCTTTGGCTTCGATCCGGTGATGTTCATCCCCGAATTCGGCAAGACCTTCGCTGAACTGCCTACCGAGGTGAAGAACGCGCACAGCCACCGTGGCCGCGCCGCGCAGCAGATGCTGGCGCTGATGCGCGAGCATTGGCTATCAAAATGAGAGCTTGTGGCGCTTTTCTATCGTGGGATTGCGATGGTTTTTGCATCGAAAGCCTTGCTGATAAAGCGCTAGCCGCTATTTTTTCAAGAGCGCAATGACTTCTCCCCGCGACATCCAGCACTACATGCGCCCCGGGCTGCTGCAGCTGCAGAGCCTGCCGCCGCTGTCGCTGTACGTGCACCTGCCCTGGTGCTTGCGCAAGTGCCCGTACTGCGACTTCAACTCGCACGAAATGAAGGCGGGCGAACTGCCCGAGCAGCGCTACATCGACGCACTGGTGGCCGACCTCGAAGCCGCGCTGCCGCTGGTGTGGGGCCGCACCGTGCACAGCATCTTCATCGGTGGTGGAACGCCCAGCCTGTTCTCGCCCGATGGCATCGACCGGCTGCTGTCGGACATCCGCGCGCGCCTGCGCGTCGAGGCCGACTGCGAGATCACGCTCGAGGCCAACCCTGGCACGTTCGAGAAGGAGCGTTTTCGCGCCTTCCGCGGCGCCGGGGTGACGCGCCTGTCCATTGGCGTGCAGAGCTTTGACGACGGGCACCTGAAGGCCCTGGGCCGCGTGCACGACCGTGCACAGGCGCTGGCGGCCGTGCAGGAGGCCGCGCAGGCGTTCGAGACCTTCAACCTCGACATCATGTACGCGCTGCCGGGCCAGACCCTGGCCGGCCTGGAGCGCGACCTGGAGACGGCGCTGTCCTTCGCGCCACCGCACCTGTCGGTCTACCACCTCACCATCGAGCCCAACACCTGGTTCGCCAAGCACCCGCCCACGCTGCCCGAGGGCGATGAGGCCTACGCCATGCTCGACCGCATCACCGAGATGACGGCGGCCGCAGGCCTGGCGCGCTACGAAGTGTCGGCCTACGCGCGCAAGGGCCACCAGTGCGTGCACAACAGCAACTACTGGCAGTTTGGCGACTACCTGGGCATCGGCGCCGGGGCACACAGCAAGCTCAGCTTTGCACACCGCATCGTGCGCCAGGTGCGTTACCGCGAGCCGCGCCTGTACATGGACAACGCCCTGGCGGGCTGTGCCGTGGCGCAGGACGAGGACGTGCGCCGCGCCGACCTGCCGTTCGAGTACATGCTCAACGCCCTGCGCCTGCGCGAAGGCTTTGCCCTGCAGGACTTTTGCGAGCGCACCGGCCTGGCGGTGACGGCCATCGCACGCGGGCTGGACGAGGCCGAGCGCAAGGGGCTGGTCGTACGCGACATGGGCCACGTGCGCCCCACGGAACGTGGCTTTGACTTCCTGAGCGACCTGCAGGCGCTGTTCCTGGCCGATTAAGGCCTGCCGTCAGCCGCAGCGCACGGCGACGATGCGCCCCTGCGCATCGACTTCGAGGTTCAGGCGCTCGGCGTCAAACTCCTTGGTCACGGCCTGCCCGGGCCGCAGAATGCGCGCCATCAGCGCCCCCGAGCGCTGGCGTGCCTGCTCCATGACGGATGCCGTGGCTTGCTGGCCCACCACCGACTGCGCCGGCCCCGCGCTGCAGGTGCCGCCTTGCGGCTGCCAAACCGGCGAGGCGTGCGGGCGCGGGCTGCTACAGCCGGCCAGCACGGTCAGACCGACCAGGGCGCAAAGCAGTGGGAACGTGGGGGATTGGCGCATGGCGGGAACTCCTGTCGTAGTGGATGGGGACGCTGCGCTACCTTATCCGGCTTGGCGCCAGCGCGTGTCACCAACTGTCAGCGCTGCTGGAATACCACCGCCTCCAGCCCCATGGCGCGGATGCGCCGGGCGGCCGCGCGGGCTTCGCTGGCTTTGCGGAAAGGGCCGGCGCGCACGCGTGTGTACTCGCCCTTGTTGGTGCCCACGGTTTGCACCTGGGTGGGGATTTTGGCCTGGCGCAGCTGCTTGTCCACCTTGCGCGCGTTGGCGTCGTCGGCAAACACGCCGACAGTGATGTAGTAGCGCTTGGCCTGCAAGGGGGCCGGCTCGGTGTCTGGTGGCGCCTTGGCCGGCGCGCTGCTGGCCTGGGCCGGCTTGCCCGCCGTCTTCTTGGCGCTGGTTTTCGTCGCTGTGGCGGATTCGGTGGCTTTGGCCGGGGGCTTGGCCGCTGGGCGGTGCGCCTTGCTGCCCGCAGGCTCGGCAGCGTGGGCGGCCGGTGCTGCGGTGGCTACCGCTGGCGCGTGGGGCGCCACGGGCGCTGCCGCGGGGGGAGGTTCTGGCAGCGGGGGCACCTCTGCCGACGGCGGTGGGGGCGGCGCATCCGATGCGGCCGCCACGCTGGCCGACGCGACGGTCAGGGGCTCTGGCGCCGGGGCGGAGGCCGGCGTGCGCGGCAGGACGGTGGCCGTGCCTGCGTGGGCCACGCTGGTTGTGACTTCGTGCGAGGGGCGCGGCACCCACAGCGCTGCACCCAGCAGGGCTGCGCCCAGGGCCACGTACAGGCCGGCCAGCGCATAGAGCCGTGGCAGAGTCGGGGCCACCTGCGCCAGCGCGGTGTGCGCCTGGGCCACGCTGGGCGCGGCATCCAGCGCGCGCAGGGTGCGCTTGCGAATGTCGGTATAGACCAGCGCATCGCCCCACAGGCCCGGCAGCGCGCAACTCAGCACCAGCAGGGCCAGTCCCAGCCCGGCCTCGATGGGCAGTGGGGGCTGCAGCCAGGGGCGCAGGGCCGCGAACCACAGCAGCACCAGGCCCTCCACCGTGCAGGCATACACCAGAGCGGGCAGCCACAGCCTGCGGTAGAGCAGCCAGCCCAGGGTGCACAGCGCGGCGGCCCAGTTCCACCCCGTGCGGGTGCGTCCCAGGGTCTCGAAGATTTCGAAGCGGGGAAGGTAATGCGGCGCCCCGGTCGGGCCGAGGGCGGCTTGGTACAACGTGTCGATCACGTTGGGCGGGGTGTCGTCGGTGCGTTGCGGGGGGGCCATCTCGGCGTCCGCCGCAGAGGCCGGGGTCGCATGCATACCGCATTGTGGCATGGGGGCATGGCCGGCCCGTGCCGCGTGCGCGCCGATGGCGTTGCGCACCGGCAACCCCGGGCCGTTTATTGATGCCCGACAAGGCGGCACAGGGCCCTTGGTGGCAGCATGGCCGCCCGTGACTGCTCCCGCTTCTTTCTCTCGCCACCGCCGCTGGGGCTTGGGCATGGCCCTTGCCGCCCTGGCGCTGCTGGGGCAGCTGTGGATGGGGCAGCTCAGCACCGCGCACCTGGCGCGGTGGCTGTCGGCGCAGTACCTGCATGGCGATATTTGCTCCGTGCAGGTGGCCGACGCATCCGGCGCTGCCAGTGTGCCGGTGCAGGACACCGACCCCATGGGCCACCATGGGCAGGGGTGTCCCGTCTGCAGTGTGTCCGGCACGGGGCTGGCGCCCGCCAGCACTGCCTCTGCAGTGCCGGGCCTGGCACTGCAGGCATCGCGTCCTACCCTGCCGGAGCCCGAGGCACTGCGCACGCTGCTGCGCAGCTATGAGCGCCCGCCTGCGCAGGCACCGCCTTGGGCCTGAGTGTTCGCCTGAGTCTTTTTCTGCCTGGTTTCTGTGACCGTGTCGGCGTGCTGTTCGCTGCCGCGCGCACACGGCCCGTCCCTTTTCGTTTTTGATTTGCCATGAACCGTGAAAACCGTTGGCACGCCCGTGCGGCATGCCCGCGCAGCCTTGCGCTGCGCCCTCTTTGTGCCTTTCTTGCCACCCTGCCGTTGCTCGCTGGCGCCCAGGAAAGGGCGCTGGACGCCGTCAATGTGACGGCCCCTCGTTCCGCGACCCAGCCGCTGGGCGCCAGTGCCGCCGACGCCGCCAGCCTGCAGGCCGGGCGCGCCTGGGACAGTGACACCGCACAGCTGCTGCGCAACCTGCCCGGCGTGAGCCTGGTGGGCGCAGGCGGCGTGTCCAGCCTGCCCAGTGTGCAGGGGCTGTCGGACGACCGGCTGCGCATCCAGGTGGATGGCATGGACCTGGTTTCCTCGTGCGCCAACCACATGAACCCGCCGCTGTCGTACATCGACCCGGCGCGCGTGGGCAGCGTGCGCCTGTTCGCCGGCATCACGCCGGTGAGCGTTGGGGGCGACAGCATTGGCGCCACGATCCAGGTGGAGTCGGCGCCGCCGGAGTTCGCCGAGCCCGGCCAGGCGCGCCTGCTCAAGGGCGAGCTGGGTGGCTACTACCGCAGCAACGGCAACGCCAGCGGCGCCCGGGCCTCGGCCACCTATGCCACCGAGCAGATGAGTCTGCGCTACGACGGTGCGGCGGCGCAATCGGACAACTACAAGGCTGCGAGGGCCTTCAAGGCCGCCGGGCCCGCTGCCAGCAACAAACCTGCCCAGTGGCTGGGGGGCGACGAAGTGGGCTCCAGCAGCTACAAAACGCGCAACCACGCTCTGACCTATGCACTGCGCGATGCCACGCAACTGGTGGAAATGCGCCTGGGGGTGCAGGACATCCCGTACCAGAACTTTCCCAACCAGCGCATGGACATGACGCGCAACGACAGCCAGCAGCTCAACCTGCGCTACCAGGGCCAGTTTGACTGGGGGCAGCTGCAGGCGCGGGCCTACCACGAGCGCACCCGCCACGGCATGAACTTCGGCTCCGACAAACAGTTCTGGTACGGCGCTGCCAACAACGTGCCGGGCATGCCCATGGACACCGAGGGCAAGACCACGGGCGTACAGCTGCGCGGCGAGATCCCCTTGTCTGCGCGTGACACCTTGCGTGTCGGGGGCGAGGCGCAGAACTACCGCCTGGACGACTGGTGGCTGCCTTCCGGTGGCGGCATGGCGCCAGATACGTTCTGGAACATCCGTGACGGCCGACGCGACCGCCTGGACCTGTTCGCAGAGTGGGAGGCGCGCTGGAGTCCGCAGTGGCTGACACAGGCCGGACTGCGCGCCAGCCGCGTGCGCACCGACAGTGGGCCGGTGCAGGGCTACAACAGCGGCTATGCCATGGAGGCCCAGGCCTTCAACGCGCGTGACCGCCAGCGCAGTGACAACAACCTCGACTTCACTGCACTGGCACGCTACACCGCCAGCGCCAACGCCAGCTATGAATTCGGCTTTGCGCACAAGTCGCGCACGCCCAATCTGTACGAGCGCTACGCCTGGTCCACGGGCGGGATGGCCATGCGCATGGTCAACATGGCGGGTGACGGCAACGGTTACGTGGGCAACCCCGACCTGAAGCCCGAGGTGGCCAACACGCTGAGCGCCACCGCCGACTGGCACGACGCCAGCGGTGAGCGCTGGGGCATCAAGTTCACCCCCTACCTCAGCTATGTGGACAACTACATCGACGCCGAACGCTGCAGCGGCGCGGGCACCATGTCGGCCTGCACGGCAGCCAACCGCACGGCCACGCAGGGCTTTGTGTACCTGCGCTTCGCCAACCAGGACGCGCGGCTGTACGGCATGGACCTGTCGGGCTTCGCCGATCTGGGGCAAGCCGGTGCCTGGGGGCGCTGGCAGTTGGGCGGTGCGGTGAGCTACGTGCAGGGCAAGAACCGCAGCACCGGCGATGGCCTGTACAACACCATGCCGCTGAACGCACGCCTGGCGCTCACGCAGCGCCAGGGGGGCTTCACGGCGTCGGCAGAGTGGCTGCTGGTGGCGGCCAAAACCCGCACGTCCCAGGTGCGCAACGAAGTCAGCACCCCGGGCTACGGCCTGCTCAACCTGCGCGCCAGCTACGCCTGGCAACAGGTGCGCCTGGACGTGGGCGTGGACAACCTGCTCAACCGCATGTACTACCACCCGCAGGGCGGTGCCTACCTGGGGCAGGGCATGACCATGGCCGGCACAGCCGTGCCCTGGGGCGTTTCGGTGCCGGGCATGGGCCGATCGCTCAGCGTGGGTTTGACGGTCAAGTTCTGACCCCGTCGCCGGGCGGTGGGGCGGCGCCTGCGCTGCCCGGCTATTCCACCCCGAGTTCGGCCAGGCCGTACAGCGGCGCGCTGAACCAGGGGCGCCACAGCGCCTCCATGGCCAGGCCGGCCCAGCCGTAGCATTCGGCCACGCTGTGCGTTTGCAGCAGCCGCAGCCGGGGATGGCAGTCGGTCAGCTCGCGCATGTGCCGGATGCCCCAGTGGAACTGCGCACCCGTGCGGCACACGCTGGCGTGCAGGCCCGCTTGGCCCACGGCGCACTGGGACAGGGTGTCGATGAGCAGGCGCGAGCCTGCTGGTGCTTGCGTGGCGAATTCGCGCAGCACCTGGCGCACCTGCGCAGGCTGCAGGTACATCAACACGCCCTCGCACAGCATGAACAAGGGCTGCGCCAGCGCGCGCCGGGGCAGGTGCAGCGCCTGCCACCACTGGGGATTGCGCAAGTCGAGCATGGCCTGGCGCAAGCGTGGGGAGCTGTGCGGTGCCAGCGTGCGGCGCAGCGCCATCACCTCGGGCAGGTCGGCGTCGAGCCAGGTGTTGCGGCCCTGGTCGAGCCACTGGAAGTAGTGCGACAGGCCGCAGCCGAGGTTCACGCCCCAGGCCAGCGGGTGGCGCGCGAAGAAAGCCTCTCCCGCCGCGCGCACGCGCCGCGTGCGCCACAGGATGTTCAGCACCGTGGGGTAGTCGGCCAGGTAGCTGTCCACCCGGGTGTTCAGGGCGGCCAACTGGCGCTGGGCCTCGGTATCGTGGCAGGCCAGGTGGGGAAAGAGGGCATCGCCCCGGGCGCGCGCCGCCAGCGGAATCAGCAGCGTGCTGGGCACGGCGTGCAGCGGCTCGGTGGCAGGCGCCGCCACCCGCGGGGGCGATGGCGCGGGAGGCGGTGAGAAGAACGACAGCCCGTGTTGCATGGAAGAACCCTCGGCGCCAGCGACGGTGGCGATCGCCGCAATCTACGGTGCACGCCGGGGCCCGGCAATCGGTGGTGGCCGATACCTTGTGCTGAATCAAGACGGTGCGCTGCAACAAAAGGTACCCGGCGGGTCTTGGCCGCACGGAAACACGTTCTCAGCGGCACAGCGCAGCGCGCCAGCCCAGCCCGGCCTCGGTGGTGCTGGCGGGGCGGTACTCTGCGCCGACCCAGCCCTGGTAGCCGATGCGGTCCAGGTGCTGGAAGAGAAAACGGTAGTTGATCTCGCCGGAGCCGGGCTCGTGGCGCCCGGGGTTGTCCGCAATCTGGATGTGGCCGATGCGTGCCAGGTGCTGCGCCAGCGTCGCGGCCAGCTCGCCCTCGGTGCGCTGGGCGTGGTAGATGTCGTATTGCACGAAGGCATTGGGGGCGCCCACTTCGTCGAGCACGGACAGCGCCTGTGCCGTGCGCTGGAGGTAGAAGCCCGGTATGTCGTACCGGTTGATGGGCTCCACCAGCAGGCGCAGGCCGGCCTGGTGCAAGGCGGCTGCGGCAAAGCGCAGGTTGTCGACGAAGGTGCGGCGCAGCAGCGCGTCATCGGCGCCCACAGGGGCCTTGCCCGCCAGGCAGTTGAGCTGGGGGACACCCAACGTGGTGGCGTAGGCCACGCCCCGCGCCACGCCAGCGCGGAATTCGGCCACGCGCGCGGGGTCGCAGGCGATGCCGCGATCACCGCCTTCCCAGTCGCCGGCGGGCAGGTTGTGCAGCACGGCCTTCAGCCCTGTGGCATCCAGCCGGGCCTTGATTTCCTGCGGGCTGTGGGCGTACGGGAACATGAACTCCACGGCCTCGAAGCCCGCCTGCGCGGCGCGCTCGAAACGGTCGAGGAAAGGCACTTCGGTGAAAAGCATGCTGAGGTTGGCCGAGAAGCGGGGCATGGGCAGGTCTCCAGGAGCGAAAGGGGGATTTTTAGTGTTTTTGGCCTTCAGCGCTTATACAGAAAGCGCTAGGTGCTACAAAATAAGGAGTGCGCGGAAGTCGTTCACGTTGGTGTGGGTCGGCCCGGTGACGAACAGGTCGCCCAGCGGCTGGAAGAAGCCGCAGGCGTCGTTGCGGTCCAGGTGCGCGCCCAGGCGCAGGCCGAGGGCCTGGGCGCGTGCCAGGGTGTCGGGCGCCACATGGGCGCCGGCGTTGTCCTCCACGCCGTCGATGCCGTCGGTGTCGGCCGCCAGTGCCCACACCCCCGGCGCGCCCTGCAGCGCCTGCGCCAGCCCCAGGCAGAACTCGCCTGCGCGGCCACCGCGCCCCGGGGGCGTGCCCGGCGGCTGGGGGCGCAGGGTGACGGTGGTTTCCCCACCCGAAAGCAGCACACAGGGCCGCGTGAAAGGCTGGCCATGCCGCGCCACGGCGCGTGCCAGGGCGGCGTGCACTTTGCCCACCTCGCGCGACTCGCCCTCGATATCGTCTGACAGCACATGGGCCGCCAGGCCTGCGGCGCGTGCCGCCGTGGCCGCCGCCTGCAGCGATTGCCGCGGCGTGGCGATCAGGTGCACCGCGTGGCCGTGGAAGGCCGGGTCGCCCGGCTTCGGTGTTTCGCAGGCGCCGGCTTGCAGCGCTGCCCGTACGGGGGGCGGCACGTCGATACCGTAGCGCGCCAGGATGGCGAGCGCGTCGGCACAGGTGCTGGCATCGGGCACGGTGGGGCCGCTGGCGATGACCGAGGGGTCGTCGCCCGGTACATCGCTGATGCACAGCGTCACCACGCGCGCCGGCGCGCAGGCCGCAGCCAAGCGCCCGCCCTTGATGCGCGAGAGGTGCTTGCGCACGCTGTTCATCTCGCCGATGGTGGCACCGCTGGCCAGCAGGGCCTGGTTGATGCGCTGCTTGTCGGCCAGCGTCAGGCCTTCGCCGGGCAGCGTGAGCAGTGCCGAGCCGCCGCCCGAGACCAGGCACAGCACCAGGTCGCCGGCGCTCAGCCCCTGGGTCAGCGCCAGCATGCGCTCGGCGGCGGCCTGGCCGGCGGCATCGGGCACGGGGTGGGCAGCCTCGGCGACCTCGATGCGCTGCACCAGCCCGGCAGGGCGCGGCGGCGTGTGGCCATAGCGCGTGACCACCAGGCCAGACAGCGGCGCGTCCGCGGGCCACAGTGCCTCCAGTGCCTGGGCCATGGCGCCGGCGGCCTTGCCCGCGCCCAGCACCAGGGTGCGCCCGCCCGGGGCCGGCGGGGGCTGCAGGAACGCGCCCAGGGTGAAGCGTGGCAGCGCCTGGCGCACGGCCACGCCGTAGAGATGCTCCAGGAAGGCGCGCGGCGTGCGGAACGGGTCGGGGGTGGGGGTGGGGGCAAATGGGTGGGCGGTCACGGCATGTCTTTCGGCAGTTTCCGCCACGGTATCAGGGGAAGTGCCTAGGTGTCGGTCTACCAAAAGTGTATACACATTCTGTCGCCGCCGTTATCATGCGGCCATGGAAACGTCCACCACCAGTTTCATTGTCGAGAGCCTGACCCGGGCCATCGTCGAGCACCGGCTGCGCCCCGGCACCAAGCTGGCCGAGCAGAAGCTGGCCGACCACTTCGGCGTGTCGCGCACGCTGGTGCGCCAGGCGCTGTTCCAGCTGTCGCAAAACCGCCTGATCCGCCTGGAGCCCGCGCGCGGCGCCTTCGTGGCCGCGCCCTCGGTGGAAGAGGCCAAGCAGGTGTTTGCCGTGCGCCGCATGCTGGAGACGGAGATGACGCGTGCCTTCGTGCGCGAGGTCACGCCCGCCAAGGTGCGCGCCCTGCGCGAACACGTGGCGCGCGAGAAGGCCGCCGTTGCACAGGACGATGTGCCCGGCCGCACCGAGCTGCTGGGCGACTTCCACGTCTGCATGGCCGAGCTGATGGGCAACCAGGTGCTGGCGCAGCTGCTGGGCGAGCTGATCTCGCGCTGCGCGCTCATCACCCTGATGTACCAGAGCGCCAGCGCTGCCGAGCACTCGCACGAAGAGCATGCCGAGATCGTCAAGGCGCTGGCGGCGCGCGACGAGGCGCTGGCCGTGCGGCTCATGCAGGAGCACCTGCAGAACGTCGAGGCCAGCCTGACCTTCGAGCGCGAGCAGCCGGTCAACGAACTGTCTTTAGCCCTTTCCTGAGGCATTTGCGCACATGAACTCCTCCGCCGTTTACGACGCCACCGCTGCCTATCCACGCGACCTGATCGGCTACGGCCGCACGCCCCCGCACGCCCGCTGGCCCGGCGGCGCGCGCGTGGCGGTGCAGTTTTTACTGAACTACGAAGAGGGGGGCGAGAACTGCGTGCTGCATGGCGACCCGGCCAGCGAGCAGTTCCTGTCGGAGATGTTCAACCCGGCGGCCTACCCCGAGCGCCACATGAGCATGGAGGGCATTTACGAGTACGGCGCCCGTGCCGGCGTGTGGCGCATCCTGCGCGAGTTTGAAAAGCGCGGCCTGCCGCTCACCGTGTTTGGCGTGGCCACGGCACTGCAGCGCCATCGCGAGGTGGCCCAGGCCTTTGCCGAGCTGGGCCACGAGGTGGCTTGCCACGGCCTGAAGTGGATCCACTACCAGAACGTGCCCGAGGCGGTGGAGCGCGCCCACATGGCGCAGTGCATGGAAATCTTCGACACGCTCTACGGCCAGGGCGGCGACCACGGCCTGGGCTGGTACACCGGCCGCGACAGCCCCAACACCCACCGCCTGGTGGCCGATGACGGGCGCTTTGCCTACGACAGCGACTACTACGGCGACGACCTGCCGTTCTGGATGAAAGTGGCCAAGAGCGACGGCAGCGCGCACCACCAACTGGTGGTGCCCTACACGCTGGATGTGAACGACATGCGCTTTGCGCTGCCCCAGGGCTACTCGCACGCCGACCCGTTCTTCCAGTACATGAAGGACACGTTCGACGCGCTCTACGCCGAGGGCGACCCGGCCGGCGACAACGCGCCCAAGATGATGAGCATCGGCATGCACTGCCGCCTGCTGGGGCGGCCCGGGCGCATCACGGCGCTGCAGCGCTTTCTGGACCACATCCAGGCGCACAACAAGGTGTGGATTTGCCGCCGCATTGACCTGGCGCGCCACTGGGCGCAGTTGTATCCGGCACCGTGAATGCGCTGATTTCAGAAGAAAAGTGCCTCTGGCCCTTGCTGGATAAGCGCTAGCAGCTCCTATTTTTGAGAGTGAGACCCATGCCCCTGACCCTGCAAGAACTCAACGCCGCCACGCCCGAAGCAGCCGCGCAGATGCTCGACGGACTGTACGAGCACACGCCCTGGATTGCAGCCCAGGCCCTGGCGGCGCGGCCATTTGGCTCGCTCGCGGCGCTCAAGCACGCCATGGTGCGCGTGCTGGCACAGGCACCGCGCGAAGCCCAGGTGGCGCTGGTACGCGCCCACCCCGAGCTGGCGGGCAAGGCCATGGTGGCGCAAACGCTCACGGCCGAGTCGACCAACGAGCAGAGCAAGGCCGGGCTCACGCAGTGCACGCCCGAGGAGTTTGCGCGCATCCAGCAGCTCAACGCCGACTACAACGCGCGTTTTGGCTTCCCGTTCATCCTGGCGGTGCGCGGGCCGCGCGGCACGGGGCTCGCCAAGCAGGAGATCATCGACACCTTTGCGCGCCGCCTGGACAACCCGCCCGACTTCGAGCTGGCCGAGGCGCTGCGCAACATCCACCGCATTGCCGAGATCCGGCTGAACGACAAGTTCGGCGTGGTGCCCCAGCTCGGCAACGACGTGTGGGACTGGCAGGAAAAGCTGGCGCAGCACAGCGACCCGGGCTATGCCGAGAAAGGCCAGCTCACGGTCACCTACCTCACCGACGCCCACCGCGCCTGCGCCCAGCGCATCAGCCACTGGATGCACGACTGCGGTTTTGACGAGGTGGAGATCGACGCCGTGGGCAACGTGGTGGGGCGCTACCACCCGGCGGTGGCGGGGGCCAAGTATTTGCTGACGGGCAGCCACTACGACACCGTGCGCAACGGCGGCAAGTACGACGGGCGCTTGGGCATTTTTGTGCCCATGGCGAGCGTGCGCGAACTGCGCCGTGCCGGCCGCCGCCTGCCCTTTGGCGTGGAGGTGGTGGCCTTCGCCGAGGAAGAGGGCCAGCGCTACAAAGCCACGTTCCTGGGCTCGGGGGCACTGATTGGCGACTTCCAGCCCGCCTGGCTGGAGCAAAAAGATGCCGACGGCATCACCCTGCGCCAGGCCATGCAGCACGCGGGCCTGTGCATTGACGACATCCCGAAGCTGCGCCGCGATCCCGCGCGCTACCTGGGCTTCGTCGAGGTGCACATCGAACAGGGGCCGGTGCTCAATGGGCTGGACCTGCCGCTGGGCATCGTCACCTCCATCAACGGCAGCGCGCGCTACGTGTGCGAGATGCTGGGCATGGCCAGCCATGCCGGCACCACGCCCATGGACCAGCGCCGCGACGCCGCCACCGGCGTGGCCGAGCTGGCGCTGTACCTGGAAAAGCGCGCCGCCCGGGATGGCGACAGCGTGGCCACCATCGGCCAGCTGCAGGTGCCGTCGGGTTCGGTCAACGTGGTGCCGGGGCGCTGCCAGTTCTCGCTCGACCTGCGCGCGCCCACCGACGCGCAGCGCGACGCCCTGGTTGCCGATGTGCTGGCCGAGCTGGCCGCCATCGCCGCGCGCCGCGGGCTGCGCTACACGGCCGAGCTGTCGATGAAGGCCTCGGCCGCGCCCAGCAGCGCGCCGTGGCAGCAGCGCTGGGAACGCGCCGTGCAGGCCCTGGGCGTGCCGCTGCACCGCATGCCCAGCGGTGCCGGCCACGACGCCATGAAGCTGCACGAGGTCATGCCCCAGGCCATGCTGTTTGTGCGCGGCCTGAACGGCGGCATCAGCCACAACCCGCTGGAAAGCACCACGAGCGACGACATGCAGCTGGCCGTCGACGCCTTTACCCATGTCCTGAACCAGATCGCCACGGAAACCCCATGACTACCTACGAACAACTCGACGCCTGGATCGACCAGCACTTCGATGAGCAGGTGCGCTTCCTGCAGGAACTGGTGCGCGTGCCCACCGATACCCCGCCGGGCAACAACGCGCCGCATGCCGAGCGCACTGCCGAGCTGGTCAAGGGCTTCGGTTTCGAAGCCGAAAAGCACCCCGTGCCCGAGGACCAGGTGCGTGCCTACGGCATGGCGTCGATCACCAACCTGATCGTGCGCCGCCCCTACGGCGGCGGTGGCAAAACCATTGCGCTGAACGCCCACGGCGACGTGGTGCCGCCGGGCGAGGGCTGGTCGCACGACCCCTACGGCGCCGAGATCGTGGACGGCAAGATGTACGGCCGCGCCACGGCGGTGAGCAAGAGCGACTTTTCCACCTTCACCTTCGCCGTGCGTGCCCTCGAAGCCGTGGCCAAGCCCGCGAAGGGCGCGGTGGAGCTGCATTTCACCTACGACGAAGAGTTCGGCGGCGAACTCGGCCCCGGCTGGCTGCTGGCCCAGGGCCTGACAAAGCCCGATTTGATGGTGGCCGCTGGCTTCAGCTACGAGGTGGTGACGGCCCACAACGGCTGCCTGCAGATGGAGGTGACGGTGCACGGCAAGATGGCCCACGCCGCCGTGCCGCACACCGGGGTGGACGCGCTGCAGGGCGCCGTGGCCATCATGAACGCGCTGTACGCCGAGAACGTGAAGTACCAGCAGTTGACGTCCAAGGTGGCGGGCATCAAGCACCCGTACCTGAACATCGGCCGCATTGAAGGCGGCACCAACACCAACGTGATCCCGGGCAAGGTGGTGCTCAAGCTCGACCGCCGCATGATCCCCGAGGAAAACCCTGCCGCGGTGGAAGCCAGCATCCGCGCCGTGATCGCCCAGGCGGTGGACGCCTTCAATGCCCAGCGCGGCTATGCAGGCGAGGACGCCGTGCGCGCAGACATCAAGCGCCTGCTGCTGGCTAACGCCATGACGCCGCTGCCCGGTAACCAGCCGCTGGTGGACGCCATCCAGAAGCACGGCGAGGCCGTGTTTGGCGCCCGCCCCCCGGCGGTGGGCACGCCGCTGTACACCGACGTGCGCCTGTACGTGGAGCGCGGCATCCCTGGCGTGATCTACGGTGCGGGCCCGCGCACGGTGCTTGAGTCGCACGCCAAGCGCGCGGATGAGCGCCTTGATCTGGAAGACCTGCGCCGCGCCACCAAGGTGGTGGCGCGCACGCTGCACGACCTGCTGGGCTGACGGTCTTTTGCTCCTGAAAAATGAGCTGCTAGCGCTTGCTGGGTAAGCGCTAGCGCCTTATTTGGCTCAAACTTCGTAGCGCGGTATCGACGGCCACCGGGCGCCCATACAGCCAGCCCTGTGCCAGCTCCACGCCGTAGGCGTGCAGCGCCTCGTGCTGCGCTTGTGTCTCCACGCCCTCGGCCAGCACGCGGCAGCCCAGCTGGTGCAGTTGCGCCACGGTGTGGGCGATGTCCGCGTCGAGCGGGCCCCCCTGGCCTGCGTGGCGCACCACGGTAATGCACAGCTTGGCGATGTCGGGCTGCAGCACGCGCGCGGTATCCAGGTCGGCAAAGCCGCACCCGGTGTCGTCCAGCGCCAGGCCGACGTTCTGCGCGCGCAGGCTGGACACGGCCTCAGACAGCTCCAGGGCACCGTCCAGAGGCAGGTGCTCGGTCAGTTCAAGCAGCACGTCCTGGCGCCCCCCCAGCGGTAGCCTCTGCGCGGCACAGGCCAAGGCCTGCGGGCCCAGGTTGACGCTCAAAAAACAGCCTGGCGGCAGCCGCCCCTGGGTGCGCTGCAGCGCCAGCGTGGCGCTGTGCAGCTCCATGTCCAGCGTACGGCCGCAGGCGCTGGCGGCGGCGAAGAGCCGGTCCGGCGACTCCAGTACGCTGCCTTGCGGCCCCCGGGACAGCGCTTCGTAGCCGACGATGGCCCGGTCGTGCAGGCGCACGATGGGCTGCAGCAGTGTGCGCATGCCCTGCGGCCCGGCCAGCAGGTCTGCCACGAGCGCTGCTGTGTTTTCCCCCGAGACGCCGCAAGGCGGGGAGTGCGGCGCGGACTGCAGCCAGTCAGGTGGGCATTGGCCACCGTGCGCGGCCCAGGTATCGGCCGCCAATGGGCGCGCCAGCAAGACCAGCGGCATGCGCATGCCCGTGCCGGTGCCCAGTACCTGGGCCGGCAGCGGCTGTGCCCTGCAGCCTCAATGGCGCTGCAGGTTTCCTGCAGGTCGCGCACCAGCGTGCTGCGGCGCAGGCGAAACAGCATCGACCAGCGCCCAGCCGCGTCCTGCCGGTGCTGCGCCACGATCTCGTGCTGGGCCAGCAGGCGGCGCATCAGCGCACCGGCGGCATCGCCCAGTTCGCGCAGTGCCAGCTGCGCAGCCTGCACACCGAAGATGGCCTCCAGGCGCGCCGCGCTGGGCATGGCGATGGCCAGCACTGCGGTGGCCGGCGGGGTCTGGCCGTCAGAAAGATTCCCACTCGGCATCGTGGCTCTCCTGCGTGCTGCGGCGGGCTTGGGGCAGCTTGGCCGGTGCGGCGCGCAGCGCCGGGGGGCGGGGCTGCGGCGTGCCTGCGGCGGGCAAGGGCTTGGCCGCTGCCGGCAGCGGCCGCGCCGTGGCTGTGCGCGGTGGCGTGGATGCGGTGCGTGCTGGCATCCGGGCCTGCCCGTCGCCGTCGAGCGTGAAGACGCTCACCGCCGTGGCCAGCTGCGCGGCTTGCTGCTGCAGGGCTTCAGCGGCGGCTGCGCTTTGCTCGACCAGGGCCGCATTCTGCTGCGTGGCGCTGTCGAGCTGGGTGACGACGCTGCCGACCTGTGCGATGCCCTCGGTCTGCTCGGCCGTGGCGGCGCTGATCTGCGCGATCAGACCGGCCACACGCTGTGCCTGGTCCACGATGTCGGTCATGGTGGCGCCGGCGTCGCCCACCAGGCGCGAGCCTTCCTCGACCTTGGCGACGCTGTTGTCGATCAGTGCCTTGATTTCACGCGCCGCAGCGGCGGAGCGCTGGGCCAGCGAGCGCACCTCGCCCGCTACCACGGCAAAGCCCCGGCCCTGCTCGCCTGCGCGCGCGGCTTCCACGGCGGCGTTCAGCGCCAGGATGTTGGTCTGGAAGGCGATGCCGTCGATCACGCCGATGATGTCGCCGATCCTGCGCGAGCTGGCGGTGATCTCATGCATGGTGCTCACCACTTCGCCGACGACGACGCCGCCCTTGTGCGCGGTCTCGCTGGCGGATGCGGCCAGCTGCGTGGCCTGGCGTGCCGAGTCGGCGTTGTTCCGGACCGAAGCGGTCATTTGCGCCATCGACGATGTCGCTTGCTGCAGGCTGGCGGCCTGCGCCTCGGTGCGCTGCAGCAGCCCGGTGTTGCCGCTGGCGATTTCCTGCGAGCCCGTGGTCACTGCGTTGGATGCCTGGCGCACCTGGCCGACCACGGCGGCCAGACTGGCCTGCATGGCACCCAGCGAGGCCAGTACGCTGCCGGGGCGCGCTTGCGCAGCACCCGCCACCGGGCCGAGGTCGCCCTGCGCCACGTGGTGCGCCACTTCGGCGAGCGCACGCGGCTCGGCGCCGAGCTGGCGCAGGATGCTGCGCGCCACGATCCATGCCACCGCACCGCTGAGCAGCAATGCCAGCACCAGCGCCGTGAGCATCACGGCCAAGAAGCCGCCCGCCTGCTCCAGCGCGGTGCGGTTCTCGGCCTGGATACGGGCTTCCTCGAAGTCGATGAGCTGGTTGATCGCTGCCAGCCACTGCACGTACTGGGGCTTGGCCTGCTGCCACAGCGCCTCGCGCGCGGCGGCATCCCCCGCCTCGGCCTGGGCAATGATGGCCTGGGTGGTGGCAACCGCCTTGGCCTCGATGGCGCGGATGTCGGCATACAGGCGCGCCAGCTCGGGCGCGGCGCCTGGCCTTGCAATGAGCTTTTCCAGCGGGCCGGCGGATTCTGCGTAGAAGGCGGCCAGGGCGGCGATGGTGGCGATCTCCTTTTGCCGCTCGGCCGGCGTGTTGCCGAGCACGACGTCGCGCACCGCGATGGAGCGGTCATGCGCTGATCCACGGAAGTTGATGGCGTAGCGCTGCACCTGCACGTGTTCTTCGCTGTTGGCACGCAGCGCGCCGTTGATGCGCTCGACCTTGGCCATGGCGATGCCGGTGACGACGGCCAGCAGTGCCAGGATCAGACCAAACCCTGCATACAGGCGCGCAGCGACGCTCATTTGGGAAAACGGCATGGAGTGTCCATTTGTTTAAAAGTGTGAAATTAATTATATAAATGTATGCTTTTCATTCAATGGTTAATTTCTATCGACGTGAAAGCCATTGGCAGCGGGCGTTCGCGGCAACCAGGGTTCACCCGTATGGCGGCTTTTTGGTGCATCTGTATACACTTTTTGTATGGATTGCGGCGTGCCGGCCGCGCGAAAAACTGACCCGAGGAAGCCACATGCCCACGAACGTCCACCCTGTCGATGAACACCTGCCCATGGGGCGGCTGACGGCCCTGGGCCTGCAGCATGTGCTCGTGATGTACGCGGGTGCCGTGGCCGTGCCGCTCATCGTCGGCCGGGCGCTGAACCTCACGCCCGACCAGGTGGCCAAGCTCATCTCCGCCGACCTGTTCTGCTGTGGTCTGGTCACGCTGATCCAGGCCCTGGGCGCTACGCAGTGGTTCGGCATCAAGCTGCCAGTGATGATGGGCGTGACCTTCGCGGCCGTGGCGCCCATGGTGTCCATGGCACAGAGCAACGGCGGGCAGGTGGGGGCCGGGCTGATCTTCGGTGCCGTCATCGGTTCGGGGGTGATCTCCATCCTGATCGCCCCGGCGGTGAGCCGCATGCTGCGCTTTTTCCCGCCGGTGGTGACCGGCACCATCATCACGGTGATCGGCATCAGCCTGATGCGCGTGGGCATCAACTGGATCTTCGGCAACCCCGTGGGCCCGACGGCACCCAGCGTGGTCAACCCCGAGCACCTGAAGTGGCTGGCCGAGGCGCAGGCCATGGCAGGTGCGCCGGGCTCGTCGCTACCGCCTCTGCCCAAGGGCCTGGCCATCATGCCCACCGTGCCCAACCCGCGTTATGCCGACCTCACGGGCATGGGCATCTCGGCGCTGGTGCTCCTGTCCATCCTGCTGATTGCCAAGTTCGCCAAGGGCTTCGTGGCCAATATTTCGGTGCTGCTGGGCATCGTCATCGGCGCCGTGGTGGCCACGCTGATGGGGCTGATGAACTTTGACAAGGTGAGCAAGGCCGAATGGTTCGACCTGGTGCTGCCGCTGGAAATCGCCATGCCGATCTTCGACCCCATCCTGATCCTGACCATGACGCTGGTGATGATCGTGGTGATGATCGAGTCCACCGGCATGTTCCTGGCACTGGGCGAGATGACCGAGCGCAAGATCAGCCAGGACGACCTGACGCGTGGGCTGCGCACCGACGGCCTGGGCACGCTCATCGGCGGCCTGTTCAACACCTTCCCGTACACCAGCTTTTCGCAGAACGTGGGGCTGGTGGCGGTCACCGGTGTCAAGAGCCGCTTTGTCTGTGTGGCTGGTGGCGTGATCCTGATTGTGCTCGGCGTGCTGCCGAAGATGGCCGCGCTGGTGGAGTCGCTGCCCACCGTGGTGCTGGGCGGCGCCGGGCTGGTGATGTTTGGCATGGTGGCGGCCACCGGTATCCGCATCCTGGGGGGGTGGACTTCAAGGTCAACCGTTCCAACGCCATGATCGTGGCCGTGTCCATCGGCATTGGCATGGTGCCGCTGGTGGCGCCGAACTTCCGCCAGTGGATGCCGCATTCCATCCACCCGCTGATCGAGTCGGGCATCCTGCTGTCGTCGCTCACTGCCGTGCTGCTGAACCTTTTCTTCAACGGTGCCCGTGGCGATGCTGCCAGCGCCGTCGAGGCGGCGCGCCAGGCGGAAGCGCACTGAGTCGCACGCCGCAAGGTGCGTTCTATGATGGAGGGCTGCCAGCCTGCGCGTTGGCAGCCTTATTTTTCTGGACTGTCCCATGAGCAAAACCCTGTCCGCCGCTGAACAAGCCCTGCGCGAAGCCGCACTCGAATACCACCGCAGCCCCGTCAAGGGCAAGATCGCTGTCATGCCGACCAAGGCGCTGTCGAACCAGCGCGACCTGTCGCTGGCGTACTCGCCCGGCGTGGCCTACCCGTGCCTGGATATCCAGGCCGACCCTTCCAAGGCCTTTGACTACACCTCGCGCGGCAACCTGGTCGGCGTCATCACCAACGGCACCGCTGTGCTGGGCCTGGGCGACATCGGCCCGCTGGCCGGCAAGCCGGTGATGGAGGGCAAGGGCTGCCTGTTCAAGAAGTTCGCCGGCGTGGATGTGTTCGACATCGAACTGGACGCGCGTGACCCCGACAAGATCATCGAGATCGTCGCCAGCCTGGAGCCCACGCTGGGCGGCATCAACCTGGAGGACATCAAGGCGCCCGAGTGCTTCTACATCGAGCGCGAACTCTCCAAGCGCATGAACATTCCCGTGTTCCATGACGACCAGCACGGCACGGCCATCATCAGCAGCGCCGCGCTGCTCAACGGCCTGGAGCTGGTGGGCAAGCAGATCGGTGATGTGAAGGTGGCCGTCTCGGGCGCGGGGGCCGCCGCCATTGCCTGCCTGAACGTGATGGTGGGCCTGGGCGTGAAGCGCGAGAACATCTTCGTGTGCGACTCCAAGGGCATCATCTACGAAGGCCGCCCCGGCGGCTACGACGAGTCCAAGGCGCAATACGCGCAGAAGACCGAGGCGCGCACCCTGGCCGACGCGGTGAACGGTGCCGACGTGTTCCTGGGCTGCTCGGCCCCCGGCGTGCTCACGGCCGAGATGGTCAAGACCATGGCGGCCAAGCCCATCATCCTGGCGCTGGCCAACCCCGAGCCGGAAATCCGCCCCGAGCTGGCCAAGGCCGTGCGCCCGGACTGCATCATCGCCACAGGCCGCTCGGACTACCCGAACCAGGTCAACAACGTCCTGTGCTTCCCGTACATCTTCCGTGGCGCGCTGGACTGCGGCGCCACCAAGATCACCGAGGCCATGAAGCTCGCCTGCGTGCGCCAGATCGCCGCGCTGGCCAAGGAGAACATCAGCGAGGAAGTGGCCGCCGCCTATGCGGGCAAGGAGCTGTCGTTTGGCCCCGACTACCTGATCCCCACGCCGTTCGACTCGCGCCTGATCCTGAAGATTGCGCCCGCCGTGGCCCAGGCCGCACTCGAGTCGGGCGTGGCCACGCGCCCCATCACCGACATGGAGGCGTACAAGGAAAGCCTGTCGCGCTACGTGTACCAGACCGGCATGCTGATGCGCCCAGTCATCAACGCCGCCAAGGCCCTGCCGGCAGAGCAAAAGCGCGTGGCCTACGCCGATGGCGAGGACGAGCGCGCGCTGCGCGCGGCGCAGATCGCCCTTGACGACGGCATTGCCCGCCCCATCCTGATCGGCCGCCCCGCCGTGATCCAGGCGCGCATCGAAAAAGCGGGCCTGCGCATGCAGCCGGGCAAGGACGTGGAGATTTGCGACCCGTCCGATGACCCGCGCTTCCGCCAGTACTGGGAGCACTACCACCAGCTCATGAAGCGCGACGGCGCCACGCCCGAGGTGGCGAAGGCGGCGGTGCGCCGCTCCAACACCATCATCGCCTCGCTGATGGTCAAGCTCGGCGATGCCGACGCCATGATCTGTGGCCTGGTGGGCACCTACGAGACGCACCTGGAGCGCATCCACAGCATCCTCGGGCGCGAGCCTGGCGCAGCCCAGTACGCAGCGCTGAATGCGCTCATGACCAACCAGGGCACGCTGTTCATCGCTGACACTTACGTGAACGAGAACCCTTCGGCGCAGGAGCTGGCCGACATCGCCTGGGCGGCGGTGCAGGAAGTGCGCCGCTTCGGCATTCCGCCCAAGGTGGCGTTCCTGTCGCACTCCAGCTACGGTTCGTCCAAGCGTGCCTCGGCGCGCAAGATGCGCGAGGCGCGTGACCTGTTCGTGGCGCGCCACCCCGAGATCGAGTGCGACGGCGAGCTGCACGGCGATGCAGCGCTGGAGCCCAACCTGCGCAACGCCTACCTCACCGACTCGACCCTCACCGGCTCGGCCAACCTGCTGATCTGCCCGAATCTGGACGCGGCGAACATCCTCTACAACGTGCTCAAGACCACCACCAGCGGCGGCGTGACCGTGGGGCCGATTCTCATGGGCGTGGCGGGCACGGCCTACATCCTGACGCCGGCCTCCACCGTGCGCCGGGTGCTCAACATGACGGCCCTGGCCGTGGCCAGCAGCGCCGCGCGGCGCAGCAACGGCTGAACGCCCTAGCGTCTGGCGTGCAAAGCCCCATCCGCCCGTTCAGGGTGCATGGGGTTTTTTTATGCCAAATCGGGCTGCAACGCTTTCCCAGAAAGCGCTAGCAGCTCTTTAATTGATAGCAAATGGTGTGTTGCGTGGGGTGCCGTATGCCGTATGCCGTGCGGCTCGCAGGGGGCGCGTCAGCCGCGCACCGGGGCGCGTCGCTGCAGCGCTGCCGAGGCGGCGAAAACGGCCAGCCCGCCCAGCGCCAGCGCCACCCCGACCCAGCCGGTGGACGCCCAGCCCCAGCCCCATAGCACGGCCATGCCGCCAAGCCATGCGCCCAGGGCGTTGGCGGCGTTGAAGGCCGAGTGGTTGAGTGCGGCGGCCAGGGTCTGGGCCTCGCCCGCCACGTCCATCAGGCGCACCTGCAGCGCCGGGCCCAGGGCGCCGAGTGTGCCCACCAGGAAGGTGCCTGCCACGGCCAGCGGCAGCACCGGCACCGTGAGCGCGAACAGCGCCAGCACGGCCGCGCCCCACAGCAAAATACCGGCAATGGTGGCCATGAGGTGCCGGTCGACGAACTTCGGGCCGATCCAGTTGCCCGCCACCATGCCCAGCCCGAACAGCGCCAGCACGAACGGCAGGCCCTGGGGCGGCAGATGCGCCACTTCCAGCATCGTCGGCTTGATGTAGCTGAACACCGAGAACAGCCCGCCAAAGCCCACCGCCCCCACGCCGAGCGTGAGCCACACCTGCGGCTGGCGCAGCGCCTGCAGCTCGCGCCACGGGCTGGCCGCTGCCGGGGCGGGTTCGTGGGGCACGTGGCGGTGCACCAGCCACACCGTCAGCAGGCCGATGGCGCCCACCAGCGCGAAAGCCGCGCGCCAGCCCAGGGCCTCGCCCATCCAGGCCGACAGTGGCACCCCCACCACCACGGCCACGGTGAGCCCCATCATGATCTGCCCCACGGCGGCGGCACGTCGCCCGGGCGGCGCCAGCCCTGCCGCCACCAGCGCGGCAACGCCGAAATAGGTGCCGTGCGGCAGCCCGGTGACGAAGCGCAGCAGGTTCAGCGACAGGTAGCCCGGTGCCAGTGCGCTGGCGAAGTTGCCCAGCGCAAAAAACAGCATCAGCGCCATGAGCAATGCGCGCCGTGGCAGGCGTGCGCCCAGCACCGCCAGCACGGGCGCACCGACCACCACGCCAAGCGCGTAGGCACTGATGACATGGCCCGCTGTGGGGATCGACACGCCCAGGTCGGCCGCCACCTCGGGCAGCAGGCCCATGATGGCGAACTCACCCGTGCCGATGCCGAAGCCGCCCACGGCCAGCGCCAGGACGGCGGCGGTGGAAGAGGGCGCGCGGGGGCAGTCTGAAGGCATTGGTGAAATATGAAAAAAACAGCTCCAGGCCTTATCTGGCAAGAGCGAGGTGCTATGAAAAAAGAAAACCGCCTTGCGGCGGTTGACGGGGGGCGTGGGGGCGTTCAGGCCACCGCGTCGGCCGGCAGGCGCTGCAGCATGGCCAGGCTGCGGGCGATGGTGTCGCGCAGCTCGCGGCGGTCGCAGATCAGGTCCACGGCGCCCTTGGCCTGCAGGAACTCGGCGCGCTGGAAACCCTCGGGCAGCGTCACGCGCACCGTGGATTCGATCACGCGCGGGCCGGCGAAGCCGATCAGCGCCTTGGGCTCGGCGATCACCATGTCGCCCACGAAAGCGAAGCCCGCGCTCACGCCGCCCATGGTCGGGTCGGTGAGCACGCTGATGTAGGGCAGGCCTTTCTTCGCGAGGCGCGTGAGCGCGGCATTGGTTTTGGCCATTTGCATCAGCGAGAACAGGCCTTCTTGCATGCGCGCGCCACCGGTGGCCGTGAAGCAGATGAAGGGCACCTTCTGCTCGATGGCCGCTTCGACGCCGCGCACGAAGCGCTCACCCACCACGGAGCCCATGGACCCGCCCATGAAGTCGAATTCGAAGCAGGCCGCCACGACGTTGATGCTTTTCACGGCACCGCCCATGACGATCAGCGCATCGGTCTCGCCCGTATGCTCCAGCGCTTCCTTGAGCCGCTCGGGGTACTTGCGGCTGTCCTTGAACTTCAGTGCGTCGACGGGAATGACTTCCTGGCCGATCTCGTAGCGGCCTTCGTTGTCCAGGAAGGCGTTGAGCCGCGCACGCGCACCGATACGGTGGTGGTGTGCGCAGTGCGGGCAGACGTTCTGGTTGTGCTCCAGGTCGTTCTTGTAGAGCACGGTCTCGCAGCTCGGGCACTTGATCCACAGGCCCTCGGGCATCTGGCGCCGCTCGGCGGGATCGGTTTGCTGGATTTTGGCAGGCAGGAGTTTTTCGAGCCAGGACATGGGTGTTCCTTCTGTGAATTTGCCAGGCTGTACGCGCAGCCTATGAAACTGGCACGGCCCAGGCCAGTGGCCGCCGTGCAAGGGCCGCCCCGCCGCACTGGCGGCGTCCCCCTTCCCGCGCGCAGCGCGAGAGAAGGGGGAAGCGGCGCAGCCGCTCAGGGGGTTGCATTCTTGATTATGCGTCGAGCGCCTTGCGCACGCCGCGCAGGAAGTCCACGGTGACGGCGACCACCTTTTCGTGCGGCTGGTCCTCGATCAGCTGGATGATGCGGCTGCCGATGACCACCGCGTCGGCCACCTTGCCAATGGCCTGCGCCGTGGCCGCATCGCGGATGCCGAAGCCCACACCCACGGGAATGTGCACGTGCTTGCGGATGGTGGGCAGCATGGCTTCCACCGCCGCCGTGTCGAGCGCGCCGGAGCCTGTCACGCCCTTGAGCGAGACGTAGTACACGTAGCCGCTGGCCACGCGCGCCACCTGCTGCATGCGCTCCTCTGTGCTGGTGGGGGCGAGCAGGAAGATCAAGTCCATGTCGTGCGCACGCAGCGCAGCGGCGAAGTCCTCGCACTCCTCGGGCGGGTAGTCCACGACAAGCACGCCATCCACGCCAGCTGCTGCGGCGTCACGCACAAAGGCGCCAGCGCCGTGGATTTGGTCGTAGCGCTCGACCGGGTTGGCGTAGCCCATCAGTACCACCGGGGTGGTCTGGTTGCGCTGGCGGAACTGGCGCACCATCTCCAGCACCTGGGCCGTGCCGATGCCCAGTGACAGGGCCTTTTCGCCCGCCTTCTGGATGACTGGGCCGTCGGCCATGGGGTCGGAAAAGGGTACACCGAGTTCAATGACGTCGGCCCCGGCCTCGACCATGCCGTGCATGAGTGCGGGGGTGATGTCGGCGAACGGGAAACCGGCGGTGACGTAGGGGATCAGGGCTTTGCGGCCTTTTTCCTGCAACTGGCTAAAAGTGGTGGCGATGCGGCTCATGGCTTGGCTCCGTGTGCGCCGAGGGGGCTGGGCGCGCCTTTGACGGCGAGGCCCCGGGTCGAGGGGCGGTCGTAGAAATCCACGCCCGAGAGGTCGGCCACGGTGCCGATGTCCTTGTCGCCACGGCCCGAGAGGTTGACCAGGATGGACTGGTCCGGGCGCATCTCCTTGGCCAGCTTCATGGCGTAGGCGAAGGCGTGGCTGGATTCGAGCGCGGGGATGATGCCTTCGGTGCGGCACAGGTGGTGGAAGGCCTCCAGCGCTTCGCTGTCGGTGATGCCCACGTACTGCGCGCGGCCGATCTCCTGCAGCCAGGCGTGCTCGGGGCCGACACCAGGGTAGTCCAGGCCGGCACTGATGCTGTGCGTTTCGGTGATCTGGCCGTTCTCGTTTTGCAGGATGAAGGTGCGGTTGCCGTGCAGCACGCCGCTGGAGCCGCGTTGCAGGCTGGCCGAGTGCTTGCCGCTGTCCAGGCCCTCGCCAGCCGCCTCCACGCCGATCAGGCGCGTGTTGGTATGGTCGATGTAGGGGTAGAAGATGCCCATGGCGTTGCTACCACCGCCGACGCAGGCGACCACGGCATCAGGCTGGTGGCCGGGGCCGAGGAACTCGGGCATCTGCACCAGGCACTCTTCACCGATCACCTTCTGGAAGTCCCGCACCATCATGGGATAGGGGTGCGGGCCGGCCACGGTGCCGATGATGTAGAAGGTGTTGTCCACATTGGCCACCCAGTCGCGCATGGCTTCGTTGAGCGCGTCTTTCAGCGTCTTGCTGCCCGACTCCACCGGCACCACGGTGGCGCCCAGCAGCTTCATGCGGAACACATTGGGGCTTTGGCGCTTCACGTCCTCAGCACCCATGTAGACGATGCATTCCAGGCCGTAGCGCGCGCAGATCGTGGCCGTGGCTACGCCGTGCTGGCCGGCGCCGGTCTCGGCAATGATGCGCGGTTTGCCCATGCGCTTGGCGAGCATGGCCTGGCCGATCACGTTGTTGATCTTGTGCGCGCCGGTGTGGTTCAGGTCTTCGCGCTTGAGGTAGATCTGCGCGCCGCCCAGCTCGCGGCTGGTGCGGGCGGCATGGTAAACGGGCGAAGGGCGGCCCACGAAGTGGGCCAGCTCCGAGCGGAATTCGGCTTGGAAATCCGGGTCGTTCTGGTAGCGTGCATAGGCCTCGCGCAGCTCGGTCAGGGCGTGGGTCAGTGTTTCGCTGGCGAAGCTGCCGCCGTAGGGACCGAAGTGGCCGCGTGCGTCAGGTTGTTGGTAGGTAGACATGGGTGTTCTTTGCAAGGTGGGCGTCGGCCGCACGCACGGCGGCAACGAAGCGGTGGATCTTGTCGGCGTCTTTGATGCCCTTGAGCGGTTGGCCGCTGGGGCCGTCCTGCTCTACGCCGGAGCTGACGTCAACGGCCAGCGTGCGGCAGCGCGGGCGCACTTGCAAAATGCCATCGGTCACGTTTGCAGGCGTGAGTCCACCAGACAAAACGAGGTGACAGTTGACGCTTGGTGGTAGGAGTGACCAATCGAATGCCTTGCCGCCGCCGCCATACCCGTCGACATGGGCGTCGACCAGGATGGCCTGGGCTTGTGAAAAATCGTGTGCGTATTTTACGAGGTCGAAGTCAGCCGCCCCGGCGCCGAGGGGTATGCGTGCTGCGCGCATCCATGGGCGCGCGCCCTGGCCGCTGGCCGCCCAGCAGTCGGCGGGTGATTCATCTCCATGAAATTGGGCGATGGCCCCCGCCACACAAGCGCTAGAAGCTATCACATTGCTAGCGTGTTCGTTCACGAAGAGCAGCACGGGGGTGACGAAGGGAGGGAGGCGCCGCGCCAGTTCTGCAGCCCGCTGCGGCGTGACGGCACGCGGGCTCCTGGCGTAGAGCACGAAGCCGATGGCGTCTGCACCGGCGGCGACAGCGGCGTCTACGTCCTGCTCACGCGTCAGGCCGCAGATTTTGATGCGTGTGCGGGTGAGGGAGATGGGGGGGGAGGGGATGCTGGGGGCGGGGCTGCTCATGGCAGCCAATCATACGCAGCCGTGCGGGCCGGCAAGCCCCAGACCGGGTCGTACACCGGGCCGAGGAAATACAGGCCATCCGGTGCAAAGGTGGGGGCGGCGGCGTCGCGCGAGCGCGCGGCCAGGACGTCGGCCATCCAGCCAGCCGGCTTGTGTCCCTGGCCTACGGCGATCAGGCATCCCATGATGTTGCGCACCATATGGTGCAGGAAGGCATTGCCTTCGAATTCGAAGCGCCAGTAGCAGTGTGCGTCTTCACCGCGCCGCGTGATGTCGATGCGGTGCAGTGTCTTGATGGGCGTCTTGGCCTGGCAGGCCGAGGCGCGGAAAGAAGTGAAGTCGTGTTCGCCCAGCAGATGCTGTGCGGCAGCGCGCATGGCGTCGCCGTCGAGCGGATGGAACACCCAGCCAACGCGGCCGGACTCCACGCTGGGGCGCACGGGGGACTGCAGCAGCACATAGGCGTAGCGCCGCGCGGTGGCGCAGGCGCGTGCGTGGAAGGCGTCGGGCACGGGCTGGGCCCATTGCACCGCGATGTCGGGTGGCAGGAAAGTGTTGGTGCCACGCACCCAGGAAAAAGGCGTGCGGTGCAGGGGGGTGTCGAAATGCACCACCTGCATCAGGCCGTGCACCCCGGCGTCGGTGCGGCCGGCACACAGGGTCGCCACCGCCTGCGTGGCGAAGCGGCCCAGGGCCGCTTCGAGGTGGTCTTGCACGGTGTGGCCCGAGGGCTGGCTTTGCCAGCCGTTGTAGCGCTGCCCGTTGTAACTGACGCCGAGGGCGATGCGCTGTGTGCCTTCGGGCATCAGCCGAGGTCAGCCAGCAGGCGCTGGGCGCGGGCCTTGACCGGGCCGGAGGCTTCGGCAATCACCTCTTCGATCAGCGTACGCGCACCATCGCTGTCGCCGATGGCATGGAACTCCTCTGCCAGGGCCAGTTTGGTGCTCAGCGGGTCGCTCTCGTCCAGTGGTGCTGCTTCAGTCGTTTCTGTGGCTGCCGGTGTGTTGCCCAGCGGCGCCGGCGTACTGGCCAGATCCAGCGACAGGTCGCCCAGGTCGAATTCCAGCGAGGGTTCGGCAGCGGGCGACTGCGCAGGCGTAGCCGCTGTCTCCAGCGGCAGGGCGGCCGAGTCGAGCAGTTGCAGACCTTCCGTCGGGAAATCGAGTGAGGCCGTCAGGGCCGCATCTTCGGCACTGGGCGGCTCGGGCTGGAGAGGCTCTGGCAGTTCCAGGGGCTCGACCACCGGGGGCTCCAGCAGATCGGGAACGTCAATGGTGCCTTGATCCAGCTCAGGGAGGGGGGCCAGCGGCTCGGGCATGGGTTCCGGCTGCGCCGCTGCAGCCGCAGCGGCGGCGAAGTTGCCGGGCGCGCTGGCAGGGGCTTCGCCCGGCACATCGGTCGCCAGATCCAGATCCAGGTCCAAATCCAGGTCGGGCGGCAGGGCGATGGGCGCTGCCGTAGCGGCTGCAGCCGTCACTGGGGTGGTTGCCGGAAAGTCGGCCATCAGAGGCGCGGGAGCGCTGGCTACGTCGGCCTTCATGCCAGGTTGTCCGCCCGGCTGGTAGATCGGGTTCTCCGGGTCGATGTCGCGACCCAGCCCAGCCACGCGGTTCCAATCCGGCCCCTGGCCATTGGTTTGGCGGAAGACTTCGCCTGCCACCGCCTCCAGGGCCTTGCGGTCCTGGCGCTTGGCGTAGATTTCGGCGAGCTTGACCTGGATGGAGGTGCGGTCGGGATTGTGGCGCGCGGCTTCCTTGAGGATTTCCTCCGCCTGCAGGTCACGGCCGTAGGCCAGGTAGACATCTGCCTCCGCGACGGGATCCACGTCACCGCCGGCATCCAGTTGACTGGGCGAATAGGCCAGCGAGGAACCGGTGGTCATCTCGCTGTTGGCCGTGTCTACGCGCTGGCCGCCGCTTTGGCCGAAGAAGGAGTCGGGCTGCAGCTTGCTTTCCATGAAGCTGCTGTCCACGCCACCAGCCGCTTGGCGGCGGCGCTGCAGGACGCGGTAGCCACCATAGCCCAGCAGCAGGGCCAAGATGCCCCCGCCTGCCAATGGAATCAGCGGGTCGCCGAGCAGGCCGTCAATGAAGCTGGGCTCCGGTGCGGGCTCAGGCGCCGGCGCTGGCTGAGGTTTGGGTGCTGGTGGAGGCGGCGAAGCCTCGGCGGACGCCGTAGCCTGCGGCGCCGGTGCGTCGGCAGTGGCCGAGGCAACCGCGACGGGCGCGGAGGCGGCCGGCTGCTCCACCGCAGGTGTCGGGGCTTGCGATGCCGGGGCTGCCGGGGTGGTCGGCGCAGCGACAGGTACCGGGATGCTGGGGGCCGATGCTGCCGTGGCTGCGGGCGCCGCGGCAGATGCGCCGGTAGCCGCCGATGCGGCGCTGATCTTGTTCAGTTCGGAAATATTGCGCGACAGCTCGGCCATGCGCGCGGCGTTCTCGCTGGACTGCTTGTCTTGCGCCAGCTTTTCGTCGGCACCCTTGGGGCTCTTGATAGCCCCCTTGGACAGGGTCAGTTTGTCCGGCGCGGCCTGTGCGGGTCGCTTGTCCTCGACCTGGGTCTGCACCTTGCCGCTGGCACTGCGGCTTTGCGTCGCCACTTCGGCCGAGGGAGCCGATGCAGCCAGCTTGCGGCGGAATTCGTTGAAATCGCGGCTTTGGGTAGCCATGATCTGACGCGCCTCCGTGGCAGACACGGCCTGGGCGGTGGCTGCATCGGGCATGTGCAGCACCACGCCTGACTTCAGGCGGTTGACGTTGCCGCCGACGAAGGCGTCAGGATTGCTGCGCATCATCGCCACCAGCATTTGGTCGAGCGAGACGCCAGAGGGGCGGTGGGCACTGGCCAGGCGGCCTGCGGTGTCGCCAGGGCGCACGGTCACGCCGTCCGCCGTTGTATCGGTGGCTGGGCGGGGGGCGGGGCGCGGCGTGGCTGTCGGCACTGCCGCAGCGACCGTGCTGCGGGGGGCTTGGCTAACAGCGGGTGCTGCGATAGCGGCTGGCGCCGCACTGGCTTGCGCAGGTGCCGTCACCGCTGCAGGCTGCTGGCGCAGGGCCGGCGGATCGAACAGCATGGTGTAGCTGCGCACGATCTGGCCCGAACCCCAGGAGGCGTTGAGTACCAGATCGACGAAGGGCTCATTCATGGGCCGGGTGCTGGACAGGCGCAGCACCATGGAGCCATCGCTGCGGCGCTGCAGCTGCACTTGCACGCCGTTGATGGCGGGCGAGTATTCCATGCCCTGGGCGCGGAAGGTTTCCGGCGGGGCGACTTGGGTGCGCAGCGTTTCCGCCTCGGATGCGGAAATCTGCGGCAGATCGATTTCTGCGCGAAGCGGCTCACCCAATGCAGACTGCACGGTGATGCGGCCCAGAGCCAGGGCCGAGGCGTCGGCTGCGTACAGGCCGCCCAGGGCCAAGGCCGCTGCGGCCAAAGCGGAGGATTTCCAACGGTGCATGTTTGCCATCTGCTGTAGGAGTTGTGTGGCGCAATCGGCTGGCGTGATGGACATGAGCGATCTCCTCCTCTGCCGTGGCGCTGAATAAATGTAAAAAAGCACCTTAGCAGCAATGTTTTGCACTGACAAGCTCAGGCATCGCTCTAGCTTTTCCCATGCCACCGCAGGGCGCGGAAGCGGGCGGATCGTGTTGGCAATGGACAACGACCGGTAACAGGGCGTATCCAGAGCAACCCGGCCTTGTGCGCCTTGGTGGCGTGCATCTGTTGCTGCGGCGGTGCTTTTTTACCGCCTGCCCGCTACCTTAGCAGGGCTGCACTGCCGGGAAAGGTGCGAACAACGCGGTTGCCAGGGTGCTTTTCGCCCCGGCAACCGCGCGCCATCAGGCGCCCAGCAGAATGCGTAGCATGCGGCGCAGCGGCTCTGCGGCACCCCAGAGCAACTGGTCGCCGATCACGAAGGCCGACACGTATTCCGGCCCCATGTTCAGCTTACGCACGCGGCCCACGCCGACTTCCAGGCCGCCGGTGATGGCGGCTGGCGTCAGCTCCTTCACGGTAAGAGCGCGCTCGTTGGCGACAAACTTGACCCAGGGGTTGCCACTCTTGATCAGGGCTTCAATCTCGGCCAAGGGCAGATCCTTCTTGAGCTTGAGCGTCAGCGCCAGGCTATGGCAGCGCATGGCGCCAATGCGCACGCACAGGCCATCCACAGGGATGGTGGCCTCGGTGCCCAGGATCTTGTTGACCTCGGCCTGGCCCTTCCACTCTTCCTTGGACTGGCCGTTGTCGAGCTGTGCGTCGATCCAGGGGATCAGGCCGCCCGCGAGCGGGGCGCCAAAGAACTCGGTGGGCACGTCCTCGCGGATGGTCTGGGCCACCTTGCGGTCGATGTCGAGGATGGCCGAGGCGGGCGTCGCCAGTTCGTCGGCCACTGCGGCATGCACCACCCCCATGCCCTTGAGCAGTTCGCGCATGTGGTTGGCGCCGCCGCCCGATGCTGCCTGGTAGGTCATGGAACTGACCCACTCGACCAGGCCGGCCTTGAACAGTCCGCCCAGGCCCATCAGCAGGATGGAGTTGGTGCAGTTGCCGCCGATCCAGTTCTTGCCACCAGCGGCCAGCTTGGCTTTGATCAGGCCTTCGTTGACGGGGTCGAGGACGATGACGGCATCTTTTTCCATGCGCAGCGAAGAGGCGGCGTCAATCCAGTGGCCATTCCAGCCGGCAGCGCGGATCTTGGGGAAGACTTCCTTGGTGTAGTCGCCACCCTGGCAGGTGATGATGATGTCGCACTTGGCCAGCTCGGCGATGTCGTTGGCATCCTTGAGCTGGGTGTGGACGGTGACCATGGCCGGGGCCTTGCCGCCGGCATTCGAGGTGGAGAAGAACACCGGCTCGATCAGTGCGAAGTCACCTTCGGCCTGCATGCGGTCCATCAACACAGAGCCGACCATGCCGCGCCAGCCGACCAGACCTACCAATTGCTTGCTCATTTCAATCGCCCTTTCAAGTTAAAAACAGTGCGCACCCGACCGGTGGCTGCTTTTTTGCCCCCGGCTCGTCTGGCCAGGGAGGGCGCACGACGATACCGGAGCTGGATCAGCCCTTAATGGTCGTGGTTTTGGTGGTGATTGCGCGCGCAGCCTTGCATGCCGTGGTGGCAGAGGCGGTGTTCAGGGCGAACGGGCGGGCGGCAAACATAGCCAATCATTCTAACGGATGTCCTGCATGCGCCCATACACAGGTGTTCGTTGCGCGCAACGCTAGGGCGCTGATGTGCGCCTGCTGCATGGGGGATCAAAAAAGCGCCCCGCAGGGCGCTTGGGCATAGGTTGCGGCGCAAGCTTAGTGCTGCATGCTGCCGCGGCCCAGCGTTTTCTTGAATTCGTTAATCAAATCAACGCGCTGCTGCTCTTCGGTAGACAGCGATTTGGGCGCCTGCGACGGGTCCAGCGGGAAGGCAACGTCAGACAGAGGGCAGTCGGTTTGGCGCTCGGCCGGCGCCTGGCCCAGCATATGGCGCAGCACAGCCCCATCAACGCATCGGGTGTTGTAGGGGAACACGCCATGGGTGTATTCGCCCGTCACATGCACCATGTGCGCTTTGGGCAGTTGGGCAAATCCCTTCATGGCGCCCGGCGTGGGGGTGGCGGCATCGTACTGTGACTGCACCATGAGTACGCTGTCGAGCTCTTGCAATGGCGCAAGCGGGGGCTGCGCAATCGGTGGCAGGGTCCAGTACATGCAGGCTTGGTTCCCGATGGTGCCGCCGCCGAAGAAGGGCGCTTGCTGCGCAATATGGTCACCCAGTGCTTGCCATTGGACGGCGCTGCGCACCGAGGCGGGATTGTCGTTACACATGATGGTTCGGAAGGTGGCGTTGTTCCCACCTTCGCCATCGGGGCCTAGGTTCGTACCCTCGGATATGGGGGTGCCAATCATTGCGGCGCCAGCGATCACTTCGGTGCGAAATGTATTCAGTTGGAGTGCCGCACTGCGGATGCCTGCCTGATTCGCCGGGGTGTCGGCGACACCGTAGGTGTGTGCGCGGATACGCTCTTGTGATAGCGGCAGCCCTTGCTCAAGCAGCTTGTGCAGTCCTTTGGCAGCGATCAAGGTAATGATCATTTCATGTGTCTTGGCGCTGGAGTACATCCTACCGGCGGTGGCCCACTTAACGGCTGTCTTGAGTGCCGGATCGAATGCCGCCAACGTGGCGCGTACTTCGTCCGGGGTGTTGCCCAGGCCAAACAGGGCGGCGTGGCGGGCCGCGTAGGGGGCCAGTGCATCGTTGAGGAGCGTGTCACGGGCGATGGCTTGGTACTCGTTAAAGTCCAGGTGGCTTGCCGTGACGTCAGCATTGCTGTCGAGCACCATGCGGTTGACCCGCTGAGGAAACAGGCGGGCGTACCAGGCACCTAACCAGGTGCCGTACGAGTAGCCGAGGTAGCTGATTTGCGCGTCGCCCATCAAGCCGCGCAGAAGATCCATGTCCCGGGCGGTGGCATCGGTGGAGAGATAAGGGGCAATGGGGTTCGCCTGGCAGGCCTGTGTTTCGGCGCGCATGTTGGCGTGAGCAGCCTCTTGGTTGCCGGGGGCGTTTCGACCTGCGCTGGTCTCGTCCGTAGCAAGCTGGGGTGTGTTGGATTCGCAGGTCAGCGTAGGTGTTTCATTGCTGCCGCGGGGGCTGAACCCCAGCAAGTCGTAGCGCTGCAGCAGTTGGGTTTGCAAGGTTTGCACATCGGCGGAGGCGCCTCGAACAGAGAGAATCCTGTAGAGCAGGCCTAGGCCGCTGCTAATTCCGTCGCCGCCGGGGCCGCCGGGGTTGAAGAAAATGGCGCCCTGGCGCTGCGCCGACATGGCAGGCACGCGCTTGGCCTGGATCGTGAGTTCGCCCTTGTCTGGTGCGCCGTAGTCAAGCGGCACTAAAAAGCTGGCGCATTGCAGCTTCGCAGTCACTGCCCAAGGTGTTGTATCTGGGCAATCTACCCACTGCAAAGTTTGGCGGGTGTATTTGCTCAAGGGGTCGTCACTGCCTCCACCGCACGCGACCAAAGAGGCGGCCAGAGGAAGTCCAAGGGCCAAGGTCAGGCTCCAGCGGGGTAGGCGTTTGAAGGGGGGCAGGCAGGGCATGGTGTGTGGGTGTGAAGGAGTGGGTCGAGGCGCCAAGTCTTCCCAAGGCTGCGCAGCTTGTCGATCCCTGAAATCAGGTAATTGAAGCCCTCTGGGTCAAAGTTTTTGCACTTTGGCCCGCTTCACGCGCCCGAAAAAAGAAAGCCCCGCAGGGCGGGGCTTCAAAAATGGTTGCGTGGGCCGCTTCAGCGCCACAGGCGCGCGGTGCGCGCCGCGTGGGCGTTAGCCCAGTGCCTTCACCACCGCATCGCCCATCTGCGCTGTGCCGACCTTGGTCGTACCTTCGCTGTAGATGTCGGGCGTGCGCAGGCCCTGGGCCAGCACCTTTTGCACGGCAGCTTCGATGCGGGCGGCGGCTTCGCCCTGGTTCAGCGAGAAGCGCAGCATCATGGCCGCGCTCAGGATGGTGGCCAGCGGGTTGGCCACGCCCTTGCCGGCGATGTCGGGCGCGCTGCCGTGGCTGGGCTCGTACAGACCTTGTTTCTTGTCGTTCAGGCTGGCGCTGGGCAGCATGCCGATGGAGCCGGTGAGCATGGAGGCTTCGTCCGAGAGGATGTCGCCGAACATGTTGCCGGTGACGATCACGTCGAAGGCCTTGGGCTTCTTCACCAGCTGCATGGCGGCGTTGTCCACGTACATGTGCTCCAGCTCCACGTCCTGGTAGTCCTTGTGCACCTCGGTGACCACATCCTTCCAGAACTGGAAGGTTTCCAGCACGTTGGCCTTGTCCACGCTGGTGACCTTCTTGCCCCGCTTGCGTGCGGCTTCAAAGGCCACGCGGGCGATGCGCTCGATCTCGGGGCGCGAGTAGCGCATGGTGTCGAAGGCTTCTTCGGCGCCGGGGAAGTGGCCGTCCACGGCCGTGCGGCGGCCGCGCGGCTGGCCGAAGTAGATGTCACCCGTCAGCTCGCGGATGATGAGGATGTCCAGGCCCGCCACCAGCTCGGGCTTGAGGCTGGAGGCGTGTGTGAGCTGCTCGTAGCAGATGGCCGGGCGGAAGTTGGCGAACAGGCCCAGCGCCTTGCGCAGGCCCAGGATGGCTTGCTCGGGGCGCAGCGGGCGGTCCAGCGTGTCGTACTTCCAGTCGCCCACGGCGCCGAACAGGATGGCGTCGGCCTCCTTGGCCAGCTTCAGCGTGGACTCGGGCAGCGGATGGCCCGCAGCCTCGTAGGCGGCGCCACCGACCGGCGCGGTTTCCATCTCGAACTTCAGGTCCAGGGCCTTGAGGACCTTGACCGCCTCAGCGACGATCTCGGTGCCGATGCCGTCACCGGGCAGAACTGCGATTTTCATGGTGCTTCCTTTTTAAATTTGATAGCTGCTCGCGCTTTCCAGCATTGGGTTTCAATAGAAAATGGCATTGAAACCCTTTGTGGGAAAGCGCTAGGCGCTCACTTTTTTGCTGCATCAACCCTGTGCCATGGTGTGCGCCAGCCAGGGCTTGGTGGCCAGGCGGTGCGCCTCGAAGGCGGCAATCTTGTCCTTGTGGCGCAGCGTCAGGCCGATGTCGTCGAAGCCGTTGAGCAGGCAGTACTTGCGGAACGGAATCACGTCGAACGGAATTTCCTCGCCCTGTGGGCGCACGATCACCTGGCGCTCCAGGTCGATGGTGAGTTCGTACCCGGGGAAGGCCGCCACTTCGTTGAACAGCAGGTCCACCGTGGCCTCGGGCAGCACGATGGGCAGCAGCCCGTTCTTGAAGCAGTTGTTGAAGAAGATGTCGGCGAAGCTTGGCGCGATGATGGCGCGAAAGCCGTACTGCTCCAGCGCCCAGGGCGCGTGCTCGCGGCTGGAGCCGCAGCCGAAGTTCTTGCGCGCCACCAGGACGCTGGCGCCGCGGTAGCGCGGCTGGTTCAGCACGAAGTCGGGGTTGGGCTTGCGCGCGCTCTCGGGCACGCCGGGCTGGCCCGGCTGGTCGAGGTAGCGCCACTCATCGAACAGGTTGGGGCCGAAGCCGGTTTTCTTGATCGACTTGAGGAACTGCTTGGGGATGATGGCGTCGGTATCGACGTTCTCGCGGTCCATGGGGGCCACCAGGCCCTTGTGCACGGTGAATTTCTGCATGGCGTGTTCCCTCAGGCGAATTTACGGATGTCCACGAAGTGGCCGTGGATGGCCGCCGCTGCGGCCATGGCCGGGCTGACCAGGTGCGTGCGCCCGCCCGCGCCCTGGCGGCCTTCAAAGTTGCGGTTGCTGGTGGAGGCGCAGCGCTCGCCGGGCTCCAGGCGGTCGGCGTTCATGGCCAGGCACATGGAGCAGCCGGGCTCGCGCCACTCGAAGCCTGCGGCCTTGAAAATTTCGTGCAGCCCTTCGCGCTCGGCCTGCTCTTTGACCAGACCCGAGCCGGGCACCACCAGCGCCTGCTTGATGTTCTTGGCCACCTTTTGGCCCAGCTTCTTCACCACGGCTGCGGCCTCGCGCATGTCCTCGATGCGGCTGTTGGTGCACGAGCCGATGAACACCTTGTCCACGAAGATGTCGCTCAGCGGCTTGCCGGGCTCCAGCGCCATGTAGGTCAGCGCGCGCTCCATGGCGCCGCGCTTGTTGGCATCTTTTTCCTTGTCGGGGTCGGGTACGGTGGTGTCCACGCCCACCACCATCTCGGGGCTGGTGCCCCAGGTGACCTGGGGCACGATGTCTTCGGCGCGCAGCGTGACCACGGCGTCGAAGTGCGCGTCAGCGTCGGAGTGCAGCGTTTTCCAGTACGCCACGGCCTGCTCCCATTCCACGCCGGTGGGGGCCAGCGGGCGGCCTTTGACGTACTCGATGGTCTTCTCGTCCACGGCCACCAGGCCGGCGCGCGCACCGGCCTCGATGGCCATGTTGCACACCGTCATGCGGCCTTCTATCGACAGGGCGCGGATGGCGTCACCCGCGAACTCGATGGTGTAGCCCGTGCCGCCGGCGGTGCCGATCTTGCCGATGATGGCCAGCACGATGTCTTTGGCGGTGATGCCGGGCGCCACCTTGCCATCGACCTGGATGCGCATGTTCTTGGCCTTCTTGGCCAGCAGCGTTTGCGTGGCCATCACGTGCTCGACCTCGCTGGTGCCGATGCCGTGCGCCAGCGCACCAAAAGCGCCGTGCGTGGAGGTGTGCGAGTCGCCGCAGACCACGGTCATGCCGGGCAGCGTGGCGCCGTTTTCCGGGCCGATGACGTGCACGATGCCCTGGCGCTTGCTCATGAACGGGAAGAAGGCGGCGGCGCCCACTTCGGCAATGTTCTTGTCCAGCGTGGTGATCTGCTCCTTGCTGATGGGGTCGGCAATGCCGTCGTAGCCCAGCTCCCAGCCCGTGGTGGGCGTGTTGTGGTCGGCCGTGGCCACGATGGAGCTGACGCGCCACACCTTGCGCCCGGCTTCGCGCAGGCCTTCAAAGGCCTGCGGACTGGTCACTTCGTGCACCAGGTGGCGGTCGATGTAGAGCACGGCGGTGCCGTCCTCCTCGGTGTGGACGACGTGTTCGTCGAAGATCTTGTCGTACAGGGTGCGTCCCATGGCAGTCTCGCTTCGTCTTTCAGGTGGGGGTGGAAATTGTAGGAGGCGTCAAATGCTCGACCAGCAGCCGTGCGGTGACGGGCAGGGTGTCAAAGTCGCGCGCCACCAGGCGCAGCTCGCGCCGCGCCCAGGGCGCTTGCAGCGGCACGGCGGTGAGCTGTCCCACGCCGCGCATCAGCGCGAAGGCCCGGTCGGGCAGCAAGCCCACGCCCAGGCCGTTGTCGATCATGCGGCACATGGCGTCCAGGCTGGTGACCTGGATGCGCTGGCGCAGCGGCCGCCCGGCCTGCGCAGCGGCCTGGTGCATGGCCAGGCTGATGCTGCTGCCGGCGTGCAGGCCGACGATGTCCCAGTCCAGCACTTCTTCGAATTCAATCGCGGTTCGCGCAGACAGGGCGTGCGTTTGCGGCACGACGAGCACCAGATGGTCGCTGCGGTAGGGGCGGCTTTGCAGTGGGCTGCCATGGCTGGTGGCGGGCATGTTGCACAGCCCCAGGTCGGCGGCGCCCTCTTGCACCGCGTGCAGCACGGCGGGGCTCAGATGCTCCTGCAGGTCGATCTTGATCTGGCTGTGCGCGCGTGCGAAGGCACCCAGGTCTTCGGGCAGAAACTGCACGATGGCGGAAATATTCGCGTGCATGCGCACATGGCCGCGCACGCCGCCGGCGTATTCGCTCAGCTCGCCCTGCATGCGCTCCAGCCCGAACAGCACGGTGCGCGCATGGTGCAGCAGGCTTTCCCCAGCGGGGGTGAGCGTCACGCCCCGGCTGTGGCGGTACAGCAGCGCCGTGCCTACGGCCGCCTCCAGGTCCGACAGGCGCTTGCTCACGGCAGACGCCGCGATGAACTCACGCTCGGCCGCGCGGCCGATGCTGCCCAGTTCGCAGACGGCTACGAACAATTGCAGCGAGGTGAGATCGATGCGGCGCGCGAAACTGCGCTCGGAGCTTTTCATGGGGTGGCGTTATCTTCTCATTTGGAGAAGGTTTTGCGCATTTTCCCATGATGATTGGCGCTCTGCCATCGTGATATGCGATGGATTGCTTCGTGGATCGGGCGGCCACGGGCAACAAAAAACCGCCAGGGCACGGATGCCGTGGCGGTTTCTTGGCAGAGAGCGGCCGAAATTACTTCAGCTTGGCTTCCTTGTACTCGACGTGCTTGCGCGCCTTCGGGTCGAACTTGATGATCGACATCTTCTCAGGCATCGTCTTCTTGTTCTTGGTGGTGGTGTAGAAGTGGCCGGTGTCAGCGGTAGACACCAGCTTGATCTTTTCGCGTCCGCCTTTTGCAGCCATGTTGGTTCTCCTTCAGTGGAAATTAAGCCTGGCCACGGGCGCGCATGTCAGCGAGCACGGAGTCGATGCCGTTCTTGTCGATCAGACGCAGGGCAGCGCTGGAAACGCGCAGGCGCACCCAGCGGTTTTCGCTTTCCACCCAGAAACGACGGTACTGCAGGTTGGGCAGGAAACGGCGCTTGGTCTTGTTGTTGGCGTGGGAGACGTTGTTTCCCACCATGGGCTTCTTGCCCGTTACTTCACATACGCGTGCCATCAGGACACTCCGATAGTTCACGGCTGCCCGCCCTGGTGGCCGGCAACCTCACCTCGCCAGTTGGAACGGGTGGCGGTAACCCGGCTGCCGCGCCCGCCCCATCAGTTAAGCGGGGCGGAAATTCAGCAAAGCCGCAGATTATAGCGCGGCCGCCAGGAATCACTCCTGCTGTTCCAGAAAGCGCTGTGCATCCAGCGCTGCCATGCACCCTGTGCCCGCGCTGGTGATGGCTTGGCGGTAGACATGGTCCTGCACATCGCCTGCGGCGAACACGCCAGGCACGCTGGTTTGGGTGGCGAAGCCCTTGAGACCGCCCTGGGTGACGATGTAGCCGTTTTCGAGCTGCAGTTGGCCCTGGAAGATCTCCGTGTTGGGCGCGTGGCCGATGGCAATGAAGCAGCCCTGCAGCGCGATGTCCTCGCTGTGGCCGTCCTGCGTGCTCTTGATGCGGATGCCCGTGACGCCGCTGGCGTCGCCCAGCACCTCGTCGAGCGTGAAGAATGTCTTGAGTTCGATCTTGCCGGCAGCCACCTTCTCGTGCAGTTTGTCGATCAGGATGGGCTCGGCGCGGAACTTGTCGCGCCGGTGCACCAGCGTCACCTTGCGCGCAATGTTCGACAGGTACAGCGCTTCTTCCACGGCGGTGTTGCCGCCGCCGATCACGCACACGTCCTGGTCGCGGTAGAAGAAGCCGTCGCAGGTGGCGCAGGCCGAAACACCGCGGCCCATGAAGGCCTCTTCCGACGGCAGGCCCAGGTATTTGGCTGAGGCGCCGGTGGCGACGATGAGTGCGTCGCAGGTGTAGGTGGCGCTGTCTCCGGTGAGGGTGAAGGGGCGCTGCGACAAATCCACCTTGTTGATGTGGTCGAACACGATTTGCGTCTTGAAGCGCTCGGCGTGCTCCAGGAAGCGCTGCATCAGCTCAGGCCCCTGCACGCCGGCCACGTCGGCGGGCCAGTTGTCCACCTCGGTGGTGGTGGTGAGCTGCCCGCCCTGTGCCATGCCGGTGATGAGCACCGGATTCAGGTTGGCGCGCGCGGCGTAGATGGCTGCGGTGTAACCGGCGGGGCCGGAGCCGAGGATGAGGACTTGGGCGTGTTGCGTGGTAGTGGCCATGGTCGGTCTCTGGAGGGCAGTGCGCCCGGGTATCTGAGGGCAAACGCCGATTGTAGGGAGCGCCACCGCCGTCCTGTTTTGTAACGGCTGTTCACCCCTGCTTCGGGTAAGCTTGCCCGCCTGCCATGACCTATTCCCTCAATACTTTGAACGCCTCTTCCGGAAGCCGCGCTGCACCGCGCTCGGGCGCTGCCCGCTTTGGCCACGAGATCGGCCTGGTGCTGGGCTTGGTGGCATGGGTGTTCTGGCTGCTGGCGCTGCTGAGCTATTCGGCGCAGGATGCGGCCTGGTCGACCTCGGGGGCTGGGCAGGCGCGCATGGTGTCCAACTGGGTCGGGCGCCTGGGCGCCTGGCTGGCGGATAGCAGCTATTTCATGCTGGGCTTTTCCGTGTGGTGGGCCGTGGTGGCTTTCGTGTGGGCCTGGCTGTCGGCACTGGCCCGCTGGATGCGCGGTGGCGAGGTGCCCGAGGGCGCTCCCTCGCCGCTGCTGCGGCGCCTGCTCTTCTGGGGCGGCCTGGTGCTGCTCCTGGGGGCCAGCACGGCGCTGGAGTGGTCGCGCCTGTACCGTTTCGAGGCCCTGTTGCCCGGCCACGCGGGCGGCGTACTGGGCTATGTGCTCGGGCCGGCTTCCATGAAGTGGCTGGGTTTCACAGGTTCGGGGCTGCTGGGCATCGTGCTCCTGGTGTTGGGCGTGGCGCTGGTGTTTCGCTTCTCCTGGGGCCAGGTGGCTGAACGCCTGGGCGGACAGATTGACGGACTGGTGCAGCTTGGCCGTGCGCAGCGCGAGAAGGCCAAGGACCTTGCCGTGGGCAAGCGCGCGGCGCGCGAGCGCCAGGAGGTGGTGCAGGAGGAGCGCCACGAGATTGAGGCCCACCACCCGCAGCCCGTGGCCATCATCGAGCCGGTGCTGGCCGAGCCCGTGCAGAGCACGCGCGTGGTGAAGGAGCGGCAAAAGCCCCTGTTCTCCGACATGCCGGACAGCCCACTGCCGCAGGTGGATCTGCTTGACGCCGCGCAGGCGCGCCAAGAGACCGTCTCGCCCGAAACGCTGGAGATGACCAGCCGCCTGATCGAGAAGAAGCTCAAGGACTTCGGCGTCGAGGTCACGGTGGTGGCAGCGCAGCCTGGCCCCGTCATCACGCGCTACGAGGTCGAGCCTGCCACGGGCGTGAAGGGCTCGCAGATCGTCAACCTGGCCAAGGACCTGGCACGCTCGCTGTCGCTGGTGTCGATCCGCGTGGTCGAGACCATTCCGGGCAAGACCACGATGGCGCTGGAGCTGCCCAACGCCAAGCGCCAAACCATCCGCCTGTCGGAAATCCTGGGCTCGCAGGTCTACCACGACGCCAAGAGCCTGCTCACCGTAGGCCTGGGCAAGGACATCATCGGCGCTCCGATCGTGGCCGACCTGGCCAAAATGCCGCACTGCCTGGTGGCCGGCACCACGGGCTCGGGCAAATCGGTGGGGATCAACGCCATGATCCTCTCGCTGCTCTACAAGGCTGAGGCGCGTGACGTGCGGCTGATGATGATCGACCCGAAGATGCTGGAAATGTCGGTCTATGAGGGCATTCCGCACCTGCTGTGCCCGGTGGTGACGGACATGAAGCAGGCCGCCAACGGCCTGAACTGGTGCGTGGCCGAAATGGAGCGGCGCTACAAGCTGATGAGCAAGGTCGGCGTGCGCAACCTTGCGGGCTACAACGCGAAGATCGACGAAGCCAAGGCGCGCGGCGAAGTCATTGGCAACCCCTTCAGCCTGACGCCGGAGCAGCCCGAGCCGCTGGACCGCCTGCCGCACATCGTCGTCATCATCGACGAGCTGGCCGACTTGATGATGGTCGTGGGCAAGAAGATCGAAGAGCTGATCGCACGCCTGGCGCAAAAAGCCCGTGCGGCGGGCATCCACCTCATCCTGGCGACGCAGCGCCCCAGCGTGGACGTGATTACCGGTCTGATCAAGGCCAACATCCCGACGCGTATCGCCTTCTCCGTGGGCAGCAAGATCGACAGCCGCACCATCCTCGACCAGATGGGGGCCGAGGCACTGCTGGGCATGGGCGACATGCTCTACATGGCCAGTGGCTCGGGCTTGCCGATCCGTGTGCACGGCGCCTTCGTGAGCGATGACGAGGTGCACCGCGTCGTCAGCTACCTCAAGCAGCAGGGCGAGCCCGACTACGTCGAAGGCGTGCTCGAAGGTGGCAGTGGCGAAGACAGCGAAGGCGGCTTCGCCGACAGCGGCAGCGAAGGCAGCGGCGGCGAGAAAGACCCGATGTACGACCAAGCCGTCGAGGTGGTGCTGAAAGACCGCAAGGCCAGCATCTCCTATGTGCAGCGCAAGCTGCGCATCGGCTACAACCGCTCGGCGCGCTTGCTCGAAGACATGGAAAAGGCCGGCCTGGTCAGTGCCCTCACGGCCAGCGGCCAGCGCGAGGTGCTGGTGCCCGCGCGGGCGGAGTAGCCGCGCATGCGCGCCGGCAGCGTCGCTGCTTGCGGCCTGGCTTTGGCCATGGCATTACCGGCGCTTGCCTGGGCCCAGGCGAGCGTGCCCAAGGTGGACGTGATGCACTGGTGGGTGTCCCAAGGGGAGCAGGCCAGCATTGACGTCATCAGGCGCTACGTCCGGCAGGCCGGCATGGCGTGGCAGGAAGAGGCGCGGCCCGGCAGCGGCACCGCCCGCTACGGGGACTTCGTGCGCCAGCGCGTGGAGGCCGGAAGGCCCCCGGCTGCGGCGCAGATGATTGGCTTCGATATCCACTACTGGGCGCGGCGTGGCGCGCTCGCCAGCCTGGACGCGCAAGCCCGCGTGCAGGAATGGGACGAGGTCGTGCCCTATGGCATCCAGCGCCTGTCCAAGTACCAGGGCCATTGGATTGCCGCGCCCATCAACGCGCATGCCACCAATTGGCTGTGGGTTAACAAATCCGTGCTGGACCGCCTGGGCGGCACCGCGCCGGACAACTGGGATGCGCTGATCGCGCTGCTGGAGAAGGCCAAGGCGGCCGGCGTCGTGCCACTGGCCATCGGCAAGGAGGCGTGGGAGCAAACCCTGCTGTTCGAATCGGTGGCCGCGGGGGTGGGTGGTGCGGAGTTTTACCGCCGTGCCTTCCTCGACCTGGACCCGCAGGCGCTGCAGCCCCAGCTGCTGCGCACCATCTTCCAGCGTATGCGCCAGCTGCGGGCCTTCGCGGATGCGGGCCTGGCCGGGCGCACCTGGGACCAGGCCACCCGGATGGTGATGGCGGGGCAGGCGCTGCTGCAGGTGCAAGGCACCTGGGTGAATGGTGAATTCACCTCGCGGCGCATGGTGCCCGGCAGGCAGTTCGCGTGCTTCCTGTTCCCCGATACCCAGGGCATCTACCTGTTCAACGCCGACCAGTACGTCTTCTTCCAGGGCGCGGCCATGGCGGATGCGACGCGCGGGCGCTTCGCCGCCACGCTGATGGATACCGGCCTGCAGCGCGACCTGAACATTGCCACCGGCGCGGCGCCAGCGCGCGTCGATGTGGCGCTGGAGCCGTTCAACGCCTGCGGGCAGCAGCTCATTCGCCACCTGCGTGCCAGCAACATGCGCCGCACCGTGCTGGGATCGGTCGCCATGGGCAACGCCAACCCGCCCGCAGTCAAGACGGCCATCTACCAGCTGGTGCATGCGCACTTCACCGGCGCCATCGACGACGAGACGGCCATCGCCCGGCTGCAGGCAGCCATCAGCGGGCCTGCCTCGGAGTGAAGGAGCCCGACATGTCGCGTTTCTTCAACAACCTGAAGCTGGTCAACAAGGTGCTGCTCATGGTCGGGCTGCTGGGTTCGCTGTCCGTGCTCATCACCGTCTTCGCGCTGCTCAACATGCGCGCCATTGACCGCAGCTACCGCGACCTGCTGGCCGTGGACGTGCAGGCCGCCATCCTGATTGACGGCGCGCTGCTGGAAATGAACGAGGCCAGCCGCCTGGTGTTCGCCGTGCTGACCGAGCAGGAGGAGGCGCACATGCGCGCCGTGGGCCGGGATATCGCTTCCGCGCAGGAGCGCTTTCGCCAGGCGCTCGACCGCCTGGCCCCGCTGCTGCGGGGCCAGCAGGGGGCACTGGCCGACGTGCGTGCACGCGAAGCCGCGGTGGCGGCGCACTCGGCACAGATCGTGGAGGCAGCGGCCCGCTGGCGCGGCGACCGGGCGCTGCACATCATCCATGACCAGCTGCAACCCGAACTCAAGGCCCTGCGCCGCGGCATGGATGGGCTGCGCGATGTCTCCGTCGCCAATTACCAGGCCGTGGCTGCCGAACTGGCGGCGCAGACCCAGCGCACCACCGTGCAGACGGCGTTGGCCTTTGGCCTGGCCGTTACCTTCGTGATCCTGCTGTCGGCCTGGCTGTCGATCCACGAGGTCTCACGCCCCATCAACGCCCTGGCGGCGGCCATGCGGCGCCTGGCCAACAAGGACTACGAAAGCCAAATCGAAGGCGTGCACCGCCGCGACGAGGTTGGCCAGATGGCCCAGGCCATGGACTATTTCCGCGAGAAAATGATCGAGGCCGACCGGCTGCAGCAAGAGGTGCTGCGCGATCCGCTGACCGGCATTGCCAACCGCCGCGCCTTTGACCAGGCCCTGGAGCGCACCTGGCACGCGCTGCAGGCCAGCCAGCGCCCCCTGAGCCTGCTGTTCATGGACATCGACCATTTCAAGCCGTTCAACGACCACTACGGCCACGGCGAGGGCGACCGCTGCCTGACCCGCATTGCCAGCGCCCTGCACGGCTGCACGCACCGGCCGGGCGACCTGGTGGCGCGCTACGGCGGCGAGGAATTCGTGGCCATCCTGCCCGACACCGACGCCCAGGGCGCGCTCGGCGTGGCACAGGCGTGCCATGCCGCCACGGCCGTGCAGGCCATTCCGCACGGCCATTCCGGCGTATCCGGCTGGGTGACTCTCAGCATCGGCGTGGCCACCATGGTGCCGCGCCAGGACAGCACGCCCCAGGCGCTGCTGCAAGCCGCCGACGCCATGCTCTACGCCGCCAAGGCCGCAGGGCGCAACACCACCCGCGCCACCACCGTGGCGCCCAACGCGATGGAGTAACCATGCGGAAAATTGCTTTCTTTTTCATAGCTGCCTGCGCTTTCCCAGCTTGGGCTGACGGCCTGAAAAGCCTCGAAAACTTCATGAAGACCGCGCACAGTGGCCGCGCCGCTTTTACCCAGGCGGTAACGGCCCCGCCGAAAGACGGGCAGGCGGCGCGCACCAAGCAGTCGAGCGGCCACTTCGAGTTCCAGCGCCCCGGACGCTTCAAGTTCGTTTACGAGAAGCCGTTCGCGCAGACCATCGTGGCCGACGGCAAGACGCTCTGGCTCTACGACGCCGACCTGAACCAGGTCACGCAGCGCGCCCAGGACAAGGCGCTGGGCAGCACGCCCGCCGCGCTGCTTGCCTCGGCGCCCGACCTCGCCGCGCTGCGCGCCGATTTCACGCTGGAGTCGGCGCCCGAAGACGGCGGCTTGCAGTGGGTGCTGGCCACGCCGAAGGCGCGGGAGGGCCAGCTCAAGAGCGTGCGCGTCGGCTTCGACGGCGAGGCGCTCGCGGTGCTCGACATCGTGGACAGCTTCGGCCAGCGCTCGCTGATCCGCTTCACCGGCATGCAGCTCAACCCGGCGCTGCCCGCAGGCGCGTTCACTTTCAAGCCGCCCGCAGGGGCCGACGTGCTGCAGCATTAGCGCTCCTTTTTCAGGAGCTGCTAGCGCTTGGCTGGAAAGGGCTAGAGCCTTTTTTCGTCAATACCGGGCCTGCCCTGGCCCGTTGGTCAGGCCAGCGCCCGCAGCGCCAGCCCGATGGCGGCAGGCACCGCCTGGATGAACAGGATCTTGCGGCTGGCCGTGGCGGCGCCGTACAGGCCCGCCACCAGCACGCACAGCAGGAAGAACACCTGCACCGGCACGCCCTCCTGGCCGAGCCACAGCCCCCACAGCAAGCCGGCCGCGAGGAAGCCGTTGTACAGGCCTTGGTTGGCCGCCAGGGTCTTGGTGGCGGCGGCCATTTCCGGGCTCAGGCCGAAGGCGCGGCGCCCGGCAGGCTTGTCCCACAGAAACATCTCCAGTACCAGGATGTAGACGTGCAGCAGGGCAATCAGGGCAACGACGGCGTTGGCGGCAACAGACATGGCGTGGCGCGTGGGGTGGGTGGACGCCCAGCATATCCGCTGCCCGTGCGGCGTGCACGGGCAGGCTGTCGCCTGCGTGCGCAGGCTTGTTCAGCGGCCCATGCCGTAAAACTCGTCGTTGGGCCGCATGCTGGTGACGTTGGCCATGCGGTTGGACAGGCCAAAGAACGCAGCGATGCCGGCGATGTCCCAGATGTCCTCCTGGTCGAAGCCGTGCTGGCGCAGGGTTTCAAAGTCGTGGTCGTCCACTTCGTGCGCGCGCGCCGAGACCTTCATGGCGAAGTCCAGCATGGCCTTCTGGCGTGGCGTGATGTCGGCCTTGCGGTAGTTCACCGCCACCTGGTCGGCGATGAGCGGGTTCTTGGCACGGATGCGCAGGATCGCCCCGTGCGCCACCACGCAGTACTGGCACTGGTTGGCGTTGCTTGTGGCGACGACGATCATCTCGCGCTCGGCCTTGCTCAGGTTGCCTTTCTTGTCCATCAGCGCGTCGTGGTAGGCGAAGAAGGCGCGGAACTCGTCCGGGCGGTGCGCCAGCACCAGGAACACGTTGGGCACGAAGCCGGATTTCTCCTGCACGGCCAGGATGCGCGCACGGATGTCGTCGGGCAGGTCCTTGATTTCAGGCACGGGAAAGCGGCTGATGGGGGCTGCGGTCATGGGTCTCTCCTTGGTTTGAAAATGGATCACACGCGCACCACGAGGCGGCCGCGCACCTGACCGGCCAGCAGGGCGGGCGCGATGGCGATGGCGTCGTCCAGCGTGATGTCGTGCAGCAGCGTTTCCAGCACGGCGGTGTCCAGGTCGGTCGCCAGGCGCTGCCAGGCCTGCAGACGGTCCGCCGTGGGCGCCATCACGCTGTCGATGCCCGCCAGCGTCACGCCGCGCAGGATGAAGGGCGCCACCGTGGCCGGAAAGCCCATGCCCGCGGCCAGCCCGCACGCTGCCACCACGCCGCGGTAGCGCATGGCGGCGCACACGTTCGCCAGCACCTGCCCGCCCGCCACGTCCACGGCGCCGGCCCAGCGTTCCTTCTCCAGCGGCCGGCCGGGCTGGGAGATTTCCGCTCGGTCAATGACGTGGCGCGCGCCCAGGCGGGTGAGGAAGTCGGCCTCCTGGACCCGCCCGGTGACGGCGGCCACCTCGTAGCCCGCCTTGGCCAGCAGCGCCACGGCCACGCTGCCCACGCCGCCCGCCGCGCCGGTTACCACCACGGGGCCCTTGTCCGGCGTCACGCCGTGGTGCTCCAGCGCCAGCACGCACAGCGCAGCGGTGTAGCCCGCGGTGCCAATGCCCATGGCCTGGCGCGCGGTGAAGGGCGCTTGCAGCGGAATGAGAAAGCGCCCCGGCACGCGGGCTCGTTCGGCCAGCCCGCCCCAATGCCCTTCGCCCACGCCCCAGCCGTTGAGCACCACGGCGGCGCCAGGCTGCCAGGCCGGGTCGGTGCTGGACTCCACCGTGCCGGCGAAGTCGATGCCCGGCACCATGGGGAACTTGCGCACCACCGGCGAGCGGCCGGTGATGGCGAGCGCGTCCTTGTAGTTCAGCGTGGAATAGGCCACGCGCACGGTTACCTCGCCCTCATTGGGAAGGGAGGGCAATGAAGCCTCATCCAGCATGCGCACGGCAGCGGTTTGCTGGCCGTCCTGTTTGTCGATGAGCAAGCCACGGAACATAGGGGTCTCCTTGTCGTTGATTTATCTAAGCAGTTGAAAAAAACCGTCGGCATAGACCTGCAGCGGCGCGGCGCAGCGCTGCAGCTTGGCGCGCAGCACCGCGCCTTCCCAGCCAATCCAGAAGAACTGCGCCAGCACCGCGCAGTCGTGCTGCGGAGCGATCTCGCCGGCCTGCTGCGCGGCGCGCAGGCAGGCCGCGGTGCGTGCCTGCCAGTCGAGCAGAACGCCCTCCAGCTGCGCGCGGAACGATTCGGGCAGCGTGCCCATTTCCTGCCCCAGGTTGCCAACCAGGCAGCCGCGCTGGAAGCCGTGGCGCTGCATGCCCGCCTGGGCGTCGGCGATGAAGCCGCGCAGCCGCTGCAGGGGCGGCGTCGCGGGGTCGAGGAACCAGCGGTCGAGCTTGCGCGCGAAATAGCCGGCGTAGGCCGCGATCAGCGTCTGGCCGAAGGCTTCCTTGCTCTCGAAGTAGTGATAGAACGAGCCCTTGGGCACGGCGGCCTGGCGCAGGATCTCGTCGATGCCGACGGCCGAGTAGCCCTTCTCTGTCAGCACCGCCACGCCGGTGCGCACAAGCAATGCGCGCGTGTCTTCACGCGGTACGGCGGAGTTCTTCGGCGGGCGGCCCCGGCGGCGCGGCGCGTTCGGGGGGGCGGAGGCGGGCATGGCGTACAGGTGAAAAATAGACTGAACGGTTTAATTGTTTCATTAATTAGACCGACTGTCTATATTTCGGCGTGGCCAGGTCGCAGGGTGTCAGGCCGTGGGAGTCAGTGCGCGCTCGCAGCCAGCCCCGCCGCCAGGGCCAGCGCGTGCACCAGGGGCGCCGCCACCGACAGCGCGATGGCTGGGCGCAGGCGCTGCGGTTCGCTGGCATGGCGCAGCAGCAGCGCGGCCGCCGCCAGCGAAAGCGGCGCCGAGGCCAGGCCCCACAGCGCGGCGGCGGGCGGAATCAGCAGCCATACCGCCAGCGCCAGCCAGCCGTGCGCCAGCAGCGCCAGCGCCAGGTACAGCCAGGCGGCACGGCGTGCGCCCAGGCGTACCACCAGGGTGTTTTTCCCCACCTGGGCATCGGCCGGGGCGTCGGGAAAGCCATTGATCAGCAGCAGATTGACCACCAGCAGCGCAAAGCTCGCCGCCGTGACCGCCGGAATGATGAAGAACTGGTGCCGCTGCACGTAGTCCGCCCCCAGCACGATGAGCCACCAGGCCAGGCCCACGGCCAGCTCGCCCAGGCCACGCGACATCAGTGCCAGCGGCGGCGCCGAATAGGCCCAGGCCAGGAACAGGCCCGCCATGCCAATCAGCAGCAGCCCGCCGCCGCTGTGCAGTGCCAGCAGCAGGCCGGCTGGCACCAGCACAAGCAGCAGCAGCGCGGCCCAGCGGCCAGTGTCGGCCTCGGACACCAGGCCCTGCTGGATCAGCCGCGAACCGCCAGAGAACGGGAACAGGCCCTGCTGGTTCGCGGCGTCGGCGCCGTTGCGCGCGTCGTGGTAGTCGTTCAGCACATTGGCGCCGGCATGCGCCACCACGGCCAGCACCAGGGTGGCAGCGGCCTTGGGCACGTCAAAGCCGCAGCCGCAGGCCCAGGCGAACGCCATGCCGAGGATGCAGGCAGCCGCCGTCAGCAGCAGGAAGCCGGGGCGCGTCATGCGCAGCAGCATGCGCCAGCCGGGCGCGGGCGCAGGGGGGCGAGAGTCGGAAAGCATGGCGCTATCGTAGCCACGCGCCGTGGCAGGGCGCGGCAGCGGGCGCGCTGGCGCGCAGCCCATGTGCCTCACATGGTGCGCCTTTGTGCTTCTGTATTGATAGCTGCTTGCGCTTGATGGTTAAGCGCTAGAGGCCTTTTTCGCTTGTATCTTCAGCCAGCACGGCGGCCACGCGGGTACGCACCCGGGGCAGCACCTCGGCCTCGAACCACGGGTTGCGCTGCAGCCAGCCGTTGTTGCGCGGGCTGGGGTGGGGCAGGGCGATGGTGTGCGGCCCCGGGCCCGCCCACTGGCTCCGCCATTCGCGCACTGCGGCGGTAACGCCCTGGCACGCATCCGGCAGGTGCCAGGCCAGTGCGTACTGCCCCAGCACCACCGTGAGGGCACGCTGCGGCAGGTGCGCCAGCAGGGACGTGCGCCAGGCAGGCGCGCATTCAGGGCGTGGGGGCGCGTCGCCCGACGGTCCCCGGCCGGGGTAGCAAAAGGCCATGGGCAGGATCGCCACCTGCGCGGCATCGTAGAAGACCGTGCGCTCCAGGCCCAGCCAGGCGCGCAGGCGCTCGCCACTGGCGTCGTCGAACGGGATGCCGCTGGCGTGCACCTTGCGCCCCGGGGCCTGGCCCGCGATCAGGATGCGCGCGCTGGCGGCTGCCTGCAGCACCGGGCGCGGGCCCAGTGGCAGGTGCGGTGCGCAGAGCGTGCATGCGCGCACACGGCGTAGCAGGGCGGGCAGCGGTTCGGGCATGCGGCGCGCTACTCGGCGATCTGCGCGCCTGCCTCGGCCAGCAGCGCGCGCAGCACCGCGCGGTGGCAATGGGCTTCTTCCTCACAGTAGCAGCCCATGGAAAAGTTTGTCTGCCGCGACAACTGCGCCAGCAGCGCGATGCTGTGGCGGTTCTCGGGCGTTCCCATCTCGGCGCGGTAGCGGCGCTCGAAAGCGGCCCACTCCTGCGGCGTGGCAGCCGCCTGGGCCATCTTCACCGTGTCGTTGCTCGGGGCCAGGTTGGGGTACCAGACGTCGTACCAATCCTGCGCCGCGAACTGCTCCTTGGGCACGCCGCGCGGCGGGCGGCGCACGGTGCCAATGCGCGTGCCCTCGTCAGGTGCGCGCGGGGTGCCGAGGCGGACGATGCGAAGGGACATGGCAGGCAGGGTTGAAGCGGGGAGGCCGCCATTTTGCCGGCGATGGGATCAGCCGCTGGCCAATAGGGAACGGCTGGGGCGCAAGGCCGGGTTAAGGCGCATAAGAGGAGTGGCTGTAGGCGGCGATCAATGCAAAAAAGACAACCGCCAGGCCAAGCCAGATGAGATTTCTCACCCCTGAGCGTGACGCCAAAATTCCCATGAGGAAAAAGGCGGCCGCGATGAAAAGCCACCCCTGCACGACTGCACCCAGGCCCGAAGAGGTGGAAATGCCGAGCTTTCCCCCCGTGGTGAGCTGGTGTTCCGTGATGCCCATCCAACCGACGCTCGCGCAAATGGCTGCCATGGCACATAAAACGATAACGATAGAGAGGGGCGGTTTCATTGTCTCTGCCGTGCAAAGTCACGGTTTGCTGAAGGCTTAGCTGTGCACTGTGGGCGTAGCCCCGTTGCTACAGGGTTGGTTTTTTTATCCAGGCTGCCATGCTTTTTACAGTGGCCTCTTCAATGCCAATGAACCCGTGGTAATGCAGTGCCTCGCAGGGGTCGCCTGTCGGATTGTCGCCCCCGGAAACCATGAGCAATTTTTTGACAGGCGTGTTTTTGAGGCCTTTCATGATGCTCGGTACTTCGTGCGGTGCGCAAATGACGCAACCGTCTTTTTCATGGTGCACCACCAGGACGGGGATTTGAATTTTTCCGATATCTTGCGTGGGAACCGCACCCGCTTTCTTGTAGCTGACCACGCTCGCAGTGAGAACGATGCCGCCAAGGAGTTCGTTGCCGAAATCGATGGCTGCTGCAGTCGCTGAAACAGTCCCTCGGCTCGTTCCTACAAGCCAAACAGGCAATCCCGTATCGGCTTTCAAATATTCAACCACCCTCTTGATATCCTGGAGATGCTCGGAGCTGAGGCGGTCGGCGTATTCAACGTAGCCGGTCTTCTTGTCCGACGGCAAGCCAAGTACGGCAACATTCAGCCCGTTTTCGGTGAAATGATTTCGGCTACGGACTAAGAAATTCTCACTGGATGGCTGTCCATCCACTATTTTTCCCATCCCTCCTTTTCCTCCGGAGAGGAGCAAAACGGTTGCGCTGGCGCCATTATTTTTAATGTAGAAGATCGGCGTTTTGACATCCGGGCGGGTGTCAAGTCTGAGCAATTCTTCAGATGCCAGAGTCGGAAGGGTGATGAGTGTGGCTAAAAGGAAAAATAGAAAGCGCATGATGGATAGGGGCTGCTGAATCAAGCCGAGATATGCGGCAGATGGAAGCCATCTGCTTGAGAGCAAGGTTGCTAGCTGTCGCATCCCGGACGATCATATGGTCGCTTGTGAAACAGGTGCGGGTGGGTGTGATGCCACTCTTTCATGGCCTGCATCGGCGTACTGCTCTTGAGCGCTGACTGCGGCAGCTGGTGGTTGTACAAGGCCACATAGCGCAGCAAGGTCTGCTCCATGTCCTCGCGGCTGTTGAACCGGTGGGTCTTGAGCACATCGGCAATGCGGCCGTTAAACCGCTCCACCATGCCATTGGTTCTGGGCGTCCTGGGCTTGGTCAATCGGTGCTCTATGCCCAACTCCCGGCACAGTTGATCGAATTCATGGTTGCCGCTGGGTTCGCGTTCCTTGCTGGCAAACAGACGGTCCGTGAACTCTTTGCCGTTGTCGGTCAACAGTTTGTTGATCCTGATCGGACAGGCCTTGTGCAACGCCTTGAGGAAGGCCTGTGCACTGGCTGCGGTCTTGTTGGACTTGAGCTGCACAAACACCCAGCGCGTAGCCCTATCGATAGCCACGAACAGGTAGCGCCGGCTGCTCTCATCCTGCATCTGGGGCAGGTACTTCACGTCCATGTGCACGTAGCCTGGCTCGTAGCTCTTGAAGGTCTTGTGCACAGGCTGTGGCTCCTGGGGCTTGAGGGCGTTGAGGTTGCCCGCCCCATGGCGGCGCAGGCACCGGTCCAGGCCCGAGCGCGAGACATGGGGGCAAATGAACTCGCGCGTGACTGCCAGCAGGTCATCCAGGGGCAGCAGCAAGGTGCGCCGCAGGTGAACCACCACGATCTCTTGCGCAGGTGTGAGCACGGTCTGCAGGCGATGGGCCGTGTGGGAACGGTCCCCAAAGACAGAGCGCTTCTTCCACTTGTAGACCGTCTGCTCGGTAATCCCATAGCGTTGGGCCAGGACACCGGCTGTCTCGTCGCTGGCTGCGATCTCGGCCCGCACTGCAGGCGTGGTGCGGGCGTTCTTGTGCAGGGCTATCAACATGGCTTCACTCCCAGGGTCGATTGCAAGGACTCTATCAACTCTTGCAGAACCGCGCGGGCCATGAATAGGGGATAGCGTTTTGGGTCTATGCAATCATCTGGGATGCG